>NZ_JBKBTV010000139.1:489-1237 GCF_046291265.1 Acidovorax sp. | reverse complement strand
CGGACAATGGCGCCCCGTCGCTGTCGGATGAGGCGGTGGTGACGGTGCAGCTGCGGCACGTGAACAAGGCGCCCGTGGTGCCGGGCGGGCAGGTGCGGGAGGTGGAGGAGAACAGCCCCGCAGGCACGCTGGTGGGCGTGCAGGTGTTCGCCTGGGACCCGGATGCGGGCGACGTCATGACGTTCAGCATCGTGGGCGGCGACGGCGCGGGCATTTTCAGCATCCACCCCGCCACCGCCCAGATCCGCGTGGCGCAGGCGGTGCTGGACTTTGAGGTGCAGCGCAGCTTCACGCTGCTGGTGCGCGTCACGGATGATGGGGAGCCGACACTGCACACGGATCAGAACGTGACGGTGCGGCTGAGCGAGGTGGAGGTGTTCCGGGTGGAGTCGCTGACGGGGCAGGTGGAGGTGCGGCGCGCGGTGCTGCACTGCGAGGTGCTGAGCCGCTACACCCTCACCGTGCGCGTCACGGACGACGGGGTGCCGCCCCTGTCCGACTCGGGGGTGGTGAGCGTGAGCGTGCTGGACGTGAACGAGCCACCCGTGCTGGTGCTGCAGCGTGCCCGAGCTGAGCGCGGCGGGCACGGTGGTGGACCCGCCCCTGGCGGCGTGGGACCCCGAGAACGACACCATCGCCATGACGGTCGTGGCGGGCACGCACAACGGCGCCAGCATCTTTGGCGTGAACGAGCAGCACCAACTGATCGTGCAGATCGCGGAGCTGAACTACGATGCGGTGCGGCAGT
>NZ_JBKBTV010000139.1:0-479 GCF_046291265.1 Acidovorax sp. | reverse complement strand
GCGCGGGCCGTGTTGGCGCCAAGCTGGTGGCAGACCCACGCGTACAGTGCGTGAACTTCACAGGCAGCGTGCAAGTTGGTGCGCTTGCGCTACATTGCATATGCACGCGCCGCGCTGCCCCCCCCCCCCCCCCCCCCCCCCCGGGGGGGGGGGGGGGGGGGGGGGGGGGGGGGGGGGGCCACGCAGGGCGGCGCGGAGGTGTTCGGGGTGAACGAGCAGCACCAGCTGGTGGTGCTGCGCGCGGAGCTGGAATGCGACCGGGTGCGGCTGTTCACGCTCACGGTGCGGCTGTCGGACGGGGAGCTGGACAGCGCGGGCACCGTGGTGGTGCACGTGCTGGAGGTGGCGCGCCCGCCTTTGTTCCCGCCCGCCCTGCGCGTGGTGGGGGAGCACGCGGCGCCGCGCACCCCCATCGGCGCGCCCCTGCTGGCCTTCGCGCGCGACGAGCGCGAGACGCTGACCTACCGCTTCGTCAGCGA
>NZ_JBKBTV010000138.1:0-1350 GCF_046291265.1 Acidovorax sp. | reverse complement strand
GCCAGGAGGCCTGGATCTGTTCGGCGGCGTCGGGGGCGGCGCCGATGTAGATGCCGCGGGTCATGGTGATATTGGCCTGTTCGAAGGCGCCGGCGCCGGCCAGAAGGATCATGCGTGTGGGGGCGTCGGCGGCGGCCAGGGCGACCACGCCCGGGCTGACCAGGTTGGACGACAGGCCCTTGAGGTCCTCGGCCGAATAGAGGTTCTCGGTCATCTGGGTCGCGGCGCTGGGCGCCAGGCAGTTGACCCGGATGCCGTGACGCTCGCCCTCCAGCGCCAGGGTCTGCATCAGGCCGACCAGGGCCATCTTGGCAGCGCCGTAGTTGGCCTGCCCAAAGTTGCCATACAGGCCCGACGAAGACGTGGTCATGACGATGCGGCCATGGCCCTGTGCGCGCATTAGGTCCCACACGGCCTTGGTGCAGTTCACGGCGCCCATCACGTGGACGTCCATCACCAGCCGAAAGTCGTCCAGCGTCATCTTGGAAAACGACTTGTCGCGCAGGATGCCCGCGTTGTTCACCAGGATGTCCATGCGGCCCCACTGCGCCACCGCTTGGTCGACCATGGCCTGCATCTGTGCGGGCTGCGTCACGTCGCCACCGTTGGCCAGGGCCTCGCCCCCGGCCGCCCGGATCTCGGCCGCCACGCGCTGCGCGGCAGAGTCTGCGCGGTCACCGCCCAGGTCGTTCACCACCACGCGGGCGCCGTGACGCGCCAGCTCCAACGCATGCGCACGGCCCAGGCCTCCGCCTGCTCCAGTCACGATGGCTACCTTGTTCTTCAATAACTTGCTCATGGGTCTCACTTTTCAAAAATGGTTGGGGAATAGGGATGGGGACAGCGATGGGTGACGTGTCAGAAGGCGACCTTGTCGGCGCCCTTGAGGCCCAGCATGGTGCGAGCCTCCGTGGGCGATGCGACGTCCAGAGACAGCTCTTGCAAGATGCGGCGGATCTTGCGCACCTGCTCGGCGCAGGACGTGGCCAGCTCGCCTTTGCCCAGGTACAGACTGTCTTCCAGCCCCACGCGCACATGCCCGCCCATCACGGCACCCATGGTCAGCAGCGGCATCTGGTGGCGCCCCGCGCCCAGCACCGAGAAGCGGTAACCCTTGCGCCCAAACAGCCGGTCGGCCGTGGTCCGCATCACGTACAGGTTCTCCGGGTCGGGCCCCAGGCCGCCCAGAATGCCGAAGATGGCCTGGATGAACAGCGGCCCCTTGATGAGGCCTTCGTCCACAAAGTGCGCCAGGTTGTACAGGTGGCCCACGTCGTAGCACTCAAACTCGAAGCGCGTGCCGCAGTCCTCGCCCAGCACCTTCAGGATGTACTTGATGTCGCGGAAGGT
>NZ_JBKBTV010000137.1:0-1628 GCF_046291265.1 Acidovorax sp. | reverse complement strand
GCGGCGTTGGCCGAGCGGCCCGCCAGGCTGCGCACTTCGCCTGCCACCACTGCAAATCCGTGGCCTTGCTCGTTTGCGCGGGCGGCCTCCACCGCGGCGTTCAGCGCCAGGATGTTGGTCTGGAACGCAATGCCGTCAATCACGCTGATGATGTCGGCGATCTTGCGCGAGCTGGCGCTGATGGTGTCCATGGTGCGCACCACCTGCGACACCACTTCGCCACCGCGCGTGGCGGCGTCAGATGCGGTGGAGGCCAGCTGGTTGGCCTGCCGGGCCGAGTCGGCGCTTTGCGACACCGTGCCAGTCAAATCGACCAGCGAGTTTGCTGCGCTTTGCAGGTTGTGCGAGGTTTGTTCGGTGCGCTGGCTCAGGTCCAGGTTGCCCGAGGCCACTTCAGAACTGGCCACCAGAATGGAATCGGCTGTCTGGCCGATCTCGCCCACCAGGGTGCGCAGGCGCTCTTGCATGGCCGCAATGGCTTCGAGCAGGCGGCCGGTTTCGTCGTGGATGCGCACTTCGACCTGCGAGGTGAGGTCGCCGTTGGCAATGCGCTCGGCCACCACCACCGCGCGGCCAAGGGGCGCTGTGATGCTGGTGGTGATGCGCCAGGCAATCAACCCGCCCAGCCCGATGGCCAGCAGCACCAGCAGGCCGCCCACCCAGCGGGCGTTCTTCTGCGTTTGTTCGGCCATGGTCGTCGCTTCAGCGTTCAGGGCGTTTTGCAACTCGATGAGTTCGGCCAGCTTGGTGCGCCATGCGGTTTCGCTGGGGGCCACGCGGGTCATCAGGGCCAGCGTGGCGCTCACGGTGTCGCCGTCGTCGGCGGCCTTGATGGCGTTGTCGAGTTCGGGGCGGGTTTTTTTACCCAGCGCCTGTATATCGCCCAGCAGCTTGATTTCGGCAGGCGTGGCGTTGGCGGGCGTCAGCAGCTCGGCCAGGGCAGTTTCTTGCGTCGCGTATTGCTTGAGGGTTTTGCCCACGGCGTCAATCTGCTCGCGCGCCTGCTTGGGGTCGATGTCGTTGAGCATGGCGGCGGAGCGGCTTTGGATGCCCATGGCGCTCACACTCTCCAGCATGCCGTTAACGAGCTTGGCCTTGGTGGCACCCACGCCGGTGATGAGATGCATCTGGTCATTGACCTTGCCCACCGACAGCTGACCCACCGCAGCCACCGCCATCAGCAGCACCAGCACACAGCCAAACCCCAGGCCGAGGCGGCTGGAGATGGACAACGATTTCAGAGAAGTAGCGGCCGGCATGGGGGATCCTTGTGGGCTCGGAGAACAATCAAACGCAAAACAGAGCGGGGTGAACAGGGCGAAGCAATAACGGTGCCTGGGTCAGCCCCTGCGGCAGAGGGCCGTGGGGGCCGGTGCGAATGCAGTGTAGGCAGAAATTACAAAATGTGTCATGAAGCTTGCGGATAGCACCATGCCCAAAGTGCATGGGCCGTTTGTTACAAATTGGGTGCTGTGGGTGTGGGGTTTTCTGAGCGAAAGTGAAACAGGTCACTGCATCGCTGTTTTGAGCAAAAAGTGCCTCTAGCGCTTATGGGTAAAGCGCTGATAGCTATAAAAATTGATGAATTTACCCCTGCCAAGGGTTACCCCCGGGGCTGCGGGGCAAAA
>NZ_JBKBTV010000136.1:0-1896 GCF_046291265.1 Acidovorax sp. | reverse complement strand
GGTGGCGCCGTGGGGGTCGTGGGGGGCGGGGGTTTTGGCGGGGGGGGGGGGCTGGGGCTTGTGGGCTTGTGTGTTCAGCGCGAGGCTGGAAAACAAAAAGCCGCCGGGGTGACCGGGCGGCTTTGGAGTCTGCTTGAAGTGGGCAGAAGGGGTGCGGCTGAGAGGCTTCCCGGCGTCATGAATTCATTATGCATGAGTCCCGTGACGCACTGCCTTCGGGCCGACAACCCAGCCCATCGGGTGTGGATCAGGCGGCTTTTTTCAGGGCTTTGACGGCCTTGAGCACATCTTCCACGTGACCCGGCACTTTCAGGCCGCGCCACTCTTCCTTGAGAACGCCATCGGGGCCGATCAGGAAGGTGCTGCGCTCGATGCCCTTGACCTTCTTGCCGTACATGATCTTGTTCTTGACCACACCGAACATGTGGCACATCTTTTCTTCCGTATCGGCGATCAGCTCAAACGGCAGTTCAAGCTTGGTCTTGAAATCGTCGTGCGACTTCATGTTGTCGCGTGAGACGCCGAACACCTGGGCACCGGCTTTGACGAAGTCTTTGTACTTGTCGCGGAACTGCATGGCTTCGGTGGTGCAGCCTGGCGTGTTGTCCTTGGGGTAGAAGTACAGAACGATGGTCTGGCCCAGATGCGTCTGGTTGCTGACCTTGATGCCGCCGGTGGCCATCGATTCGAATTCGGGAATGGGTTTATTGACAACGACTGCCATACTGCGTGGACCCCTGACGTAAGTTGGTGGTGATGCGTTGGCTTCCCGGCTGTTTCACGGCGAGCCCTGCGTTGCAGCAATGGGACCCGTGGCAGGAAACAATCGGCTATTTTACCCTGATTGGGCCCGTCCGTCATGCGGGCGGCCCCCGGCGTCGGCCAGCGCTTCAGGTCTCCAGCAGCAAAGCCGCCACCACGCGCCGGCCTTCGCCGGCCAGGATGTTGTAGGTGCGGCAGGCGGCCGCGGTGTCCATGGTTTCCACACCGATGCGCCGGGCCATCAAACCCCGCAGCAAGGCCGGCGGTGCAAAGCGCAACTTCGAACCGCTGCCGAAAACGACAAGTTCGGGCGGTTCGGTGGACTGCTCGACCAGCAGGTCGAAGTGCGAGGCTTCCAGCAGCTCGAAACGGGCGCATGGCCACTGCGCCAACGCCCCTTTGGGCATGAGCACCAGGCTGTGGAAATGGCGCTGCCCGTTCACGGCGATCCAGCCTTCGCCATAGCCGGTCACGGACTGGATATCCAGCTTGTCGGAGTGCAGTTTCATGGGGAGGTGGGCGATCGGGCGGGGTGCGGAACTGTGGTCAAATTGCAGGTTTTCCCTGCAGACGAGACCGAATATAACGCCCGGTGCAACGCACCGGGAACACCGCGCCGCACGACCCCAGAACCCCAGGGAGCGACTTTGAAGACCATCCAGAAATCCGCCAAGCTGGCCAACGTGTGCTACGACATTCGCGGGCCCATCATGGACGCTGCGCGCAAGATGGAAGACGAAGGTCACAAGATCATTCGCCTGAACATCGGCAACCTGGCGGTGTTTGGTTTTGATGCCCCTGAGGAGATCCAGCAGGACATGATCCGCAACCTGCCGAACTCGGCGGGTTACTCGGACAGCAAGGGCATTTTTGGTGCGCGCAAGGCGGTGATGCACGAGACGCAGACGCAGGGCATCAAGGGCGTGACGCTCGATGACATCTACCTCGGCAACGGCGCGAGCGAGCTGATCGTGATGGCCACCAACGCGCTGCTGGACGACGGCGACGAGCTGCTGCTGCCCGCGCCCGACTATCCGCTGTGGACCGCCGCCGTCAGCCTTTCGGGCGGCACGCCGGTGCATTACATGTGCGATGAGTCCAATGGCTGGATGCCCGACCTGGACGACATCCGCC
>NZ_JBKBTV010000135.1:0-2260 GCF_046291265.1 Acidovorax sp. | reverse complement strand
AAAAACTGTCCTCGCTGGGGCCGATTTTCGCTATCGACGCTGCAAGTCCGACAGGCTCCTAGCGCCACAGCCTCGTCGGCGGCCTGCACGTGGGGGCTGGCAGCGTCGTCGTCGGCATACACGGCCACGCTGGGCAGCCCCAGGTCATGCAGTGCCCGCACGATGCGCAGGGCGACCTCGCCCCGGTTGGCGACGAGGACTTTGGCGAACAGGGGGCGGGCGGTCATACAGAGGTCCCAACGGAAGGCGGTAGTTGCGCTGCATTCTGGCGGCGACCGGCATGCGCACATGGCAAACAAGCGACAGCCGCCGCGCGCCAAGAAACCCCGTGGCGGCAAAGCGCCCCCGCCCGCCGCTACGATGCGCGTTTTGATTTGCCTTCAGGACGCCCATGCCCGACTTTCGCAGCGACACCGTCACCCAGCCCACGCCCGCCATGCGCGAGGCCATGTTCAAAGCCCCGCTGGGCGACGATGTGTTTGCCGATGACCCTTCGGTGAACGCACTGCAAGACCATGCAGCGCAGTTGCTGGGTTTTGAGGCCGCGCTGTTTGCGCCGTCCGGCACACAAACCAACCTGATTGCGCTGTGGGGCCACTGCCAGCGCGGTGACGAAGCCATCGTGGGCCAGAGCTGGCACACCTACCGCTGGGAGGCCGGTGGCATGGCGGTGCTGGGCTCCATCCAGCCCCAGCCGGTCGAGACCCAGCCCGATGGCACGCTGCGCATCGCCGACATCGCCGCCGCCATCAAGCCCGACGACCCGCACTTTGCGCGCACCCGTCTGGTGGTGCTGGAGAACACCACCGGTGGCCAGGTACTGCCCACGCCCTACATCGCCGAGGTAGCCCAGCTGGCCCGCAGCCGCGGACTTGCCATGCACCTGGACGGCGCGCGCATGTTCAACGCCGCCACCGCCAACGCTGCGCGCAACGGCACCGATGTGTATGACGAGGCGCGCACGCTGTGCAGCCACTTCGACTCTGCATCGCTGTGCCTGAGCAAGGGCCTGGGCGCGCCCGTGGGCTCGCTGGTGCTGGGCACGCGGGACTTCATCCGCCAGGCGCGCCGCACGCGCAAGATTCTGGGCGGCGGCATGCGCCAAGCGGGCGTGCTGGCGGCTGCAGGCCACTACGCGCTGGAACACCACGTGCGCCGCCTGGCCGACGACCATGCGAACCTGGACCGGCTGGCGCAGGGCCTGAACGAAGCCAACCGCAGCCACCCCGTGCTGCATGGCCGCATCGCAGTGATGCCGTGGCAGACCAACATCTTGTTCACCGACTTGCATGCCGATGTGGCCCCGGCTTTCACGGCCTGGCTGGCACAAAACAATGTGCGCGTGACCAGCAGCCTCTATGGCGGCGCCACGCGCCTGCGCTGGGTGGCGCATCTGGATGTGAGCGAGGCGGATGTGAAAGCAGCGCTGGACTGCGTGGCGGGTTTCACGCTGCCCGCCTGAGCCCCGCTGGGCTCGGCTGATACGTCAGGGTGCCGGGTAAGTTCGGCCACCAAAAACGCCTGTGCCCACGCGCACCATCGTGCTGCCAGCCCGGATGGCGGCCTCCAAGTCGGCCGTCATGCCCAGCGACAGGGTGTCAAAACCCTCCAGCCCGGGTTCGCCCAGTGCAGATATCTGGTCAAAAAGGCTTCTAGCGCTTGTGTGGATTGCCAGTTGCGCTTCGAAATCAGGAGCATGGTCAGGAATGCTCATGATTCCGCGGACCTGAAGCCGTGGCAGTTTTGCCACAGCGCGCGCCAAGTCCAGCACCTCTGCCGGTGGCACGCCCGACTTGGTGGTGCCACCGTCCACGTTGACCTGAATACATATCTGCAAGGGTGGCAAGTGGTCCGGGCGCTGGGCGGACAGGCGCTCGGCAATCTTGAGCCGGTCCACCGTGTGCACCCAGTCAAAGTGCTCAGCCACCTGGCGGGTCTTGTTGCTCTGGATGGGGCCAATACAGTGCCATTGCAGTGCCACATCCGGCTGGGACACTGGCAGCGAGGCACGCAGGGCGAGGATCTTGTCCACACCCTCTTGGATGTAGTTTTCGCCAAAGGCGCGCTGGCCCGCGGTCACGGCTTCCATGACGGCGTCAGCGCCAAACGTCTTGGAAACCGCCAGCAGGGCAACGTCGGCGGGGCCGCGTCCAGCGTCGGTACACGCTTGCGCAATCCTGCCGAGAACCTGTTGGAGGTTGTTAGCAATCGTGGTCATAATGTTTGACAGCGTATCAAACGATAGAGGGATTCCGTGGAC
>NZ_JBKBTV010000134.1:0-2901 GCF_046291265.1 Acidovorax sp. | reverse complement strand
CGCCAGCGCACCAGGGCTTCGGCGCCCATGAGGGTGGCGTGGTGGTCGACGACGGGCTGGTAGTGCACGAGGAGTTCACCCCGGGCGAGGCCTTGGCGCAGGTCGGCTTCCAGGTTGGAGCGGGCATTGACTGCCGCTTGCATGTCGGGGTCGAAGAAGCGTTGGGTGTTGCGTCCTGCGGCTTTGGCCTGGTACATGGCCAGGTCGGCGCGTTTGAGGAGTTCGTCTACGGTCAGGCGGGTGTCGCCAAACAGGGTGATGCCGATGCTGGGGGTGCTGTAGTGTTGGCTGCCGTGCAGCTCGAAAGGCTGGTTCAGGCTGGCCAGGAGTTTTTCTGCGACGGTTTCTGCCTGGGTGGCGGCGTCCTGCAGGTCGGCGCTGAGGTTGTCGAGCATGACGACAAATTCATCGCCCCCGAAGCGGGCGACGGTGTCGGCTTCGCGCACGCTGTTGACCAGGCGGGCGGCGACCTGGGACAACAGCTGGTCGCCCATGTCGTGGCCCAGGGTGTCGTTGAGGTCTTTGAAGTTATCGAGGTCGATGAACAGCAAAGCGCCCTGGTTCTTGCTGCGCTGGCAGGCGGCGATGGAGCGTTGCAGGCGGTCCAGCAGCAGGCGGCGGTTGGGCAGGCCGGTCAGGGCGTCGTAGAAGGCAAGGCGCTCGATCTCTTGTTCTGCTCGCTTGCGGTCTGTGATGTCCATGGTGAAGCCATGCGACACCACCGAGCCATCGGGCTCGCGGTGCGGGATGGCGTTCGTCATGTGCCACCGAATGCTGCCGTCGTCCATGCGCACACGGTATTCGCACTGCCAGGGCACCAGTTTGCGCACCGACGTGATCGCAGACCGCTGCACATGCGCCAGGTCTTCTGGCAGCACCCGGTGGATGAGCACACCGTGGTCGGCCGTCACCTCGTGCGGCTCGACCCCCATGAACTCGCGCACGGCATCGCTGATGTACTGCACGCTGGTGCTGCCATCGGAATGCAGGCGATATTCGTAGATGAACCCGGGGATGCGGCTGGCGATGCGCTGGATGAACAACAACTGTTCACGCAACTGCTCTGCAGCCCGGTGCTCATCGGTCACGTCCTGCACCACGCCCATCACCACCTGCACGCCGTCGCGGGGCAAAGTTCGGCGCACCCGGGACCGCATCCAGCGCACATCGCCATCGGGGCGGCGCCAGCGGTACTCCACATCCAGCCCCTGGCCGCGTTCGCGCACCTTGTCGAACACATGGCGGTCTTCCGGCAGGATGCCGCTGACCGCGCGTTCAGGGTCTACCCATTCTTGCTGCTCAAACCCGGCGATGTCGCACAGCCCCGGGGACCACAACAGCACCGTTTCACCCGGGTCTTCAATGCGGCGCCAGTGGCCAGTGCGGGCCAGGCTTTCCATGGTGTTGAAAACTTCCGATTGCTCGCGCAGCTCGCGGCGCACCTCCTCCAGTGAACGCTCCGCCGCAGCCAGCGCCACACGCAGCGTTTCGGCCTCGGAGGCGTCACGCACGGTGACGACAATGCAGTCGTTGGTCACACGGCGGGCTGACAAATCCCACGCCAACAACAAACGTCCGGGCTCGCGCACGACCTGACGGCATTCCAGGGGGGCACCGATGCGCATGACGCCATGCAACTGGTCCAGCAACTGCGTGCCGGCCAACAGGTCAAACACTTCGCTGGCATCCACGCCGGGGTTGCGCACAGCGCCCAGGCCCGGCATGCGGCGGGCGGCCGCATTGGCAGCCAGCAGCAACAACCGCCCGCCGACCAGCCGAAACTCCATCAGCGCAACCGGAACAGCATCCACCAGCGCCTGAAGACGTGCCTGGGCCATCGGCTCTATAAGGGGGCCCTCACCCGTAGCGGCAAGGAGGTCGGTCAACAGTTCGGACGAAATCACGGTCGCTCTGAAACCTCTGGTTGGAGATGGGCCCGCGGATGGGGCCGGGCCGGTGGTCAAAACCAAGGCGCCAGCATACAGGCAAGAGTATGTCAAAACGTAACAGGGAACCAAAACGTGCGGCAATTCCTTAAGGGGAAACCCCATGCGCTAAAGTCCACGCCTCATTTCCCCGCCCCCGCATGTCCGACACGCTTGAGCACCACACCCCCATGATGCAGCAGTACCTGGCCCTCAAGGCCGGGCACCCTGACACGCTGCTGTTCTACCGCATGGGTGACTTCTACGAGGTCTTCTGGCAAGACGCAGAAAAGGCGTCGCGGCTGCTCGACATCACGCTCACCCAGCGCGGCCAGTCGGGGGGCCAGCCGGTGGTGATGGCGGGCGTTCCCTTCCACGCGCTGGAGAACTACCTGGCCCGCCTGATCAAGATGGGCGAGTCGGTGGCGATTGCCGAGCAGGTGGGCGAAGTGGGCGCCAGCAAGGGCCCGGTGGAGCGCAAGGTGGTGCGTGTGGTCACGCCCGGCACGCTGACCGATACCGAGCTGCTGTCCGACAAATCCGAATCGATGCTGATGGCCGTGCACCAGGCGCCGCGCGCGCGCTGTGGCCTGGCGTGGCTGAGCGTGACGCAGGGCCGCGTGTTCCTGGCCGAATGTGCCCACGACGAACTCGGCGCCTGGCTCGCGCGCGTGGCGCCCAGCGAGCTGATCTACAGCGCGGGTGTGACCGAACGCTTTGAACAACAACTGCAGGTGCTGCGCCAAGGCGGCGCCTTCACCTGCCCGATCAGCCCCCGGCCCGACTGGCAGTTCGACAGCGCTTTGGGCGAACGCAAGCTGCTCGAAAACCTGGGCGCCGCCAGCCTGCAGGCGTGGGGCGCGCAAGACCTGGGCGAATCCCACGCCGCCGCCGCCGGGCTGCTGACCTATGCCGAACACACGCAGGGCCGCACCCTCACCCACGTGCACAGCGTGCAGGTGCAGCGCAACGACGA
>NZ_JBKBTV010000133.1:0-3072 GCF_046291265.1 Acidovorax sp. | reverse complement strand
CCTCGCTGGCCACCACGGCAAAGCCTCGGCCTTGTTCGCCTGCGCGGGCGGCTTCTACAGCCGCGTTCAGCGCCAGGATATTGGTCTGAAAGGCAATGCCGTCGATCACGCTGATGATGTCGGCGATCTTCTTGCTGCTGTCGTTGATGCCCTTCATGGTGGTCACCACCTCGGCGACCACATCACCACCTTGCACGGCCACCGTGGATGCGCTCACCGCCAGCTGGTTGGCCTGGCGGGCGTTGTCGGCGTTGGCCTGCACGGTGGAGTTGAGCTCTTCCATCGACGCCGAGGTTTGTTCCAGCGCGCTGGCCTGCTGCTCGGTGCGGGCGCTGAGGTCGTTGTTGCCCTGCGCGATCTGGGTGCTGGCCGCGGCCACGCTGTGGGCGTTGTTGCGCACGTTGCTCACCACACGCGACAGGCTGATTTGCATGTCGTGCAGGGCGTTGAGCAGCAGGGCGATCTCGTCTTTGCCCGTCACATGCCGCGCCACCGTCAGGTCACCCCCGGCAACTGCCTGCGACACGCGCACCGCGTTGTCCAGCGGGTTCACCACCGTGCGGCTAAAGGCAATGGCCCCGCCAATGCCCAGGGCGCACACCACCAGCATCACCACGAGGCTGATGGTGGTGGCGCGCTGCGCGGCACCGGCGGCGCGCTCGGCCACTTCGGTGCTGGCCTTGGCGATCAGGCCACCGGCCTGGTCCAGCAGTTGGGAGGGCTCGCGGTCCATGCCTGCCACGGCCTTGTCGCCCACCTGCGGGTCGTGGTCGGCCGCTTTGAAAGCGTCAAAACCCTTGCGGTAGGCCGCGCCCATGCGTTCGTGCGCCTGGGCAAACTGCGCCACGCGCTCGCGACCGTCGCCCGGGGGCAAGGCGGCCACCAGCTTTTGTGCGTGGTCCTTGATGGAGGCTTCCTGCTTTTCAAATGCGCCCCAGTAGCGCGTCAACTGGGCCGGGTCCTTGCCGCGCAGCAGCACGTTTTTCCACTCTTGCACCTGCACCTTGAAGTCGTTGAGCATGCCCGACGCCAATCGCTCATGCTCAAAGCTCTGCGCCACGGTGGTCTGGTAGGTAGTGAGCGCCTGGTTCAGGCGACTGATGCCAAACAGTGCCGCCGCAAACAGCAGCAATAGCGACACAGTAAAGGCGAGGGGGAGCTTGAGGCTGAGCTTCATGGGGGAACTCCTGTGGGGTCCACAAATCGCCGCTGGGGCGGGCAAAGTCCATTCGGCCCAGCCTGACATCCCCCGTACGTTGCGGCGGTTGCCCCACTGCGCCTTTTGTCTCGGTCAACCGGTGCGTGCTGTGCGCCGCGCCGGAGAGAGTCCCGCTGCCATTATGGAGAGGGATGTAAATTTTTGTATATGAATTTTTCGCCCATGGCCGAAGGCGTGGCGGTGCTGTGTCTGCACGTTGCTGGTATCAAATTGATAGCTGCTACCGCTTTTGGGGTAAGCGCTAGTGGCCAATTTGATGCCTATATGAAGACAAAACGCGCTTGCCGACCAAGCCAAGGCCGTTCTGTGCTGGTTTGCTGGTTGGGTGGGTTTTCGGTGGGCTTGCGCCCGCGCTGGCCTGTTGGCTACAAGACCCCGTTGGCCCGCAGCGCCGCAATGCGCTCCGCATCCAGTCCCATCTCGCCCAGAACCTCGTCGGTGTGCTGGCCCAGCGCCGGTGGCGCGTTGCGCAGGACGGGCGGGTTGGCCGACAGCCGCAGCGGGCTGGCCACGCCGGTGATCTGCGCTACGCCGTCGCCAGCCTCGCCGTCTTTCCACCGCGGCAGCGTCACGGCCAGGCCGCGCGCTTTCACTTGGCGGTCGTCGAACGCCTGGGCGATGGTGTTGACAGGGCCGCAAGGCACGGCCTTGTCTTCGAGCAGGGTGATCCAGTCGGCGGTCGTGCGTGTGCGGGTCACGGCCTCCATCGCAGGGATCAGGTCGGTGCGGTGCTTCACGCGCAGCGTGTTGGTGGCAAAACGCGGGTCGGTGGCCCACTGGGGTTGATCCGCCGCCGCGCAAAAGCGCTGGAACTGCCCGTCGTTGCCAATGGCCAGCAGCATGTTGCCGTCGGCCGTCGCAAAGTCCTGGTAGGGCGCCAGGCTCGGGTGGCTGTTGCCCATGCGCTCGGGTGCCTTGCCGGTAGCGAGGAAGCCCGACGCCTGGTTGGCCAGCACGGCCATGCCCACATCGAGCAGCGCCATGTCGATGTGCTGGCCCTGGCCGGTGCCGTTGGCTGCGTTGTCGCGCACATGCAGCGCTGCCAGGATGGCGTTGCTGGCGTACAGCCCGGTGAACAGGTCGATGACCGCCACGCCCACGCGCATGGGGCCGCCGCCGGGTTGGTCGTCGGCTTGGCCGGTGATGCTCATGAGGCCCGTCATGGCCTGCACCATGAGGTCGTAGCCTGCGCGCTCGGCGTAAGGCCCGTCTTGCCCGAAGCCGGTGACCGAGCAGTAGATGAGGCGCGGGTTGAGTGCGCGCAGGCTCTCGTGGTCCAGACCATATTGCTTGAGGCCGCCGACCTTGAAGTTCTCCACCACGATGTCCGCCTCTTGCGCCATCTGCTTGATGAGGGCCTGGCCTTCGGGCGAGGCCATGTCGATGGTCACGGAGCGCTTGTTGCGGTTGCAGGCGGTGTAGTAGCTGGCCTGGTTCGTGTCGTTGCCCTCGGCATCCTTCAAAAAGGGCGGGCCCCACTGGCGCGTGTCGTCGCCCACGCCGGGGCGCTCCACCTTGACCACGTCCGCGCCCAGGTCGGCCAGCACCTGGGTGCACCAGGGGCCCGCGAGCACGCGGGAGAGGTCGAGCACCTTGATGCCCGCGAGGGCGCCTGGGGAGGAGGGGGATGTGGTCATGACGGTACTATAAATTTGATAGCTGGTAGCGCTTATCCATCAAGCGCTAGAGGCCTAAAACACTTGAAATGTGCGTAGGAGAGCCCCGTTTTATCTCCCTCTCCCCTCGCGGGAGAGGGTTGGGGAGAGGGGGGATCAGGCACAGCGCATGCGCCGCTGCCCCCGCTCCCCCCGCCCCACACCCGCGAGGGGCGCGGGGGGGTCTCACCGCCGCCC
>NZ_JBKBTV010000132.1:0-3126 GCF_046291265.1 Acidovorax sp. | reverse complement strand
CAAACCTTGTAGGTCAACAGTGCAGTGTCTTTGGCGCTGTGTGTCTATGAATTTGAGGGCGCACTGCGTGCCAGCGTCGTCATCGGCGGCGCGATGGGGGTGCGGCAGTCGTTCTACGAGGCCTTTGCGCTGTGGATGGCGCAACAGGGGTTTCGGGTCACCACGTTTGACTACCGGGGCCATGGCGATTCGCTGCAGGGCGCAATGCGCGATGTGAAGGCGGATCTGTTTGACTGGGCGCAGGACTATGAGGCGGTGATCTCTGCTGCCAAGGCCGCGCTGCCGTCGCAGCCGCTGTACTTGCTGGGCCACAGCCTGGGCGCGCAGTTGCCAGGCCTGCTCAAGAAGCCCGAGCAAGTGGCGGGTTTGCTCAGCGTGGCCGCAGGCAGTGGCTATTGGCGCGACAACGCGCCGCAGCTCAAGCGGATCGTTCCGTATTTCTGGTGGGTGCTGGTGCCGCTGGCCACGCGGCTGTGTGGGTACTTTCCGGGCCGCACGCTCAAGAAGGTGGGTGACCTGCCTGCGGGCGTGATCCTGCAATGGCGGCGCTGGTGCCTTGACCCCGGCTACAGCGTGGGGGCCGAAGGGCCTGCGGTGGCACAGAGCTACGGTGCGGTGCGGTTCCCGGTGCTTGCGCTGTCGATGGCCGACGATGAGCTGATGACGCTGCGCGGCACGCACAATCTCGTCAACCTGTACGCCAACACCGAGCGCCGCGTGGAGAGCATCACCCCGGCCGACCTGCAGGTGCGCCGCATTGGCCACTTTGGTTTCTTTCGCGACCAGTTCCGCCAGAGCCTGTGGCCGCGCGCTGCGGCTGCGCTGGCAGCCCTGGGCGGCGGCGTGCCCCACAGTGAAGTCTCCGGTACGACGGCCTGAGCGGTCGTTTCGCGGCACACTCGCAAGATGACTTCTTCTTCCTCCACTTCGCCGTCCTCTGCTCACCCGCTGGATGAAGCGCTGCAACTGACCGCCTCGTCCACTGCGACCGGCCAGTACGAAGGGCAGACCCACCCCGGCTACTGGAACATGGTGGGCCCGTTTGGCGGTATTACCGCCGCCACGCTGCTGCAGGCCATCCTGCAACATCCCAACCGGCTCGGCGACCCGCTGTCGCTCACTGTCAATTACGCGGGCGCATTGACGGCCGGTGCATTCACGGTGCTGGCAACGCCTGTTCGCACCAACCGCTCCACCCAGCACTGGACACTGTCCATACTGCAGAACGGTGCTGATGGCGCCCCGGTGGTCACCACCACTGCCTCGGCAGTGACGGCGGTGCGCCGCGAGACCTGGAGCGTGGGGGACATGCCCATGCCCGAGGTGCCGCCCCCTGTGGAGCACAAGGCCATCGTTGCGCCGCTGGGCGCGGTGGAGTGGCTGAACCGGTACGAGATGCGCCCTGTCGCTGGATTCATTCCGCGCACCTGGGACGGCAGCGGCGACCACAGCCTGACGCAGTTGTGGATGCGCGACACGCCACCCCGGCCGCTCGACTTTGTGGCGCTGGCCGCATTGGCCGATGTGTTTTTTCCTCGCGTGTGGCTGCGTCGTGCGCGCCAAGTGCCTGCGGGCACGGTGTCGATCACCGTGTACTTCCACGCCACTGCAGAGCAGCTGCAGGCCACGGCCACGGGCTTCCTGCTCGGCCAGGCGCGTGGACAGGAGTTTCGCAACGGATTCTTTGACCAGACTGTGCAGCTGTGGAACGAGGCCGGCACCATGCTGGCCACAAGCCACCAGATCGTTTACTACAAGGAATAGGAAGAAAAACACAGCGCAAAGCCTGTGGCCTTCCTCCTGCCGCCTTCCGCCCAACGCTGTCTATTGCCTTTTCCACACCCATCCCGTCACATCAGCCCGGAGCCTCCCAACATGACCGAAGCGACCCAAGACATCCTTGCCCACACCGAAGCCGGCGTGACCACCATCACGTTCAACCGCGTGGACAAGAAGAATTCCATCACCGGTTCGATGTACGCCGCCATGGCCGACGCGTTGGACGCCGCCAAGGCCGACGCCAGCGTGCGTGTGGTGGTGTTCCAGGGCGACGTGGCGATCTTCAGCGCGGGCAATGACATTGGCGACTTCTTGCAGCAGCCCCCTGCCACGCAGGACTCGCCCGTGTTCCGTTTTCTGCGCGGCATCGCTACCTTCCCCAAGCCAGTGATCGCCTCGGTGTGCGGCCCGGCTGTGGGCATCGGCACGACGATGCTGTTCCATTGCGACCTGGTCTACGCGGGGGATAACGCCGCGTTCTCCATGCCGTTCGTGAACCTGGGCCTTTGCCCTGAAGCCGCATCGAGCCTGCTGGTGCCGCAGATGCTGGGGTATCACCGGGCTGCCGAGGCCTTGCTGCTGGGCGAGCCTTTCATGGCCGAAGCCGCTTTGGAAGTGGGCCTGGTCAACCGCGTGGTGCCGCCGACGGAGTGCAATGGGGTGGCGCAGGCGCAGGCGAAGAAGCTGGCGGCCAAGCCGTTGTCGTCGCTCATCGAAACCAAGCGGTTGATGAAGGGTGGGCAGCAGGCGAAGGTGCTGGAGGTGATGGCGGAAGAGGGCGAGAGCTTTGGGCGCATGTTGCGCGAACCGGCAGCGCGGGAAGCGTTCTCGGCGTTTATGGAAAAGCGCCGTCCCGACTTCAGCGCAGTCTGAAGGCGGGTAGCCGCGTAAGCGGCGTGGACTGCGAAGCAGGCCGACGGGCTTTCGGTAAAAGCGCCGTCCCGACTTCAGCGCAGTCTGAAGTTAGGTCGCCGCGCATCGGAGCAGACCGCTGGATCTTGCGGTAAATGCGCAAGCCGGATTTCTGCGTAGCTTGAGTCCTTGGGTCTGAGGTTTTTGGCTGCCGGCGCTTATACATAAAGCGCTGGCAGCTATTGTTTTTATAGTTCGTTCTCGCCCCATCCGTTCGGGTTGAGCCTGTCGAAGCTTTTGTGCGGTGGCTACTGCATGCCCGTGTGGAGTGCGGGAGCCGGGAGTCGCCCGGCATGCGAGTAACTTTCTTTTGCTTCGCCAAAAGAAAGTCACCAAAGAAAAGGCGACCCCCAGTCTGCGACCCCTGCGCTTCGCTACGGGGCGACCTGCGTCGGGGCGGTTGCGGGGTGCGCCGTGGAACTCGCTTTGCGCTGC
>NZ_JBKBTV010000131.1:0-3514 GCF_046291265.1 Acidovorax sp. | reverse complement strand
GCATTTGACTCGCTTGGCACAACAGCCCGATTCAGTCCACTAACTTTATTGTTGCACTTGGACTTGAATCCGCCCTTTATGTATAAGCGCTAATAGCTATTAATTTAATAGCATTCCACCTTTCCCCGCCTCCAGCAGCCGCGTCAGCAGCGGGTGCATCACCTTGCGGGCGCTGTAGATCAGGTGGAACTGCTCCTGCACATCGGGCGTGGTGCCCACCTGCACCAGGCCGTGCGTCTGCGCCAGGTGGTCGCCCAGCGACACGGGCGCGGGCATCACGCCCATGCCGGTGGCGGCAAAGGTGCTGAGCAATGCGCTGTCTTCAAACTCGCCCGCAATGCGCGGGCGGATGCGTTCGCGCTCCAGCCAGTGGTCGATGCGCGCGCGCATGGCGGCGTGGTCGGTGGGCAGCAGCACGGGCACCACGGCCAGGCTGTGCGGGAAGTCCTTGGCGGCCGCCTCCGCCCACAGGGGTGGTGCGTACCAGGCGATGGCGCTGCTACCGAGCAACTGGCTGGTGGTGCGCAGGGCGCGGTTGGGCGGTGCGGCGCGGTCGGCCAGCACCGCGTCGAGCTTGTGCAGCGCCAGCTCGCCCAGCAGGGGCTGGAACTCGCCCTCGTGGCACAGCAGCCGCAGGTGGGGCTCGTCCAGCACGGGGGTCAGCAGCCGGTGCACGGCCAGCTTGGCAATGCCGTCCGAGATACCCAGGTTCAGCCGCAGCGTCTGTCCGGTGGCGGCTTCGCGCACGCGCACGGGCAGCAGCTCGCCCAGCGCAAAGATGTGGTCGGCCTCGTGCAGCGCGGCCACGCCCGCATCGGTCAGCACCAGGTTGCGGCCCTCGGTGCGCAGCAGGCTCACTCCCAGGGCCTTTTCCAGCTCGCGCACCTGGGCGCTGATGGTCTGCACGGCCATGTCCAGCCGCTCGGCGGCACGGGCAATGCCGCCCTCCTTGGCCACCACCCAGAAGTAGAAAAGATGGCGGTAATTGAAGCTCTGGCTCATGGGCGTCTTTCGGGGAGAAACAGGTTTAGTTCGTAAAAACCGAACCAATGCTATCAATATGACAGGTTTTTAAGAAAGACTCCCACCCCTACAGTGCGGGGCTGTTGCCGGGTGGGGCGCCCGGCCGAACGAATTCCCCTACGGAGAAAAACGCATGGAAACGATAGGAACCTGGTGGATGTGGGCGGGCTTTGCCGTCTTTGTGGTGGTGGCCATCGCGGTGGACCTGCTGGTGATGGAGCGCCAGGGCGCCCACCAGGTCACGATGAAAGAGGCCGTGCGCTGGAGCCTGCTGTGGTTTTCGCTGGCTTTCGTGTTTGTGGCCATCCTGTGGTGGTATCTGGATGGCAGCCAGGGCCGCGAGGTGGCCAACACGGTGTCGATGCAGTTCATCACCGGCTATCTGGTGGAAAAGAGCCTGTCCATCGACAACATCTTTGTCTTCCTGATGCTGTTCAGCTACTTCGC
The DNA here is from genome assembly GCF_046291265.1 of Acidovorax sp. Lineage (GTDB taxonomy): Bacteria > Pseudomonadota > Gammaproteobacteria > Burkholderiales > Burkholderiaceae_C > Acidovorax. Next base: position 2,044 of record NZ_JBKBTV010000131.1, on the reverse strand, counting down.
CGTGCCGCCCCAGTACCAAAAGCGCGCGCTCATCATCGGCATCATCGGCGCCATCGTGCTGCGCACGCTGCTGATCCTGGCGGGCGCCTGGTTGCTGGCCACCTTCCACTGGCTGCTGTACGTGTTCGGCGCGTTCCTGGTCATCACGGGCGCCAAGATGTGGTTCGCTGCCGGTAAGGAACCCGACATTGCGACCAACCCGGTGCTCAAGCTGCTCAAGAAGCGCATCCGCATCACCGACCAGTTCGATGGTGAAAAGCTCTCCACCATGATCAATGGCGTGAAGCACTACACCCCGCTGTTTGTGGTGCTGGTGCTCATCGGCACCACCGACATCATCTTTGCGGTGGACAGCATCCCCGCCATCTTTGCCATCACCAACGACCCGTTCATCGTGCTGACGGCCAACATCTTCGCCATCCTGGGCCTGCGTGCGCTGTACTTCCTGCTGGCGGACCTGGCCAACCGCTTCCATTTGCTGGCTTACGGCTTGGCCCTGGTGCTGGTGTTCATCGGCGGCAAGATGCTGCTCATCGACCTGGTGAAGATCCCGATCGGCTACGCGCTGCTGGTCACCGCTTCGCTGATTGCAGGGTCCATCGTGCTGTCGCTGCGCTCGTCGAGCGAAAGCGCTCCCGCATTGCCGCCCAAGGCTTGAGGGCTGACCACCATGCAAATGCTGTGCAGCCTGCGCCGTTGGCTCAGAGGGCTGGAGCCCCGCGTACGGGGCCACATGAACCGGCCCTGGCTGCTGCGGATGCTGCCCTGGCTGGAGCAGCGTGCGCTGTTCCGCTTTCAGCGCCAGCCGCTGGCCCGGGGCGTGGCCGTGGGCATGTTCTGCGGATTGATCCCGGGCCCGCTGCAACTGCCCGGCACCCTGCTGGCCTGCGCCTGGCTGCGGGGCAATGTGGTGGCCGGTGGCGTGGCCACGTTCTATACCAACCCGCTCACCACGGTGCCGCTGTACGCGCTGGCCTTCTACCTGGGCGCGTTGGTGATGCCCGGCGAGCAGATTCTTCCCGCCTGGGGCAGTGTGGCGCCGGGTGGCGATTTCTCCGTACAGGCGCTGGCTACCTGGATGCAGGCGCTGGGCACGCCACTGCTGGTGGGCCTGCCCACTTTGGGGCTGCTGCTGGCGGTGCTGGGCTATGCCACGGTGCAACTGCTGTGGCTGGCGCCCGCCCTGCAACGCAAGCGGCGGCTCGCGCGCTGCCGCTCAACAGCCGCCTGAAAAAGGGCGCGGTCCCATACCAGTGCCACCGTGGAACTGGCTTTGCCAGGCCACGGGTGGCGTCCCCCACCGGGGGAAGGCGACAAAGGGTTAGTCGAGTTTTATGCCCACCTTGGTGATCACCCGTCCCCACTTCTCGCGCTCGGCACGTGCAAAGCTCCCCATTTGCGCGGCGGTGCCGGGCATCGGCTCCACGCCCAGGGCTTGCAGGCGCGCCTTGGTGCGCGTGTCGGCCAGGGCGGTCTGAAGCGCTTTGCTGAAATTCGCCACGGCGTCTGCCGAGGTGCCGGTGGGGGCGACCAGGCCTTGCCACGCAAACCCTTCAAAACCCTGCAAGCCTTGTTCTGAAATCGTGGGGACATCCGGCATGGTGGGTACACGCTGAGGGCTGGCTACGCCAATGGCGCGGACCTTGTTGCCCGCCAGAAACGGGTACACCGTGGCGCTGTCGATCCACATGGCCGATACCTGCCCGCCGATCACGTCCTGAATCGCGGGGGCCGCTCCGCGGTACGGCACATGCGTGAGCTTGAGCCCGCTCTGCTCGCGGAACAGCTCGCCCACCAGGTGGTGCGGGCTGCCGGGGCCAGCCGATGCCCAGTTCACGCCATCCGGCATCCCCTTGGCCCAGGCCATGAACTCCTTGAGGTTCTTGGCGGGCACGTTGTTGGACACCACCAAAAACATGGGGAACCGCACCAGCAGGCCCACAGGCTGAAAGTCTTTTTCGGCGTTGTAGCTCAGCTTGCTGAACAAAAACGGGTTGGCCGCCAGCGTGGCGAAGTCGGCCGAGAAAATGAGGTTGCCGTAGTC
>NZ_JBKBTV010000130.1:0-3799 GCF_046291265.1 Acidovorax sp. | reverse complement strand
CCGGGCTATGGGGCTGCAAATCCGGCAAAAACTGTCCTCGCTGTGGCCAATTTTCGCTTTCGACGCTCCAAGTCCAACAGGCTCCTAGCAGTAGCAGGATCGCTGTATGAAAAGACTTTGGTTGAACGGGGCGAACCGTCGCGGCCTTCATCCTGGTCCCCACGTACCGTCGGACATTTGATTTCACTATCAAAAGAATAGCTACTACCGATTTGTAGATAAGCGCTAGACCCAAAAAACATTCAGAACCCGAGCCTGAAGCAGCCACTGCTCCGCAGGGCTAGACAAGACGAATGAGAATTAATATCATTTGATCGCCTGAGTACGCACACCCCGTCCACCGCAAAAGGCTCCTCCAAGGAGTTTTGCCATGGACCTGGGCACACCGCACCCAAGCCAATCCCACTCAGCCAGCAGTTTTTCACCCGCACCGGCCACCTTGCCGTTGTGGGAGCGCACCATGCAGCGCGCCCGTGGCGCAGCGCGCTTGGGCCAGATGGCGATGTCGCTGGCGTATCAGCAGCAGGCGCTGGCGCTGTCGTTGCGCGTGCTGCAGCAGGTTCCTCCGGCGGGGCGTGAGGACGATTGCGTTGCCGCGCTGGTGGTCTCCCATCTGAACGTTGCCGACCTGCAGGCGCAAGCCGCCGAGCTGGATGCTGCTGCGCATCTGCGGTGCCGGGCGCACGCGCTGGTGCAGGGGTTGCTGGCCGATGGCCGCCACAGCCCGGCGCTGCGCCAGGCCGCCGTGCGGCACAGCCGCGAAACCTTTGCCGCCTTGTTGGCCCATGCGGCCCACCACGGCCCGCACCCCGCCATTGCCCAGGCGCTGGCCAGCCCGCGTGGCTTGGGGCTGCAGCACTGACTGGGCGGCTGCGGGCCCCGCAACTGCCGGTCGCAACGATTGCATTCACCTGTTTGTTCGTTCGCTCCTTTCGTCCTTCCTTTCCTCGTTCTTACCTCTGCCTGAAAGCACCATGCCCTACACGCTGCCTGCCTTGCCCTATGCCTATGACGCCCTGGAACCCCACATCGATGCCCGCACGATGGAGATCCACCACACCAAGCACCACCAGACGTACATCAACAACCTGAACGCCGCGCTGGCGGGCACGCCGCACGCCGACCTGCCCATTGACCAGCTGGTGGCGCGCCTGGTGTTGTTGCCCGAACCGCTGCAAGGCCCGGTGCGCAACAACGGGGGCGGGCATGCCAACCACAGCCTGTTCTGGAGCGTGATGTCACCCCAGGGCGGCGGACAGCCGCAGGGCGTGCTGGCGCGGGCCATCGACACGGATCTGGGAGGCTTTGAGGCGTTCAAGGACGCGTTCACCAAAGCTGCGCTCACCCGCTTTGGCAGTGGCTGGGCCTGGTTGTGTGTGAACAAGGCGGGCCAGCTGGTGGTGGAAAACACCGGCAACCAGGACAGCCCGCTGATGGCCGGCCTCATGACAGGCCACACGCCCATCCTGGGGCTGGACGTGTGGGAGCACGCGTATTACCTGCAGTACCAAAACCGCCGCCCTGAATACATCGCCGCGTTTTACAACGTGATCGACTGGGCCGAGGTGGCACGCCGCTATTCATTCGCAACAACCCCCTGAGCGGCTGCGCCGCTTCCCCCTTCTCTCGCGCTACGAGCGGGAAGGGGGACGACGCCGGTGGCCTGGCGAAGCCAGTTCCACGGCGTCCGCTGGCTTGGTGCGCGCCAGTTTCAAGCGCCGCGTATCACTACAGGTTTTGATGACAACCACAGGAACCGCCATGCAAACACCGCCCCCTCTCACTGATGTGACCATGGCGCCTATTCCCGCGCTGCGCCTGCGTCAGCGCATCGGCCTCGCCATCGTGCTGCTTGGCATCCTGGTCGCCTCGGCGCAGGCATGGCAATGGATTGCGGGCCAACCTGTGGTGCTGAAAGCCCTGTGGGGCGGGCTGGTCGCCGCGCTGGCCACGGCGCTGGGCACTTTGCCGGTGTTGTTGTCGCAGCGTTTGTCCGAGCGCACGCAAGACACCCTGTTTGGTTTTGGCGCGGGGGTGATGCTGGCGGCGTGTTCGTTCTCGCTGATCATCCCCGGCATCCATGCCGCACGGGCGGGCGGGGCAGGGGCCTGGGCGGCGGGTGCAACGCTGGGCGCGGCCATTTTGCTGGGCGCCCTGGCGTTGCTGTGGATGGAGCGGCTGCTGCCGCACGAGCATTTCATCAAAGGCGTGGAGGGCGGCCAGACATCGCGCACCCTGCAGCGCACCTGGTTGTTTGTGTTTGCCATCGCTTTGCACAACCTGCCCGAAGGGCTGGCGATTGGTGTGGCGTATGCGGGCGGCGACGCCTTGCGCGCCAGCGCGCTGGCCACGGGCATCGCTATTCAGGACGTGCCCGAGGGCCTGGTGGTGGCGATGGCACTGCTGGCGGCGGGCTACAGGCGGTCGCTGGCGGTGGGCCTGGGCATGGCATCGGGTTTGGTCGAGCCGGTGGGCGCTGTGCTGGGGGCTGCAGTGGTCAGCTATTCGGCAAGCCTGCTGCCCTGGGGGCTGGGATTTGCAGCGGGCGCCATGCTGTTTGTGATCAGCCACGAGATCATTCCCGAATCCCACCGCAAAGGGCACGAGGCCTGGGCGACGGGTGGGTTGATGGTGGGGTTTGTGATCATGATGCTGCTGGATACGGCGTTGGGCTAAATGCTATTGATTTAATAGCTATCAGCGCTTTTTGAATAAGCGCTGGAGGCTATTTTTACCTGTTTTTTCAACATGGCTCCGAGATACCTCCATCCGTTCGGGCTGAGCCTGTCGAAGCCAAGGCGCGCCCCGCGAACTGCACTTCGACGGGCTCAGGGCGAACGGTTTATCGGAGGTCAGTCGCCCATCAGGCGTTTTGATCACTAGTCTTCACCCAAAAAACCAGTAGCAAACCCCAATCGCCGCCACCACCCCCGCCAGCTCTGCCAGCAACGCGCAGCCCACCGCATGGCGCGCGCGCTGGATGCCCACGGCGCCGAAGTACACGGCCAGCACGTAGAACGTGGTTTCGGTGCTGCCTTGCACTGTGGCGGCTGCCAAGGCGGCAAAGCTGTCCACCCCCTGGGTCTGCATGGTCTCGATCAGCATGGCGCGGGCGGCGCTGCCGGAAAAGGGTTTGACCAGGGCGGTGGGCAGAGCGTCTACAAAACGCGTGTCGGCACCCGTCAGCTCCACACACCAGCGGATGCCGTCCAGCACATAGCCCAGCGCACCCGAAGCGCGGAACACGCCCACTGCGCACAACATGGCCACCAGGTAGGGCAGCAGGCTCTTGGCGACGTCAAACCCTTCACGGGCACCGTCGATGAACGCCTCGTACACCGGCACCTTGCGCCAGACGCCCAGGGTGACAAACAGCACGATCAGCGAAAACAGCGTGAGGTTGCCCAACAGCGATGACAGTTGCGCCAGTGCCGTGGCGCTCAGCGTGGTCAGCAGTGCCATGAAGCCGCCCAGGCCCAGCGCCACCGGCAGCAGGTAGGCCAGCACCACGGGGCTCCACAGGGGCAGACGCTGCACCACCGCCACGCTGAGCAGGCCCACCAGGGTGGATGCCGATGTGGCCAGCAGGATGGGCACGAAGACCAAAGTCGGGTCGGCCGCGCCCTGCTGCATGCGGTACATGAAGATGGACACCGGCAGCAGCGTGAGCGACGAGGCGTTGAGCACCAGAAACAGAATCTGCGCATTGGTAGCGGTGTCGGGCTGGGGGTTCAGCTCTTGCAGGGCCTTCATGGCCTTGAGGCCCATGGGCGTGGCAGCGTTGTCCAGGCCGAGGGCG
>NZ_JBKBTV010000012.1:0-100527 GCF_046291265.1 Acidovorax sp. | reverse complement strand
GGGGTAGTGGGCCACCGGGTCGCGCAGCACGGGGGCGGTGGGGGTCGCTGCCAGTGCCGGCTGTGCGGGTGGCACGTGCCGCCCGACGAAGGTGCCCGCCGCGCCCAGGGCCACGATCAGGTGTGCGTCGATCAGGGCTTCGTACGCGGCACGCACGGTGCCGCGCGCCACGCCCAACTGCGACGCCAGGTCGCGCCAGGACGGCAGGCGTGCGCCTGGCGCCAGCCGCCCCTGGGCAATGGCCGCATGCAGTGCCTTGCGGATCTGCTCGGTGACCGGCTCGCGCGCGCTGCGGTCCAGCGCCAGGTGCAGGGTAGCGGGCAGGGGGTACGGGGGAGCCATGTGGGCGTGATGTCATGGGCGGGCAAGCGTTCAAGGGCGGCAGCAAAAATGCCGGCCTATGGATCATGCCCATGATCCGCACGCCGTGCCGCAGCAGGGGTGGCACGGGGCTGGCGGCAATGTACAGGGGTACTCGGTGGACATCTGCCCGTAGATCTATGACGAGATAAAGAGGGAACTGAAGCGCCGAACCTGAAGCTCAAGTACCTGCTGGTGGACGGCAAGAACCGCATCACCGACGTGAAGGACAACGTGGTGGACCTGGAGTGCGGCGGCACGGCCAACACGGCGGCGCGGCAAAAGGAGATTGCGTTCAGCCACCACATCTTCGTGGCATCGTCGGCCTTCCTGGTGCGCAAGAACTCGGGCATCAAGACGCTGGACGACCTGCAGAACAAGAAGATCGCCGTGCAGGGCAAGACCACCAACGAGAACCTGCTCAAGGCCAACGAACGCACTTTCAACCGCAAGTTCAACTACGTGGCGGTGGACAGCACGCTGGACGCCGTGAACGCGCTGGCCAAGGGCGAGGCCGACGCGGCCTTTGCCGACGACGCGGGCATCTGGATACCGCTGACGCGCCTGGGCAAGTCCATGGACGACTACCAGTTTCTGGACAAGCGCCTCTCGGTGCAGCCCTACAGCATCGGCCTGCGCCGCGAAGACCCCAAGTTCAAGGAGCTGGTGGACCGCGTCACGCGCCGCATGATCCAGGGCGGCGAAATGCTGACGCTGTACAAGCGCTGGTTCAGCTCGGACCAGGGTACGCTGCCGATGAGCATCTTCATGAAGGAAGCACTGCGCAGACCCAGCGACATCGGGGTCGAGGAGATAGCATTCTGACAATTTTTCAGCGGGCTGCGGGCGTCCACACCGCATCGCGGTGGTTCTCGAACCAATTGCAAACCTCGACACTGCCGCGTCATCGGCTGAACTATCAGCTAGTCGCCCGACGCGGGCTGTGTCCCTGCTGCGGCAGGCCAAATCAAAAAGCGATTCTCGATAACACACGAAGATTAAGCGACATACATACATTGTGAATATGACGTGCGGGTGTCCATGTTGCGCCCCCGGTTCAGGTGGTCATCGACCTCAGCCGCGCAGCCGAGCATGCGCGGGTACAGAAAAATCGTGAACGCCGCCGTCTCGAGCTCAGAGGCGCCGATCTCGCCGGCCTGCAGCGGCCTCCACAGCATCTTGAGCAGCAGCGCGGCAATCACCGCGTCGATGTTTACGCAGTACACGTTGCGCGACACGCCGGCCGCGTGTAACTCCTGCACCAGCACGCGATAGAAATCGTGAAACACGTTGCGCTCGCCGCGCTCGTCGAACAGCTTGGCGATAAACACCTCGCGTGGGTCGTGGTTGACCGGCTTGTCCTTGAAGACCGGGTGGTTCACGCCTGGCAGCTTAGCGATGTCCAGGCTGCCCTGCGTCTTCTTCTGCATCTTGTACTTCGCGTACTGCGCCACAGCCTTGGCGGCTATGGCCTGCAAGTTAATGCCGTGGTCCTTGGCGCTCGGGTCTTGCAGACCGCTGTCCTTGAACTGCTCGACGAGGTAGGCGATGCCTTCATAGCCGTTGCCACCGTGCGCATATCCGGTGTGTGTGAGAAAACCGATCAGCGCCTTGTTCAGCTGCACACGTTCGGGCTGCTCTGGCCCATCGGCAGACACTGCGCCCTTGGCGCCCTGCGCCGAGATCGATCCGGGGCCGTTGGTCAGCAGTAGGCCGACCAGCGTCTGGAAGGCGAACAGGTCATCCTTACCCGGCGTGCGGCCTAGCAAGGCGACGAACGCCGTCTCGCCTAGGCTAAGCTCGCCCAGAAGCCGCGCCTGCGAAATACCGCAAAAGCCCTCTGGCGCATGCAAGGCCGCGTCGGCCGACGCACCGATCAGTGTGCCGAACAACTGCAGCCACCACGGTAAGCTCTCAGCCGTGGAGCGCGAGATCCGTTTGCGCGACAGCGGCCCCCAGGCCAACGTAGCCGCAATGGCGGCCAGTACGGCCGCCTCGGTCGGGTGGCCCGGCTGGGCTTGCAGCCAGCGCAGGAACACCGACTTCCCACCGCGTGCGGCAACCCCGTGGAGCAATGACTGCGCACGCGCGTCAAGGCTGGCAGTGGTCAGCCCGGCGTGGCTGCCTGCGCTCACCAGCGCGATGTCGAAGTCCTCGCTCATCGAGGCGCCAAACTCCATGCCTAGCCCGGCCGCGTGAAAGCGCTCGATGATGAGCTTAAGCGCGTCGCGCGCCTCCCGCTGGCGCCTGGGGCCGACGATGGCGGCAGCAGCGGCCAGCACCGCGTTGGGCGCGTTGCCCGCTTCGCGGCTGGCCTGCGCGGCGGCCAGCTCGGGCCGGGCATGCAGGTTGACGTAGGCGGCCACGGCCGGTGCGATCAATTTGCCGTCGTTCTCGCCACCAGCGTCGTGAAGCAGCGCCAGCGCCACGTTGGATTCCAGCGAGAAGGTGGCCGCACGAAGCATGCTGGTGCCGTGCAGGCTGCTGACCTGCGTCTTCGCGTCCATCTGTGAAGCCCCGGATGCGTCCTTCATGGTCTGGCGCGGCACCACGCCGCCGATCTGCGTATTGAGCAGCTCGACCTGCTCGTTGTAAGGCGCCAGGGCTTCGACCACGGGCAGGCGCAGCGCATCCGGCATGTCCAGCCCATCGTCCGAGCCGAACCAGGGCTTGAGAGCTAAATTGCCCTCAGCCGAGAAGTCTGGCAGCGTGGCGTTGGCGCGCATTACCGCCGTTAGCGCTGCCGGAATATGGGCGATGTTGGTCACCACCGCGCCCTTGGCCGAAACCACCGGGTTCTCGGGTGTGAACAGTTCTGCGACCTCGAACTTCTCCATGAACCATCGCTCCTTCGCCTGCGCATCGTCATGACCGCCGGCCATGGCGCCGGCATGGCCGACGGGGCGCGTAAGCTTGCTCTTCCAGCGGCCGACCACGCAAGCCACTACCGGCTTGGTAAAGCTGGCGTCGTGCTCATAGTACCCGCCCGGTTCACAATAGAGTACGGCCGCCTTGCTGCGAGCGTCGTTGGCTAATGCGAAGGCAAACTCCGGTGCGGCGTAGTGGATGTAGACGTCTTTGCCACTGCTGATTACGGTAGTCGTTCCCCAGCCGGCCATGCGCAGGTACTGCGCGATGGTGGTGGAGAAGCCGCCGGAGTTAGAGAAGATCGCGATCGAGCCTGGCCGCAGCGAGTCGCTGGGCTTGTCGCCGCCCAGAGCGCCGCCGATGCGAACCTGGTTCCACGAGTCGGCCACGCCTAGGCCGTTGGCACCGAAAATGTCGATGCCGTGCTGCTGACCCATAGCGCGGATCTCGCGTGCGTCGTGCACAGAGATCTTCTCTGTGACAATGAAGATCTTGCGCAGCTCGGGGTTCACGCGGATCAGCTCCGCCACGCCGTCGCGTGCGGCCGAGGGCGGCAGATAGACCACGCCGCAGTTGAAGCGGTGGCCGGCCGCCAGAGCGTCGCGCACGTTGTTGTAGACCGGTATGTTGCCGATGGCAGTCTCCAGAAAGGCGCCGCCCTTGCCGGGCGCCGTGCCGCACACTACATTGCCGCCCGAGTATGCGTGGCTTACAGGTGTGACGTCGCTCGACTCGCCACCAAGAATGTTGAGTACGCAGACGCGATCAGCACGTGAGGCGATCTGCGTAAGCGAGCTGATGCCGACGTAATACTTGAAGTCGCCCACGCTCTGACGCTGGAACATGCTCGGCATTATTTCTCCTCACGCAATGCGACTACAGGCGCTTCAATGCCCAGGCGCTGCGTGATTTGATCGCGCCCGCCATCGTGCATCCACCGGTCGATCTTCTTAGCGAACTGGATTACCTCGCTTATGTCGGAGTCGAAACCGAACAGGCGGTAGGGTAAGCCCAGCGCATCGCAGGTATCGCGTAATGCGCCCATCCCGCGCACGAGGTTCGGTCCGCCGCGCCCGACCACTACGTACAGAGGCGTTGGCCCGCGCGCGCTGAAGTGCTCGCGCAGCGCATCGGCCATGGCGCGCATCGTCTCGAAGATGTCTGTGTTGTTGCTTTTGCCGCCGATGATGAACAGCACGTTGGCCTGACGCAGCCAGTGCTTGAAGCAGATGCGCGCCACCTCCTTCATCTTTTCGTATGGTGGGTTACCGCCGAAGTCCGAACTGATGATGGCCGCGTCGCCCAGCATCTCCGTTACCAGCGAGTTGGCACCGCCGCCGAAGGTTGGCGCGAGTACCGTTCCCTTATCGTTGATCACATACACGTCGCTCTGGCCCTGGTGTGTGCGCAACGAGTTGATCTCCTGCTCGAAGTTCGAACAGTCGGCGGCGAAAAGATGAGGCGGCAGCTTCAGGCGCAGCCAACGCGGGTCGTCGCGATCGAAGCCGCACTTGAAGTCGCAGGCCACTGGCGTCAGACGGCCCTTCTTGTCCTCGCGCATGCGGATCGGGTTGAGTTCGAGCGTGGTCATGCCGAAATTGTGGAAAAGCTCCCAGAGCTTAGGCAACTGCTGCATCAGAGGCGAAATAATCTCCTTGGGCGCGCCGATCTCCGTCAGCGCGTTCGCAACCACAAAGGCCTTGAGGCCGGTTAGTGGATCGAAAGGCACCATCGCGACCTGCGTCTTATCGAGCTCCTCGATGTCCATGCCACCCATGTGCGTGAGCGTCATGGTCGGAGCACGGAAGCGCGTGGAGTCGCTTATAGAAAAGTACACCTCGTGCTTGGCCGGTACGCCTGCCTCGAAAGTCACACCGTTGGCCTTGGTGTTGACGTGGCCAACAATGTGTTCGGCGAAGAAAAGGCGCTCCTTTTCAGCCAATGCGCTTTTGATATCAGTCGCACGGCCTATCAACCCAGCTTTACCTTTCTTACCAACCCCGCCTTTGAAGATTGGCTTGACGAACAGCAGGCCGTACGTGTCCAGCATTTGCTTGATGTCTTCCTCGCTGGCTGCAGGCCCAAGTACCTCCGTAAAAGGAAAGCTTACTAGGTCTAGTAGATGCGCTCCATGCAACATTCCGGTAATCTGCATCAGACTTTCTCGTAGAGTTCATACATGCACGTTGCGGCTTGAAACTCCGCCACTGCTAGTCAGATGCTAGATGCAGCGATGCCCCTACGGCTTCTTTGATCACGAAGCGTCCGCCGCTAGACGCGACTGTCAAGCCATTTTCAAAGCGGCATATCCGCCGCATGAAATGCCAAGCAGACTACAGCGCGTGCCAAAGCGGGCAAGAGGTTTTCTGCGGAGAAGACTGAGTCAAGATTGCACGATCGCGTTTGCGCGAATTCTCAATTTATCCAACAGCTTCGACGGCTCGACCATGCTAAACCAACTGACTTCAACAGTGAATGGATCGAGAAGTGCCTGGCGTACGAAGACGGCCGTTCGTCGCGCAGCGTCAACAACAAAGCTGAGGACGTCGAGCAGCGTCTGCACTTGCTGCAAGAGTGGGCTGACATGATCGACGCCTGGGTGGCAGGCAATATTCACACGCCGACGTTGCTACCCATGTCGATGAAGGTCACCCAATCCTCGACATCCGCAAGATCCCGCACCACACAACAAGCGGTAAGGTTGAAACGGCGCGGAAACTCGCCTCGACGCTCCATGTCGTAGATCGTGGTGCCGGAGAGCGGCACCATCTTGTGCAGTTCCGTCCGCCGGATCGTGCGCCGGAAGGACACAGCGCTTGGACCGTCCGATTGGGGGCGCTGTTCGAGGTTTTGCAGGCCTTCGACGTGCCCGCGGTGACGGGCCCTGACGGCTGACGCTTCGCCTTTTCTGATCGACTCCATCCACGCTGCGGCGGCAACCGGTGTTCGATCACGCGCGGGTGCTACAAACGTTGGTACCCTCATCGTGCTGGAGCCAACATCTATCGATAAATGTGTTGTAGCGTGCACAGGCTTAGCTTGGGGCAAAGGTCGCCACTTATCTGTTGCACAAGCTGCAGCGCAGTCCACATGGCACTGGCACGCGTCATGACTATTCGTGGACTTCTTTGTGCAAAGCAACGTCTTGACGGCCAATGCCCGGATAGCCTGGTTCGTACTCGGCCCTCGCGAGAACTGCCGCATGTTCGGCGAACGTTCGCACTTTGAGTTTTTGCGTAATGCAGCGCAGTTGGTGAGCGACCGTCGAAAACGACTTGTTCAAACAATCGGCGATCAGCCGATACGGTAATCCAGCACCGTTTACTCCGCCGGTTTTGAGCCCTACCAAGCTAGGCGTTGAGGCAGCAGTTATGGCCATTCCGACTCGACTATTGGCTTTCACGAGCCTTCGCGGCAGCCAAGGTCTGGCGGATTCCCTTTGCATAGGCAGTCTTGCGCACCGGGCCGATCAGTTGCTGCAGCGCAGAGTCGTCCATGAGCAACGGGTCGGTCAACAGGTAGTGCATCTCGACCATCTCGCGCATGAAGGGCTTGAACAAGCCGATCAGGCGCAGCATCGTCTTGCTCGCAACCCGCAGCCTGAGGCGGGTGCCGGTCTGGCGCTCCATCTCGGCCACCAGTGCGCGCTGCGAGGTCACGCCTGCGCCGGCCAGGTTCCAGATCTTGCCGAACGCAGCCGGGGTGTCGATCAGCCTGGCGACCACCGGGCCCACGTCGGGCACGAAGACGAATTCATGCGGGCGGTCGATGGGGCCCACCATGTCCGCGGTGCCGCCGTGCACGGCCGCCTGCACCGCACCGTCGAGCAGGCTGGCCTGCACACCGGGGCCATAGAAGTCCGGCAGGCGCAGCACGGTCGCGTGGATCCGGCCCTCGCCATGGGCCTGCATCACCAGGTCTTCCTGCGCCTTGCGCATGCGGCCCTTGAAGGTGTGTGGCATGCGCGGGTGGTCTTCACGCACCGGGTTGGCCGTTGGCATGCCGTAGGGGTACACGGTGCCGATGAGCACGATGTTCTTCACGCCAGCGGCAATGGCCCCGGCCAGCGTCTTGCGCATCAGCTCGGGGTGCAGCTCGAACTGCCAGTAGTTCACGCCCACCATGTAGACCAAGGTCTCGATGCCGGCAGCAGCTGCCTGCACGGAAGCCGGGGAGTCGGGGTTCCATGTCACGACTTCGGCCAGCGGGTCGGCACCGAAGGCCTTGCGCAGGCTGGACTCGGTGCGCCCGACGACGCGGTAGGGCCGGCCCGTGGCGCTGAGCGCAGCGGCGATGCTTTGGCCGATGGCGCCTGCGGCACCGAAGAGGGCTGTTTTTGGCATGGCGAAACTCCTGGGAGGGATGGAAAGGGACTTGCCGGGCAGCGCACACGTGTCGCCGGGCTGCAGCCGCCTGGGTGGTGCCAGCGCTGCAAGGCTGCAGTTTGCAAGTGATGCAGCTCAATGAAAATTGCCTAGAATTGCATTGCCGCTATAAATAAATGCATGCCATGACCGACAACGAGCCGAACTGGGAGTGGTACCGCACCTTTCTGAACGTGCTGGAGACGGGCTCCCTGTCTGCCGCTGCTCGCAAGATGGGGCTGACCCAGCCCACCGTGGGGCGCCACATCGACAGTCTGGAGGCCGCGCTGGCGCTCAAGCTCTTCACCCGGTCTTTCGACGGCTTTGCGCCCACCGATGCCGCGTTGGAGCTCGCGCCCTACGCCAACGGGGTGGCCGCCACGGCGGCGGCGCTGCGCCGCGTGGCCAGCAGCCATGGCGCAGGCGTTCGCGGCACCGTGCGGCTGACTGCCAGCGAGGTCATCGGCGTGGAAGTGCTGCCGCCCATCCTGACCGCCCTGCGCAACGAGCACCCGCACCTGACCATCGAGCTGGTGCTGTCGAACGCGGTGGACGACCTGCTGCACCGCGAGGCGGACATCGCGGTGCGCATGGTCAAGCCCACACAAGAGGCCCTGGTGGCCCGGCGCGTGGGCGGCGTCGAGATCGGGCTGCATGCGCACAAGCGCTACCTGGCAGCACACGGCACCCCCAAGACGTTGGACGACCTGGCCCGCCACGCGGTGGTCGGCTTCGACCGCGAAACCCCATTTCTGCGCAAGCTGCAGGTGCAGTTTCCGGCATTCGCGCGGGCAGGGCTGGCGTTCCGCGCGGACAGCGACCTGGCTCAGCTGGCTGCGATACGCGCCGGCTACGGCATCGGCGTATGCCATGTGGCACTGGCTGCGAAGGACAAGTCCCTGGTGCGCGTGCTCAAGTCGAAGTTCGCGCCCACGCTGGACACCTGGATCGCCATGCACGAAGACCTGCGCGAAAGCCCACGCTGCGCGGTGACCTTCGCGGCGCTCGCTGCGGGGCTGGGCGCCTACATCAGGCAGCCGTAGCGCCAGCACCTTTTTTTCCTGGCGTCCTGGCATCCCTGCGGGCGCTGGGGCGCCATTCCCAATGGGCGGCTGCTGCAGGCTGCGCGCCTGAGATCGACCGCCGCCAGAGTGCCCAGGCGCGCCCGTCCATGCCTGCCGAAGTCAGTCACCGGTCTGTTCAGGGGTATGCATAAATGCATGGAAGCTAGCGATATTTAGGCAATTACTTTTTAGGTAGTGCGGGCGCAGACTTCTCCCATCGCAGCACGGCTGGGCAGCGTAAAAGCCCGCAGGGGGCTTGGCCCGCCAGCTGCGAAGAACGCCAGCAACCAGGCCGTAGCCTTGCGCGCAGCGTCTATTTCCAACGCCCCGCACCCTGATTTCAGGAGCTTCCCATGACGACTGTGACCCAACGCAATGCCCACCGCGGCTTCTATGCAATCGCTGCCGCTGCACTGGTGGCGGCCAGCCTGACCACTGCTTTTGGCGCAACGCCCGAAGCTGGCTCCGCTACCGCCAAGCCGATAGTGCCCATGCGCTCTGTGGCTTCGCCCTCTGGCTCCCACCAGGCACTGGCCACCCAATGGGTTGCTTTCTGGAATGGCGACCTCGACCTGGCCAAGGCTATCGTTGCCCCCGACTTCGCCCTGCATGCCACCTTGCTGGACGGGCGGCCTGACACGGCCATCCGCGGCCCAGCAGGGCTGGCCGGCTGGGTGGCGCAAAGCCATGCGCTTTTTGGCGAACTGCGCTTCACGCTGCAGGTGGGCCCCATCATCGACGGCGACTTTGCCGTGCTGCGCTGGGTGGCCGAGGGCCGCTACCGCGGCGGCATCCCTGGTGCCTCCGCACCCATCGGCACGCCACTGCGCTTTACCGGCACCGACATCCTGCGCATCGAAGGCGGCAAGGTGAAGGACTACTGGCTCAACGCCGATACAGGCGATCTGCTGATGCAGTTGAAGGTGGGCCAGCCGCCAGCTGCTGCGGCCAAGTAATGCAGCCTGGCTCTCCGAGTCATGTCGACACGCCATTTGCCCCATTGAAGCGCGTTTCGACTCGGTTCGCGATTTCCCCATCTTTTCTAGTACCGGTCTATGCAAACAGCTGCGCGGTAGTTCCGAGCCCTGCTCATACGCCCGGTGCCAGCTCTTGAGGGCGGTTGGTGAGTTCCATGTACTCCCGACCCGGTGAATCCAATAGGACGTTGAAATTGCCATACGGAGAAACGCAGCCACGCAGGGCGGGTTGAACTTTGTCTGTGGGCTATACGAAGGCGACCGGGTGACCGTGCCTTAACCCTGGACGACAGGCAAGACACTGATACTCGAGTGAGAGATCGGCGCTATTGGAGCACTGGATCGCGATGTCTCGAAAGCGGAACGGCGTAGCACCGTCGTCGTGCGAGCTAGCCGGGAGCCACCTGCTCAGCCGACCAGCCATCCAGCCGAGGTATCACCAACGAATCGATATTGATGCCGGTGGTCCGCCCACGCCATGAAACACAAGTCTGCGCCCGGCTGCACCTGCGACCCAAACCAACTTCAGATCGACTCTATAAAGTGGTTTAAGAGGATCCGTGTCTGTCCAGAGATGTCTCGGGATTCTCGCGTGCAAAGATTAAACTGGCGTGCGGCCCATGGCTCGTTGAGCGGGATCACCGCCATGGTCCGGGTGGTCGCAAACTTTAAAGAATATGTGTCGGGAACGATCGCTATACCGAACCCAGCTTGGGCCATGCTGCAAGCAGAGTCATAGCTGGAAGTGCGGATACGCGTCCGCAACTGTCGCCCCAGCTCAACCGCCGACCGCTCAAGCAACGCCTGCACGGTGCTTTTGGCTTCCTGCTGGATGAATTCGTAGTCGACAATATCCGAAAACCGAAGGTTCTTGAATTCCGACAAGGGGTGGGTGAATGGTACGACCACCATCAAGCGGTCGATAAAACATGGAACGATGTCCAATCCTTGCGCGGCAGACGGCCCCCAACAAATCCCCAGATCGGCATCGCCTTCGAGGAGGGCCAGGATCGATTCCGAGCTAACTAGCGCGCGAATGTCTACACGAATGTTTGGATGCTTCGCGTTGAATGTCTCCAGCGCGCGTGGGACGAAGGCCATCAGCGAAGACTCGCTGGCAACGACTCTCACCACGCCTCTGGCGCCCATTGCGTAATCAGCAAGCTCTCCCTCCAAACGTGCTACGTCGCGCAGGATTGAGCGGGCGTAGTGAAGCAGCGCTTCCCCGGCTTCGGTGGGCTGCATACCTTTACGTTGACGGTGCAGCAACTGGACGTGCAACGCAATCTCGAGATCAGCGATGCGCTTGCTGACTGCCGAGGCCGCGATGCATTCGCGCTCGGCCGCCTTGGAGAAACTCTGCTCTTCAACGATCGCCAAGAAAAGCTTCAGGGTGACAAAATCCAGCCTCGATACAAGGTTGGCGGGCCTGCGAATGGCGAGCTGAATTTCCCGACTTCGCGGCGATGCAAGGGATCTCGCTGCAGGATCGTTACTGTTTGCCATACGAGGAATGAGTTGTATACCAATTAGCGAGAAGCGTTCCGCAGTGCTGCTAGCCGCAGGCATGCCTTGCTCCAATGGATTCTACAGAGGGAGCACTGCCCCATCGGTCATAAGGTTGCCTCAGCGTGCGCTACTAGCCGACCGAGATGGAATGAGTCATCCCCGTGCAACTGCTCCGCGACAATCAGTGTGCTAAAGATCGCACTGGCCCGATCATTGTTCTGTACGCTATTCCCAAGCAACTGCGAGGCCAACCGCACCATGGTTGTGCCGGTACGGTTGATTTGGACTTTTGCACGTGAAACAGCTATCTCTCTGTCTGCTTCTAGGCGATGCCGACAGGCGCAGGCAGCCGCCATAGACGAACTTCGCGCCAACTCAAGGGCCATCTTCATCTCAGCGACTTCGACCCGCATAGCTTGTGAAGTTGATGCCAAGCGCTGATAACGCTGGTCATTGCGTGCAGAGTTGATAACGAAGTCGACCAGTGACGCCATAACACCAACCGTTTGAGCACAACGCGCGGCCGTCACGTGATCCCAAGCGCGCCGCAGTAAGGTCGTCAGGTCGGCTCGCGCAGCGAAGCAATTCGCAGCCTTAACGGTGACGTTATTCAGCAAAACTTCACCCAGCCATTGCCCGTTCCATGATAGTTTTCGCTGCACCCGAAGGCCCGCAGAGGTCCGATCGATCAGCGCCAGAACCATTCCGCTGCCATCGACAATACGGGCAGGCACCAAAAACCGATCCGACTCGGCAGCGCTCATAATTTGGTCGCACGAACCGTGGATCACCCATTCAGAACCCGCCGGCCGCACAACGAAACTTCCGGGACCCGGGTCGTTATAGCCGGTCACCACCGACAACCGCGTCGCACCCTTAACAATATCCTCTATCAGGTCGCCAGCCAGAGGCTGTTGCCTGTAAGAGTTCAGTACCTGCACCGTATGCACCACCGTTGGCACAAACGCGTCGTCGACTCCGGCTCTTCCTGCATGCTCCATGAAAATCATGGTTTCGACAGCTCCAGCGTGCAATTCAGAGGCAGATGATTCGACGTTGAGTGCAAGCAAACCGGCTTTGGCGTACTCGCTCCACCGTGCATTCGGCGCCGTGGACAGCAAATCTCCGTGCCGGCCGAAGCGACGTGCGACGACTTCACGTAGCTGTTGCTGAGACTGCGTCAGGTCAATGTCCATGCTTGATCGCTTACTGACCTAGCACTGAATCGGCGATCACGTTTAGATGGTCGGGGCTGCCCGAGGCCAACTGTCCCTCCAACGTGATGTACTGTCCAACGACTGCATTGCGCCAGTTTACGGAACGACCTTCCGTGGCATCAGCTTTATTGCTGCCAGTAAGCTCTAACAGCAAATGCAAAACGTCGCGGCGAAGCTGTGCACCTTTGAGCCTCAGCATTGACATCGCAGCATCGACGGCAAATTCCAGGCAGTGGGGCGCTGTGACACGAAATTGCAGGATTTCCAGCGCAGTCAGCTCTGCTTCAAGCTCAGCGATTCGAAGACGCCACAACCAGAGTTCTGTGTCGGAAGGAATGCACCGTACCTTCAGTTGGCTCCTGGCGCGGGCCAGCAATTCTTTTATCGCGCCTGTGCCCGCCAAGTGCGTCCGGTCGTGCCGCAACACAAATGCGGAATAGCGCCAGCCATGGTGCTCTGCGCCTACCAAATTCTCGAACGGCACTTTGACATTATCCATAGTGACGTCAGCATAGCCGGAGCGCCCTGCGCCTGCAGAGCTGGGAAGCACGGTCACCCCTGCAGATTTGAAATCAACTAGTACGAGGCTCGTGCCCGCCTCTGGGCTGTGCTCATGGTCAGTCTGCACCAGGACCAACATCCAGTCCGCATACAGGGCAAAATGCACCTGCGCCGCGCGTCCGCTAACCCGATACCCGTCTGCGCCACGGGTAGCCGAAAAGCCAACCGGTCTCATGGCAGGGCTGTTGGGAGATTTCGGCAGCCCCGCGCACCACCAGTCGTCCAACCGCGCCATGCGCTTGAGGAACCGCTCTTTTTGAGTCTGAGAACCAAAAGCAGCCAAAATGGGTCCGACTATCGACACATTCGCATCGACCGGTGGCGGCAAGCAAGCGCGCTCTATTTCTTCTTGCAAGATTAGCCGTTGCACCTCGGTAAGCGGGGCTCCTCCCCACTCGAGTGGCCAGTGCGGTACGGCCCAGCCAAGCGCATGCAATGCCAAGTGCGACGCTCGGATCTCTTGCGGCTCAAGCGACAAGCCGCAGCGGACCCGCTCCATAACCTCAGAGCCGACGGCAAGGTGCAACTTGGCTCGAACCATCGAACAGAAGGCCTGTTCAGCAGTGTTCAGGCGAAGGTTCATGGACCGGTCAGTAGGAAATCGTCACCAGCCGCTCTTCCATCATTTCGCGTACAGCGTAACGTGGACCTTCCCGACCGAAGCCGCTGTCCTTGACTCCCCCGAACGGCATCACATCGACGCGCGAACTCGATGTCTCATTAATATGAATGCCACCGAAATCAAGTAGCTTCGCTGTGCGAAGCGCGGTGGAAATATCACGAGTGAAAAGGCCCACGGCGAGACCAAACGGCGTCCCATTGGCCTGACGTACAGCTTCGTCGAGCGAAACGAACGGCATGATGGACACCACTGGCGCGAAAATTTCCTCGCAGACCACCTTCATGTCGGCGCTCACGTTCTCCAATATGGTTGGCGCGACAACTGAGCCCTCCCGCGTTCCACCGAGCAGCACGCGAGCGCCCGCCTCGACCGCCTCGGTGATCCACCGCTCTGCACGTTGCGCGTGATCGAGCGTGATCATCGGTCCGACCACGGTGTGCGAATTCAACGGATCACCGAAGGGGATCTTGGCAGCGCTGGCGACAAGTTTCTCTACGAATTGGGCGTAGATGGACCGGTCGACCAGCACGCGCTGCACCGACGTACAGACTTGTCCTGCTTTGCGAAAGCAAGCACTCATGAGTTTGGACACGGCGACTTCAAGGTCGGCGTCATGACAGATAATCGTGCTGGCGATGGATCCGAGTTCGAGCTGCGTTCCACGCAGACCAGCGGCCTGTTGAATCTCCTTGCCTACTCGCGTGCTGCCCGTGAAGGTGTAGTAAGCAATACGGGGATCTGCCAACAGAGCGCGTCCGGTCGTCTTGCCAGGCCCATGCAGCAGCGACAACAGGCCAGCCGGCAATCCTGCATCATAAAACGCCTGGCAAAGCAACGAAGCGGTCAGTGGGGTGAACTCGGAGGGCTTGAGTACCACTGAGTTGCCGCCTGCCAGCGCGGGACCAATCTTGTGCGCCACGGTGTTAAGGGGAGAGTTGTATGGGGTGATCGCGCACACAACGCCGCGCGGCACCAACACAGTAAAGCCCAATCGCGTGAGGAGGCCCCGCGTCGCATCCATCGGGACCATTTGGCCTGACAAGCGTTTAGCCTCTTCAGCTGACAACTGGAGCGTCTGCACACAGCGCCGGACCTCGTTCTCGGCGTCAACACGCGTGAAACCGGTCTCGTTGATGATCAGTTCGTAAAACTCTTCGCTCCACTCCGAGACCAGGCTCGCAGCGCGCGTGAGGACCTCGAACCGCTCGACCGGCTCCAGACGATTTCTCTCGAACGCCTTCTGCGCACCGTAGACCGCAAGATCTATCTGCTCGGGCGACGCGACTGCCATCTTGCCGAAGGCCTTACCTGCAAACTTCTCGCGCAGTGTCTCGAACTCGCCGCCATCCACGCGCTCGCCGCCGACGACGAGCTGACTGAGGTAGTGTTTGTCAGACATTCGCAGCTCCATGCAGTACCGCATCGATCTCGGCAATCGCATGATCGATCTGGTCGGCCGTGATGACCAGCGGTGGGGTGAGCCGCAACACGCACCCGTGGACCCCAGTGGTCGAAACCAAAACACCACGCGCGCGAAGCGTTTTTTGCACGTACGCCGTCAGGGCCGGATGCGGCTCCTTCGTCTCACGGTCCTTCACGAATTCGACCCCAATCATGAGTCCGAGTCCTCGCACATCACCAATCGCCTTGTGGGTGATTGCAAGTTGCTTCAAACCGGCGACGAAGCGCTTACCCATCTCGGCAGCTTGATCGGCTAACCGCTCTTCGGCCAAGATGTCCAGCACAGCGTGTCCAGCGGCCATACCGATCTGGTTGTTAGATCCGAACGTAGTGAAGTGATCACCTTCGTCAAACGCGGTGCCCAAGGTCTCGGTCGCCATGAAGCCGCCCAACGGCACGCCTCCTCCGATCGCCTTGGCGAAAGTCACTGCATCGGGCTCGAGATCCCAATGTTCGTGCGCGAACATGCGGCCAGTCCGGCCCCAGCCACTGAACACTTCGTCAAAAATCAGCGTGATGCGATGCTTTCGGCAGAACTCTTGCACTTCCGGCCAATAGTTCGCGGGAGGGATGAACACCCCGCCCACGCAAATGATCGGTTCGGCGATCATCGTTACGATTTCACCGGCGGCGCGAGTTTTGATCGCGTCTTCGAGACTGCGGGCGCAGGCAGCGCCGAAGTCCAGTTCGTTCTTCGCGCCACTTCGATAGAAGTAAGGGGCGGGAGCGTGAACGATACCCGGGAAGGCCGAATAAGGTCCGAAACCCTTCTTGCGCGCAGCGTTGCCCGTCAGGCTCAGAGGGAGCGACAGCCGGCCGTGGAAACCATGCTCTAGGGCGATCACGCCGTAGCCTTGGCGATGGGTCTTGGTCGCGTGCTTGAACGACAGCTTAATCGCACCCTCATTGGCCTCGGCGCCGCTGTTCGCGAAAAACACGCGGCTTAGCCGGTTGTCCGAAAGCGCCGCGATTCGCCCCGCGAGGCCAGAGGTCAGAGTACTGTAGTAACGGCCAGGCCCCTGCAGCAGCTTGCCGGCCTGTTCCCGGATGGCAGAAACCACACGCGGGTGACAATGACCCACTGAGACGACACCGGGCCCGGCCTCCAGATCAAGGTACGTGCGGCCTTCGGAATCCGTTACTTCGCAAGCACACCCCTCGATCATCACAGGGTTAGAAATATTGGAGCCGGGCACCAGATGTTCGCCCATTGGGTCGGCGTGCGGCTTGGAAAGAACTGCTTGAGTCATGGTCAGACCATCTTTCGGTTTTGAGTGTTGTGAAGCGTTGCTAGTGGCCGGTTTCAGTTGTAGCCAAGCACTGCAATGTGGGTGAGATCAAATTCCGCGTCTTGGCCGCAGGGGTCGAGACCCTCATGCGCGGAAGCCGGAAGGTATGTGCGAGACAGGCTTGTTGAAAGCTGCTCATCGATCGCTTGATACTGGCGGTCCGAAGTCGCCGCTGACCGCAAAAACGCGTGTGCGGCGTGATGAAGATGGGGTTGATCGTGCTGCATCACATGAATCCATAGTCGCCGCGGGCTGCCTCTAAGCTCACGAAGCCGTCTTTGATGTCGCTCTCGACAGCAGCGCGCGTCCGATCGGCGGGATTGCCGTAGCCACCAGCACCGTTAAGTTGCAGACACAGTACATCGCCGCGCTTGATCGTGATCACTTCCTTGGATGAGACTGTGCGTTCCTGCTCACCGCTGACGACGCGCGTCGTCGCGAGTTTTCCGGGTTTGCCGCCCTCCAAACCGAAGGGTTGAAAGATGTGACGGTCACCAAGCAGCGAAACGGTCGCCTCCGCGCAAAGCAGTTCGATTTCTTTACGCACTGCGCTGCCGCCGCGAAATTTTCCGGCTCCGCCCGAGTCCGCAACGAACTCCACCTTACGAATCAGTACGGGATTGTTCATCTCATGCACTTCAACCGGAATGTTGGAGCAGTTGAACACCGGCGACAACGCCTCGGTCCCGTCGGTATCTGCCCGCGCACCATAGCCGCCCAGCACCAAGTCGTACATGACAAACGGGCGACCACTGTCATCGATGCCCCCGATGTTAGGGTTGGACCAATGCGAGAACGCCGCCATAGTTCGCAGAGGAAGTGCCTTGGCTAGAGCACCCGCGACCACCTCAAACATCCGCACTTGGATTGCTGCGCGGCCGCCACTTGGCGCCGGATGCTTGGGGTTGAAAAAGCATCCCTCTCGCGCCACGACTTTGATCGCATCGATGGTGCCAGCGTTTTGCGGCAACAGCGCTCCCGCAATGGACCGTACCGCAAAGCCAGCATAGGCCCGCGTGTAGTTGATGTACGAGTTAATGCCGGCCGCAACCTGGTCGCTGCTGCGGGAATAGTCCACCGTGATCGCGCCATCACGCACCGTCAGATCAACAGCAAATGTCACCGGTCCGGTGTCAGGACCGTAATCGTCAATCCTATCTTCGAACGCGTAGTCGCCGTCCGGAATCACACCCATCAACTCTTTCATGCGCGCGCAGGAACGCAGAAGGATTTCGTCGATGCACTCTTCGACGACGTGCTCCCCCATCGACTCGTAGAGCCGCACGAAGCGTTCGACACCCACGAAATTAGCGTTGCGTTGGGCACGCAAGTCTCCTTCGACCTTGATCGGTATGCGCACATTGCCCAGAATCATTTGCAAGAGGTCCGGCTCGAATTCGCCGCGGCGCACCAGCTTGACAGGCAGTATCCGGATGCCTTCTTGGTAAGCGTCGGTCACACCGTGGACCACTTGAGAGCCAGGTCCTGCACCCCCCACGTCCACGTGGTGCGCCACGTTCACAGTGAACCCAACCAGGGTATTGCCGAAGAAGGCAGGAGTGACGAAGAAGATGTCGGGAAGATGACCCGAACCCATATATGGGTCGTTCACCACAATGGAATCTCCGGGCTCAAAGGTCTCCGCCGCGAAGCGCCGCAAGACGTGCTCCATGAGGTATGGCATGGCACCGAGGTGACCGGGCGAATAGTTGCCCTGCGCAATCAGCCGACCGCGGCGGTCGAACAGTCCGGTCGAGAAATCATCCCCTTCGCGCACGGCTTCCGAGTAGGCAGTACGACGGATGGTACTGCCCATCTCGTCGGTCACCGACAACAGGGAGTTCCAGACCACGGAAACGGAAATCGGGTCGATTTGACGGCTCATACTCACTCCCCTGCAATGTCGATGATCAGGTGGCCACCATGGCCAATGCTTGCCACATCGCCCTTCAAGATGACCGTAGTAGCCTCGCGCTCCTCGATGATCGCGGGGCCAACGACCCGCTCTCCTGCACTCAAAGAACCACGGTCGACGACCTGCACTTCGCTGTAGTCATCGGCTTCCGGGAAATAGGCCATCCGCGTTTTCCGGACCCTGGTTTTCTGCTCGCCCATGAGGGCGGGCACGCCGGCTCCTTCGTGATTGCCGTCCTCCCATTCGGCGGCCAGATACCACTCGGTGGCCTCGGTGGCGGCCGTGACTTCGGAATAGCCGAAGTTGCGCTTGTAGGCTTCCTGGAATCGATCGACCAGATATGCCAGAAAGCCGTCCTGTGTTGAATCCTGCTCCAGTTCGACCCGCAGATCGTGGCCTTGCCCGCGATAGCGCATGTGGACGGCGCTGGTCCAGATCAGCTCATCGGCGCGCGCACCCATCTGCTCGAGTTCCGCCACTACCTTGTTGCGCAACTCGGCGAACACTGCCGTGATCGATTCCGCATGGGCGGGGCCGACTTCAATGATCCGCGTGACCGAGGCATCGACCTTCGGACGCGCTCTTAGCAGACCCACGGCGGAGCCAACACCAGCGCCGTGCGGGATGACGACGCGCCGGACTCCGACCTGTCGCGCTAGTCGCGCGGCATGGACGGGACCCGCACCACCGAACGCGATCATCGCGTAGTCTCTGGGGTCGCGGCCGCGCTCGATGGAGACGATGCGCAACGCACGCTCCATGTTGCTGCTCACCATGGCGTACACACCCCACGCCGCTCGGCCTGCGGAGATGCCCAGCGGGTCGGCGATGGTCTCGCGTATGCCACGCTCCGACGCCGCTGCGTCCAGTTGGATGGCGCCGCCGTTGAAATTCGCCGGATCCAGATAGCCAAGCACCACGTTCGCGTCCGTCACGGTCGGCAGCTCGCCGCCGCGCCCATAGCACATAGGTCCGGGATCTGAGCCCGCGCTGTGTGGGCCGATTTTTATAAGGCCCATCTCGAGACTGGCAATGCTGCCGCCCCCTGCTCCGATCTCCAGCAATTCGATCGACGATATGTTCAATGGCAGGCCGCTGCCCTTAAGGAAGCGAACCATGTCGACTTCGAAGGTAGGACTGATCGACGGGCGACCATGGTCGATCGCCCCGAGCTTGGCAGTCGTGCCACCCATATCGAATGTGAGAATCTGATCGAGGCCCAATTCCTTGCCAACCTCGGCACACATCAGCACGCCTGCAGCGGGCCCGGACTCGACAATTCGGACCGGATAGTTGCGCGCCATTTCGGGAGAGACCAACCCGCCGTTCGATTGCATGATCGAGAGCCCGCAGTCAAGACCGGCTTGCTTCAGCACGGCCTGCAATTGATCAACGTAGCGCCGCACGGGCGGCTGCACGTAAGCGTTCGCGACCGTCGTGCTCGTTCGTTCGTACTCACGATAGCGTGGCGAAACGTCACTCGAGGCGGTCACAGCAATACCGGGCACTTGCTGGCGAATTCGCGCGCACACCCTTTGTTCGTGCTCTGGATTGACGAACGAATGGAGAAAACACACGGCCACGCTAGCATAGCCGCCGTCCTTGAGTTTCTCGATGATTTGGTCGATACCGGCATCGACTAGTGGGGTGACAACCGTGCCGTCGTGCAGCAGCCGCTCAGCGATCTCGAAAATATCGCGGCGCTGCACCAATGGCTGAGACTTCTTGAGATGGAGGTCGAAGACGTCATAACGCTTTTGCCGTCCCAACAAGACGATGTCCCGAAAGCCGGCCGTCGTTATCAGGGCGGTCCGTGCACCTTTTCTCTCGAGGATGGCGTTGGTCGCGACAGTGGTGGCGTGAAGCACGCCTTCGACTTCCGCTGGTACGGCACTGGCCAATGCGATCAGCTCTTTGATCCCGCGACTCACAGCCTCAGCGGGATTGCCGGGCGTGCTCGAAACCTTGTGGAAGATTAGTGGTCGACCCGGCCTCTCGAGCGCGAAGTCTGTAAAGGTTCCACCGATGTCGAATCCGATTCTTGTCATTCTGGCTCCTAGGGGCTGTTCCCCGAAGTATTGAGAATGCCACTCGATATCGCTCGAGTGTTATCTCTTGGAGAGTTGCCCATCGTCATTGGCGACGCTGTGCAGCTGCAGGCGATTAGTCAAGGTCGCTTGGAGGCTTCTTCAAGATGGCATGCAATCCGGATCCAACTTGATGTCGATCAGAAAAGGCCCCACCCGATCAGCCGACGACATCGCGGCGAACGCCGCCACCAGGTCAGCACCGTTGCGAACCGTCGCGCCGCCCGCGCCCAACGCCTGCGCCATCGGCACGAAATCGGGCCAGACGAATAGCGACACGGCAGGATCCATGTCGCGGTTGCGGAAATGAACGTGCTCTGCACCGTAGCTTCCGTCGTTGCAGACCACGACCACCAAGTCGAGTTTCTCTCGAACCGCCACGCTCAGTTCTCCGAGGCCGCTCAACATCAGACCGCCATCCCCGACAATGCACAATGTCGGTCGTCCGTTGGCAGCGACAGCGGCGCCCACGGCCTCGCCTAGGCCAAGTCCGATCGCGCCGTAAGCGATCGTATGAACGAAATCCCTGGGGTGCAACACATCGATCTCAGACCACGCACCGTGATTAAACCGACCCCCGTCCATCACGCACACGCGATCCTTCGGAAAAGACGTGTTCAATCCCTGCATCGCCTCGATCATGTCGATCGTGCCTTCTCTCGGCTTGCGAGGCATGCGAGTCGGCCGGGAGAAGCCTGCAAGCTTCTCGCGCAAGTGATCGGAACGGTATCCCGATCCTGGAATCTCCGCTTCATCGAGCCATTTCGTCATGGCTTGTGCAGTTAGTCCGGGATCACCTGCCAGCCCGATATCAATGTCGATCAACTTGCCCAGTTCGGTGGCTGATGGGTTAATCTGGATGATGCGCTTGTTCTGCGTGAGTCCCCCGAGGCCCGCTGTGTACTTGTTGAGGCTGGCACCGAATGCGATCAGGCAGTCGCTCGCGCCTATGACCTCAACGGCGACCTCGGAGCTGAGGGTTCCGCAGATTCCAAGGTCGAACGAATCACCGGCGAACAACCCCTTGCCGCGCAGCGTGGTGGCAACGGGCGCCTCGATTCGCTGAGCGAATTCCTTCACCGATCGGCTGGCTTCCGGATCGATGGCGCCGCGACCGGCGATTACGACTGGGCGTTTCGCAGAGGCAATCATGCCGATGGCGATGTCCATGTCGTCGCTAGATGCGATGGCACTGCGCGTCTCCGGGATCCGCAGTGACGGCTTCTCGTAAACGGTCTCCATCCACTGATAGTCGGCAGGCATGTTGAGTACCACGGGTCGCTTTTCGACGACGGCGCGGTAAAGTGCTCGGGCGACGTCCTGTACAACGGTCTGAGGGCTCCTCAACTGCTCGAACCCGGCACCCGTGGCGTGCACAAACTCACGCTGGTTGACGCTTTGGAAGTGGTTGCGGTCTTCGACCGCAGTGTCGCCGGCGATGAGCAACACCGGCAGTGCGCACTTGACGCCCTCTACCAAAGCTGTCAAACAGTTGGTAAGTCCCGGGCCTTGCGTGACAGTGGCTACCCCGACCCGACCTAACAATTGAGCGTACCCCAGTGCCATGAGCACTGCTCCCGCCTCGTGTACGGCGGCGACATAGCGACCGCGACCGTCGCGCAGATAGCTGTCAACAACATACATGTTGGCATCCCCTACCAGGCCGAACAGCTGATCGACCCCCGCATCGAGCAAAGCGCGCGAGATGGCCACGTGGACCTTGATTTTGTTTTCTTGACTCATAGTTCGTATTAAATTCCTAGGTAAGCACGGCGGACGCGTTCGTCCTTCATCAGCTCGCGGGCGGACCCTTCCATGATTTTTTGACCAAGTTCAAGGATCACTGCGTCGTGCGCCAGTCGCATCGCCCAATTTGCGTTCTGTTCCGCAAGAACGACGGTTAGTCCCTCAGCCTGCTGGACGGTCCTCAAGACTTCACCGATCCGTTCCACAATGACAGGGGCGACACCCAAGGAGGGTTCGTCCAGCAGGATGACGCGAGGGCGGCTCATTAACGCGCGGCCGATCGCCAACATCTGCTGCTCGCCCCCAGAGAGGCTGCCCGCCGCCTGGGAGCTGCGCTCCTTAAGACGGGGAAAGTAGCTGTAGACCTGCTCCAGCCGTTTCGACAAGTCGCCTCTCGGCTGCGAGAGCGCCCCCATTTCGAGGTTCTCGCGGACGGTCAGGGCTGAGAACACCCGGCGGCCTTCGGGCGAATAGCCAATGCCCTGCCGAACAATATCCTCCGGTTTGACCTTGCGCAGATCAACACCGCACCAGGTGATGCCGCCACTCCAATCCCGAATTAGTCCGACAATGGCCTTGAGCGTGCTGCTCTTGCCCGCGCCGTTGCTGCCGACCAATGCGAGGGTGCGCCCTTCGTTCACGGAGAACGATAGTCGGTCGGTCCCTTTGATCTGGCCATACCTGACTTCTAGGTTCTCAATTTTCAACATCGTCTTGACTCCTACCTAGATACGCTTCGATCACCTTGGAGTCGCTCAACACTTCCTTGGGGGTGCCATGCGCAAGGAATTGGCCTGCAGCCATCACGACGACGTGATCGCACAAACCCGCGATGAAGCGCATGTTGTGTTCAATCACCATGACGCCCGTCCCGCCGTCTCGTACCTTTCGGATGACGTCGCGCACACGGTCCGTTTCCGCTGCGCTGAGCCCGGCCACTGGTTCGTCGAGCAACACGACTTTGGGCCGCGCCGCGAGCGCCAGCACGATGCCCAAAATCTTCTGGAATCCGTAAGACAGATCCTCGCACTTGAAGTCAGCCACGTGCCCAAGGTCAAACATGCTGAGAAGTTGGTCCGCTCTAAGGTCAGCCTGCTCGATCTGCATGAGAGTGTCGCGCGACGGGAACAGGCTGCGCACGATTCCGGGATAGCGTTGTAGGTAGGTGGCGCGCTGCGCGTTCTCCCGCACGGTTCGTCCGAAATACAACGAGGTGTGCTGAAACGTGCGCACCAACCCGCGCCGGCTGCGCTCGTGCGCTCGGTAAGACGTCACGTCCTCTCCGGCGAAAAGCACCTTTCCACCGCTGGGTGCCATCGTTCCTGACATCACATTGACCGCGGTTGTCTTTCCCGCGCCGTTCGGGCCGATCAGCCCGACGATTTCGCCAGCACTGACGTTGAGCGACAAGCCGTCGAGCGCTTTCAGGCCGCCAAAGTGCCGAGATAGGTTGTTCACCTCAAGCAGGGTACTCATGCCAACTTCTCCTTCCCCGACTCGGCGGCGCGCAAGCGGCGCCGCGCCCATGCCCGTCCCACGCGGTCATAGATCTCCACCATGCCGCCGGGGAATGAAGCCATCACCACGATGAGTACCACGCCGAAGATGATCTGCTGAATCTCGACAAAGCCTCGCAGCAATTCGGGCAGGGCAACCAGAAACACTGCGCCAATCAACGGGCCGACAATGTTGTACATACCGCCAATGATGTTCATCACAACCAAGTTGAGCGACACCTGTATCGCGTAGGTGTTTGGGTCGATGTACTTCAAGTACAACGCCAACAGACCGCCTTGCAGGCCGGCCATCGCGCATGCGATCACGAATACGCGCACTTTCACTGCGAGTACCGGAATGCCAGCAGCCTCCGAGATATTTGGCGCTTCTCGCACCGAATCAATGATGCGGCCGTACTCCGAACGCAACAACGCGGCGCTGAACCCAACGCAGACGACGGCGAATGCCAGAATCACGTAGTACATGGCGAACGCCGAGTCCAGTTTTGGATGAAGCGCCGGCACCTCTAGGATGCCGTTTGCCCCCCCGGTCACGCTGATCCACTCCACGAAAACGAGCCGCACGATCTCGCCCAGTAGGAACGTAACAAGTACGAAGTACTTGCCGGTCAGCCGCAACACAATTGGGCCGACGATCATCGCCAAAATCGCGGGGGCCACCATCCCCACGGCGAGGCCGATCCACGCCGGCAGGCCGGTCTTCATTGCAAAGAGCACGCAGGCATACCCGCCGACGCCCATGAACGCCGCATGGCCTAGGGAGATATGTCCCGTGCGGATGATCAGATGCAGGCTTACCGCTCCGATCATGTTGAGGCCGACAAGAACCCCCAGCGAGAGGCCAAATCGGCTGGTGAAAAGCAGCGGCCAGATGACCGCGCATGCAAGTACGAGCACTGTCGCTATGCGCGCCGTCGAGGAGCTTGGAAACCACACCTTATTCATCACTTACTCCGGCTTGCCAAGCAGGCCCCAAGGGCGGAAGACCAGCAACGTGATAACGACGCCGAACGAGACGAACTGCGAAACCGCTGCACCCCAGAAAGTCGACAGGATGCTCTCACCGAAGCCGAGTAAGAGCCCCCCTAGCGCCGCACCCGGGATACTTCCCATGCCGCCCAAGATGACGACGATGAAAGAAACCATCACCGGCCGCGAACCCATGAACGGAGACAGCACATAGGTTTGTGCCCAGAGCGCGCCGGCCAGGGCACTCATGAAAATCGCGATGAAGAACGCCAGTACATAGATCGTTCGCACGTTCACACCCTGGGTTTGTGCGATCTCGAGATCCTGCGATGCCGCGCGCATTGAAAGCCCATGCTTCGTTTTCGCCATGAACCACCAGAACACAGCAAGGGTGACCGCCGCAACCACCACGATCATGAGTCGGTTGGCAGGGACCATCAGCATTTCATATTTGATGACGCCTTCGAGCGCCGGAGCAATGGAGCGTTCGTGCGAATCCCAAATCAAGACGGCGGTGTAAACGATCGCCAGATCAAGCCCGAGCAGCCCAATCATGCTCTGCAGCATCCGCTGATAGAAGTGCCGGAAAACCAGCCTCTCAAGTACGAGCGCAGCTAAAGCGACCGCCAGCGGAGCGAGCACGATCGCCACCACGAACGGGAGCTTGAATTTGTCGAAGGCGTAGAGCAGCGCGTAACCGCCCAGCATCGCGAACGCACCATGCGCGAAGTTAACTACTTTCATGATCCCGAACAGCAGCGTAAAGCCAAGCGCGATCAGCACGTAGATAGAACTCAGCGTCAGCCCGTTGACGAGAACCTGATAGAAGATTGGAAGAGTGAACATAGATGACCGGGAGTCAGCGCTTCGCAGGAGAGATTGCTGCGCGCGTTACCAATTTTCCGTTTTTGACTTCAGTGATCCAGAACTTCGTAAGCAGTTGATGGTTGACACCGTATTCGGCCATGCCGCCCCACACCACCGGTCCGTAGATCCCGGCGTCGTACCCGTCGAGCTTCTCGAGGGAATCGCGCACCTTTTGTACGTCAGTTGTCGAACCGGCCCGGCGGATGGCTTCCAGCAGAACCTTGGTCGCGTTGTAGAAAATTGGCACGTAACCGTCCATCACACCCGAACCGTACTTCTCGCGATACGCCTTCACCAAAGGCGCAGCGTTTGCTTCCTCGAAATCGATGATGTTGTAGGAGATGAAACCGTCGGCGTATCGCCCCGCCACATTCACGATCTCCTCAACCGACGGCCCGCCGACCTGCCAAATCACTTTGTCGTACCCGGCTTCACGCGCTTGCTTCACAAGGAGGCCGGCTTCCCCCGGGGCATTGCTGTTCAGGTCCATCAGGTCCACACCTTGGGCGATCATGCGAGCGATCAACGGCGCGAATTCTTTGCTGCCCCGCTCGTAGCCTTCGGTCCACACTTCGAACCCCTGGGCCTTGTAGGCAGCCATAAGGGTCGGCACCACAGTCTGACCAGTAGCATCGTTCGGATGAATGATGCCGGCCTTCTTCAGTTCGGGCTTCTGGGCCCGCATCCACTTCACCATCTCGGGCGCGAACTCAACGTTACTCAGCGTGATGCGGAAGTTGTAGGGAGCCTTATCAGCATTTTTTAGGATCGTCGGCGCGAATCCGTTGGACAGCAGGAGCGCAGGAGCCTTGTTAGTCACGGCCAACGCGCCGAGCACCGAACCCGAGCCGAAAGGGCCCAAGATGAACTTGATGCCGTCGGCATTTACCAAGCGCTCAGCGGCAGCGCGGCCGCCCGCGGCTGTATAGGCGTCGTCATACATGACCAGTTTTGGCTCGTACGTTTTGCCGCCGACTTTCACGCCGCCTGCCTTCATGGCTTCGTCGATGGCGAGTTGGCTTCCGCGCTGAATCGCAATTCCCCATGCAGTTCCGCCTCCGGAAAGCGGGCCGATAGCGCCGATCTTCAATTGCTCTTGTGCGATGACGGCACTACAGAGCACTGCGGCAAAAATTCCAAAACCAAATCGAAACATAGGTCCAAACGTCTTCGTCATTTCAGTACCTTTTTAGTAAAGTGGGGTGAATCGCAACCCATCGTGTCATGTCGTAGACATATGGCGCTTCTTGGATGAATAGCGTTAATTCGTGTTTGGAGAACTGAATTTCCGATTGCTTCGGAGCGCCCCAAACCGGGGCAGCGCTGCATGTTTCGCGGGCGATATCGCACCGAATTTGTGCTTTATTCGCATTACTTCCCTTGTAGTTTTCAGTCCAGACCAGACAGAGCGTAGAGTTTGAACGTCGATGAAGCGGCCAGACCGGTACGTACAGCGTGGTATGCACTTCAAGGCTTTGAAGCCCGTGACTGAATACGTCGCGCACTGTCGCTGTGCTGGTATTCCTGAAGCCCGAACGGTCTCGCGTGCCGGCTCGTCCAAGAGCGCGTCTACAAGCAGGGGATCGGAAGACCATTTCTGCTACCTCAGTGGTATTAGTGCGCATCAACGTCGCCAAGGCGCACATGGATGCCTCGGTGCTGGGCGGCAAGCCTGATGCCGAGCGATTGGACAGCGGGGCCGAGGCTCACTCGGCGTTGGCCGCTGCGTTAAAGCCGATGAACGCGGCACTAGTGGTGATGGAGGCCATCGCAGCTACGAAGCGGCATGGGCGGGCGCGCTGCAAGCTGTTGGAATGCCAGTGGCGGTGTTCAATCCGCGTCAAGCGCGCGACTTCGCGAAGTGCATGGGACGACTGACCAGGCCCGACCGTATCGCTGCGCACATCCTCGCCGATGTGCTGGTGCTCCGTGACGATCTCGCCAGCCTCATCCGCCCGCCGGCCGATGCGTAGCAGCATGCGCTGGCGGCGCAGGACACGCGCATGCGCCAGCTCCTGACGGTGATGCTGTCGGGGCGACAGCGGCCAACGCGCCCTTGATCGCAGAGCTTCCCGAACTCGGCAAGTTCAATCGGAGCGAGAGCGCGGCACTCGTGGGCGTTGTCCAATCGGGATTGACAAACTGGTGACCGACAACTGTAAGGAATTTACGGACCGCCTGTTTGCCAACAAGAAACGCGAATCCAGTGGCAACCATGAGTTAGACCAACTGTGTCAGGAGTTACGCTTTGAGCACCGGCTGACAAAAACCCAGGACCCCCAGAACCAACGGCATGGTGGAGCGGCTCAACAGCCGCATAACGGACGGTCTGAAGACTCACCGATTCAACAGACGTGAAGACATGGGAGCAGACCTTGCTGCGTTATGTGGCTCTGCACAGTCACCAACTGCCGCAGGCAATCCCAGCTGTTCGGAAACGCACCCAAGGACTCGCCATGTTCGCACTGCCATTGACCGCCTCCCTTCCCAGCACGCCGGCCAGCCATGTGTTCGGCCGCTTTGCTGCATCTTCTACACCACGCATGGCTGCGCAGAGCCCCGCCGCTGCCCTCAGCGCGCTGCGTGCCGATATGGCGACCAATTTCGAGGAAGAAGAGTTCGACTTGGCTCGGCGCGTGCGTGAAGTGGGTGAGTGGTAAGAACTATTCGAGCATGGGGTAGCGACTCAAGTAGCTGCAGTGCCGACCGGGCGCGACATGAGCACGCTGGTGTAGTTGGTGAGCGGCCTCCAGTCGCATTCGCCGACCACGCGGTAGCCCCAGGATTCGTACATCGCAATCAATGCATAGGCCGGTTGGGCCGTGTCCAGTGCCAGGGAGGCGGCCCCCGCATTGCGCGCCCTCCGCACCAGCTCCCCGTGCAGCAACTTCCCCAGGCCCTGGCCCTTGAAGCGGGGCGCCACGCAGAACTGCGTGATGGACCACACCGTGCTGTCGCGGTACAACGCTACCTTCGATTCCGGCTGCGGCGCACGCAAGGTCGCCGTGGCCGCATAGTCCCCATCGATTTCCATGACCAGTGCCAGGCCCGAGGCCAGGCGCTTGGCCGTGTTCTCCACCGTCTGGTGGGTGGCCCAGTAGCGCAGGCCCTTGGCGGCGTGCGAGGCGTACGCCGACTGGACGAGCACGGTCAGTCGCTCCAGATCGTCGTGCGGGAATAGCTGGCGCAGGCTGGGTGCAGAAGAAGGTCTGGTGGTCACGGCATCGGTCCGGGCAGGTGGGGCTGGTCAAAGCGTGAGCCACCAGGTTTCTCCCACCAATTGTTGCCCGAAGTCCTCATAGGGCTTGGGCGCGATGGCGGCATACAGTTATGAGTATTCCCCGCGATGTTCCGCACCATTCTCACCGCGCGCCTGCTCACTTCTGGGGAGAAAATTCCAGCAAGGTGATGCTTGATTCTGACGCCTTCAGAGGCTAAATATCTTGCCCGGATTAAGTATGTTGTCGGGGTCTAGAGCACGCTTAATCGTCCGCATCATCTGGAGCCCCCCAGGACCCGCCTCCATAGCAAGAAAATCTTGCTTGTGCAGACCGATGCCGTGTTCGCCCGTGCACGTTCCCTCGAGGAGCATCGCGCATTCAACAACACGCCGACTCATCGCTTCTGCTAGGGCGCGCTGCTTGGGGATGCCTGGATCAACGAGATAGGATACGTGGTAGTTGCCGTCACCTACATGGCCGACGATGTAATAGGGCAAACCTGAGCTGTCGGCATCACTCACCGAGTCAGCGATAGCTTCGGACAAACGGGAGATTGGGACGCAAGCGTCGGTTGTGACAGTGCGACAACCCGGGTAGGCCGCCATGCCCGCAAAATACGCGTGATGTCGCGCCGTCCAAAGTCTCGTGCGTTCTTCTTGGGTAACGGCCCATTGAAAATCCTCTCCGCCGTTGTCCGATGCGATCTGCTGTACGGTCCTAGCCTGCGCTGCAACTTCTTGTTCGCTGCCTTGGAACTCAATGAAGAGCATCGGTGTTTCCAGCAGCTGTAGGTGGGCGTACTTGTTGACGGCGCGTACTGCATGGGCGTCCAGCAATTCCACCCGCGCGATCGGAATGCCGATCTGGACGGTGGCAATGGTTACAGCCACAGCCTGGGAGACGCTACGGAAATTGCATACAGCCACTGATGACGCTTCTGGTACCGGATACAAACGGACGGTGACCTCTGTAATCACTCCAAGTGTACCTTCGCTGCCAATGAATAATCGCGTTAGGTCGTAGCCTGCACTACTCTTGCGAGCGCGCGTGCCGGTGCGAATGACTTCCGCTGCTGCAGTGACCACTTCCAGCGCCAGCACGTTTTCTCGCATCGTTCCGTACCGCACCGCGTTAGTTCCCGAGGCCCTGGTGGCGCACATGCCACCCAGCGACGCATTAGCACCAGGATCCACGGGGAAGAATAGCCCCGTGTGCCGGATCTCAGCGTTCAACTGCTCGCGCGTGACCCCAGGCTGCACGGTAGCCGTCAGGTCGTCTGCATCGATCCGCAGAATGCGGCTCATGCGCGACAGGTCCAGGCTTATGCCTCCCTGTACCGCGAGCAAATGGCCTTCTAGCGAAGTACCGGCGCCGAATGGAATTACCGGCACGAGGTGCTTTGCGGCCAAGCCCAAAGCGGCGACGACATCTTCAGTTTCCTCGCAGAAAACCACGGCATCGGGCCCAGCCACCTCGAACGGCGACTCATCCCGACCGTGTTGCTCTCGCACAGAGAGAGCAGTCGAGAGGCGCGCTCCAAAGATCATTCTGAGCTCGTCAATAAGTGACCCAGGCACCGGACGTCGCGCAATTCGGGGCCAGGCAGAATCGGAGCTGCTCATAGTGCGTTGTCCATCTTAAGGGCGGCCTTACGAGCATCACGGCAAGACGACGGGCGCCTTTTCCTGTACACATTCTTGGATAGAAACCAGGTCTTTGCGCACCATTGAGATGCGCTCGCAGGATTTGGCCCTGGTCCCAAATAAAAGACGATCAATCCTTCACCTCCGAAATAGCTGACGCTGACTCCGCCAGCGTTGCAAATCACATCGAGTACGACTAGTACGCCACTATCGACCAGAACGTCGTCTGCAAGCGGGCCAGTGGTCCCGTTTGCGCGTTCCAGAAGCAGGCGCGCTTGCATGCGGGCTCCATCGACCGTCACCGTACTCACAAGCGCAGCTTGAGTCACTGATTGCACGTCACGATGATCTGTGCCAACTGCGCAGTGGCGTCAGAGCTGCGTGGGTTTACCACCGTGCCAACGCGGTCCTGTATAGCCAAAACCTGAACTCTGGGTGAAGCGAATAACTCTTCCGCCTTTGGCCCAACGTTCCCAAAGCGCTGCACTGGCACTCGCGCTCGTTGAAGATCTAATCCGATCCGCTGCGTCCACAGACAGTCCGTCGTAGGCGTGACATGAAAAAGATGAGAAATTTCCTGACGATGCTCCGCTTCGCGCAATTTGGCGCTAAAAAATTTTAGGCGCTGGGGTCATCGCGCTGGTTCTTCAACCGCGATGCATTGCACGTAATGCGCGCACGATGGGGCTACAAGCGGTAGTCCATGACATCATGCAGATCCACACAGCACTGATTATGGTGATCCATGGAGCTGAGACAAATGCGCTACTTTGTGCGCATCGTTGAGCGCGGCAGCATGAGCCGTGCAGCGCAAGAGCTGAATCTAGTGCAGTCTGCCCTGTCTCAACAGATCAGTCGACTTGAAGGAGAACTTGCCACACGGTTGTTGCACAGAAGCCCGAGGGGAGTGCGTCCAACGGAAGCAGGTGTTGCGTTTTACCGTGAGGCGCAATTGGTGCTGAGGCATGCTGAGCAGGCGAAGCGGGTGGCGCAACAATCACGGATTTCTGGCAGTGTCAGGGTCGGTCTCGCCCCCACAACCTCCTCTGTTCTGGGTCTTGCGCTTTTGACGGCAATGCGCCAACGCTATGCGGATGTGCAATTGCAGGTTGTAGAGAGCCTGTCCGGCCATCTGACCGAAATGCTTAACGCACGACAGCTGGACCTTGCCGTTCTGTTCGACACCGCCGCCGCCGCCGCCAGACGCTTACAGATATATCCGCTGCTGCAAGAAAGACTTTTCTTCGTGCAGCCGATCCAGCGGCCTTTTATCGACCCGATGCTGGAAACTGTGCGATTGTCTTCACTCTCGCAGGTCCCGTTGTTGCTGCCTAGTGGATTGCACGGCTTGCGCAGCGTCCTGCAGGCGGCCTTTGGTCGCGCGCGAGTCACACCCCTAGTCGTTGCAGAAATCGATGGTCTAGCGCTTTTGATGGATGCGGTTGAAGCAGGCCTCGGTGCCACGATTCAGCCGTGGTCGGCAATGGGGCGCTATCAAAATTTGACGAGCCGCTTTACGTTTGCCGAGATCTCCAATGCGCAAGTGCATCGTGACAATATCTTGTGCGCGTTATCGGATGACGAGCTTTCACCAGCCGCTCACGCCACGCGGATCGTGCTGACCGACTGCGTTCACAAGCTAGTCGAATCTGGCGGGTGGCGTGGCGCCCAGCTTATTCCTGCCGTAGAAGTAAGCGATCTCGATCTCTGATGGCCCTATCAGCCAGATGCTCTGGTCAACACCAATGATGGTCTTTAGAGTCGCGTTATGTTTGATGTTCTGGTTATTGGTGGTGGAAATGCGGCCTTGTGTGCGGCGATCTGCGCTCGCGAAGCAGGTGCGACCGTGATGTTGCTGGAGGCATCACCGCGTGCTTGGCGCGGCGGTAACTCGCAGCACACCCGCAACTTGCGGTGCATGCACGATGGACCGCAGGACGTGCTGATCGACGCATATCCTGAAGAAGAGTACTGGCAAGACCTACTCAAGGTCACCGGGGGGTTGACCGACGAACATCTAGCGCGCCTGACGATTCGTGCATCGTCGAACTGCCGCGACTGGATGCGTCGTCATGGTGTTCACTTCCAGCCCCCGCTGTCGGGCGCGCTGCATGTCGCACGCACTAACGCCTTCTTTATGGGCGGCGGCAAGGCTCTGATCAACGCCTATTTCCGCAGTGCGGAGAAGTTGGGCGTGAAAATTCGCTATGACACGCCGGTGGTGTCTGTCGAGCTTGACGGCGAACGCTTCGTAGCCGCACGGACCGAGAAAGGAGAACGCATTGAGGCCAGGAGCTGCGTGATGGCAGCCGGTGGCTTCGAATCGAACCGTGCGTGGCTGCGCGAGGCTTGGGGCCAGAACGAGCGCGGCGAGTGGCCGGCCGACAATTTTCTCATCCGTGGCACGCGCTTCAATCAGGGTGTGTTGCTGAAATCCATGCTCGATGCCGGTGCTGACCGCATTGGTGACCCGTCTCAGGGCCACATGGTGGCCATCGATGCGCGCGCACCGCTCTACGACGGCGGCATCTGCACGCGCATCGATTGCGTCTCGCTGGGCGTGGTGGTCAACCGTGAGGCGGAGCGCTTCTATGACGAAGGCGAGGATTTCTGGCCTAAGCGGTATGCAATCTGGGGGCGACTGGTGGCGCAGCAGCCAGGGCAGATAGCCTGGTCGATCATTGATCAAAAAGCAGCCGGTCGCTTTATGCCGCCAGTATTTAGCGGTACGCAAGCGAACACGCTGGGGGAGCTGGCCAGGAAAATCGGCCTCGACGAAGCAACTTTCATACGAACCGTGGAAGCCTACAACGCTGCCTGCCGCGTTGGGCGCTTCGACCACACCACACTGGACGACTGCCATACCGAAGGCGTGACGCCCGCGAAGACGCACTGGGCGCGGCCACTCAGCACCGCACCCTTCACTGCATACCCGGTACGTCCGGGAATTACCTTCACATACCTCGGGCTGAAAGTCGATGAGACTGCGGCGGTGCGCTTCAACGGCCTGCCGAGCCCTAATCTTTTTGTAGCAGGCGAAATGATGGCCGGCAACGTGCTGGGAAAAGGCTATACCGCCGGCGTGGGCATGAGCATCGGCACCGCTTTCGGCCGCATCGCCGGTGCTCGCGCCGCGAGCGCCGCACTGAACACTCCTCACGTTTCTTCGGAGGCCGTCCTTGCAGCAGCTTACTGACCTTGTAGCGCAAGCGCGTGCCGACGCAGACGGCACCGGCGTCTCCCCATCGCGCGTCATCCCGATCCACCCAGTCCTGCCGCTAAGCGCCGCGGAAGGCGAAGTCGCGCGTATCCTGCAGATCTGCAATGCCTGCCGCTATTGCGAAGGCTTTTGCGCCGTCTTCCCTGCCATGACGCGCAGGCTCGAGTTCGGCAAGGCTGACACGCACTACCTGGCCAACCTGTGCCACAACTGCGGTGCTTGCCTGCATGCCTGCCAATACGCGCCACCGCATGAATTCGCGGTGAACGTGCCGCGCGCCATGGCTGAGGTTCGCTTGCAAACTTATCACGACTACGCCTGGCCCTCGGTCATGGGCGCGCTTTACCGCAAGGCTGGGCTCACGGTGGCGCTTGCGCTGGCCGGCGGGCTAGCATTGTTTCTGGTGCTTGCAATGTGGAT
Organism: Acidovorax sp.; assembly: GCF_046291265.1. Taxonomy (GTDB): domain Bacteria; phylum Pseudomonadota; class Gammaproteobacteria; order Burkholderiales; family Burkholderiaceae_C; genus Acidovorax. The sequence goes on along the minus strand of NZ_JBKBTV010000012.1, from coordinate 66,630 downwards.
GTCGGGCTCGCTGCTCCACGAGCCGCTGGCGGGCAACTTCTATGCGATCTTTCCGCACAACTTTCTAGCGGCGGTTTTCGGCGCGGTTTCTCTGTTTATTGTGTTGGCACTAGGCATGGGATCGCAGCGTTTTTGGCGCGACGTTTCTCCTACCGGCAGCTATCCACGCCCCGAAGTGCAAGGCGTGCGCGCCGCGGCCAGCGCAGAGGCATTGCACGATGTGCTGCGACTGAAGTACTTAGGCGGCGGCCATGGCGAGGGGTGCAACAACGAGGACGACCGCTTCACACTATGGCGTAGGCGCTTCCACCACTTCACCTTCTACGGCTTCATGCTGTGCTTTGCGTCGACCAGCGTGGCGACGCTCTACCACTACTTTTTTGACTTGCACGCGCCCTACGCGCTGAACAGCCTACCGGTGCTACTGGGCACGGCCGGTGGCATAGGCCTACTGATAGGGCCCATCGGCCTGCTGTGGCTTAATCTCCGCCGTGATCCGGCGCATGGAGACCAGGCTCAGAAGCCGATGGATCGCGGGTTCATCGCGCTCCTTTTTCTAACGAGCGCCACCGGTCTCGCATTGCTGGCATTGCGCGATACCTCATTGATGGGTCTCTTGCTGGCCATCCATTTAGGGGTGGTGATGGCGCTGTTCATCACTTTGCCATATGGCAAGTTCGCGCATGGCATCTTTCGAAGTGCGGCGTTGCTGAAATTCACGATCGAAAAACGCTTGGCTAGTCAGATTCGGACTGGGGCTGAATGATTCTCGAATGACCAGAACGTGTCGGTGGGTAAGGAGATGCCATGTCGCGGAACAACCGCTGCGTATTTTTCGCCTTCCCATTGATCTCAGCCTCTGTCTTAGCGGTGCTGGCCAGCATCCAGACCGGAAATATGCGGCGGGGCTGTGATGATTGAGCTGCGGCATCTACGCTACTTCATCGCTGTTGCCGAGGAATTAAGCTTTCGTCGCGCCGCCGAACGGGTGCACATCGATCAAACTCCCGTCTCTCGAACCATTCGCGACCTGGAAGATCAACTCGGTGCACAGTTATTTGTTCGCGCTTCTCGCAAGCTGCACCTGACACCAGCCGGCCTGCGATTGCTCAAGGAGGCACGAAAGGTCTTCATCCGTGTTGAGCGTGCGCACCGGGCCGTCCGAGAAACGGATGCACGCTTCCGTGCTCCGTTGCGTATCGGCATCGCCGATGGCATCGCACAGCCCAAACTCTCTGAATGCTTTATCCGCTGGCGGGAGACGGCCCCGGAGATCCCATTGGAACTGACTGAAATGCGCGCTTCGGAACTGGCAGACGCATTGCAGCGCGAAGAGCTCGATGGAGGCTTCTCGTTCGGTCTGCCGAATAACGACGCGATTGTGCAGCAGCCTGCATGGAGCTATCCAGCCATGGCACTGGTGCCCGCCGGGCACGAACTGGCATCGCAGTCCGTGCTTTCTATTGCTGACGTGCTCGCCTTCCCCTTGCTGTCATGGCATGCTGATCGACAGCCGGGTCTTCGACAGCAGTTGCGGGCCATCGTGCAGCGTCATACAGTGACACTCACCCTCGCGGGAGAAGCTAGCACGCTGACCGGCTACATGATTCGCATCGCCGCCGGAATGGGCGTGGGCCTGGGGGACGCTGGTCACGCCGCCACGCTACACCGCAACGACGTGGTGGCTGTGCCGCTGGACGAGGACGAGCGCATTACCACATTCGTGCTGCACAAGCACCAGCGCTTCGGCTTGCCAGAGGCGCTGCAACGTTTCGTTGCGCACACTAAAACTTTGCATTAGTCGTTACAGCCATCGCTTGTGTGACGCGCCGTAGGGCGTCATCGGCGCTGGACAGCTTGCGCCTTTGCCTCGATGCTGCCATGCGCTGACGAGTTAACCGCATTGAAAGCGCAACTTTGTCGTTCGAGGCCAGCTCCTTCCGCCAGCTTACGCCACAACCCGCCCCATTGCGCGCCCATGGGTGTGCGGATTGGCGACTCGAGTCCAGACTCAGGCAAGCGGTGCCAATGCGGCACATGCGCGCTGGAACCAAGACGCGAAGGAGGGGTTGCTCATGCCGACTCGGGGTGCGACAGGCATTTTGTTCGGACAGATTGTTGTGGTGCTGGGTGTCACCCTTGGCGGCGTCTGGGCGGGCACGCAGTGGACGGCGCATGCGCTGGGCCACCAGGCCCGGCTCGGGCCGCCGTGGGTCAACGTTTCGGGCCTGCCGGTCTACGAGCCGTGGAAGCTTTTCGAGTGGTGGTACTTCTTCGATGCCTACGCACCTCATGTGTTCGAGCGCGGCGGGATCATTGCCGCGTCGAGCGGGATGCTCGCCACGGGCGCGGCCATCGGCATGGCCGTCTGGCGCTCACGGTTGGCCAAGCAGGTCACGACCTACGGCTCCGCTCGATGGGCCGAGCGTGAAGAGATTGCCGAAGCTGGCCTGACCCGGCCTGCCGGCGTCTTCCTGGGAAAGACCGCGCATAAGGACGCCGACTACCTGCGCCACGAAGGTCCGGAGCACGTCATGGCCTTTGCCCCGACGCGCTCCGGCAAGGGCGTGGGCTTGGTCGTGCCAACGCTGCTGTCGTGGCCGGGCTCGGCCGTGATCCACGACATCAAAGGCGAGAACTGGAATCTCACTGCAGGATGGCGCTCGCGCTTCTCGCACTGCCTGCTGTTCAACCCGACCGACGCGAAGTCGGCCGCATACAACCCACTGCTCGAGGTGCGGCGCGGCATGCATGAAGTGCGCGATGTGCAGAACATCGCCGACATCCTGGTCGATCCCGAAGGTGCGCTGGAGCGGCGCAATCACTGGGAGAAGACCAGCCACGCCTTGCTCGTCGGCGCAATCCTCCATGTGCTCTACGCTGTCGAAGACAAGACACTGCGCGGTGTGGCGAACTTCCTGTCTGATCCGGCGTGCCCGTTCGAGGTGACGCTGCACCGGATGATGACCACCGGGCATTTGGGTGAAGAGGTCCATCCCGTCGTCGCCTCCGCAGCACGCGAAGTTCTCAACAAGAGCGACAACGAACGATCAGGCGTGCTGTCCACCGCCATGAGCTTCCTGGGTCTGTACCGCGACCCCACGGTGGCCGAAGTCACCTCGCGATGCGACTGGCGTATCGCCGACCTGATCTCAGCGGCGCACCCCGTCTCGCTTTACCTGGTCGTTCCGCCCTCGGACATCAGCCGCACCAAGCCGCTGGTCCGATTGATCCTCAACCAGGTCGGACGGCGCCTGACCGAGTCGCTAGACGGCTCGGACGGCATCGCGCGCAAGCACAAACTTCTGCTGATGCTCGACGAGTTCCCGGCGCTGGGCCGGCTGGACTTCTTCGAGAGCGCCCTCGCCTTCATGGCCGGCTACGGCCTGCGTGCTTTCCTGATCGCGCAGTCGCTCAATCAGATCGACAAGGCCTATGGCCAAAACCATTCGATTCTGGACAACTGCCACGTGCGCATCGCGTTCGCGACGAACGACGAGCGCACGGCCAAGCGCATCTCGGAGGCGCTCGGCACAGCCACCGAGTTACGCGCGCAGCGCAATTACGCGGGCCATCGGCTCGCGCCGTGGCTCGGGCATCTGATGGTCTCGCGCCAGGAAACGGCAAGGCCGTTGCTCACGCCCGGCGAGGTGATGCAGTTGCCGCCGGACGACGCGGTGGTCATGGTCTCCGGCCATCCGCCGATCAAAGCAAAGAAGCTGCGGTACTACCAGGACCGGAACTTCACCCTGCGCGTCCTGCCTGCGCCGATACTGACCGAGAGCGTCTTTACGGACCGACCTGCGACACGGCCTGACGACTGGAGTGGCCTGTCACCGCTAGCAGCGCGGATGCCTTCATCAGCCGAAGATGTCAGCGGCCTGGCCGACGAGGGTGGCCATCAGCTCAAGCCCGAGCTGGATCTCGCTGCCGATGCACCATCGCTTCCAGACGCCGACGGCCTGCTGGTGCTCGATGACGAAGACGACGCACCGCTCCGGCCGCAGGATGTGGACCGGCAACTGATGCGCACTGCGCGCCTGGCCGCACTGGACCCTGACGACGGGATCGCGCTATGACCCGCGCCCGCTTAAACATCTTCATCGAGCCGGACCATGCGAAACGCCTGGACCAGGTTGCGGCGCACAAGGGTGTGTCTAAATCGGCCGTGGTCGCCGCCGCTTTGGCGTCTTTCCTTTCGCCTGACGGAGAGGACCAGCGCGAGGCGGCCATCGCCAAGCGATTGGACCGGCTCTCGCGGCAATTCGACCGGCTGGAACGTGACCAGAACGTGCTGATCGAGACGACAGCCCTCTACGTCCGCTATTTCCTCACGGTTTCGATCCCTGTGCCGGAGGGTCAGCAGGAGGCGGCGCGCGCACAGGGTCGCGCCCGCTATGCGCAGTTCATCGAACAGCTCGCGCGCCACATCCAGCGCGGACGCAGCCTGGTGCGCGAAGTCCATGAAGACATCGGACCCGCCGAAGCTGCTGAACCGATGCAAGCCGGTGCCCAGGCGGGGTCAGGCACCGACCCCCAGGAGGTTCATCGTGAAGCTACCTGAGCCGAACGCCGTGGACACCTCGCTGGAGCGGCGCGTCCGCATGTTGCGCACGGCCATGGGGCCGGAGATCGCGGCAGCTTTGGAGGATCCCGAGATCGTCGAAGTGTTGCTAAACCCGGACGGTTCGCTCTGGGTGGACCGACTGGGCACGGGCCGCGAAGCCACCGGCACGGCGCTGCCGCCGGCCGTGGCCGAACGGATCATCCGGCTGGTGGCCGCGCACGTTCGCACCGAGGTGCATGCGGGCGCGCCGATCCTGTCGGCCGAGTTGCCCGAGACCGGGGAACGTTTCCTGGGCGTGTTGCCGCCTGTCGTGCGTGCGCCGTCCTTTGCGATCCGTAAGCGAGCGCTGCGCATCATGACGCTCGCCCACTACGTGGCCGACGGCGTGATGACCGAAGAGCAGGCGGCGTTCCTGCGACGCGCGGTACGCGAGCGCCTGAACATCGTCGTTGCGGGAGGCACCAGCACCGGCAAGACGACGCTCGCCAATGCCTTGCTCGACGAAATCGCCGAGACGCGTGACCGTGTGCTGATCCTTGAAGACACGGTGGAGCTGCAGTGCCGCAGCGATGACCATGTGGGCATGCGTACCGAACCGGGCGTCAGCACCATGGCCGACCTGGTGCGCGCCACGCTGCGGCTGCGGCCGGACCGCATTGTCGTCGGCGAGGTGCGCGGCTCCGAAGCACTGGACCTGCTCAAGGCCTGGGGTACCGGGCATCCCGGAGGCATCGCAACCGTGCATGCCGGCTCGGCGCACGGCGCCCTCACGCGGCTGGAACAACTGGTGCAGGAGGTGTCGGTGACCCTCCCGCGCGCTCTGATCGCCGAGGCCGTCAACGTCATCGTCTTCCTCGCCGGTCGCGGCCGAGTGCGCAGCGTGCGCGAGATTGCACGCGTCATCGGCCACGACAGCCATGACTACCAGCTCAGCACCGAGCTGGTGTCTTCCTTTCCACCCCTTCCCCCAACCAACCCTTCCACCAACGGAGAGCCTTCATGACGACTTCACGTATTGCCGTAAAACCGCTTTTGCATTTCGCCGCCCTAGCGGCGCTGCTTCTGGCCGTGGCGCTGCCGGCGCACGCGGCCGGCTCGAACATGCCCTGGGAAGCGCCTCTGCAATCGGTGCTCGAATCCATCCAGGGGCCGGTGGCGCGGATCATCGCGGTGATCGTCATCATCGCAACGGGCCTCGCGCTCGCCTTCGGCGACACCAGCGGCGGCTTCCGCAAGCTGATTCAGATCGTGTTCGGCCTGTCGATTGCCTTCGCGGCATCCAGCTTCTTCCTGACCTTCTTCAGCTTCACGGGCGGGGCGGTGCTGGCATGAACACCGCCACCGGAAGTCTGGTCGGCTTCGAGGTGCCGCTGCACCGGTCCTTGACCGAGCCGATCCTACTGGGCGGTGCGCCGCGCACCTTTGCGATTGCCAACGGCACACTGGCCGCCGCGGTCGGCTTGGGCCTACAGCTCTGGCTACCCGGCCTCGGGCTATGGGTCATCGGACATTCGCTCGCCGTTTGGGGCGCACGTCTCGACCCGCAGTTCATGCAGGTCTTCTCGCGAAACATCAAGCACCGGCAGTTGCTGGACGTATGAGGTCGCGATGTTGAATCTCACCGAATACCGCAAGCGCCCCGCGTTGCTGGCCGACTGGCTCCCGTGGGCCGGACTGGTCGCGCCTGGTGTCGTGCTCAACAAGGATGGCTCGTTCCAGCGCACCGCGCGGTTCCGGGGGCCGGATCTGGACAGCGCGACGCAGGGCGAACTGATCGCCACGTCGGCGCGCCTCAACAATGCGCTGCGGCGGCTGGGCTCCGGCTGGGCGCTATTCGTCGACGCCGAACGGCGCGAAGCGGCCAACTACCCCGAGTCGTCCTTCCCCGAACCCCTGTCCTGGCTGGTCGAGGAAGAACGCCGCTCTGCTTTCGAGGAAGACACCAGCCACTTCGAGAGCAGCTACCACCTGACGCTGCTGTACCTGCCGCCCGAGGAATCGACGGCGCGCGCAGCCCGCCTTCTCTACGAGAACAACCGCACGGAAGGGGTTGATTGGCGTGAGCGGCTTGAAGCCTTCGTGTCGGAGACCGAACGCTTCTTCGGCCTGCTTGAAGGCGTGATGCCGGAGATCTCGTGGCTCGACGACGCGCAGACCCTGACCTACCTGCACGGCTGCGTATCCACGCGCCGGCATACGGTGGCCGTGCCCGAGGTCGCCATGCACCTGGATGCGCTATTGGCCAATCAACCGCTGGTGGGCGGTCTGGCGCCGATGCTGGGCAATCAGCACCTGCGGGTGCTGTCGGTCCGCGGCTTCCCGACCTCGACTTGGCCGGGGCTGTTGGATGACCTGAACCGCCTGGGCTTTGCCTACCGCTGGAGCACACGCTTCCTCTGCCTCGACAAGTCTGAGTCCGAGACGGAGTTGAAGCGATTGCGCCGCCAATGGTTCGCCAAGCGCAAGAACATCGTCGCGTTGCTGCGCGAGACCATCTTCCAGCAGGAGAGCCCGTTGGTGGACTCCGACGCATCGAACAAGGCCACCGATGCGGACGCTGCGCTGCAGGAGCTCGGCAGCGATCAGGTGGCTTTCGGCTACGTCACGGCGACCGTGGCGGTGCTCGACGCCGACGCTACGGCGGCCGACGAAAAGCTGCGTTCCGTCGAGCGGGCCATCCAGGGCCGCGGCTTCGTCACCATCCCCGAAACCTTGAACGCGGTCGATGCCTGGCTGTCGTCCGTGCCGGGCCACGCCTATGCGAACGTGCGACAGCCAATTGTCTCGACGCTGAATCTTGCGCACATGATGCCGGTATCGGCCGTGTGGGCTGGTCCGGAGCGCAATGCGCACCTTGATGGCCCGCCGTTGATCGTCACCCGCACCGACGGAGCCACACCGTTCCGGCTGGTCACGCACATCGGCGACGTGGGCCACACGCTGATCGTGGGACCGACCGGCATGGGCAAGTCGGTGCTGCTCGCGACGCTGGCGATGCAATTCCGCCGCTACCCGGGATCTCGCATCTTTGCCTTCGACATGGGCCGGTCGATGCGGGCCACGATCATGGGGCTCGGCGGCGAGCACTACGACCTAGGCGCTGATGGAGCCATTGCTTTCCAGCCGCTGGCCCGCATCCACCAGCACGGCTACCGCACCTGGGCGGCCGAGTGGATCGAGGGGCGTTTGATTCAGGAAGGCATCGCCGTCGGCCCGCCAGAGAAAGACGCCGTCTGGTCCGCACTCAACAGCCTGACCAGCGCGCCCGTTGAACAGCGGACCATGACCGGCCTGTCGGTGTTACTGCAGTCCAACGCCCTGCGCCAAGCCCTGCAGCCCTACGTTCTGGGCGGCGCGCACGGCAAGCTGCTCGATGCCGATACGGACCGGCTCGGTACTGCAACTGTTCAGGGCTTCGAGATGGAAGAGCTGATGCACAGCAAGGCCGCCGTGCTGGCGGTGCTCGGCTATCTGTTTGCCCGCTTCGACGAGCGCTTCGATGGAGCACCGACGCTGCTGATCCTGGATGAGGCATGGCTGTTCCTCGATGACCCCGTGTTCGCCTCGCGCATCAGACAGTGGCTCAAGACGCTACGCAAGAAGAACGTCTCGGTGATCTTCGCCACGCAGTCGCTCGCGGACATCAAGGATTCGACCATCGCGCCGGCCATCGTGGAGAGTTGCGCGAGCCGCATTTTTCTACCGAACCCGCAGGCGACCGAGCCGCAGATTCGCGTGATCTATGAGGGCTTCGGGCTTAACACCCGGCAGATCGAGATTGTCGCGACCGCACAGCCCAAGCGGGATTACTACTACCAGTCGCGGCTGGGCAACCGCGTCTTCGACCTTGGACTGGGGCCGGTGGCGCTCGCGTTTGCCGGTGCGTCCACGCCCGAAGACCAGCGGGCCATCGACGCCGTATCCACTGCCGCCGCCGCCCCCGACTTCGCAGCGGCTTGGCTGCGTCATAACGGGGTCGGTTGGGCCGCAGACCTCATCCCATCGTTTCCCTCCATTCCTTCGTCACCTCAGGAGAACTCGCCATGAAGAAGCACCTTCTTGCCGCAGCAGCGGCTTCGCTTATAGCTCTCGCCCCTTCCCTGCACGCGCAAAAGATCGTTTTCGATCCCTCGAACTTTTCCCAGAACGTATTGACCGCCGCGCGCACGCTGGAACAGATCAACAACCAGATCCGTCAGTTGCAGAACGAGGCGCAAATGCTGGCGAACCAGGCCCGCAACTTGACGAGCTTGAACTTCAGCGCGCTGGGTGAGCTGCGCGCCGCCCTCTCTGCAACGAACCAATTAATCCAACAGGGCCAGGGTCTAGCCTTCAACGTTGCGCAGATGGACATGGATTTTCGGAGGCTGTATCCCCAGTCGTACTCGGCGGCGATCTCCGGCACGCAGATGGCGACCGACGCGCGCAAGCGCTGGGCCAACTCCCTCGAAGCTCTGCGCACCGCGGCAAAGGTGCAGTCGCAAGCGGTGCAGAACTTCACATCCGACGAGAGGACCTTGAGCGACTTGGTGAACCGCAGCCAATCGGCCACTGGCGCCTTGCAGGCGATGCAGGCGACGAACCAGCTATTGGCCTTGCAGTCGCGCCAAGCCATGCAAGCGCAGCAACTCCAGATCACGCAGGACCGTGCGACGGCGCTGGAGCAGGCGCGGCAGGTCGCGGTGCAGGAGCGCGCACGCGAAGTGCGTCGGCGCTTCCAGGGCGACGGCACGGCGTACACGCCCTACACGGTCAACTTCTACAGCAACTGAGGGAAGCCGAGCATGAAACAGCTCCTATGCACGATCCCGGCCGCTGTCGCAGCCCTGCTGCTGGTCGCTTGCGGCAAGCCTGCGCCCATCGAGTCCGTCGAGTCGCTGGTGGCCAATCCCGAGCGCCTGCAAGAGCTGCGCGCGCAATGCAAGGCTGACCACGCCAAGGTCGGTGATGCGCAGTGCAACGCGGTGGCTGAGGCGACGCGCCAGCGCTTCTTCGGCAGCGACGGGCCGAAGTACACGCCGCCCTCTTCGCTCCCATCCTCGCCGCCGACGGCATCGGCGCCCGCAGCGCCGTCTCCTGCGCCTCCATCTGCGCCGAAGGACTGACAGATGAACGACCTGTCGGTCATCGACCGCTTCCTGGACGTCTTTTCGCGCTACATCGACTCGGGTTTCGGCCTGCTGGACGGCGAGGTGGGATTTCTGACCGCCACACTGGTCGCAATCGACATGACGCTGGCAGGTCTCTTCTGGGCGATGAGCAATGCCAGCGGCGGCAGCGGCGACGACGTGATCGGCAAACTGATCAAGAAGGTGTTGTACGTCGGCGCTTTCGCCTTCATTCTGAACAACTTCAACAGCCTGTCGGGGATCGTTTTCCGGTCGTTCGCCGGACTGGGACTGGTGGCGTCCGGTTCGTCAATGACCCAGGGCCAGTTGCTGCAGCCGGGTCGATTGGCGCGCGTGGGCGTGGAAGCCGGGGCGCCGATCATGCGGCAGATCAGCGATCTGACAGGCTTCCCGGAGGTGTTTGCCAACCTGGACGTCATCACCGTACTGTTCCTGGCGTGGCTGGTGCTGATCGTGAGCTTCTTCGTGCTCGCGGTGCAGCTCTTCGTGACGCTGATCGAGTTCAAGCTGACCACGCTCGCGGGCTTCGTGCTGGTGCCGTTCGCGCTCTGGAACAAGACCGCCTTTCTGGCCGAACGGGTGCTGGGCAACGTGGTGTCCTCGGGCATCAAGGTGCTGGTGCTGGCCGTGATCGTTGGTATCGGCACGGGCCTGTTCGCCGAGTTCACTGTGCCTCCCGGTACCGAGCCGTCCATCGACCATGCGCTGGTCATCATGCTGGCCGCGCTGGCGATGCTGGGGCTGGGCATCTTCGGGCCGGGCATTGCCACCGGGCTGGTGTCTGGTGCGCCGCAACTCGGAGCGGGTGCGGCAGCGGGGACGGCGCTGGGTGCCGCTGGATTGGCAGTGGCCGGCGGTGCTGCTGTGGCAGGTGCGGGTTCTGCGGTGGCCGCTGGGGCCCGGATGGCGCCGGGTGCTGCGAGAGCGGTTATTGGCGGCGGCGCGAGCGCCGCGCGGTCTGCGACGGCCATGGCCAGCGGGGCGAAATCGGCCTACCAGGCAGGCGCCGCCGCATCGGGCGCTGGCGGCATGCGCGCGGCCGGTGCGGGCCTCGCCAACGTCGCGCGCAGCGGCACCAGTGCCGTGAGCCAGCGCGTCGCATCCGGCGCCAGGACGGTCAAAGACGGGGTGGCGAGCTTCGTTGCCGATGCGGCTGCGCCCGCCGCAGCCAAGCCCGCGGCCGATGTGTCTGCAGCCCATGCGCCAGCGGCTGAGCCCGCGTGGGCCAAGCAGATGCGCCGCAAACAGCAGATGACGCACGCGGCCACGACGGCCGCGCACACGTTGCGTTCGGGCGATGCCGGCGGAAGTGGTGCCAGTCCGAGCCTGCGCGATGACTCGAATTCTTAGGAGATCCAGATGAGATTCAAACGACCCCAGGTGCGGTACTCGGCAACGCCCGAGCCCGTCACCCCCTACCAGGCCGCCGCGCAGGTCTGGGATCAGCGCATCGGCAGCGCGCGCGTGCAGGCCAAGAACTGGCGGCTGATCGCCTTCGGTTGCTTGTCGCTCGCGCTGCTGATGGCCGGCGGCCTCCTGTGGCGCTCGGCTCAATCCATCGTGACGCCCTTCGTCGTCGAGGTGGACAACGCTGGCCAAGTGCGTGCGGTGGGCGAGGCGGCCACGCCCTACAAGCCCAACGACGCGCAGATCGCACATCATCTTGCGCGCTTCGTCACCGACGTGCGTTCGCTGTCCATAGACCCGATTGTGGTGCGGCAGAACTGGCTCGAGGCCTACGAGTACACGACGGACCGTGGAGCAGCCACCTTGAACGACTACGCGCGAGCGAACGATCCGTTCTCGCGCATCGGGCAAAGCTCGGTGGCCGTGGAGGTGACGAGCGTTGTGCGGGCCAGCGACACGTCTTTCCAGGTGCGCTGGATCGAGCGCAGCTTCGCGAACGGCTCGCCCTCCGGCATGGAGCGCTGGACGGCCGTGCTGGCCGTCGTGCTGCAGCCGCCGCGCACCGAGCAGCGGCTGCGCAAGAACCCACTGGGCATCTACGTCAACGGGCTGTCCTGGAGCCGTGAACTTGATGCGACCGAAACGACGAAAGGAGCAAAGCCATGAATACTCATCCCCGTAAGTCCATACTGCCGTTGATCCTGCTGGTCCTCGCTGGCTGCGCCATGCAGGGCAAACCCCCGCCGACGATCTCACTCAACGAGCCGGTTGCCGTTGCCGCGCAGCAGTTGCCGGAACCGCCGAAGCCCATCGAAGTAGTTGAGGTACCCAAGCCTCTGCCGTTGCCCGAGCAGTTGAAAGCACTGCCGAGCGAGTCCGACGTGAAGCTGGTGCCCGAACCCGTGGACGAAAAGCTCCGCGTTTCGCGTGCCAACGCGGAGGCCCGCATCGCGCCCACGCGCGAAGGCTACGTCAATGCCATCCAGGTCTGGCCCTACGCGGATGGCGCGCTGTATCAGGTCTACACCAGCCCGGGACGCGTCACTGTTGTCGCCCTGCAGCAGGGCGAGGAACTGGTGACGGTCTCGGCCGGCGATACGGTACGTTGGATCGTTGGCGATACGGCCAGCGGCGCAGGTGCAACGCTGCGCGTGAACATCTTGGTGAAACCCACGCGCATCGGTTTGAAGACCAACCTGGTGGTGACGACAAACCGTCGCACCTACCTGCTCGAACTCTCGTCGACGCCGCAGGCCTGGATGGCTTCCGTGTCCTGGGACTATCCGAAAGACCGGATGCTCGCCCTGCAGAAGCAGGCGCAACTGGCTCAGTCCGGCGCGCCGGTGGAAACCGGCATGACGCTGGAGCAGATCAGATTTCGCTATGCCGTCAGCGGTGACAGCCCACCCTGGAAGCCGCTGCGCGCCTTCGATGACGGTGAGCGCGTCTACATCCAGTTCCCCAGCGGAATCGCGCAGGGCGAGTTGCCGCCGCTGTTCGTGATTGGGCCGCAGGGTGATGGGCAACTTGTGAACTACCGATTCCGCTCGCCGTACTACGTGGTGGACCGGCTATTCGGCGCGGCCGAGCTGCGGCTGGGCGGCGACAAGGCGCAGGTGGTACGCATTGAGCGCACGGATGGTGCCAGTGCGGGCACCGCACGGAGGAACTGAGCATGGGCACGTCCGACATGCCCGATGCGGCGCGAGCCGCAGCCCAGAAGGTCGCGCCCGAATCCTTGGCCTTGCGCGCTTCGCCGCGTCCCGTCACGCGCCTGAACCGCCGCATGCTGGCGGTCGGTGCCGGCACCCTCGCCGCCGCCGTACTTGGTGGCACCCTCTGGTCGCTGCAGTCGAACAAGCGCGAGCGCAATCCGGCCACCGAACTGTTCAACGTCGATCGCGTCTCGCGCGCCGAGAATTTGGACAAGTTGCCCAAGGACTATGCCGGGCTTCCGTCGACCTTGAAGCAGGCGCCGCCCGTACTGGGCGAGCCACTGCCCGGCGACCTGGGGCCGGCCATCGTCAAGGCGCAGCAGCCGATGGAGATGCGCCCGCCAGGCGGTGGCGTGGATCCGGCGCAGGCCGAGCGTCTGGCGGCCGAAGAGGCTGCACGGTCTTCTGTGTTTTTTCGAAGCGGCGGCAGCAACACTGGGCCGAAGCCGGGCACCGCACAGGCCGCTGCTGACCCTTCGGCGCTCGCTTCAGGCAATCAGCCGTTCAACCCGATGGGGAACATTGCCACCGCAGCGCAGCCCTCGGATCCGACGGCTGTACAGAACCGGCAGGATCAGAAGGAGGCGTTCATCGCGAAGGCAGGCGACACATCCACGCGCAATCCCGGGAGCTTGCAGTTGCCGGCATCGCCCTACCAGGTGATGGCAGGCACCATCATTCCTGCGGCACTGGTGACCGGCATCAACTCCGACCTGCCCGGGCAAGTCATCGCCAACGTGTCCGAGGCGGTCTACGACACCGCCACGGGCCGCCATCTGCTGATTCCGCAAGGCTCGCGCCTGATCGGCCGTTATGACAGCCAGGTAGCCTTCGGTCAGCGTCGCGTGCTGCTGGTGTGGACGCGGCTGATCCTGCCGGACACGTCGTCCGTAGCATTGGATCGTCTGCCCGGCATCGACCCTGCCGGCTACGCCGGGCTCGAGGATGGCGTCGATTGGCATTGGGACCGCATCCTGGCCGGCGCTGCGCTGTCTACTCTGCTGGGTATAGGCGCGGAGCTGGCAGCGCCGGAAAGCCGCACCGATGGCAACCGAATCGTCGTTGCCGGGCGCGAGAGCGCCCAAGAGACAGTGAACCAAGTCGGGCAGGAGATCACGAAGCGCAACATGAGCATCCAGCCGACGCTGACCATCCGGCCGGGCTTTCCGATGCGGGTGATGGTGAGCAAGGACCTCGTGCTGCGGCCGTATCAGCCGCTGTTCTTCCAGCGGGGAGCGTCGCAGTGAGCGCAGCCAAGCTCCGCCTTGGCCCATTGCCAAAGGCGACGACGGTGAAGCTTACCGTCACCATGCCTGCCTACCTCAAGGCCATGCTCGACCGCTATGCGGCTCAGCATGCGCAGACCTACGGCGAGCCGGTTGACGCGGCTTCCCTCGTCCCGCACATGCTGGAGGCTTTCATGGCGCGCGATCGCGCTTTCAGCAGAGTTGCGCGCAAGCGGTCCTCGCCCCAAGCTACGCCCGGACACGCTGCAGCAGGTTCTTGATAGATGTCGGCTCCTGCACGATGAGGGCATCAACGTTTGCAGTGCCCTCAGCGTGACCGGTCTTCCGTGACGCTGTGGCATCGAGGGAGTCGATCATGAGAAAAGGCGAAGAGTCAGCCGCGGTCAGGGCCCTTCACCGCGGGCACGTCGAAGACCTGCAGAGCCCCGAGCAGCGAGCCCAATTGGAGGGCTCAAGCGCCCTGTCCTTTCGGCGCACGATCCGGCGGACGGAACTGCACAAGATGGTGCCGCTCTCCGGCACCACGATCTACGACATGGAGCGTCGAGGGGAGTTTCCGCGCCGATTTAACCTGACCTCGCGCTGCGTGGTGTGGGATCTCGCGGAGGTCGAGGCCTGGATCGAGGCGCGCCGCCAGGTCTCAGACACAGCACAGATGAAGCGTGCGCCCTCCCCCGACGTGCGGCAGCGCAAGCGCCGTCCGGTCAAAGCAATGCTTGCGTCGTGATGACCTTCATCGACGGAGGCAGCAAGGTCGGCGTGTGGGATTTGCCTGCCACCCAGGCGTCGATCATGTCCGCCCACTCTTGCAGCATGTGCCGGCGCTGCTCGGCGTACTCGGCCTTGTTGTAGACGCCGCGCGACGAGCGCCCGTCCTCGTGGGCCAGGCACTTCTCAATCCAGTCGCTGTTGAAGCCCAGTTCGTTCAGGATGGTCGAACCGGTACGACGCAGGTCGTGCACGGTGAAGCCATCCAATGGCAGGCCCTTCTCCTTCGCTCGCGCGGCCACCAGTTGCGTCACACGGTTGAGGGTCGCATTGGACATGCACTTGTCGGGCTCGTAGCGCGAAGGCAGCACGAACCTGGAACCGCCAGCGCAGGTGCGCAGCGCGACCATGATGTCGAGCGCCTGCTGCGACAGATAGACGTTGTGCGCCTTGGAACCTTTCATGCGCTCCTTGGGGATGGTCCAGAGCGCGTTCTCGAAGTCGATCTCGTTCCAGGTGGCATGGATCAGTTCACCCTTGCGCACCAGGGTGAGCAGGATGAGCCGCAGGGCCAGGCGGATGGTCGGGTACGACGCCACCGTTTCCAGTTGATGGTGCATCAGTCGGATTTCGACGGGCGACAAGGCGCGGTCTTTCGGCACGAAGGTCGCGATCGACGACGGCCCCACGTCGTCGGCTGGATTGGCCACCTTCTCGCCGTGCAGGATGGCAAACCCATAGATTTGCTTGACGATGTCTCGCACGTGGACGGCCGTAGCCGGTGCACCCCTGCCCTTGACCTTGTTGCAAAGGTCGCGCAGGTCGTCCGAAGTGATTTCGGTCAGGAGGCGGTTCTTGAACACGGGCAGGATGTCCCGGTCGAGGATACTTTTTCGCATCGAGCGCGTGCTGTCGGCCATCCTGGCGCCCTTTGCCCACCTGTCGGTAAATTCCTGAAAGTTCTTGGCCTCAGACAGACGGCGCTTTTCGCGCTGCTTCTCCTGCGCCGGAGATTTACCGTCAGACACCGCGCGCCGGGCGTCTATGCACCTCTCGCGGGCCCTGGCCAACGACAAGCCGTCAGCTCCATAACGTCCGATCGTCAGAGTCTCACGGCGGCCGTTCATGCGGTAGTCGTAGCGGAAGGTGACAGTGCCGACCGGCGACACAGTGACGTACATCCCGTCCCGGTCGGTCACCTTGTAGAGCGCGGCCTTGGGCTTGAGGTTCTTGAGCGCGGTGTCGGTGAGCATGCGTTCTCCTGGGTGAGAGCGCCTTTACCGTCAAGCACGCTCAAACTGCAAACACGCCCGGAACCCGCATGAAACCTAGCTTTTCGCCTTATTTTTTACCGTCATGCGTCGAAACAGGCTGACGGTACAAATTTTAGACCAGTGAAACGAACTTTGGCTACCGACAGATCAACCGACAACTTGAGTTGCTTGCCACCAATCGTTGTCGATAGATGTTGATGATAAAACATTTATAAATCAACAACTTACGTCGCTTTAGCGATAGTAGTCGATTGACCGCGAAGAGCGGAAAATCATTCCCACTCAATCGTCGCCGGCGGCTTGCTGCTCACGTCGTACGTCACGCGGTTGATGCCCCGTACCTCGTTGATGATGCGGCCTGACACCTTCTTGAGCAGGGCATACGGCAGCTCGGCCCAGTCGGCGGTCATGAAGTCGCTGGTCTGCACGGCGCGCAGGGCGACCACGTAGTCGTACGTGCGGCCATCGCCCATCACGCCCACGCTCTTGACCGGCAGGAAGACGGTGAAGGCCTGGCTGGTGAGGTCGTACCAGTTCTTGCCGGTGGATTCGTCCACGTGGTTGCGCAGTTCTTCGATGAAGATCGCGTCGGCGCGGCGCAGCAGGTCGGCGTACTCTTTCTTCACCTCGCCCAGAATGCGCACGCCCAGGCCGGGGCCGGGGAAGGGGTGGCGGTAGACCATTTCGGGCGGCAGGCCCAGGGCCACGCCGAGTTCGCGCACTTCGTCCTTGAACAAATCGCGCAGGGGCTCCAGGAGCTTGAGGCCCAGTTGCTCGGGCAGGCCACCCACGTTGTGGTGGCTCTTGATGGTGACGGCCTTCTTGCTCTTGGCGCCGCCGGATTCAATCACGTCGGGGTAGATGGTGCCCTGGGCCAGGAAGGTGGCGCCTTTGTGGCCACCGTCGCCGGACTTGAGCTTGGCGGCCTCTGCCTTGAACACGTCGACGAACAGGCCGCCGATGATCTTGCGCTTGGCTTCGGGTTCGCTCACGCCGGCCAGCTTGCCCAGGAACAGGTCGCTGGCGTCCACGCGGATGACCTTGGCCTGCAGCTTGCCGACGAACATGTCCATGACCATGTCGCCTTCGTTCAGGCGCAGCAGGCCGTGGTCGACGAACACGCAGGTGAGTTGGTCGCCGATGGCGCGGTGGATCAGCGCTGCGGCCACGGACGAATCGACGCCGCCCGACAGGCCGAGGATCACTTCCTCATTGCCCACCTGCTGGCGGATGAGTTCCACGGCTTCGGCAATATGGTCGCGCATGACCCAGTCGGGGCGGGTGCCGCAGATGCCGAGCACGAAGCGGTCGAGCAGCGCCCTGCCCTGCACGGTGTGCGTGACTTCGGGGTGGAACTGCAGGGCGTAGAAGCGGCGCTCTTCGTCGGCCATGCCGGCGATGGGGCAGCTGTCGGTGCTGGCCATGAGCTTGAAGCCCGGGGGCAGCTCGGTGACCTTGTCGCCGTGGCTCATCCAGACGTTGAGCATGCCGTGGCCTTCGGGGGTGGTGAAGTCGGCAATGTCCTTGAGCAGTGCAGTGTGGCCGCGGGCGCGCACTGCCGCAAAGCCGAACTCGCGCTTGTGGCCGCCCTCGACCTTGCCGCCCAACTGGTGCGCCATGGTCTGCATGCCGTAGCAGATGCCGAGCACGGGCAGGCCGAGCTGGAAGACGGCTTCGGGTGCCTTGTCGGTGGTGTCCTCGTACACGCTGGCGTGGCTGCCGGAGAGGATGATGCCCTTGAGCGAGCCGTCCTTGGCGTAGTCACGCACCCACTCGTCCGTCACGTCGCAGGGGTGTACTTCGCAGTACACGTTGGCTTCGCGCACGCGGCGGGCGATGAGCTGGGTGACTTGCGAGCCGAAATCGAGGATGAGGATTTTCTGGTGTTGCATGGCGGTGGGTGGCGGTTGGGGTTTTTAAAGGCTGGAGAGATCGAGAAGCGGTACGCCGCTGCGCTTGGCGGCGGCTGCCTGGGCGGCATCGAACGTGGCCAGGGGCAGGCGCAGGGAGCGGGCCAGCCAGAGGTAGGCGGCATCGAAGGTGGGCAGGCCGGTGTCCAGCGCCACGTCGAGCACGGCCTTGTGCTGGGCGGGGGCCAGTTCGTGCAGCTCCACGCGGTGGCGGATAGCTTCGAGCACGCCCCACAGGCCTTCGACCGATGCGGGCGGGATGCGGCCGCTGTGCACGCCGCTGCTGATGAGGTTGCTGCACTCCCACTGCCAGAGGTTGGGGGCCTGGGGCTCGACTTCGTCGCGGCGGATCAGGGTGTACAGGCGGCGCGTGTGCTCGCTGGCCGCGTCGGGCAGCAGCCAGGCGGCGGTGACGGAGGCGTCGAGGACGAAGGCGGTCATGCTGCTGCGGCCCTGCCCTTGCGGCGCAGGGTGTCGGTAGCGGCGGTAGTGGCGGCTTCGCCTGCAGGGCGGATGCTGGCGTGCAGGGCATCCATCTGGCCCAGCTCGCGGGCGATCTGCTCGTCGGTGATGACGGGGCGGCGGCGCACGGGCAGCAGGCGCACCACCTCTTTGCCGTGGCGGGTGATGCGCACTTCCTCACCCTGCTCGACCAGCTCGATCAGGGCGGAGAACCTGCTCTTGGCTTCGTAGATACCGACGGACTGCATGGATGCGCGGACCCCCAAAAAGAAAAAGTCTGGCCTGAATGGTGAATTCAGACCAGACTATATCATTCTGACCAGATATTTTCAATCAGGCCAGATTGCATCCACAACGGTCATTCAGCGCGGTAGTTCGGCGCTTCCTTGGTGATCTGCACATCGTGCACGTGGCTTTCGCGGATACCGGCGGTGGTGATCTCGACGAACTCGGCCTTGTTGTTCATGTCGTCGATGGTGGCGCAACCGCAGTAGCCCATGGCGGCGCGCACGCCACCGGCCATCTGGAAGACGATGGAGACCATGGAGCCCTTGTAGGGCACGCGGCCTTCGATGCCTTCGGGCACGAGCTTGTCGGCGTTGGGGTTGCCGGTGGTCGACTCTTGGAAGTAGCGGTCGGCACTGCCCTGCTGCATGGCGCCGATGCTGCCCATGCCGCGGTAGCTCTTGTAGCTGCGGCCCTGGAACAGGATGACTTCGCCAGGCGCTTCTTCGGTGCCTGCGAACATGCCACCCATCATGATGGTGCTGGCGCCTGCGGCCAGCGCCTTGGCGATGTCGCCGCTGTAGCGCACGCCGCCGTCCGCGATCAGCGGCACGCCGGTGCCCTTGAGGGCGGTGGCCACGCTGTCGATGGCCATGATCTGGGGCACGCCCACACCGGCCACGATGCGCGTGGTGCAGATGGAGCCAGGGCCGATACCGACCTTGACCGCGTCGGCACCGGCCTCGACCAATGCCAAGGCGGCTGCGCCGGTGGCGATGTTGCCGCCGATCACGTCGATCTGCGGGTAGTTCTGCTTGACCCAGCGCACGCGCTCGATCACGCCGCGGCTGTGGCCGTGGGCGGTGTCTACTACGATGGCGTCGACACCGGCACGCACCAGCGCTTCAACACGCTCTTCGGTGCCCTCGCCCACACCCACTGCCGCGCCTACGCGCAGGCGGCCAGCGCTGTCGCGCGCGGCGTTGGGGAAGCTGGTCTGCTTGGTGATGTCCTTGACGGTGATCACGCCCTTGAGCTCGAAGTCGTCGTTGACGACCAGGATGCGCTCGAGCTTGAACTTGTTGAGCAGCGCCTTGGCTTCGGCCGGCGTGGTGCCTTCCTTTTCGTTGACGGTGACCAGCTTCTCGCGCGGGGTCATGATCTGGTGGACCTTGACGTCGTAGCGCGTTTCAAAGCGCAGGTCGCGCCCGGTGACGATGCCCACCACCTTGCCGCCGTCGCACACCGGGAAGCCGGAGATGCCCAGTTGCTCGGACAGCTGCAGCACCTGCAGCACGGTGTGCTCAGGGGTGATGACCACGGGGTCGCGCAGCACGCCGGATTCGTAGCGCTTGACCTTGGCCACCTGGGCGGCCTGCTCCTGCGCCGTGAGGTTCTTGTGCACGATGCCGATGCCGCCCTCCTGGGCGATGGCAATGGCCAGGCGCGCTTCTGTCACGGTGTCCATCGCAGCGGACACGAGCGGCAGATTCAAGTGAATGTTACGGGAGAGTTTCGTCGCGAGGGACGTGTCCTTGGGCAGGACCTGGGAGTACGCTGGCACCAACAACACATCGTCGAAGGTGAGCGCTTTTCCAAGAAGGCGCATGAGAAAGCTCCAAAAAACGGATTGTACCCGCGTCGCGTGTGGCAAAAACACGCCCAACCGTCGTCGCCGCACTGGCGGGCCTGTGGGCACATGGATAAACTTGTCCGCATGAAAATGCACAAGCTTCTCCTGCTGGCCGTGGCCTGCACCTGGGCCATGGGCGCTGCGGCGCAATGGCAGTGGATCGACAAAGATGGCCGCAAGGTGTTCAGCGACCGCCCGCCGCCACAAGAAATTTCCGAGAAAAACATCTTGAAACAGCCGGGCGGCACCCGCCCCACGCGTGCAGCTCCCCCGGTAGCAGTGCCCGCTGAAGGCGCCCCAGGCGCCGCGGCGGCAGCACCAACGCCTGCGGCCAGCGCGCCCGCTACTGCGGCCAAGCCCGCGGCCAGCGCGGCAGGCAGCGGCAAAGACAACGAACTGGAGCAGAAAAAAGCCCAGGCCGAAGCCGCAGAAGCTGCCAAGAAAAAAGCCGAAGAAGAAAAAGTAGCGAAAGCCAAGGCGGAAAACTGCACCCGAGCCCGTTCGGCCAAGGCAACATACGACACCGGCAGGCCCATTACCCAATCCAACGCCCAGGGCGAGCGGATTTTTCTGGATGAAGCTGGGCGTGCAGCCGAAACCAAACGCATCGACGGCATCATCGCGTCGGATTGCGCACGCTGACCCGGCCCGGCAATGGCAGGCGCCAACAGGCGCTGGTCAGTAGCCGGACTTGCCGCCCGGACGCTGCCGGGCAAAAAGCCCGGTGGTGCGGGCGCCCTGGCTCGCAAAACGTTCGCGTCGGGCCACTTTAGGGTCGACTTTCAAGCCGCGATAGACCTCCACCCGGTCCAGGTGCTTGATCGACACTTCCGCAGTGCTTGCGCGGCCCCAAATGCCCAGGCGGTAGGGTTCCAGCCCTGACTGTTTGCACACCGCTTCAGCACCACTTTCCCGCAGCGCGTCGCCCACCGTGGCGCCTGCAGGCAGAACCAGCGTCCATTCCCGTATGTCCCGCGGTCCAAGGCATACCACCACCGTCACCTGGACGTTGTCTCCCCGCCCGACCGCCGCGCCCGTCAAACCGACAACGCCCGCAACGTCAGCCATACACTTGCTCTGCCCGCTTCACAAACGCATCCACCATGCTGCCCGCGATGCGGTCAAACACCGGGCCCACCAGGGCCGCCAGTGCGGCACTGTCAAAACCGTAGTTCAGTTGCAGCTCGACCTTGCAGGCGCGTTGTGTACCGTCTCCCACGGGATGAAAGTGCCAGTCGCCATCCAGCCGAGAAAACGGGCCTTTGACCAAATGCATCTGCACGCGACGACCCGTTTCGTGCGTATTGCGCGTGACAAACGTCTGGCGGATGCCACTGAAGGAGATACCGACTTCAGCGGTCATGCCGTCCTCAGTGGTCTCCAGCACGGCTGCGTGGTCGCACCATGGCAAAAACTGCGGGTAGTGCTCTACCCCGGTGACCAAGGCAAACATTTCTTCGGGGCTGTACCAGATGAGGACGGACTTGTGAACAGTTTTCATGCAGACGGTGCATGCGCGAAGGCGCGCACGCCGGAGGAAATTAGAATCGCAGGTGCAAGTAGCGGTGAGACTGAAGATCGGCAGCGGCAAATGGGCCGCAGGGGTCCATTTTTTACCGTCTTCTCCCCCTGTTGCAGGGCTGTGGGGCTGCCGATCTGGAAGCAACGGCCCTGACTGGGCCCAATTTTCGCCGATCAACGCGCCACATCCGACCGCCTCCCGGACGACAACCATTGTAGGGAGGCCTTTTATCTCCCGGTTTGCGCCGCATCTAAACCCTCATGGCCAAAAAACCCGACCCGACCTCCCGCATTGCAGACAACAAGAAAGCGGCCTACAACTATTTCTTCGAGGAACGCCACGAGGCAGGCATGGTCCTGTACGGCTGGGAAGTCAAGGCGCTGCGCGAAGGCAAGGTGCAGCTGACGGATGGCTACGTGCTCATCCGAGAGGGCGAGTTGTTTCTGCTGGGCTGCCAGATCAACCCGCTCAAGACCGCATCAACCCATATCAACCCTGATGCCATCCGCACCAAAAAGCTGCTGCTCAAAAAGGATGACATCAAGCACTTGATCATCAAGGTCGAGCAAAAGGGTTACACGCTGGTGCCGCTCAACCTGCACTGGAAGAACGGCTACGTGAAGTGCGAGATCGCCCTGGCCAAGGGCAAGGCCGAGCACGACAAGCGCGACGTGATCAAGGACCGCGAAGGCAAGCGCGAGGTGGAACGCGCCATGAAAAGCCGCAGCCGCTGATCGGGCCCGCGGTTAACTATAAAAAGAGGAGCTGCTAGCGCTTGCAGTTCCTCTTTTTCAGATAGTTTTCGCCCTGAATCGCTTATTCATCAAGCGCTAAGCGCTCTCTTTACGAGAGCACTGCAAGCGGATGCGCATGCGCAGGCCAGGGGCTCTGGAAGAACGCCTGCACCAGCTCCGGCTCCACGTCTTCGATGCGTGCCGGGTTCCACTTCGGAGCGTGGTCCTTGTCCACCGCCAGGGCGCGGATGCCCTCCACGGTCTCGCTTTGACCTGGGCGCAAAAAGAAGCAGTGCCGCACCATGTCGCGCTCCATGCGCAAGTCGTCGGCCAGACCCATCGCGCGGGCGCGGCGGATTTGCTCCAGCACCACATGCAACATCAGCGGGGAGCGCTTGCGCAACGTGGCTGCTGTGGCACCTGCCCATTCGGTGTCGGCCGCTTCCAGCGCGGCAACGATCTCTCCCACGGTGGGGAGCGAAAAATATTGGTCAATTTGGCCTCTAGCGCTTGACTGTAAAGCGCTAGCAGCTACAAATTTAGAAGCAACAAAGTCTTTGACGGCAGCACCGCTGGCGAAGCTCTGCGCACCCAAGGCATCCCACACGGCAGCTTGCTGATCGGCAGGCAGGCAACCATCGGCCAGTTGGTTTTCGATGGCATCACCTGCACCAATCGTGTCACCCGTCAACGCCAGCCATTCACCCACGCGGCCGGGGCAACGACTCAAAAAGTAGCCGCCACCCACATCCGGGAAGAGGCCAATCGCCGTTTCGGGCATGGCCATCTTTGTGCGCTCGGTCACCACACGCAGTGCGGCGCCTTGGCTGATGCCCATACCGCCGCCCATCACGATGCCATCCATGAACGCGATGTACGGTTTGCCGTAGTTGTGGATGAGGTGGTTGAGTGCGTACTCCTCGGTGAAGAAGTCTTCCAGCAGAGGATTGCCCTGGCTGCCCGCCTGGTGCAGAAAACGAATGTCTCCACCGGCGCAGAAAGCGCCGAATGGGCCTTCCTTGTTGCTGCCGCGGATCGCCACGGCCAGCACGCGTGCATCGTTCTGCCAGGCCAACAGGATGCCCATCAGATCGCGCACCATGCCCAGCGACAACGCGTTGAGCGCACGCGGGCGGTTCAACGTGATGAAGCCGACCTGGCCACGCACTTCACTCAACACATCCGAAACTACCGTCTCCGTCATTTTTGTTCCTTCCAACCTAAAAGTTCATTGAAAACCAGGGCGCCAATCACCAGCACGCCCCCTGTCATTACGGCCGCGCCAGGCTCCTCACCAGCGCCCACCCACGCCAGCAAGATACCGAAAATCACCTCCAGCAGACCCAGCAGCGCCATCTCGGGCGCCTTGAGCACGCGCCCGCAGCGCACCGCCAGCACACACGGAATCGCCAATTGCACCACGCCCAGCAGCGCCAGCAATCCGAGGTCGTGAAGGGATGCTTCAAACGGCAGCGCCACCGGCAACGTGGCAATGACCGAGATCACCGCCCCCACCAGCACGGCGGGCACCAGATCCACCGCATGGCCGTGGCGCTGCGAGTGCTGCACCACCGTCCAGTTGATGGCGGCCGCCACGGGCACACACAGCGCCACCAGCGTCCCCGCCACTGGCAGGCCCGCCATTTGCGAACCATACATCCACGCGATGCCCAGACCCGCCACGGCAATGGCGGCCCAGGTGCGCGGTGCGATGTGGTGGCCGATAAAAACACGTGCAAACAATGCCGTCAGCAACGGCCCCACGGCCATCGTGACCAGCACATTGGCCACGGGCATCAACATGATCGCCACCATGAAGGCCGTGAACATCACGCTCCAGCACACGCCAGAGATCCACAGCGCGCGCCCACTGTGGCGCATCGACGCAAACACCGCACGCCCCTGCAAGGCCGGCAGGATGACCAGCAGCGCCAGCAGCGTGAAGAAGCTGCGCCAGAAGGTCACCTCAAAGCTGCGCGCGTGCTCCAGGTGGCGCGTGACCACGCCAGCGATGGACCACATCAGGGTCACCGCCACCATCAAAACGACCGCGCGGGAGTGCGTGAGCTTCAACATGGGAACCTGCAAACAAAGGGATCAACATGGCAAAAGGGCCACAGCATGGCAGTGGCCCTTCGGGTCGCGCGGCAAGAACCATGGGTTCTTGCACGCTCTGGCTTTGCCAAATTCAAGCGGCTATGAAGCCGCTCCATCCGGCACGCCCTCTCAGGAGCGGCCTTGGCGCTTGCGCTCGTTTTCCGTCAGGAACCGCTTGCGGATCCGGATGGACTTGGGCGTGATTTCGACCAGTTCGTCGTCCTCAATGAATTCCACTGCGTATTCCAGCGTGGCATCAATCGGAGGCGTGATCTTGATCGCGTCTTCCTTGCCGCTCACGCGGAAGTTGGTCAGCTGCTTGGTCCGCGTGGCGTTCACGATCAGGTCGTTGTCACGGCTGTGGATACCCACAATCATGCCTTCGTACACCGGGTCGTTCGCCTTGACGAACATGCGGCCGCGGTCGTCGAGCTTGCCCAGGGCGTAGGTGAAGATTTCACCGTCGTCCATGGAGATCAGCACACCGTTCTTGCGGCCGCCAATGTCACCCTTGTGCGCTTCGTAGCAGTCGAAGATGTTGGCGATGAGGCCGGAACCGCGCGTCAGGTTCAGGAATTCGTTGGTGAAACCGATCAGACCACGGGCAGGGATGCGGTACTCCAGGCGCACACGGCCACGGCCGTCCGGCTCCATGTTCACCAGCTCGCCCTTGCGCTCGCCCAGGGCTTGCATCACGCCGCCTTGGTGGCCTTCTTCGATGTCGACCGTCACCAGTTCGATGGGCTCGTGCTTGTCACCATTCACCGTCTTGAACACGACGCGAGGCTTGGACACAGCCAGCTCGTAGCCTTCACGGCGCATGTTTTCCAAGAGGATGGTCAAGTGCAGTTCGCCGCGACCCATGACTTCGAAGATACCTTCTTCGTCGGTCTCGGACACACGCAATGCCACGTTGTGCTGCAGTTCCTTTTGCAGGCGGTCCCAGATCTGGCGGCTGGTCACGAACTTGCCTTCGCGGCCGGCCAGGGGGCTGGTGTTCACGCAGAAATTCATGGTCAGCGTGGGCTCGTCCACCTTAAGCATGGGCAGCGGAGCAGGGTTGGCGGGGTCGGTCACGGTCACGCCGATGCCGATGCCTTCGATGCCGTTGATCAGTACGATGTCGCCAGGGCCAGCCAGCGGCGTTTGCATGCGGTCGAGGCCCTGGAACGTCAGCACCTGGTTCACGCGGCCCTTGACGCTCTTGCCATCGGGGCCTTCCATGACCAACACGTCCTGGCCGGGCTTGACCGTGCCTTGGCTGATGCGGCCCACGCCGATGCGGCCCACGAAGGTGGAGAAGTCCAGCGCCGAGATCTGCAGTTGCAGTGGAGCGGCTGGGTCACCCGAGTTCGGGGGAACGTGGCTCAGGATGGTGTTGAACAGGGCCGACATGTCGGGGCCCCACTGCTCGCCAGGAGCGCCTTCCACCAGCGACGACCAGCCATTGATGCCCGAGGCGTACACCACGGGGAAGTCGAGTTGCTCGTCGGTCGCACCCAGCTTGTCAAACAGGTCGAACGCAGCGTTCACCACCTTGTCGGGGTTGGCACCGGGCTTGTCGACCTTGTTCACCACCAGGATGGGGCGCAGGCCCAGAGCCAGGGCCTTCTTGGTCACGAAACGCGTCTGGGGCATGGGGCCTTCTTGCGCATCGATCAGCAGCACCACGCTGTCTACCATGGACAGCGCACGCTCCACTTCACCACCGAAGTCCGCGTGACCGGGGGTGTCGACGATGTTGATGTGGGTGCCTTCCCAGCTCACAGCACAGTTCTTGGCCAGGATGGTGATGCCACGCTCTTTTTCAATCGCGTTGTTGTCCATGACGGTGTCGACGACCTTTTCGTGGTCGGCGAAGGTGCCGGACTGGCGCAGCAGCTGGTCGACCATGGTGGTTTTGCCATGGTCAACGTGGGCAATGATGGCGATGTTGCGGATTTGTTTAGTCATAGTTTTTCCAATGTGCCGCTGGCTTGTAGGTGCGGCGTGCCTTCCAAAATTTGTTGAATTTCCAGCGGACTCAGGAGCCTGTCTGGCACCAGCTCCCCGCCAACGATGTGACCCACCCCCAGCAAAGCCGGGGGGGTGTCGCCAAAGACGGCGACTGCGCTCGCGTCAGGCCAAGGCCCGCGGCGGCGCACGCCCGACAGGAACCGCGCTGCATTGTCACTGTCCAGCGTGACACGCACGTGTTGTGCCAGCAACGACTCAGGCGCCTCCAGGCACGCAAGGCGTTCAGCCTCGGGCATGGCTTCGAGCTGCGCCAGGGTGACGCAGCGGTCCACGCTGATACCGCCCGTGTCGATGCGGCGCAAAAAGGTCAGGTGTGCGCCACAACCCAATGCGGCACCGATGTCCTCACCCAGGGTGCGGATGTAGGTGCCTTTGCTGCAACTTACTACCATTTTGATAGCTGGTTGCGCTTGATCTGTAAGCGCTAGCGTCAGTTCTAATGCATGAATGACGACATCGCGCGCCTCACGCTCCACCGTCACGCCAGCGCGGGCGTACTCATACAGCGCCTTGCCGTCCTTTTTGAGCGCACTGTGCATGGGCGGCACCTGGCTGATGGGCCCTGTGAACTGCTGCTGCACGGCGGCCAGGCGCTCAGCCGTGAGCTGGGCGGGGTCAACGTCGCATCGCTGGAGCACATCGCCTTCGGCGTCGCCGGTGGTGGTGGTCACCCCCAGCAGTGCAACGGCTTCGTAGATCTTGGGTGCATCCAGCTGCAGCTGGCTGAACTTGGTCGCTGCGCCAAAACACAGGGGCAGCACGCCCGTGGCCAATGGATCGAGCGTGCCTGTGTGGCCCGCTTTCTCGGCGCGCAAAAGCCATTTCGCCTTCTGCAAGGCGTCATTGCTCGAAAGGCCGAGCGGTTTGTCGAGCAGCAACACCCCGTGCACAGGGCGCCGCTGCACCCTGGTGCGAGGCGCGTGCATAGGCTATTCCTCTTTTGCGCGAGAAGAAACCGCCTTGGCAATCAAGGCGTTCATGTCGGCCGCACGCTCGGAGGTGCGGTCGAACAGGAAATGCAGCGTGGGCACGGTGTGAATGTGCAAGCGCTTGAACAAGCCATTGCGCAAGAACCCCGCAGCCTGGTTGAGAGCGGCCTGTGTTTCCACAGGGTCGCCCGTCAACACGCTGAAGAACACCTTGGCATGGGCGTAGTCGGGGGTCACCTCCACACCCTGCAGCGTCACCATGCCCACGCGCGGGTCTTTCAACTCGCGCGCGATCAGTTCCGTCAGATCGCGCTGGATCTGATCGGCCACCTTGAAGGCGCGGTTGGGGGTAGAGGACTTCTTTGCAGCCATGTCGTCTTCGTCGATGCCTTACAGCGTCCGCGCGATTTCCTTGATGTCAAAGAATTCGAGTTGATCGCCTTCCTTGATGTCGTTGTAGTTCTTGAGCTTGATACCGCACTCAAAACCTTCCTTGACATCGCGGACATCGTCTTTCAGGCGCTTGATCGAATCGACTTCGCCCGTGTAGACCACCACGTTTTCGCGCAGCAGGCGGAAGCGTGCGTTGCGATGGACCATGCCCGAGGTGATGTACGAACCGGCAATCGTACCGATCTTGGTGGCCACGAACACCGTGCGGATCTCGGCCGTACCGATGATCTCTTCGCGCTGTTCTGGGGCCAGCATGCCGGACATCGCCACACGCAATTCGTCCACAGCGTCGTAAATGATGCTGTAGTAATGCATGTCAACGCCGTTGTTCTCAGCCAGCTTGCGGGCACCGGCATCGGCGCGCACATTGAAACCGATCACGATGGCCTTGGAGGCGATGGCGAGGTTGATGTCGGACTCGCTGATCGCGCCGACCGCGGCGTACACCAGTTGAACCTTGACTTCGTCCGTCGACAGCTTGAGCAGCGACTGGGCCAGCGCTTCTTGCGAACCCTGCACGTCGGCCTTGACGATGATGGGCAGCATCTTCACTTCGCCCGCCGTCATGTCGGCAAACATGTTTTCGAGCTTCGCAGCTTGCTGGCGGGCCAGCTTAGTGTTGCGGAATTTGCCAGCGCGGTATGTGGAGATTTCGCGGGCACGACGCTCATCGGTCATGACCATGAACTCATCGCCCGCCTGCGGCACTTCCGTCAGACCCTGGATCTCGACCGGAATCGATGGGCCCGCTGTTTTGGCCGTCTTGCCGTTTTCGTCCAGCATGGCGCGCACGCGGCCATAGGTCTGACCTGCCAGCACAATGTCGCCCACCTTGAGGGTGCCCGACTGCACGAGTACGGTCGCCACAGGGCCGCGGCCCTTGTCGAGCTGGGCTTCGATCACAAGACCCTTGGCCAGTGAATCCACTGGGGCCTTGAGTTCGAGCACTTCTGCCTGCAACAGCACTTGTTCCAGCAGCGTATCGATGCCCATGCCGGTCTTGGAAGACACAGGCACAAAAGGCGAATCGCCACCGTATTCTTCAGGCACCACTTCTTCAACCACCAGCTCTTGCTTGACGCGTTCGAAGTTGGCATCGGGCTTGTCCGACTTGGTGATCGCCACCACGATAGGAACACCAGCCGCCTTGGCGTGCTTGATGGCTTCCTTGGTCTGGGGCATCACACCGTCGTCGGCGGCCACCACCAGAATCACGATGTCGGTCGCCTGTGCACCACGGGCACGCATGGCCGTGAAGGCCTCGTGACCCGGGGTGTCAAGGAACGACACCATGCCGCGTGGAGTTTCCACGTGGTAGGCACCAATGTGCTGGGTAATGCCACCGGCTTCGCCCGCAGCCACCTTGGCACGGCGGATGTAATCCAGCAGCGAGGTCTTGCCATGGTCCACGTGGCCCATGACGGTGACCACAGGTGCGCGGGGCAACAATTCGACATCTTGTTGCTTGGTGTCGTCGTCCGTGAAGGCTTCTGGATCGTCCAGTGCAGCCACCACCGCCTTGTGACCCAGCTCTTCCACGATGATCATCGCGGTGTCCTGGTCCAGGGGCTGGTTGATGGTGACCATCTGGCCCATCTTCATCAGCGCCTTGATCACTTCAGACGCCTTGATGGACATCTTGTGGGCCAGCTCGGCCACGGTGATGGTTTCAGGCACGTGCACTTCAATGATGCGCGCCTCGACTGGAGCGGATTGCTGGTGGTGATCATCGCGGTGATCGCGGTTGTCACCACGGCGGCCACGCGGGCCACCACGCCAGTTGTTGCGACCGACACCGCCGCTGCTGTCGCCGCGGGTCTTGATTTCTTTCTTCTTGGCAGGGTCTCCCGCCCAGCTGGAGGACAGCTTGGCAGACTTGACTTCCTTGCCAGCACCCGGCGCGGCAGGCGCAGCCGTGGTGGCGCCGCTGCGCGGCACAGCAGAACCCACGGCAGGCTTGTGCAACGTGCCTTTTTTGGCATCGCCAGTCAGCGCGGGCTTTGCCACGGGCTTGGGTTCTTCCGGCTTCTTCGCAATCATGACCGCCTTCTTGGGCGTGGCCATCATGGAGCGGATTGCCGCTGCTTCAGCCTCGGCCTTGCGGCGACGGGCGTCCAGATCTGCAGCGCGAGCGGTTTCTTCGTCGGAACGGGCTTGGGATTCGGCCGCAGCCTTTTCCCGGGCCTCGGTCTGCGCAGCGGTGCGTGCGGCAGACTCTGCAGCCTGCTCACGGGTCGCTTCCTGCTTGACGGCAGAGGCCTGGGCCTTCTTTTCGACCTCTTGGGCTGCGTAGGCAACAGCGCGCTCTTCGGCTTCGCGTTCACGCTTTTCGCGGGCTTCCCGCTCGGCACGCTTTTCAGCCAGCTCCGTTTCCTGGCGGCGAATCAGCTCAGCCTGGCGGCGCGCTTCTTCTTCGCGCCGAGCCAGTTCGAGGTCTTCGCTGGAAACAGCGGTTTCCTCTTCCACCGACACATCGGATTCCGGAACGCTTTCGGTGCCCTCATCACGCTGGATGAACGTGCGCTTCTTGCGCACTTCCACCTGGATGGTGCGGGCTTTGCCCGTGGCGTCGGCCTGCTTGATTTCGCTGGTGGATTTTTTCACCAACGTAATCTTCTTGCGGTCGGCAGATGCCGTGCCATGGCTGGCTTGCAGGTAGGCAAGCAGTTTTTGCTTGTCTGACTCGGTCAGCGCGTCCGATGGAGCAGCCTTGCCCACACCGGCAGCTTTGAGCTGGTCGAGCAGGGTTTCAGGCGATTTTTTGAGTTCGGTTGCAAACTCGGCGACAGTATTACTGGACATATATGGTTCGTGCCTCCCTGACCTTTACTCTTGCCCCGCGAACCAATGTTCGCGCGCCTTCATGATCAAGGCTTTGGCATCTTCTTCAGACTGTCCGGTCAGGTCGGTCAGTTCATCAATGGCCAGATCGGCCAGGTCGTCACGTGTGTGAACACCACCGTCAGCCAACTTGGCAATCAGCTCGGGGGTGAGGCCTTCGAGGTCGCGCAGGTCTTGGGAGACCTCATCCACGCTTTCCTCACGGGCGATTTCCATCGTCAGCAGAGCGTCCTTGGCACGCGCACGCAACTCGTTGACGGTGTCTTCGTCGAAACTTTCGATTTCCAACATCTCCTGCAGCGGCACATAGGCCACCTCTTCCAGGGTGTTGAAACCTTCGGAGATCAGGATGTCGGCGATTTCTTCGTCCACATCGAGTTTTTCCATGAACAGCTTGCGGGCAGTGTCAGACTCGTTGGCCTGCTTTTGCGCCGATTCGGCAGCGTCCATGATGTTGATCTTCCAGCCGGTCAGGTCGGACGCCAGGCGCACGTTCTGACCACCACGGCCGATCGCGATGGCAAGGTTTTCCTCGTCCACCACCACGTCCATGGCGTGCTTTTCTTCATCGACCACGATGGAGGACACATTGGCCGGGGCCAAAGCGCCAATGACGAACTGAGCGGGGTCTTCAGACCACAACACAATGTCCACGCGCTCGCCAGCGAGTTCGTTGGTCACCGCATTCACACGGGTGCCACGCACGCCGACGCAGGTGCCGATGGGGTCCACGCGTTTGTCGTGGCTCAACACCGCAATCTTGGCGCGCGAACCGGAATCACGGGCGCAGCTCTTGATCTCTAGCAGGCCTTGTTCGATCTCGGGCACTTCCTGACGGAAGAGTTCGATCATGAACTCGGGGGCCGAGCGCGACAGGATGATGGGAGCGCCGCGCAGTGTCAGGTCCACTTCCATGATCATGGCGCGCACACGGTCGCCACTGCGCAGATTTTCCTTGGGGATCATCTCGCCACGGCGCAAACGGCCTTCGACGCGGCCGGACTCGACAATGATGTCGCCCTTGTCCATGCGCTTGACGGTGCCCGTGAAGATGCGTTCGCCACGCGACATGAAGTCGTTGAGCAGCATTTCGCGCTCGGCGTCGCGGATCTTTTGCAGGATGACCTGCTTGGCGGCCATGGCGCCAATGCGGCCAATCGGCACCGACTCCACACCTTCTTCGATGTACTCGCCGACTTCGATGTCTGCGATGCGGTCTTTCGCATCCATCAGCAACTCTTCGGCTTCAGGATTTTGCAGACCTGCGTCATCGGGCACCACCAGCCAGCGACGGAAAGTCTCGTAGTTGCCGCTGTCGCGATCAACGGACACGCGGATGTCCACCTCACCTTGGTACAGCTTTTTGGTAGCCTGGGCCAGGGCAGCCTCCACGGCACCCAAGACCACATCAAGCTCCACGTTCTTTTCGCGCGAAATGGCCTCAACCAACATCAACAATTCGCGATTCATGCGACGACTCTCCTGTTTCAATCACCCGAAGGCGAGGGGCTGCACTTGGCACATGCCTGGCGGCCACCCGACCCAATTCATCCGACAGCTCAGTGGGGCGTTGGCCCGGCCTTGCCTGCACGGCCCTTGAAATCAACGATGGACGCCAAACGGACGTCTCGCACTTCATCCAAGGTGAAGCCCAAAGCCTGCAACGGGGCGGGCACGCGCTTCTTGCTTACTCTTTGACCTGGCTTTACCGGTGGCGCATCGCTCCAGACGATCTGCCAACCTCCAGCCTCGGCCCGCTCCAGCGTGCCGCGAAATTTCTTGCGTGTGGCATTCACCTGCCCTGCCGCGGCTGCCACGCCAATGGGCACCCGCAGAGTGACGTCGATGATCGAACCCTCAAAACGCACAAAGTCTTGCTCGTGGCGCAAAGGGCGATCAATACCGGGAGATGAAACCTCAAGGCGCTTGTACTCAGCACCATCCACTTCCAGCGCAAACTGCAACTGGCGGGTGACCTTCTCGCAATCTTCGACCGTGACAAACTGCTCCAGCACGGGGGAGGGCGCATCGGCGGCCGGCTGCACCCAGGGCAAATCGATGGTGATGCGCAGCAGGCCACCGGCAGAGCGTTCAATCTCCACCAGGTCGTACCCCAGGCCCGTCACAATTTGTTCAACGACTTGCTGCAATGCCACGTGTTCAGTTCAATCCCGGAAAACAACACGATCTACACAAATATGGAGCAGGCCAGCAGCCCATTCCAGAGAAGCACCTTTGTGCACCCTTGATTGCGTAAATCCAAAACAAAAAACCCGATAACCCCCGGAGACCCTCTCCGACAGCTTCGAGCTCCAAAAGCGTTCGACCAAAAAAAACGGGCGGTTGGTACCCGCCCGCTTGGTCGTGAGGCTCGTATTGTAGCGTGCAAAGTGTTGATTTGCAAAGACACGCACGGGTAAAACTGTTGTCAACACGCCCTTGCAACAAGCGAAACAGCGTCCACCCCAGCGTTCATGCGGCCCGCCAGGCGATGCAGTGCCAAAACAGCGCCTCGTGCTCACCCATCAAGCGCCAGCAGCTATCAGTGCGATAGCGGCTGCAGAAGTTCTGCCAGATCGCCCTCGGTAAACAACGGCTCCTTGCGCGCTGCCGACCCGCTGTACAGGCTACCCGCCAGCTCCGCCTTGCGCTCCTGCAGCGCCAGAATGCGCTCTTCAATCGTCCCCTGCGCCACCAGTTTGATCACCCACACGCTTTGTGTCTGGCCGATACGGTGGGCGCGGTCGGTGGCTTGGTTTTCTACCGCCGGGTTCCACCAGGGGTCGTAGTGGATCACCGTGTCGGCCTGCGGCAGGTTGAGCCCCACCCCGCCCGCCTTGAGGCTGATCAGGAACAGCGGCACCTGCCCGCTGGTGAACTGTTCGATGATCGCGTCGCGCTTCTGGCTTTGCCCCGTGAGCTTGACCCAGGGCAGGCTGCGCTTTTTCAGCTCCGCCTCGATCAGCGTGAGCATGCTAGTGAATTGAGAGAACAGCAAAATGCGCCGCCCTTCGGCCAGCATTTCGGGCAAAAGCGCCATCAATTGGTCCAGCTTGGCCGATGTCTTGACCTTTTTCGCGGCATCGAGCGGCACCAACTGCGGGTGGCAGCACACCTGACGCAGCTTGAGCAGCGCATCGAGGATGGTGATTTGCGACTTGGCCAGCCCCTTCGACTGCAGGGCTTCGCGCACGGTTTTTTCCATGCCCAAGCGGATGGTTTCGTACAGATCGGCCTGGGCACCGGTCAACTCCACGGGCATCACCGACTCGACCTTGGGCGGCAGCTCGCTGGCCACCAGCGCCTTGGTGCGGCGCAGCATGAACGGCGTGATGCGCGCGCGCAACTGCGCCATGCGCGCACCGTCGCCCCATTTTTCGATGGGCGTGCGAAACACCTCCTTGAAGCGCTGTTGACTGCCCAGAAAACCTGGCATCAAAAAGTGAAACAGGCTCCAGATCTCGCCCAGATGGTTTTCCATGGGCGTGCCCGACAGGCACAGCCGGTGGCGCGCCTGCAGCTGGCTGACCACCTGGGCGGCGTGGGTGCTGGCGTTCTTGATGTTCTGGGCTTCATCGAGCACCACCAAATGCCATGGGTGGGCCAGCCACCGCTCGCGGTCGCGCTGCAGCAGCGAATACGGGGCGATGACCAGATCATGCTCGGTGACCTCATCGGCCACCGCGTGGCGGCCTGCGCCGTGCAACACGAGGCAGCGCAGATCCGGACAGAACCGCGCGGCCTCGCGCTGCCAGTTGCCCATCAGGCTCACGGGCGCAATGATGAGCACGGGATGGGTCAGGCGCCCTGCATCCCTTTCAACCTGGATATGGACCAGGGTCTGCAGCGTTTTGCCCAGGCCCATGTCGTCCGCCAGAACACCGGCCAGGCCGTGCGCGCTCAAAAATTGCAACCAGTTCAGGCCCTGCTGTTGATAAGGCCGCAGCGTGGCCAGCACGCGGGCGGGCAGTGGCACCTCGGGCAACGCGGTGGCGCCTTGCAGCTGGGCCACCATGGCGCGCAAGGCATCGGCGCCCTCCCACACAGCGCCCTCCCCCAGCGCGGCGCTGGTGCGCAAGGCATCCAGACGCGACAGCTTCAGGCTGTCGCCGTTGAAGTCGTGCGCCCGGTCGCACACCAGGTCCAGCAGCGCCGCCATCCACGGCTGGAGCGCATCGGTGGGCAGTCGCACAAAACCGGGGCCCGCCAGCGATGGCAGATACACATGCGACGGCAACTGGGGCAAGCCCGTGTCGGGGTGCACCGGCTGGGTCGCCGCAGCGGCAATCAGGTGGGGCAGCCAGGGCAGGATGTTGTGGCGCACGCCGTTGATCTCCATGCCCAGCGACAGCGCAAACCAGGGCGATGTGGCCTCGTCATCGCCTTCGGGCTGCAGGGCCACGGCCAGCGTGTCGGCATGCTGGATCCAGCCGTCCAGCGCGGCATCCAGCGTGATGTCAAAACCCGCGTCGCGCAGCACCCCAAAGCCGTTGTCCGCCCAGTGCATCCAGTCGTTCTGCGAGCGTTCGCCCGGAATGCCAAACAGCCCGTCGTCGGTGCCCAGCAGGCCCAGGTCCATCAGGCGTTCGATGGCGTTGAGTTCTGCCAAGCCGTCGCGCTGCAGCAGGACCTGCCCGCCGTCGGCACCGGGCACCAGCACGGCCAGTTCCTGCCCCGCCCACCAACCCACATGGCTATGGTAGTCAAACCGCAATTGCGCGGTGATCAGGCCCATGTCAGCCACTTCATTCGGAGGCGACGGCGCCAGATGCAGGCGTGCCACGGGTTTCACCCCCTGCACCCGTGTGAGCGGGCCGAGCACCGGCGGCAGCGGCAGCACGCCACCGAGGCGGCTGGCCACTTCAGCATGGTGTTTTTGCAGGGCGGTGGAATTGAGTGCAGGCGCCTTGAGCAGCATGGCCACCTGCGCGGGGCTCAGGCCGTCGGCGTGCACCGGGCCGCAGACGCCCTGGGCTGCGTCCAGGTACAACGGGGGGTGGTTGTCACACAGGGTGGCAGTGGGGCTGGGCAGCGTGGCCCGCAAGGCCCAGGCACTCTCGCCGCCATGGGCCGCCACGGACTCTTTCCACCCCCACGCGATGGGCAACGGTTCGCCCCAGCGCAACGCGGCGCCCACCGTTGATCCGCCCGCATCCACAAACAGGCGACCCGTGGCAGCCGCCTGCTCCAGCGCCAGCAGGCCCACCGCGCCTTCCAGCACGCCAATGGGCGCCACGCTGTAGGCCGAGTAGTACCCCACGCTGCGCGGCATGGCGCGCAGCAGTTGCAGCACCTGGCGGTCGGCATCGCTGGCGCGGTCGTACACCGCCTGGCCCGGCCCGGGCTGCGTGCGGATCTGCTTGGGCTTGGACCAGCCACCGGTGACCTTGGGGTAAGACACCACGGCCTCCAGCTGCATCTGCGGCACTGTGGTGCGCGACTGCCCCACGGTCGAGACAAGGTACAGATAGCACTCGGGCCGCCCTGGATGTGCACTTGGCGCCTGCGAGGTGGCGGCGCCCACCGCGCGGTCCCAGTCCTGCAGCCAGTGCACCAGCCGGGCTTCGGCCTCGGCGCGTGCCAGGGCATCCTTTCGGTCTTGCAGGGATTTGAGCGCATCCACGGTTTGCATCGGCAGTGCGCCCTTCTCTGGGCCCAGATGCGCAGCCTCCAGCGTCAGGGCCACGGCGTGTTTGCAATCTCCACCGACGGGGCAAGTGCAGTCACCCGACCAGTGCTTGACCTGCCCGTTGGGCGCAAGAACAAGCTCTACCGACACTTCATACGGTTCGGGCAAGCTGCCCTGCACCTCGCCTTCGATACGCCAGCTGCCGCCCCCGGCTTCTTCTATATCGATGCGGACCACCTCTGCGCCGCGGTACAGATCCATCCCACGCGACCATGCACCCTTGTCGCACTGGGCTTGCAGTGAATTGAGCGGAAACCACGGAGTGCGGGGTGTAGACACAAATTTCAAGCAAAAAATGGCTTTAGCGCTTATCCATCAAGCGCTAGCAGCTATAAAAACAGGAGTATTTCTTGACACAGGCAGGGTCAAAGGTGTGCGACAGCTACGAGCCCCATTCCACTACGCCCCACGCGCAGCGCGCACACGCTCAAAAACCGCCTGCGCCTCGCCGCCCGCTCCTGCGCCACCCGGCGCCGCCTGCAGACTGGTCAGCAGCCGCGCCAGCACCGGCGCCTGCGGCAGCAGCGGCCCCAGAAACAACGCCCGCTGGCCGTCCGCGATGAGCAGCGTGGGGAAGGTTTCCACATCCAGGTCACCCGCGATGTCCGAGTCATCCTCAATGTCCACCCACTCAAAACGCACGTCCGGGTGCGCGCGGGCCAACTCGTCAAACAGGGGGCGGTACACGCCACAGGTGCCACACCAGCCTGCACACAAGCACACGGCCCACCAGCCGCCGGGCGCAGTGGCGGCAGGATGATGGGGCGGGGTGGATTCGGGCAACGCGGCCGGGCTTTGCATCAACGGGGCTCCTGGGTGGTTTGCGCGCGGCGGGTGGCGCAGGCGGGGCGCACTCCGCCGCAGCCCTCACCCACCCGCTACATGCCGCGCCGTTCGCGGGCGCGATAAACCTCGATGGTACCCACACCGGGGGCCTGATTGCCCCAGCTGTTGCGCACAAAGGTGGTGACGGCTGCCACCTCCTCGTCCGACAGAAACTGCTGAAACGGTGGCATGCCATGCGGGCGCGGGTTGCCTGCCGTGGCGGGCAGGTAGCCGCCTTGCAGCACCACGCGCACCAGGTTGGTGGGGTCGTTCAGCACCACCGCCCGGTTGCCTGCCAGCGCCGGGAAGGCACCCGGCTCGCCCTGCCCCTGGTCTCCGTGGCATTGCAAGCAATGTTGTTCGTACACCTTGCCACCGCGCGCCATGGCGCTGGCCGGTGGTGCAGGCAGGGTGGACGGGGGGTTTTCGTTTTGCTGCGGTAGGGCCTGCAGGTACACCGCCATCGCGCGCGCATCGGCATCGGTCAGGTACTGCGTGCTGCGGAACACCACCTCGGCCATCGGGCCCAGCACCGATCCGTGCGGGGCCACGCCGGTCTTCAGCAAGGCCACCACGTCTTCGGTCGCCCATTCTTTGACGCCCGCCTCGGCCGCCGCATTGAGCGCGGGGGCATACCAGTTTTGCACGGGAATCAGCCCACCCGTGAAGGCCTTGGCCTCGGTCGTAGCGCCCAGCGCATTTCGGGGCGTGTGGCAGGCGGTGCAGTGGCCCAGGCCGTTGACCAGATAAGCACCGCGGTTGTACTCAGCGGTCTGCTTGGGCTGTGGCTGTGCGGCGCCCGGCGCAAAGAACAACGCCCGCCACACACCCAGCGCCGCCTGCGTGTTGTACGGAAAACGCAGCGCATGCGGGCGATTGGCCTCGGCCACGGCGGGCACGCTTTGCAGATACGCAAAGATCGCGTCCGAATCCTCGCGCGTCACCTCGGTGTAGTTGGGAAACGGGAAGGCCGGGTACAACAGCCGCCCATCCTTGCTGCGGCCGTGGTGCATGGCGCGCCAGAACTCGGCAGACGTCCAGCTGCCCACACCGTGGCGCTTGTCGGAGGTGAGGTTGGAGCTGTGCACCACGCCAAACGGCGTCTCGATGCCGCGCCCGCCAGCAAACGGCGCCCCGCCCTGCGTGGTGTGGCAGGCCATGCAGTTGCCGACGCGGGCCAAGTACTCGCCGCGCGCCACCAATTCAGGCGTGCTTTGCAGGGTTTCGCTGGTGGGCAGCGGCTCTTCACCGCGCAGGTTCAAGGTGACCAATACCGCGGCTGCAACGCCCAAGGCCGCCAGCACGGAAGAAATCGTCCAGAGGATGCGTTTCATGACGGGCATCCTTTCTCAGCGCACGGCGCCAACAACACTGCCAGCCGCAGGGCCACCAGCAGCTGCTGCCGCCACCGTCACATCGGCCACACCACCGCAACGTACGGGCATCGCAGCGGGCAAGGTGCGGGCGGGCTTGCCACCTGCCGCCA
Organism: Acidovorax sp.; assembly: GCF_046291265.1. Taxonomy (GTDB): domain Bacteria; phylum Pseudomonadota; class Gammaproteobacteria; order Burkholderiales; family Burkholderiaceae_C; genus Acidovorax. The sequence goes on along the minus strand of NZ_JBKBTV010000012.1, from coordinate 27,761 downwards.
CGGGCTGGGCGGCCAGCCAGGCAGACACGGCACTGACATCGTCGGGCGTCAGTTGCTGGGCGATATCGGCCATGCAGTCGGGGGCATGGGCGCGGCGCTGGCCGGTTTTCCAGGCGCCCAGCTGGCTGTTCAGGTAGTCGCGCGGCAGGCCCAGCAAGCCGGGGATGGACGGGTTCACGCCCGTCATCGCCGCGCCGTGGCACGACACGCAGGCGGGAATGTTGCGCGCAGCATCACCGTGCCGCACCAGCGCCCGGCCACGCTCCAGCGCGGCGGCGGGCGCCTGGGGTGCGGGCGGCGGGGGGTACGGCAAGTCCTGCGCCGCAAAGTGCGCGGCCATCTCCCGCAGGTAGTCGTCGGTCAGGTGCTCGATGAGGTAGGTCATCTGCGGGTAACTGCGCCGCCCATCCCGAAAGTTGAGCAGCTGGTTGGCCAGGTAACCCGCTGGCTTGCCCGCAATGCGCGGAAAGTAACCGTCGGGCGTGGCCCGGCCCTCTTTGCCGTGGCAGGCCGTGCAAGCGAGCACGCGCGACGACATGGAGGACGCCGACACCGTGGCCGCCGAGGTGGCCGCAGCCGCGTTGGCGGGCACCGTCTGGGCGCCAGCGCCAGCACTTAAAGCCAGCGCCACCAGGGCAACGGCGCCAGACAAACAAGAGGGCAGACAAGAAACAGGGCGCAGCAGGCTGCGCAGGCAATCGATCATGGGTTTTGTCACTAATAGAGCAGACCGGTGGATGCCAACACGCACCCCAGCACTCGTCGCCACTCTACGCCCACCCTTAAAAACAGTACAGATTCAGTTTCGAGTTAAAAATACAGATCAGTTTGAACTGCCTCCAGCCCTGGAATGGGTTCTTGCCCCCATGAAACGCTACGAACGCCACGCCGACGCCATTGCTCAGCTCATCCACAGCGGCGCGCTGCGCCCGGGAGACCGCGTTCCGTCGGTGCGCCAGGCCAGCCGCACGCGCGGCATCAGCCCGTCCACCGTGTTCGAGGCGTACTACCTGCTGGAGGCTCAGGGCCTCATCCATGCACGCCCCCGCTCGGGCTACTACGTGAGCGCGCGGTTGCCCGCTGCCGAAGCCCGGCCTGCCGAGCCCCTGCCCTCTCAGCCCGCACCCACCTCCACCGGCGTGGCCATCAGCGACCTGGTGTTCGAGGTGCTGGGCCTGGCCCGTGACCGCGACCTGGTGCCGCTGGGCTCGGCCTTCCCGGGGCTGGAGCTGTTTCCGCTGGAGCGGCTGGCGCGCTGCTTGGCCAGCGGCATGCGCAAGCTTGACCCGTGGAGCATCGTGCAAAGCCTGCCGCCCGGCGACGAGCGCCTGCGCCAGCAGATCGCGCTGCGCTACGGCCTGCACGGCAGCGCCGTGGATGTGGACGAAATCGTCATCACCAACGGCGCGATGGAGGCCCTGAACCTCTGCCTGGAGGCCGTCACCCAGCCCGGCGACATCGTGGTGGTCGAATCCCCCACCTTCTACGCCGCGCTGCAGGCGCTGGAGCGGCTGAACCTGCAGGCGCTGGAGATAGCGACCCACCCGCGCGACGGCATCGACCTTGCGGCGCTGGCCGAGGCCCTGGAAAGGCAGCCGCCCCACCCGCCCATCAAAGCCTGCTGGCTCATGCCCAGCTTTCAAAACCCGCTGGGCAGCCTGATGCCCGAAGCCAAAAAACGCGAACTGGTCGCCCTGCTGGCGCGCCACCAGGTGCCATTGATCGAAGACGACGTGTATGGCGAACTGCACTTTGCCCCGCAGCGCCCGCCCCCGGCCAAAGCGTTTGACGGCGAGGGGCTGGTGATGCACTGCAGCTCGTTCAGCAAAAGCCTGGCCCCCGGCTACCGCGTGGGCTGGGTGGCTGCGGGCCGCTTTGCCACGGCCGTGCAGCGGCTCAAGCTGATGACCACCCTCTCGGCCGCCATGCCTTCGCAGCAGGCGCTGTCCGAATACCTGGCCCAGGGCGGCTACGACCGGCACCTGCGCGCGCTGCGCCGCAGCCTGGAACAGCAGCAGGCGATAGCGTTGGCGGCGGTGGCACGGCACTTTCCGCCCGGCACGCGCGTGTCGCGGCCCGAGGGCGGGTACTTTTTGTGGGTGGAGCTTCCGCCCAAGGTCGATGCACTGGCGCTGCACCGGCAGGCACTGGCCCGGGGCATCAGCCTGGCACCGGGGCAGATTTTTTCGGCGGACCAGCGCTTTGCCCACTGTGTGCGCATCAACTATGGGCACCCCGCGCAAGAGCGGTTTGAAGCCGCGCTGCAAACCGTGGGAGAGCTGGCCTGCGCTTTGGCGGGTTAGACCAAACCATGCTAGGACTATCAAAAGAGTAGCTATCAGCGCTTACAGATAAAGCGCTAGAGGCACTTTTTACCAAAATTTTTTGCTTGCGCCCTACTCTACGCGACCGCGCTTACACAACTTCAGCTTGCGCGAAGCTGACACAGCCAGCGCCGCGTTGGAAGCGCCCAACGTCGGGTTCTCCCCGCTCCGGCATGGGACTTGCAACGGCATACTGAGCGCCGCCCGCACCCCGGGCCGCGCTCTGCGACCGCTGGCCCCATCCGCCAGCCCACTGGCACCCCACGACCACCGTCCACCCATGGCCACACCCCAGCCTGTCCCGTTTCTGACCGTAGAAGACGAAGACGACTGGATCGTCTCGTTCGCGCTGGGCCCCCTGGGCGCCAACCGCCTCACGCTCATGCGCGCCCCCCGGCTGGAGTTCATGCTGCGGCCGGAGCAGCGCGGCGTTTCGGTCGGTGCCGAAGCGGGGCAACGGCCATCCTTGCTCGTCGCAGTGCAGTGGGGCACCAAAAGTGTGGACGTGGTCTCTACCGAGCGGCGCTACAGCCTGGACATCAGCAAAGTGGACGGGAACACGCTGCAGGCCGCGCTGCGGGTGCTGGGGAAGATGAACTTTGACCAAAGGTTTCAGTTGGCGGGGGCGGTGTAGCAAGCTTTGCCACCGCGGCACCTCCTTGGGCTGCCGAAGCGAATCGCTCCCAAATCAATAGCTGATAGCGCTTACCGAATAAGCGCTAGAGGCCAAAAACACTTGATTTTTCACATGCCTCAGATTTGCCCGAGACCGTTCGGGCTGAGCCTGTCGAAGCCAGGGCGCTTTTTGCAAACAGCCCTTCGACAGGCTTAGGGCGTTTCATCTGAGGCAGGTACGTACCTAGTCAGGCAAAAAACACTTAAATTTTCAGCAACACAGCCGCGGGGCGGACCGCATCAGCGGCGCATCAACGCATCATTTTGAACAGCGCGGTGGTTACCGCTACTTGAGACTCGTCCAGCCGGGTGGACGTGGTGCTGCCAAAGGCCATGCTGTCATCGATAGGCCAAATTTGCCCAGGGGTACCGGCCGTGGTGTCGTTGGCCAGAGTGATATCGCGCAGGCGACCAAACCGCGCATCGCTGTGCCCGTCAATCTGCTGGTCCAGCGCCCCCGCTAACGAGAACGTCACACCTCTCATCACAATCACATTGCGCGGCCGCGTTACATAGGTGTTCACCGCCGCACCAGGCTCTGCCCAATTCACGCTCTGAAAACACACCCGCACCTCCTGCGGATTGCCATTGCTGTCCAGGTACACATACCGGTCTTGTTGGCCTTCAGTGCGGCCGTCGGGCAGTTTGATGCCTGCGGCCAAGAAGGTATTGATCATGGCGGTGCCACACATCTCAGTCCCTGCCGCGGCACCGTTGCCATTGATGCGGCCCGATGGGTCGACGGGGTTGTCACCGGGCGGATACCCCACGCCGTTGACAAACGCCTCGTACGCCAGTTGCCAGCCCTGAATGAAGTCGGTGGACAGCCGCTGGTTGGCGGCAGAGCGCTGCAGGTCACGCCCGATGGCCACCGCACCCAGCACCAGCCCGATCACCACCAGAGCAATGCTCAGCTCCAGCAGCGAAAACCCCCGCTGGCGGCGCGAGGCACTTACGCCCCGTTGAGAAATATGGAATGAGGTCATGGTGCGTGACTCGGTAAGCAAAATATCAATGACCAATCGCGTCTGCGGTCAGCGTGTTGCGATTGACGGAAGTGGAAAGCTCGGTCGCCGCGGTGGTGCGGTCGGCAAATTCGTCGTGCACTCTCTCGGCTTCCAGCAGCGACGCAATGGCGTCGATCTCTGCGTAGACCGCAGCCGCCAGCCCCACCGCGGCGGCCACGATGCCTGCGGCGGCCAGACCGATCTGCACGGCACGGGCGCCAGCACTCATCGTGGTGTCTGCGGTGGCCGACAACATCTCCTTCGCCGCGTCCGCTACGCTGGCAGCGCCCCCTGCGAGCCCCGCCGTGGCAGCGGCTACGTCCGATTCGGCCAGCTTGACGGCCACAAACAGCTGGTCCCGGTAGTCGTACAGCGCACGCTCCAGCACAAAAGCACCTGTGGCTGCATTGAAGTGCGCATGCGATATGGCCGACAGCGCGGCACCGCAGTGCAGTTCGGAAAACAGCTCGGCATGGCTGGCAGACATCACGATGTCGTCGTAGGTGCTGGTAACCACTGTGCCTGGCGCATCGAACGTCGGATCGGCACTGCTTGCCGCGGCGTTGGCCCCGTCAAAAGCCCTGCCATCGCCGTCGGCATCCAGCATGCCGGCCGCCGCAATCACAAACGCCACGGAACGACGTGCACCGCGCATGTTGGTACCCAGCGTGCCCGCGGGCGCGGTCAGCGTCTGGCTGGCCGTGTTGAGGGCCAGGCAGACGTCGATCAGGTTCACTGCGCCTGCCACGCCCAGCGGGCACGGCGGGTTCTGCGACAGATTGCACGCAGCGTTCAGCGGAGCCGTGTCGTCGCCGGAATAGGTAACGCCCAGCAGCGTCGCGGTGGCAGTGGGAATTGGCGGTGCTTCGTCGTTGGGGGCGTCATTGTTGCGCGGCACCGGGAACGGCGTGCGCACGCGCAACGGGTTCATACGGTCTCGTGCCACGGCCAGGTCGCGGTCTTCATGCGCCGTCGCGGCCGATGCCTGGCGGAACACGCCATAACGCAAGGCACCCGCCTCGGGTCGCGGCAACCCCAGGGTGCGCCAAGGCACATAACCCACTTGGCGCGGGTCTGTGCCCTCTACGCAAGCCTCCACACCGGCTGTATCGGCTGCCGGGCAGGGCAAGCGATAGTTGGCATGCAGAAACCCCAGCAACGCATCACGTGCCTGCTGCTGGGAATCCATCTGAACGGTGGTCACGCGCTGGCGCTCCTGCAACTGCCAGAAGATCACCGCGGCAGGCAGGATCAACCCCAGTGCCAACAGCACCACGGAGAGTTCGACCAGGGTAAAACCCATCATGTTCCGCTTCATGGGTTGAGCCCCTTCGTGTCGAGACTGACGGCGTGGTTCAGCGTGCTCGTGAACGTGTCATACAACTGAACAGCGTAGGTATCTGCGGCGGCCTGCTTTTGCTTGGATACCACCAACGCAGCCTCGGCTTCAACCAGCTCCTGCGCGGCCAGAACGGTTTCGGCGATCGAGAGCCCCACATTGGCGGCGGCCATGACCACGATGAAGGCGGTCACCCCTTCGGTATTGGCGGCAGAGGCAATGCTGAGCACGCCGCTGGCGGTGGCCAACGCCAGCCCCATGGCCGCAAGCGCCACACCCGTTTTGGCACCTTGCACAGCCGACTCGGAGGTCTCGATGTCAAACACACGCAGCTTCCAGTATTCCTGCATGACACGCGCGTTGTCATACGCCGCATAAGCGCCCTGCGCGACAGCCTGCATCTCGCTCAGGCGCGCAGCACAGCCGATGCGGGCAGCCAGGTCGGCCGGTCCCACCGCCAGCGCCAGATCATCAAAGTTGTTGTCCTGTGGCCGCCCCGGAAAGTCGAATTGCCAGGAGCCCCCTGCGCCCACCGCGTTGTTGCCGTCAAAGGCGCCGTTCTCACCGGGGTGTGCCAGCACAAAGGCCACTGGCACGCTGTTGGCCACATTGCCTGCCGCCAACACACCCGCCGCCGTCGGATTGGCCGCAAAACGGCGCAGCACGCGGCACCAGTCCAGGCCATTGGGAGGCGCGGGATTTCCAGTGAGAGGATCCAGTCGACGGCCCTTTGCTGCCACTATGGCAGCAGTCGCTCTGCCCGCGGCCGCGACCACAGAGGCGGAAGCGGTAACAGCCGTTTCAAGGGTTGAGGGATAGTCGGGCAACTCCGGCATGCCCGTGAAGTCGATATAGAGGTCGGGCGACACTCCATCCGCAGGCCGTACCAACAAGTTTGGAATCTCTGCCAAGTCCCAGCCTCCACCCCGGTTCACGCCGTAGTGCAGGCGGCCGAACTCACTGCTCAGCCCCAGCGTCCGCCAGGGCAACCGCACGGCCGCGGCGTCGCCGCAGGACTCACTGCCGTTGGTCCCCGCGGCCGCACAGGGCAGACGGGCGTTGCGCAGCACAAAGCCCTCGACAGCGGACTGGGCCTCGCTCAGCTGGCGCATCATTGCGGGCCGCTGCATGGGTTCGCGGGTGGACACCACCCAGCGCCAGACAAAGATACCGATGACGCCAATGATGACCATCGCCACCGCCAGTTCCACCAGTGAAAAGCCGCTCTCACGGCGCAGGGAGCGCTTCATCATCGAATGCCTCCCTTTTGGTCTACCTGAATGAGGATTCCCATAGAAGTGGCGGGCTCCATCGGCGTCACGCCCCGGCCGGTGATGTTGCAAGGTGCCGGGCTGGCAGCCAGGTTCTCCAGGCGGGTGACCAGGCTCCGGGCATCAGTGATTCGTGTTTCGGCATGTCCAAGCTGCCCTTCCAGAGCGGTGATGATCCGTCGGATCTTGATAGGCAGAAGGTATTTCGAATCAGGGTGCGGGCTGGTGCTGGAAGCGCCCATGAGGTCATGGATCGCATCACGTATCGCGTCGGTGTTATTGAAATCACCTGACTGACACACGCCGCTGACGGTCGAGCTGCAGCCGATGACGGTGGCCGGCCCCCCACCAACAAGAATGGTGTACCGCCCTGCATTTCGCAGGTTGTTGTAGGCCGTTTGGTACGCAGTCTGGGCAGCGCTCAAGTTGGCCTGCGCCGTCGTGAGATCGTTCTGCGCCGCTGTCAGGTTGCTTTGTGCGGTGTTGCGTGCGGTCACCGCATCGTCGTACTGCTTCTGCAGTTCAACGGGGTCACTCAACAGCATCCTTTGAGAGGACTTCTCCATGCGCAGCTTCTGCAGCGGCTCCCTCGCCGCTGGGGTGGTCGCAGCGGCAATCTGCAGGTCCAGCGCATCAATTTCTGCATTCAACTGAGCCAGCATCGTTGTGCGGTTGGCAATCATGTTCGCGTATGTGGCGATCTGGGCGTTCCAGTTGTTCACCGCGTCCTGGTAGTTGTTTCTGCGTCGGGTGGCACCGTCCACAGCAAACGAGTTGGTCTCCCAGCTGTCCGCAGCCACCAGCAGGGGCGGTACCCGGTCATCAATGTTCGAAGAGCTTCCTGGTTGCCGCAAGCGCGCCACCAGCGTGTTGATGGCAGCAGTGCGTGCGAGGTCGGCAGCCGTCAGCTCAATGCGCTTGGTGGCAAGCTCTGCAGCGATGGCATTGCGGTCGTTGGTGGCGTCCGTGACCTCGGCCCTTGCAGCGGCAAGTGCCTGGGAGTAGTCAGCGGATGGGCAGGTCAGCGTCGATGCGTCGACTGAGCTGTCCGCAAGCGCCAGTGCATTGCCCGCCATCACCGCCGCCGCGATGTTGGCGGCTATGGACACGGCATTGAGACCTATAGATACCCCCGTCAAGACAATCGCAGCCGTGTGCTGCGGCGCCGCCGCACACGCGTTGACAGCTAACCCAAGCGTGGCCGCGCACAAAGCCCATGCCGCAGCCGCATTGCCCGCCTCTGAAATGCCCTCCAGCACGGTAGCCGTGGTTTCGATAGCGGTGATGCCTGCCGACAGCGCGGCGAATGCAATCGACTGTTTGGCAGATTCGATGTTGCCCTCGCGCAAGTCGGCGACTTGCTCCACCACGTCGTGTGCCAGCGCGACGGTGTTGATCGAATCAATAAGCGGCTGGCAATGAAAGCCGATGAACAGGCTCAGGTACGACTTCTCCAGCACGATGTCGTTGTAGGCCGACAGCAGCGGCCTGCGCGAAGGGTCTTCCACCGCAGGGTCGGCTGAGGCATTCACACCGTCGAAGGGTGAATTGTTGCCGTCTGCATCGTCATTGCCTGGGTGCACCAGTGCGTACGCCACGGTTCGCACTGTGGGTGCGCGCACTTCTGCCATGCCCGCCGCATAGGGTGTGGTGCGGCCAGTTTCCAGGCGTTGGCACAGGTCAGTCAGGGTCAGTATGTTGGCTTGGTAGGTCCCTGCTGCGGGGGTTTCCCGCATGGAGGCAAAGGTCCTGCCCGCGGTGTTGTATTCCAGAGGACGCCAGGAATCGGTGAGTACGGTCAGGTCGTTCTCACCGCCACCGCGCTGAACAAGGTATCGCAGCTGGCCCACATCCACGCCGGGGTCGGCGCCCGCCAGGCTCAGAGTGAGGGATGGTAGCCACCCCTTCTGGTCACCCGCACCGCAGTCTTGCAAACCATCACGGTCAACGTCGGGGCATGGCAGGGTCCCCGTCACGCTGGCATAGGTCATGATCGCCCGGTCGGCCTGAGCCAGCGCCTGCCGTTCCTGCCGGGCAGAGTTGATGGCAGAACGCTCGCGCCACTGCAGGTAGCCCATCGTGGCCAGCCCTGCAACTACCGAGATCAGCAGCAGAACCTGCAACAGGCCGAACCCACGCGAGCGATCAAGCGCTCGGCGGGGTGCGGGGGCAATCAAGTTAGTCATCAGCATGGGAATAAAGGCAGATGCCACTAGGGAAGACTCTGGCGCAGCCAGCCAGCCAGTTGCGCGGGCGACTCCGCCACCACCACATCGTCCGCGCCGAACCGAAGCGGTGCCGAAGGCCCAGCGGCACACAGGCTGGTGCTGGCATGGGGCGCATCAAGGCGATTGCCGTCGTTGTCAGCGTCCTTCAGCGGCACCACCACCCAGTAGGCAACGGCCATGACCACATTGGTGGTGCAGTTGATGGCCCCGGCAGCCCCTGCATCACCCGTCAGGTGCGGGCGAGTGGTTGCCACAGACAAGGCTGAAGCGTTGTTCAGCCCGACAATCAGGTCTGTCACATCGTTGAAGTTTTCTTGACTCTCCACATCGCCGGTGCGCTCCAGGGACACGGCCAGGTCGGCATCCAGCAACCGGTTGTCATCTCTTCGTGCGCGAAACACCGCATAACGCGCACGCAGCGCTTCCTCCGGTATCTGCAGGCCCAAGCTCACATACGGGAACCAGCCCAGCTGATTTCCAGCCGCGCAGTCCAGGCCCGCCAAGGACTCGTAGCCGCTGGCCGCCACGCCCACGTCGGGGCATGGAAGGCGGCCATGCCGCAACGCGAAAGCGCGCAGGATGGATTGCAACTGCTGGCCCTCTGCACGGCCCCGTTCAACCTCCTGCTGCGAAGTCACTGTTTCGTAGGCGCTGAACGATGCCCACGACAGCAGGCCAGCCACCACCAGTGCGATGGCAACCTCCAGCAGCGACAGACCCAATTGGTGCGCCCGTACAGAGCGTTGGCCTTGGCTTTTGCGGGAAAAAATGGCGTTCATGGCGCCTTACCTTGTGCTGTGGGCTTGCGCGCATAGGTCTGAAGGTCGGTGGCAGCCGCGCCAATGCGCGCGCTGAGAACACGCAACTCCACCAAGATAGTCTCCCTGCGTACCACGTCCTTCGGGGCGGTGCTACTGGCCAAGCCTTGCAATTCACGGTTGAGGTCTTGCACCTTGCCACTGCCTTCGAGCATGTCGCGCAGTGCTTGGAAGTAGCGCGGATCAAACGAGCCCTGCGAAAGCACCTCCAATTCGTCCAGCAGTTTTTGGACCTGCGCAGGGGATGCCTGCGAGCCCTTGGCCATGATGGCTGACAGCTCAGCACGAACCGCAGACAAACGCGCGCGACGTTCAGAAGAATTGATTGCTGCAGCCGAAGCGTGCGCATCCGGCTGCATCTGACCTGAAGCCATGCCCGGCGCTTGAGCCCTGTCTGGCAGAGGGGCCACCGGCGAGGTGGACGGAGCCCTTGCGGGACGCTGCACGCCAGCTGTGGCGTGAGGCGCCGTCAAGCCGGAATCGGCTCTTTGCCACACCGACCTCGCGATACCAAGCACGACCAACACCAGCAGGCCCAAGGCGCCGCCGATCCATACACCCTTGCGCATCACTGTCCTGCCCGACAGTTCGGGCAGACCTCAAAAAAACGGAGCAGGGGCATACCCATTGCCGCGGGCAATACGCGTCGGACTCTGTAGGGCAGCGGCTGGCAGGGCAACAACAGCATCACCGTCACCCTCCCATCGTCTGCGTTACCGACTGCCGAACGAGGTCGTAGACAGGCAACAACAAGGCAACGATCAAGAAAAGAAACAGTCCACCCGCCACCAGAATGATCAAGGGCTTGAGGATTTCCGCCAACGACTTGACGAGCACCTCCAGGCGCTTGCGGTAGTCAGCGGCCAGATGCGACAGTTGTTGGTCCAAGCTGCCCGATTCCTCCCCCACGGAAATCATGCGCACCGCCATTGCAGGAAAGCCCCCAACGCGTCGCATCGAAGAAGACACCGATTCCCCGCGAGACACCGACTCAGCCACCTGGATCAGTCTGCTGCGGTAGTAGCGGTTCTTGGTCGCCCGGCCGAGGATGCGCAGGCTCGATACAAGGTCTACCCCTGCCCGCACCAGAATCGAAAGATGCTCGGTGATGTGGGCCATTCCCGAGGACACCAGCAAGGTGCGGACGATAGGCAAGCGGTGCAAAACGCGGTAAGTGGTCAGCTGGAACCGCTCGGACCGTTTGAACGCGATAGCGCCCACGATCACCACGATGGCCGTGACCAGCAGCACCCAAGGCAGATGGGTGGAAAGCAGGTTGGCAAACGCCACCAACCCCTCGGTAATGGGCGGCAGTTTGGCCTGCAACTGCTTGAACAGGCGCGCCATGCTGGGCACCACGTAGTAGATCCAGAAGATTGCCACGCCAATGATGGTGGCAAACACAAAAGCGGGATAGATGAGCGCGGTCTTGATGTCGCGCCGGATGTTGATCATGCGTTCGACGTGCTCGGCGGCCTCGCCCAGCATCCGGTCCAGCGTACCTGTCTGGTCGCCAATGGAAATGAGGTTGCGCACGGTTTCAGGGAACACATTGGGATGGCGGTTAAACGCCTCTGTCATGCCCACCCCGGCGTTCAGGTCGTCCAGCATGTTGCGCGCCACGGCCGCCATGGCCCGGTTGCCCACGCTGTTGCTTTCGTCCACCAGTGTCGCCAGCGCATCCAGCGCGGGCACGCCAGCGCGCATCATCAAGCCAAGGTCGCGCAGGAAACCGGCCAGATCTTCGCTGCGCACCTGCTTGCGAAACAGGTGCGTCAACACATCGGCAACCACCGCCAGCCATGCCGGAAAACGCCACAAGCCGATCACCGTTCCGTCGGTGTCCGATTCGAGGCGCAGGCGGGCAGACAGGTCGCGCTTGACCGCCAGCCGCAGCAGGCCGGACCTGACGGCGCCGTGCGGGAGCAGCACCCGGTAGTAGTAAGTATTGAGATTGGCCATGGAGTGGTTCTGCCAAAAAGGCTCAGTCCTCGCCCACCGTGCGCAGGATTTCTTCCATGGTGGTCTCCCCCGCCAGCACGCGATGGCGGGCCAGTGTCAGGATAGGTCGCATGCCTGCCGCCAGCGCGCGCTGGCGCATCTCGGCACGGGTTGCATCCGACGCAATGGCATCGGCCAGATCGCGGTTGACCACCAGCATTTCGTACACCGGCAGCCGCCCCAGATAACCGGTATCACGGCAATGGTGGCAGCCTGCGCCATGGAAAACCTGCAAGGTCTCTGCTGAGTTGGCCTGCCCCAGCCAGCGTCGCTCATCGTCCGTCGCCAGACGCGGCTTGGCGCAGTGCGGGCAAATGCGCCGTACCAGACGCTGGTTGATGACGGCCACCAGGTTTTCGCCAATCGTTTCGGCATCAACGCCCAGCAGTTTCAACCGCGGCATGACGCCAAAGATACTGCCGACGTGCAGGGTGGAGAGCACCAGATGCCCGGTGGAAGACGCATCCAGCGCGGCCCGCGCCGTTTCGGAGTCGCGAATTTCCCCCACCAGAATGATGTCCGGGTCATGCCGCAGAAAGTGCCGCATGGCGTTGGCAAACTCATAACCCGCGCGGCGGTTGACTTCTGTCTGGCAGGCCACCGGCACCCGGTACTCAACCGGGTCTTCCACCGTGAGCACGTTGCGCTCAATCAGCGGCTGCATGCGCAGCGCTGCATGCAGCGTGGTGCTCTTGCCGGAACCGGTGGGCCCGGTGATCAGAATCAGCCCGTGCGGACGTGAAAACGCCTTGGCCATGACCGCGACATCCTCCTCCAGAAAGCCCAGATCGGCCAGCTTGTCAAGGTTGCTGCGTTCTGGCAGCAGGCGCAGCACCATGCGCTCACCAAACTCGGAAATCAGGGTGGACACGCGCATGGTGTAGTTGTGCTCCATCACCTGCGCCGTAAAGCTGCCGTCCTGCGGCAAGCGTTGCTCGCTGGCATCCATATCGGCCTGGAGCTTGACGTACACCACCAGGCGGTCCAGCGCGGGCGACAGTGCGAACACAGGCCGCAGCACGCCGTCCACGCGCAGCAGCACCGAGCGGCTGCGGGCGGTGGGCGCCAGGTGAATGTCGGTGGCTCGCTCACGCACCGCCAGATGCAGCATGTGCTCCAGAAGCCGCGCGGGGCTGTAGGCGCGGTCGATGTCGGCCTCCAGCTTGCGGACCTCGCTCTCGATCAGCCGTGCCGGAGGGTGCTCTGCAAAATAATAGTGCTGCTGAATGGCCTGGGCCACGCTGTCGAATTCGCCCTGAAAGAAGTGGCACCCCTTGCCCAGCTTGCGCTGCACCAGTTCGGTTACGGCATCTGGCTGGGCATCGCCCAGCACCACTTCGATCAGGCCTTCTTCGTTTTCCCGAACGGGCAGGAACCCATAGGTAAGGCACAACGACCGATTGAAGATCCCCGCCACAGCGGTGTCGGGCTCAGGCATTTCTGCGGCATTGACAAAGCGCAGGCCGCGTTGCCCCGCCAGCTGACGAGCCACTTCATTGGCGCTCGCAAAACCAAGCTCGACCAGAAGATTGCCCATGGGCACCTTCTCGATCTTCTGCTTTTGCAGCACATAGTCGATCGCCACGGCCGACACCAGGCCCGCGTTGACCAATGCAGCTCCGAGCGAGGGGCTCTTGTCTCTCAACACAGCAAGGCGGTCGGCAGCCAAGGCACCCGACGGCAGCAACTGGCCCGAGGCCTCCAGCAAAATTTCAGCGGGGGGATGCATCCTGATGCTCCAGAAGTAAGAAAGTCAGTTCGTCGGGTTTGCCCGTGGCGGCCAAACCGTGCTGCTGTTGAAAGCGAGCGAACGCCTCTCCAGTCTTCGAACCAAAAAAGCCGTCATCCGGCTCTCGGGTATCCAGCAAGCCCATGCTTTTGAGTTTTCCCTGCACCTTGCGGGTGGCCTGTTGTGCGGCAACGATATGTCGCGCGTCATTGCGGCCCAGCCACACCACCCACGACTCCTTGCCCACTGCAAATCGGCACAGGCGAGCAGAAGACTTTATGGAGTCGGCGATGCCATCCGGCAGACGCTGCACGTGCAAGGTTTCGTCTGCCGTGGCGACGGCCTCCAGCCGGCTTTCACACACACGGCGGGGCGACATCGGCGCAGCTTCGGGCTGCGCCGTGGCGCTTGGCGTTGCAGTTGCAGCGGTTGGCGCAGTCACAGCAGCCGCAGCATCAGGAGCGGCGCCACCGGAAGAGGAAACCATCCCCACGGCAGGTGAAGACGCGGCAACGAGCCCAGTCACAGCGGCAGAAGTTGGACCGGGCAATGCCGGTGCGGCAGCAACTACCGCATCCACAGACACTACCGGCGGACTGATCTGTTGTTGGGACACCAGGCCAAAACCTGCCACGGCGACGGTGGCGCTGGTGCCTGCCAGCAGGCCTGCAATGATCCAGGCTTTGCGATGGCGCGACCCCGCAAGGGCAGACGCTTGCGCAACCGCCTCGTCACCCAGGGCAGGCAAGTCGGCCACGGCACGCTGCACCAGCGCGGCAGTCACCACCGATGCGCGGGTGCTCGCTAATCCGTAGAGGCAGCGGTCCAACACCAGATGAATGCGGCGAAGGTTGCCTTCCGTGGTGCGGTGCAGGATGTCTGCAGCCGCGGGCTCCAACGACAGGCGCCCTTCAGCACCCGCGGCATTGACCCGAAAGTCGAAATAGCGGGCGACCTCGTCCCTGTGCAGACCACTCAGGCGTGCATGTTTGATGATGCGGCTCTTGAGCTGTCGCAATTCTGGCGTTGCCAGCGTCTGCTCCAGTTCGGGCTGGCCCACCAGCAAAATCTGCAACAACTTTTCCTGACCTGTTTCCAGATTGCACAGCAATCGCACCAGCTCCAGAGACTCGACGCTCAGGTTCTGTGCATCGTCAATGACCAGCAGGTTGATGTCACCGGCCTGGTGCTTGGCGATCAGAAATTCGGTAAGGTGCGCCAAACCCTGGTCCACAGAGTCCGTGGGCGGCAAGCCAAAGTCAGCCTGAATCGCTGACAGCAACGCGCTGTCTTGCAAGAAGGTGTTCAAGATCAATGCGGAATGGCAGTTCTTGTCTTGCAGCGTGTCCAGCAAGCGGCGCACCAGCGTGCTTTTGCCCAGCCCCACTTCGCCCGTCAGCAATACAAAGCCTTTGCGGGCTTCAATGCAATGGACGATCTCGGCAAAGTCCTCTTCCAGGCGGGGCGTAAAGAAATACGATCCCGCATCTGGCGTGGGAGGAAATGGGTTGCGCGACAAACCCAGCGTTGCATAGAGGGAGCTGGCTGTCATTACCGCGCCGCCGGAGTGAACTGGCCCAAGGCCGCGCGCAACGCGGCAGAGTCGGGCCGCAGACGCAATGCTGCGTCCAGGGTCGCCCGTGCTTCCTCGGGCTTTTGCTGGCGTGCCTGGATGCTGGCCAGATTGATAGCCGCCTCTTCGTCACCCAACATGCGTTCAAGAATGGCACGGTATCCATCGGCTGCAGCCGCATCACGACCGGCACGCAGATCAAACCAGGCCTGCGCACGCAGCAGACCCAACGACCCCGCTGGCAAACGCTCTTTCAGGGCGGCCAGTTCACGTTCTGCATCGGCGCCACGGCCTTCTTTCATGGCGGCAACAAAACGGGCAAAACGCAGTTCTACCGGGGTGTCATCCACTGCGGGCGCAGCGACAGGCATCGGCGCCACCGCAGCAGGAGCGGGCCTGCTGGAGCGCGCTTGACGCTGCGGCGCCAGTCGGGGCGATTCTTGCATCGCGGGCGCAGACCCAGCCTGCGCATTTGCTGCAACCAGGCTTGGTGCCGAAACTTTGGGCGCTGCAGGCAACGACGTGCTAGCAAGAGAAGGAGACTGCAACACCACGTTGGTGGCCACAGCAACCTGCGGCGCGGCAGGTGGGGCCACTGGCGCAGCTCCGCCGACGTCTGCCACCACGGGTGTTGCCACAGCAGGCATCGCCACTGCAGGCTGCAACACGTCTGATGGAGGAGGCGAGGCAAGCGGCATGGGCGCAGCCACAGGCTGAGGCGCAGCACTGACGGGCGCCACAGCAACGGGCGTCAGGTCTCGCTTGGGTTTCATCTGGCTTTGCCACACCAGCCAGCCCACTACGCCCGCACCCAGCACGATGAAAAACGCCAACGCGGCATCCAGCCATGCTGGACGACGGCGCGCCACCGCCACTGGGGCGCGCGCCAGCACCAGCTTGGGGTCTTGTTGTGGCGCATCCATGGACTTCAGCGCGTCGTGGATGAGGCTCATAGCACACGCACCCGCAAAACGATCACCAGCTCTCGGCTGCCGTGCACCTTGTTCTCATTGCCAAACAGCTTGCCCAGCAATGGAACATCCGAAACACCCGGTGCGCCGCGGTCGTTGCTGGACGAGCGCTGGTCAATCAACCCACCCACCACCACCACATCGCCATCGCCCACATTCAGCGTGGTCGTCAGGCCCTTGTAGCTGACCTTGGGCAACGACACCAGGTTGTCACCGCCCACGGACACCAGTTGCAGGCTGGCAGGGTCTACATCGCTCTGCATCGGGTTGAGCAGCAGCTCGATACGGCCGTCATCGCGCACCATCGGAAGCACACCGACCATGACCCCGGAAAACACAGTGTCGGTCTGCACGCTGGACGACGTGGTGGAAGCCCCGCCGCCCGGAACAGTCTGTGTGGACGCCGACTGGGAGACATAACGCGAACTGGTCCCCACCGACAGCAAAGCGGGCGTTCCGTTGCGCACCTGCACGTTGGGGTTGGACAGCACTTTCAGGTTGCCAAACGAACGCAACGCGTTGATCACGACCCCATAGTTGCTGCCCTGGTAAGACATCCCCAACGCAGGCCCCGCAACGCTGCCAATGAGAGCGGCAGGAATCGAGATAGCGCGCGCCGGGTAACCCGACGCCGCGTTGGGCAGCAGGCCAGAGCTGCCGCCAAGCTGCATCGGCGATGAACCAAAACCCGCGGCCAGACGGCTGCGCAGGCTGGTCCAGTCCACACCAAACTCGAAGTTGTCTGAAAGTTGTACGTCGATCAGTTGCGCCTCGACGTACACCTGCTTGCCCAGCACCTTGTGCACCTGGGCCAGCATTTTTTCCACGGCGCGCATTTTGGAAGGCCGCGCCTTCACATACAGCGTGCCCGTCATCTTGTTCAACGTGAAGCCGCTGTCGTCGCCCATCGTGGCCAAGGGCGCCTGGGGCAAGGGGGCAGGCCTGCTGGGTGCTGGAGCACCTGGCCACGTGGGTAGCGTAGCGCCGGGCGTCGACATGCTCAAATTTTGTTGCTGCATCATCGCCTGCTGCTGGGCGGCACGGTCCTGGTTGCTGTCGCCCAGCACCGACTTGAGCGCGCTTTCCAGCTCAAGATAGGGGTCGGTGTTAGAGCCGCCCGAGCCCGACATCGTCAGACTGCCCTGTTGGGCACCTGATCCACCGCCACCACCGCTGCTGCCCCCGCCGCTTCCGCCCGAGTTGCTGCTGCCAAACACATTGCCGCCAGAACCCATTTGAATGCTGGTCTTGGTGTTCAGAAAGTTCAGCGCAAAGAACTTTTCTTCCGTCAAATTCACCCGCAAGGTGTTGCCGCGGAATTCGCCCGACACGTCATAAGTGCGCAGCACCTCGTTGAAGCCTTCGCGCAAGGTCACCTGGCGCAAATGCATGTCCGCCAGTTGCCCGCCTTTCAGAACGTTGGGGTCTACGATCAGGTTCAGATTTCCTGCGTCGGCAAATGCGCTCAGGATCTGGCTGATGCTGGCCTTGGACATCGCCACGTTGATCAACTTGCCTTCAAGAGGATCAAAAACCGGCGCCATGGGGGCAATGACAGGCGGCGGAGCCGATTTGGTCATCTCGGCCAGCAGCATTTGCTGGTGGGCCAGAAGCCGTTGCGACTCTTGCGCTGCGTGCTCACGCATCTGGTCCGCAGCCGCCGTATCGGGAGGCGGGAGGCTGGACGCACTGCGAGGTGGTTGACCCGCACAACCAGTCAGCACCAAAACGGCACATACCAGCGCAAGAGGCTTGAAAAACGGAGGATTGTTCATATCGCTGTCCTTGGCGCTACTAGCGTGATTCTTTGAAATTTCATGAGGAAACCTGGGTGCGGTACTGCAAGGAGGCCGATGGCAGCCTGCCCTCCTTCGGCGCAAAGCACCTGCTTCATGGCAAGACCTTGATGGGACCCGGTTGGCCGCCCGGCAGTCCTGTGCGGAATTCCTGGGTGTTGATACTTGCCAGCGAGCCGTCGGGCCAGCGCAGCGTCCCTACCCGCATCTCATCCGTAGGCAATACCAGCGTCTGGCGCCCCAGGCGCTCCGTCAACACCGCCTCGTTGGGCCGCACCCGAACAACACGCCCACCGCCATCCAGGCGCGTACCCTGGCGCGCCAGGTGTCCATCAATGACGACCGACTGCGTCTCAGCGCCCAGGTTGTCCAGGTGCACCGACAGCGAGCGGCGCGGCATCTGCACGCTGCCGACAACATCGCTACCGGGCACAGGCAATGCAATCAATCTTTGCGGATCGGTACCCGCGCTGGCCGTCTGGGTCTGGATGCGTGACATGGCGCCAAAGGCATCCACCACACGCGCCTGGTCATTGCGCAGGGCCAAGGGCAGAGGTGAGAGTTCCATCGCCAGTGGGCGCACCGATGGCGTGCGCGCCTGCGTCAACTGGAACACCCCGTACAGCCCCCATCCCAGTAGAAGAATGGCAAGGCCGTTCAGAAGCAAGGCGGCGTATTTCATGGTTTCACATTTCCTGCGGCTGTTGCCGTTGCAACCAGCTCATATGAGAAGGCGCCGGGCACGGTGTAGGTGGGGTCCACGGCTTTGAGCTTCCAGCCAGCAGCTGTCATCGCGGACACCCAACGCGTGACCGAAGCCGATGCGCCCGGAGCAATCACGCCATCCACCCGAAACGCCCTGATGCGCGCCAGCCCCGTGGCAGATTCCAGACGTACCCGCTGAATGCGAATATCGTTGCCCGCCGACGCCTTCAGCAACGCCATGAAAGCCACCGGGTCATGCCGGGCGCCTTCATCCAACGTGCGCGAAAACTCTGCCACCGGAAGCAGTTTTTGTGGCGCCTCTACCGTAGAGACTGCCTGAATGCGATCTTGCAAAACCGTCAGTTCGGATTGTTGGTTCAACCCAGCGGACCGCTGCTGTTCGGCCATCTGACCCACCAGCACGCCAACAATCGCCAGCACCAAGCCCACCAGGGCAGTCACCACCGTGATAGGGGCCACCCAGCGCTCGGCGCGCCAAGCCACTGTTTCCACCAATGGATTGAGTGCGTGGCGCCCTGCCGCTTGGCGCGCCAGCGCTGGCATCACGGTCTGCACACGCTCACCCACCAGGGCCAGCTCTTGCGCGGGCATTACCACCGGCGTACCACCCAGCACACTGCGCAGCGCCGTCAAGCAGGTGTCAACGTCGGCAGCCTGGGTAGACCACAACGTGCCCCACTCCACGGCGTCCGCGCCCAATCGTGTCAAAAGCGCGGTCTGGTTGGCCGTCAACACCTGAGCGGCACTGGCCATGGCCGATTGACCTGACCCCAGGGCCTGCGTCGAACCAAAAACCATGCCCTCTTCGGTGTGCACAAAACTCAGCAACCGACGCTGAGACAACATCAACCGCGCGTTGCCAGAACTCACGTCGTGGCACAGCAGACCTGGGGCCATCATGACCAGGCAGTGGTCGGCTTGCTCCTTGGCCCACTCCGTGCAACGCTGCCACAACTCCAGCGAGATTGCAGAGAAGAACACCTGAAATCCACCGGGCAACTTGACCAAACGGTGCACCACCACATGGGCGGCCCCATCGACCAGGCCCTGGGTCCTCACGCGCTTTTCAATCAAAGCTGGCGCGTAGTCGGCCTTGCCTTCAAAGCGCCATACGTCTGTAAAGACATCGTCCAGATCCAGCACCACCAGCGCACTGTGCGTCAGCCGGGGCCATGCGGGCACTTCCTGCGCCTGGTGGCCGTGGCAGTGAAGCCATCCGGAGTTGGCTACGCGATAAACATGTTCAGCGCTCATGGGTCACCTGGGCGATTGAGAGACAGACACCGTCTGGAAATGCAGCGTGCCGGTGACACCGAGCGTCAGCCCCTGGTCGCCCGGTAGCGGAGGATGAAAGAGACTGGCATCCGAAGAGACCGTGGCGATGTCAAACACATCGGCTACAAAAATCTGCCCCGCCCCGCCCCGCCCCAGCTCACCCAGAAACTGGGCTGCCTCTGCACGGGTAGCCGGCCCTTGGGCGCGGCGCAGCCTGCGCTCACCCCATTGCGACGGATCAAAGCCCATGCGGTCCACCTGCGCTGCCACTTCCTTGATCGAACGCACCAGCTGCTCACGCTGCTGCACTTCGGGGATCAGGCGACGGGCGTTGTCCAGCCCCAATTGCAGTTGCGCAAATTGCTGGCGCTCCCAAGCCAGTTGCTTGAGCCCCTTGTGCGCCATCCAGGCGCCGCCGCCCAACAGGGCAGTGGCCAGCGCCAGGAGTACCAGCTTGAGCGTGCGGGTGGCGTTCAATTACTGCTCCATCGTCCAGTGGGCGGTCAGCAGGATGACGCGGTCTTCGTCGAAGGTCCGTCCGGTGGCGGTCCCACCTGCGTTGCCACTGTTGTTGATCACTGGCTGGCGCGCATCGCTGTTGTTCATGGCGCTATTGGCCGCCGTGTTCGCGATGTTGTTGCCTTCGGTGTTGTTGGCTTCCCATTGATTGCCAGGCGCATTGGCGTCAGTCGCGGCAGTGTGGGCAGGACGGCTCTGGATACGGAAGCGGCCTTCGCGCGAATCGGGCTTGCCATCAATCACCTGGTCCATAAAACGGGCCAGGTCAGGGGTAAGACCCCGAATCACCATCACGTTGCCCGCACCGCTGGCGGTACCGGACGTATTCCATTGAAAGCACACCTGCATCTCAACGGCATTCCCGTTCGAGTCGATGTACAGAAAACGGTCTTCATGCCCTTCGCCGCGGCCTGGCGGCATGCGTACACCGGTGCGGGTCATGATGGTGCGCAGGTTCTGCGTGGCCAAAGCGGCATCACCCACGCCAGCCTGGCCTGCAGAGTAGCCCTGACCGCTGCAAATCTTCAGCCCCCGGTTCGCAAAATTTTCGGGAATACCCGCAACCGCCATCGACCCTGCCCGTGTGCAGGCATCAGTGCCCGCCGGAATCTGGGTCTCCGACCCATTGACCATATACGTCGGCGCCTGCTGGCAGTCGCCCACCACCACGCCAGCGCGTTGGTAATACTGGTCGTAAGACATCTTCCACTGGTAGGCAAACTTGTTCACGGCCTTTTGGTATTCGGCGTTGCGCTGAACATCCTTGGCAATGGCCACGGCCCCGATGATGAGACCAATGACGGCCAGCACGATGGCCAGCTCTACCAGCGTGAAGCCTTGCTGGACCTTGCGGCCAAGCCTGCGAAATGAATTGGATTTGGGCATAAAAATCTCCGGCGATGAGTCGATACGGATGGGGTACGGTATGAAATATGGATGGAGACCAGTTACTGGTTCATCTTGTAGATCGCGGTGACGATGGCCACTTGGTCTTCGTCAAAGCTGCGGCCCGGGGCGTGGGCAGGGTCAATGGAATCGCGATTAGTGAGATTCCACTCCTGCCCCGGCGCATTGACAGCTCCACCGGCGTTGTTGAGGACCCCCTGACGACGGAAGCGGCCTTCACGCTCATCGGGTTTTCCGTCGATCATCTGGTCCAGCGAGCGGGCCAGATCGGGGGTGAGTCCCGTGATGATCATCACGTTGCCTGAACCTTCGCCCACTGCGTTAGCTGGGGAGTTGTCCGCCAACGGGACGTTCCACTGGAAACAAACCTGGATCTCCTGTGGATTGCCGTTGGTGTCCAGATAGACATAGCGGTCCTCCAGACCTTCGGCACGACCCGGTGGCATGCGAACGCCCACACGGGTCATCAAAGTCCGCAGGTCCGTACGGTCCCCAGTCCGAACTGCCATGCCCCGGCCGAGCGCCTTGTCACACACAGCCCCAGGGGGGGTAAATCCGGTCATATTGCGACCTGAGCGCGTGTTTAACGGCAGTCCTTCACCGTTGACCATGTTTTGTGGAGCGGTCTGGTTATCACCGATGACCACGCCCGCGCGCTGGTAGTACTGGTTGTACGCCTGCTCCCACTGGTCGATGAACTTGTTCTTGACCTTGGTGTATTCAGCGTTGCGCTGAACGTCCTTACCGATGGCAACGGCGCCAATGATGAGGCCGATGACGGCCAGCACAACCGCCAGTTCAACCAGTGTGAAACCCTTTTGACGCAGCGCTTGCATACGGCGTGCAGGGAGCTTGAATGCTTGCTTCATGATGTTGATTCCTCGCCCTGATTCACTGATTCATCTTGTAAATGGCGGTCAGGGTGATGACCTGTTCTTCATCACGCGTTTGCCCTGCACCGGTCGCGGTCGGCGTGGCAGCCCCTTGTCCAAACGTGTTGTTGGCAGACCATTCGACGCCCGGCCCGTTCGGCGTACCGTTAGCAACGTTTCGCAGACGGAAGCGCCCTTCCTGCGCATCCGGCTTTCCGTCGATCATTTGGTCAAGCATTCGAGCCAAATCGGGAGTCAGCCCTGCAATCACCATTACGTTGCCAGCGCCCTCCGCGCTGCTAGGCCGATTCCACTGGAAGCACACCTGAATTTCTTGGGGAGCGCCATTGGTATCTGTGTAGACAAACAGATCCTCCTGCCCCTCAGCACGCCCGGGGGGCATCCGGATACCGGCGCGCGTCATGTACAAGCGAAGATCATTCGTCGTCGCAACGTAGGCATTTGCCGAGTCGCGCACATCCGCATTCCCCGCAGGAGCGTGGGCGCACACCGGCGCGGGCTCGACTGCAGTGAGCATGTTGCCCCCCGATACGGGGTTGGTGCCAGTCGCGACGTATGCCGCCCCATTGACCATGATCCGCGGCGAAATCTGGCTATCCCCCACCACCACGCCCGTGCGCTGGTAGTACTGGTTGTAAGCCTGCTCCCACTGATCAATGAACTTGTTTTTGATCTTGGTGTACTCAGCGTTGCGCTGCACATCCTTGCCGATGGCCACGGCGCCGATGATGAGCCCGATGACGGCCAGAACCACGGCCAGCTCCACCAGGGTGAAACCACCCTGCGCGGCTCGGGGGCTAGCGGGCCGGTGCATGCGCCGAGATGGCAGGACGGAGAAAAGTGATCGCATGATTTCCTCAAGCGTTGAAATAAGAGTGAGCGCCAAGACTACTGAACGTAACGAATGTAAACAAGTGAAAACTGGCGTCACCAATTGAACGACAGCAGCGCTTCGTTCGCCTCCATCGACACCCTGAATCGACTGAAATCGCCGCAAAACTGAAAGGTGGAAGCGAGTCCATTTCTTCAATGAAATCAACGACAAACTCCTGCTTCGCTCCACAATTTTTTCTCTTTCAGACGGTGCGCAAGCATCGCGCAACTGCGCCTCACAATCCATAGTGCTTATGTATTAGTGACACAACATACACAAAAACAAACAATTACCAACAAAGTTCGATATCTTTTAACTATCGAAAAATCAAGGGTTTACCCGCATGTTTTGACCGGCCTACAACTTCCGCGAGCCTCACAACAACAAAGTGCGCTGAATGCGGGTGCTGTATACGGGATTTGTGCCGCGAGAAAGAAGCGTTTGCGCACGCCATCCGCATCGATATTTGCAGTCTGAAAACCACAGGAGTCCGCGCGCAAACAGGGAGGACTGGTGCCGCCCAATGCTTTGGAAGGGGTTCAAAAAGTCGACGGGGCCAGCTACTGCACCAAGTGCGTGGCCTTGCAGCGTGGGTGCGTCAGCAGCACCCACAACAGTTGCGATCCATCCCCGAGCGGCGCTTCGACAAGGGTCGCCACGAACATGATCAAGCTACGCTCAAGCAGCGCGCCTGTGGTCTCATCCGCGCGATGTTCCACGCGAGCGTGTCATCCGTGCGATGGATGCCATTGATGGGGTCTGACTGCGTCCGATGCAGCCAAGCGCTGCGAACATTGCGCTACGCACACGCAGTACGCACTACGCGCGCAACTGCACAGGCAAACGTCACCCCAGCACTGTCCACTTGCGTTCGGACGCAGCAGACTCCACCACCTTCTCGATGAATCGCACCCCGCGCGCGCCGTCTTCCACGCGCGGGTAGTCGGCCTGCAAGGGGTTGGCCAACGTGCCCGCCTGGCGTGCGCGAATGTCGGCGGCCACGCCCAGATACACGTTGGCAAAGGCCTCGATGAACGCCTCGGGGTGCCCTGCGGGAATGCGCCCGGCCAGCAAGGCCGACGGGCTGAGCCACGGCGCGCCGCGGGTGAGGATGCGGCGTGGCCCGTCCACTGGCGAGTGCACGAGGTGGTTCGGGTCCTCCTGCCGCCAGGTGATGGTGCCCAGCGTGCCGGAGACCTGCAGGCGCAGGTCGTTCTCCAGCCCCGCGGCCACTTGCGATGCCACGATGAAGCCGCGCGCGCCGCTTTCGTAGCGCAGCAGCATCTGCGCGTCGTCGTCCAGTTGGCGGCCTGCGCCAAAGGCGGTCAGGTCGGCGCACAGGGCTTCGGGCGCCATGCCGGTAACGGTGGCGGCCAGGTTTTCTGCGTGCGATCCGATGTCGCCCATGGTGCCCGCGCTGCCGCTGCGCGCGGGGTCCAGCCGCCAATCGGCTTGTTTGTTGCGGCCGCCCTGCTCCACTGCTGTGGCCAGCCAGCCCTGGTTGTATTCGACGGTGATCTTGCGGATCACGCCTAAAGCGCCGCTTTGCACCAGGTGGCGGGCCTCGCGCACCATCGGGTAGCCGGTGTAGTTGTAGGTCACGCCGAACACGGTGCCCGCCTTCTGCACGGCGGCCACCAGCTCGTCGGCCTGCGCGCTGGTGTGAACCAAGGGCTTGTCGCACACCACATGGAAGCCCGCCTGCACAAAAGCCAGGGCCACCGGGTGGTGCACGTGGTTGGGAGTGACGATGCTGACCAGGTCGATGCGATCCTCAGGGATGCGGCGCAGTTCGTCGGCCAGCAGGTCCTGCCAGCTGCCGTGGTTGCGGTCATCCGCCAGGCCCAGTTCGGCGCCGGATGCGCGGGCACGTTCGGGCGATGACGAGAGCGCGCCCGCCACCAGCTCAAACTGGCCATCCAGCGCCATGGCCTTGCGGTGCACTGCGCCAATGAAGGCGCCCTGGCCGCCGCCCACCATGGCGTAGCGGAGCTTTCTTTGACTGGACATACGAAACGCCTTTGCTCGCTGTGTGTTGTTGTTATCGGTTTTCTGGAGGCGGCGTGGTTAGGCCTGCTTGTCTCGCGCAAACACCGCGTCGAACGCACCTGCAGCGGGCTTGAAATCAAGCCGCTTGCAGAACGCCGCGCTCTCGGTCGCGCCGTGCACGCGGTCCATGCGGCTGTCCTCCCACTCCACCGAGAGCGGGCCCTGGTAGCCGATGTCGTTGAGCGCAACGATGATGGATTCGAAATCGATCATCCCGCGCCCCACGCTGCGAAAGTCCCAGTTGCGCCGGGCATCGCCAAAGCTGGTGTGGCCGCCAAACGTGCCCACCGTGCCGTCGCCTTTGCCCCACCACACGTCCTTCATGTGGGCGTTGTAGATGCGGTCGGCAAACTGGCGGATGAACTTCACGTAGTCCACGCCCTGGTAGGCCAGGTGGCTGGGGTCGTAGTTGAAGCCAAAGCGCTTGTTGCCGCCCACCGCCGCAATGGCGCGCTCGGCCGAGGCGATGTCGAACGCGATCTCGGTGGGGTGCACTTCGAGTGCAAAGTTGATGTCGTGCTGCTCGAACACATCCAGGATGGGGCCGAAGCGCTTGGCGAAATCGGCAAAGCCCTTGTCCCAGTACGCCTGCGTGGTGGGCGGAAAGGCGTAGATCGAATGCCACACCGACGAACCCGTGAAGCCCGTGACCGTCTTCACACCAAACTTTGCGGCGGCGCGCGCGGTGTCGGCCAGCTCGCTCGCGGCCCGCTGGCGCACGCCTTCGGGCTCGCCATTGCCCCACACATGGGGCGGCAGGATGGACTGGTGGCGCTCGTCGATCAGGTCGCACACGGCCTGGCCCACCAGGTGGTTGCCGATGGCAAAACACTGCAGGCCGTGCTGGGCCAGCAGTGCGTGTTTGTCTTTGACGTACTGGGGCGACGACAGCGCCTCCTGCACGTTGAAATGGTCGCCCCAGCAGGCCAGCTCCAGGCCGTCGTAGCCCATGCTTTTCGCCAGCGGCGCGAGTTCTGCCAGCGGCAGGTCGGCCCACTGGCCGGTGAAAAGGGTGACGGGTCTTGGCATGGTGGGTCCTGTTGAAAGGAGGCGATAGGGGTTGTCTGTATTCACTTCGCACTACCCAACCGTTCAGCCTGAGCCTGTCGAAGGCCGGGGCACGGCTTCGACAAACTCAGCCCGAACGGTGGTGGGTGTTGGGGCAGTCAGAGGGACTGGGAGCCAAGGCCTACCGCAAACCCAGCAAACACCAGTAACTATGTTTTTGATAGCTATTGGCGCTTATTGGATAAGCGCTAGAGGCCAATTTGACCTGATTATTCGCCTATCTCAGATTCAGACGACTCTCACACCCTCTCCCCCTGTGGGAGAGGGCCGGGGAGAGGGGTATGAAACGGGCGCTGCGCGGGTGCAGCCCCCTCTCCCCAACCCTCTCCCGCGAGGGGAGAGGGAGTCAACCCCCAGCGCCGCGGCGGGTGCACAGGCTGATGCCCTCATCTGAGATATGTACTTAATCAGCAATTTGACTCATATTTCCGTCATCAGAACGGCGAATCAGGGAAGTAGAAGTCCTTGGCCGTTTCTTTGGTGATCAACACCGACGGAATGATGGTCGTCGCAGGCAGCTTCTCGCCCTTGATGCGCGCCTCGGCCGTGAGCTTGATCGAGTCGTAGATGAACTTGGGGCTGTACGACACGTTGGCCTGGATCATCGGGTTGCTGCCGTCCATCAGCGTTTTGATCATGCCCTTGGCACCCGCGCCGCCGAACACCAGCTTGATGTCCTTGCGCTTCGATTGCTCAATGGCCTTGAGCACGCCCACGGCCATGTCATCGTCGGCCGCCCAGACGGCATCGATCTTGGGGAAGCGGGTCAGGTAGTCCTGCATGACCTTGAAGGCGTCGTCGCGGTTCCAGTTGGCGTACTTGGCGTCCAGCAGCTTGATGTCGGGGTGGTTCTTCAGCACCGCGTTGAACGCGTCCATGCGCTCGTTGTCCAGCGTGGTCGCAATGCCGCGCATGGCCACCACGTTGCCCTTGCCGCCCAGCGCCTTGGCGATGTACTCGGCGGGAATCTTGCCAAACGCCGTGTTGTCACCGGCCACATACGCGTCCTGCGCGCTGGTGTCGGTCAGGCCGCGGTCCACCACCGTCACGTACACGCCCTTGGCCTTGACCTGGGCCACGGGCTTGGTCAGCGCGGCCGATTCGAAGGGGAAGATGACTAGGGCGTTGATCTTGTTCACCGTGACCAGATCCTGCAGCTGGTTGGCCTGCTCGGGCGCGCCGCCTGCGGTCTTGACGATGACCTGCAGGCCGGGGTGGGCCTTCTCCAGGTCCTTCTTGGCCTGGTTGGCCCAGTACACGATGCCGCCGGTAAAGCCGTGCGTGGCCGACGGAATGGCCACGCCCACGATCGTCTTGTTGGCCTGCGCCATGGCCGGGCCGGCCAGCGCCAGTGCGGCTGCGGCACCCACGGCCGAGAGGGCCAGGCGGCGGGTGAAGGAAGAAGAAATCTTGCTGTTCATGATGCGTTGTCTCCTGTTGCTATTGCTTTGCTGAAAATGGCCATGAAAGCCTGGCCGACTGGGGAACACTGACGAAATCAAAAACGGGTGAAAGCACTTTGGAACGGATGCAAGCACCTTGGGCCTGCGCCACTCGCCCGTTCGCCCTGAGCTTGTCGAAGGGCTGCCACTACGGGGCGTGTGCGCCCAGGCTTCGACAAGCTCAGCCCGAACGGTTTGGGGACAGGTCGGAGTTCAGCGCCGTGCGCTCCCCCTCCCCGTTCGCCCTGAGCCTGTCGAAGGGCTGCCACTGCGGGGC
>NZ_JBKBTV010000129.1:0-3800 GCF_046291265.1 Acidovorax sp. | reverse complement strand
GGCCCCAGGGCGAAGAGATCCCGTTCGACGTGCAGGCCTTCCGCAAATACTGCCTGCTCAACGGTTTTGACGACATCGGCCTGACCTTGCTCCAGTCCGACAAGATCAAGGCGTTTGAAGCGCAGCGCCTGGCCACCAAGCCCTGGCTCGCGCACACCATGGTGTCGTAAGACGGCGTGGACATCCAAAATATCAGTCAAATTGGCCTCTAGCGCTTTATCCATAAGCGCTAGCAGCTATCAAAAACAAAGCAATTCAATGAAAATCGCAGTTCTGCCGGGTGACGGCATTGGCCCTGAAATCGTGTCCGAAGCCGTCAAGGTGCTCGAAGCCCTTGAACTCCCGTTCGAGATGGAATCCGCCCTGGTCGGCGGCGTGGCGTATGACGCCCACGGCCACCCGCTGCCTGAAGCCACCCTCAAGCTCGCCAAAGAATCCGATGCCATCCTGTTCGGCGCCGTGGGCGACTGGAAATACGATACGCTCGACCGCCCCTTGCGCCCCGAGCAAGCCATCCTGGGCCTGCGCAAGAACCTGGGTCTGTTCGCCAACTTCCGCCCCGCCATCTGCTATGAGCAACTGGTGAGCGCATCGAGCCTGAAGCCCGAGCTGATCGCGGGCCTGGACATCCTCATCATTCGCGAGCTGACGGGCGACATCTACTTCGGCCAGCCGCGCGGCCGCCGTGTGGCCACCGACGGCCACTTCCCCGGTGCCGAAGAAGCCTTCGACACGATGCGCTACAGCCGCCCCGAGATCGAACGCATCGCCCACGTCGCCTTCCAGGCAGCCCGCAAGCGGAGCAACAAGGTCACCAGCGTGGACAAGGCCAACGTGCTCGAAACCTTCCAGTTCTGGAAGGACGTGGTCACCGACGTGCACAAGGAATACCCCGACGTCGAGCTGCAGCACATGTATGTGGACAACGCGGCCATGCAGCTTGTGAAGGCGCCCAAGGCGTTTGACGTGGTGGTAACCGGCAACATGTTCGGCGACATCCTGTCGGACGAAGCGTCCATGCTCACCGGCTCCATCGGCATGCTGCCCTCGGCCAGCCTGAACAGCAGCAACCAGGGCCTGTACGAACCCAGCCACGGCAGCGCGCCGGATATCGCCGGCAAGGGCGTGGCCAACCCGCTGGCCACCATCCTGTCGGCCGCGATGATGCTGCGCTTCAGCCTGAACCAGGAAGCCGCCGCCCAGCGCATCGAAGCCGCCGTGCAAAAGGTGCTGGCCCAGGGCTTGCGCACCCCCGACATCTACAGTGAAGGCACCACCAAGGTGGGCACGGCGCAGATGGGCGATGCCGTGGTGGCGGCCTTGAAGTAAGGGCCAGGCCTTTGGCGCTGCGCCCCTTGCCGCCCATGGTGGTGGGTGCGTAGAGCACTGAACACTGCATTCGTCCTGTACATCTGTCCTGTACGGGGCGGGATGCGCAAAAAAGGGCGGTCTTCGGGCCGCCCTTTGTTGTTTCTGCACCCCGACAGGTCGGCGCGCTGGCCCGTCGGGCGACCCTCCGATATACTCGTCACCCAATGTTTGCCGCCCACACGTTCGCTCTGAACCTCACACCCGCCGCCACGGCCGGTGTTGCTGCGCGCGCAACCATCACCAAAACCACGACCATTAAGGGCTGACTCAGCCTGGTTCGTCGTGCGCCCCTCCTGGCCTCTGACGAGCCAGGCGAGCAGTCCGGTCTGGCACTGTTTCTTAATCTGAAAGGGCGTTGAAATGAGCAGCAACAAGTTGGTAGGTTTGGTCGGCTGGCGCGGCATGGTCGGCTCGGTGTTGATGGACCGCATGGTCGAAGAAAAAGACTTCGATCTGATTGAGCCATTGTTCTTCTCCACATCCAACGCAGGCGGCAAGGCCCCAGCGCAGGCCAAGAACGAAACCACCCTGCAGGACGCGTTCAACATCGACGCCCTCAAGCGCTGCGAAATCATCATCACCGCCCAAGGCGGCGACTACACCAACGAGGTGTACCCCAAGCTGCGCGCCGCAGGCTGGACCGGCCACTGGATCGATGCCGCGTCGTCCCTGCGCATGGACAAGAACGCGGTCATCGTGCTCGACCCGGTCAACATGCCCGTCATCAAGAACGCCTTGGCCAACGGCGGCAAGGACTGGATTGGCGGCAACTGCACCGTGAGCTGCATGCTGATGGGCGTGGGCGCGCTGTACAAGGCCGGCCTCGTGGAATGGATGAGCACCCAGACTTACCAAGCGGCATCGGGTGGCGGCGCGCAGCACATGCGCGAACTGCTCACGCAATACGGCACGCTGAACGCCGAAGTGCGTTCGCTGCTGGACGACCCCAAGAGCGCCATCCTGGAAATCGACCGCAAGATCATCGCCAAGCAGCGTGCACTGACTGGTGCCGAAACCGCCAACTTCGGCGTGCCACTGGGCGGCAGCCTAATCCCCTGGATCGACAAGGACTTGGGCAACGGAATGTCCAAGGAAGAGTGGAAGGGCATGGCCGAAACGAACAAGATCCTGGGCATGGGAGAAGGATTTGACTCTGCGGCCATCCCTGTGGACGGCTTTTGTGTGCGTGTAGGTGCCATGCGCTGCCACAGCCAGGCGCTGACCTTCAAGCTCAAGAAGGACGTGCCCGTAGCCGACATCGAAGCCATGATTGCCGCCGACAACCCATGGGCCAAGGTCGTTCCCAACACCCGCGAAGCCACCATCAAGGACCTGACGCCGGTGGCTGTGACCGGCACCATGACCATCCCCGTGGGCCGCATCCGCAAGCTGGCCATGGGCCCGGAGTACGTGGGCGCCTTCACTATCGGCGATCAGTTGCTGTGGGGTGCTGCAGAGCCGCTGCGCCGCATGCTGCGCATCTTGCTCGACGCCTGATACCGAAGAACTGACCGAAAAACCTGCATCAAAAGCGCGCCCTGTGAAGACTGGGCGCGCTTTTTTGCAACCAACGTCTTGACACACCCAGTTACGGGTCGTTGGCAATTGGCAACATCTATGCGCCCCAAGTTGGGGCGTCGGCACCCCGTGCACAGCGTCAGCGCCACCTCAGCTTGTCAGTGCAAAACATTGATGCTATGGTGCTTTTTACATATTTTCACGCGCCGGGGCGGGGATCAGACATGAGAAAAAAAGCACCGCTCGTCCGAGCCGCAAAAAAACCTAATCAGTTGTTGGCAAACATGCATCGATGGAAATTTTCAGTCTTGGCGGCCGCGGCCGTTGCGTCGGCGGGCTTTTATGCTGGAGACGCAGCCGCTTTGGCCCTGGGTCGCATCACGGTGCAATCTGCTTTGGGCGAGCCTTT
This sequence comes from Acidovorax sp., assembly GCF_046291265.1. GTDB lineage: Bacteria > Pseudomonadota > Gammaproteobacteria > Burkholderiales > Burkholderiaceae_C > Acidovorax. Next base: position 502 of record NZ_JBKBTV010000129.1, on the reverse strand, counting down.
GCGCGCCGAAATCGACCTGCCGCAGATCACCCCGGCTGAAGCCGACACCCTGCGCGCCACCACCGCCAGCCCGGAAGTCTTCCGCGCCCAGGGCATGGAATTCACGCCGACCATGAACAACCTGCAGATCCAGCTGCAGCGCCGCGCCGACGGCACCGCTGTACTGCGCCTGTCGAGCGATCGCCCGGTCAATGAGCCCTTCCTCGACCTGGTGCTGGACGCCAACTGGGGCACGGGCCGCATCGTGCGCAGTTACACCATGTTGTTTGACCCACCGACCCTGCGCCGCCCAGCGCCATCGGTCACCGCGTCACCCCAGATTTCCGCCCCTGCCACACAAGCGCCCGCACCGCGTGCCGCTGCTGCAGCTCGCAGCAATGACGTGGCAGCCGCACCGGCAGCACCCCGTCCAGCTGCAGCGCCCCGCGCAGTACCCGCTGATGGCGTGACGGTGCAAGCTGGCGATACCGCGGGCCGAATCGCAAACGCTTACCGTCCCGCC
>NZ_JBKBTV010000128.1:0-3870 GCF_046291265.1 Acidovorax sp. | reverse complement strand
AACCAGATCACTAAGCTTCTTGAACCCGTAATTCCGAGAATCGAATGAGGGATGGACCTTGCCAATGTGCCCGCCAACTCCACCTAGCGGAGCCCATCCATCCTCACGAGCATTCGCGTCGATGGCGGCAATCATCAAAGGCTGGAGTTGCACCAGCTCCTTGACAGGCACCTCAACGGGTTCAGCTGCAGCCGCTTGAGGGTCCGCCGGCTTCTGCCGCAGGATCTCCAGATAGATGAACTTGTCGCAAGCTGCCACGAATGGCTCCGGCGTGTGTCGCTCACCAAACCCGTAAACCTCCAGGCCAGCCTCACGAATACGAGTCGCCAGTCGGGTGAAGTCACTGTCAGACGAAACGAGGCAAAAACCATCGACGACTCCAGCATGCAGAACATCCATGGCGTCGATGATCAATGCAGAGTCGGTCGCGTTCTTGCCCGTCGTGTACCGGAACTGCTGGATCGGCTGTACCGCGTTTGCATGAAGAACAGTCTTCCAGGGCGCTAGGTTCGTGGTCGTCCAGTCACCGTATGCGCGCTTGATCGTTGCCGTGCCGTAACGCGAAATTTCGGACATCAGTTCCTGTACGAGCGCCGCTTGAGCGTTATCGGCATCGATCATCACCGCGAGGCGGCTGCTGTTTGGTTTGTTGGCCATCGGTCCTCCTGTTTGTATTTAGTCGCCCCTGAAATATTCATTTCAAGCCGCAATCGGCCGGAGGGCATACCGCCGATCGTGAGTTCTTGGGGCAACGTAGCCGGATGAGCAAGTGCTTGGTGCCCGGATGACCCACGCCATGGCAGCCGCCAGCCAAGACCGGCCCTGGGCGCTGGCTTGTTGCAGGCACAAAAAAATCACCACCAAGAAGGTGAAGCCCTTGCGGGCGATCATGCGCAGCAGCCATTTGATGTTGTAGCCCGCCGCACACAGCACCGCGTGCAGCCGGTCACCCCTCTCACCCTTGAGGTGACAACGGTCCATGCGGTGGTCGCTCTTGAGGTGGCCGATGATGGGCTCGATCGCCTGGCGCCTCTTGAGCAGCTTTCTTTCTTGCTCGCTGATCCGCCTGCTCTTACCCCGATGCACGACGTGCACATCCGGGTTGTCTGCATCCACACCCCGGTAACCCAGATCGACGAAGGCCGTCGCAGGCTTTGACCTGCTGTCCTGCATCAGGATCGCGGCCTGCTCCAGTTGCTCGTTCAGGGTGTGTCCGTCATACGGATTGCCGTGGAATGCCCGGGCGCCCACGATCAGGTTGCCCTGCAGCGTGCTGGCAATGCCCACCTTGACCCCGAACTCGTAGGGCGTTCTGGCCTTGCCTTTGCTGATGCAGTCCACCTCCGGCGCGTGCCAGGCGTAGAGCTTGGGTTGTCCCTCGGCAGCCTTGCGCTGAGCACTCTGGGCGTGGATGCGCTGGGCCTTGTTCAAAGGCTCAGCGAGCGCTTCTCGCACGGCAGCTCCGATGGCACTGGCCTTGCGGTCGATCTCGCGCTGCAACCGCCCGACGATAGTGCGCTGGCGCTTGATGGCGCGCTTCATGCGCTTGAACTGGCGGGCGTGGGCATACCGCCCGGCCTTGCGCCCCAGCTCTTTGCCCTCCTTGGCGAAGGTCTGCTTCAGATCGATGCCGGCTTCCTTGGCAGCCTCCACCAGCTTGACGCGCGCTGTCTCCAGCAGGCGGCTGTCGGTGGGGTGCGCAATGGCCTTGTGCTGCACCGTGCTGTCCACGATCACGCGGGTGAGCTCCTGCGGCTTGATCAGCTGGAGTTCAACGGCCACGTTGATGGTCTGGGCCAGCAACTCCTCCACACCTTCTTCGCCCAGCAACTGGCGGAACTTGACCAGGGTGGTGGCGTCGCAGGGGCGGTGGTGCTCAAAGTATGCCTGGCCCGAGAAGAACTGCCAGGTCGGCGTCTCGCCCCAGCGCTCGACGACACCCTCGTCGGACTCGTTGAAAGCGTGCTTGAGGTACAGCAGCGCGATCATGATGCGCAGCGGCACGCGGGGGCGTCCTGCGTTGCTGGACACAGCCGCGCGCTGCACCTGTTCACCAAAGAGGTCCAGGTCTGGCATGGCCACACCGGCGCGGCCTTTGCAGGAAAACACCTGAGCCACCCGCGCTTCAATCTCCTGCCAGGGCATGCGCGAGGCAAGCACTGCCAGCGGATGGCGCAGATCGATCATGTGATCAATGCGCGAGCGGAAGAAATCGTCGGTGGCGGGGCAGGCAAACAGCACGGCAGAGCTCCCAGAAAACTGCCCCTATTGGAAATCAAACTGGGAGTTCCGGCTATCCGAAATCATCCCGAAGTCCAGTGTTTATGCGGGCTCCGGGGATTCTTCAGGGACGACTATTTACTGTGCAAGGCGACTGGCAAATCCACCTGAACCACTCGCCCCAATCACCAACCGCTGCGTCGCCCGCGTAGCCCCCACATAGAACAGCCGCGCTTCCTCGCGTTCGTCCTCGCCCTCGGCGGGCATGCGCCCGGCGCCCACCAGCGCCACCACCGGGAACTCCAGCCCTTTGCTGACGTGCAGCGTCATCACCTTGATGCTGTCGTGCGCGGGGTCGTACACGCTGGATGAGTTGCGGCGCAGCTGGTGCGGCAGCTTGCGTTTGCGCAGGAATTCGGCGCACATGTCCATTTCGCTGTGGTGGCGGCAGAGGATGGCCATGTCGGCCCAGGCGTGGCCTTCGCGGTGGGCGGCGGCCAGCAGCTCGGCCACTTGGGCCACTTCTTCGCGCAGCGTGGGCAGGCGCACGATGAGCGGCGCTTCGCCGTCGCGCCCGCAGCTCACGGGCTTGAGCAGGGGCACGCCGTCGTCGTCCTTGTCTTCGGCGGTCCGCAGACGCTCCGGCGCCGGGGCGCCCCACGCCGGATCAGCCCCCTTGGGGGGCAGCGACCCGCGCAGCGGCGGAGCGTGGGGGTATACATGTTCTGCGGCGACGAGGCTGGCCGTTTGCAGGATCTGCCGCGTGTTGCGGTAGTTGATCTTGAGGATGGTGGTCCGCCCCTGCGCCTGGATGCCCACGCTCTTGAAGCTGAAGTTTTTCTTTTGCGTGCGTTCGTAGATGCTCTGCGCGTCGTCGTACAGCACGAGCAGGCTGTTGGTGGCCGGGTCCACCATCTGCACCACCAGGCGCAGCCATTCGGGCGCGAAGTCGTGGCCTTCGTCGATGAGCACGGCGCGGTATTGCCCGCTGGGGATCTGTCGGCGGTCCACGCCGGCGATGACGCGCTGGACCATGTCGGCCATCTTGTCGGTAACTGGCTGGTTGTTGTCGGGCAGGCTTTGTCCGTAGGCCACCAGCTGGTCGCGGCACCATTTGTGGAAGTGCACGGCGTGTACGCGGTCGGCAATGCCTTTGGCGGCCATCACGCGCGCAATCTGCCGGGCCAGCGGTTCGTTGTAGCAGAGGATGAGGATGGGTTTGCTGGCCGCGGTCTGCGCCTTGGCCAGGTGTTCGGCGCGGTAGCCCAGCAGCATGGTCTTGCCCGAACCGGCCACGCCGTGGATGACGCGGTGCCCCTCGCCCAGGCTTCTCGCAAGTTGCTCCTGCTGCAGGTCCATCACCCGCATGATGGTGGGCAGGTCCGCCTCTGCGTCCTGATCGTCGAACAACGAACCCTGCGGCTCCACGCGCACCTGCGGAAACATGATCCAGCGCACGCGGTCCAGCTGCGGCAAAGACATGGCGCCGCCAAACGAGTGCGCAAACATCGCCCACAGCCGCTGCTGGAAGCGCTCGGCGTCCACCTACTCTTCCATCTCGTCCTTGCAAATCACGTAGTGCGGCTCGATCGCCTCGGCTAGCCCCGCCGCATCGAACTGCTTGCGCGTGATCCGCGTCAACACCACGCC
>NZ_JBKBTV010000127.1:0-3880 GCF_046291265.1 Acidovorax sp. | reverse complement strand
CTACCGTGCGGGTGGCGGCGCTTCGCCGCTGTACACCATCTCGGTCGGCATCACCGATGCGCCAGGGTCTGCGCAGCGGCTGAACGGCGGTATCGAAGGGCTGGTCACCGCCAGCATCGTGCCATCGCCCCAGGCCAGCCGCTTGCCCATCGTGACGGACTACCGCAAGGACCGCACCGACGCGGGCGAGAAGATCGACAGCTACACCATGCTGGAGGGCTACATCGCCGCGCGCGTGTTTGTGGAAGGCGTCAAACGCGCGGGCCGTGCCCTTACGCGTGAAGGTTTCATCAAGGCCATGGAAGACATGGGCACCACCAAGATCGGCGATTTCCCGTTGCAATATGGGCCGAACAACCACAATGGCTCCAACTATGTGGACCTGGAGATGTACACGCGCACCGGTCGTCTGATGCGGTGACGCGGCCACTGAGCCGGTTGGGACGCCTTCGCAGCAATGCAGGCTCATGCCCAGAGCCCCTGGCTTGGGCAGCGTCAGTTTCAAACGCTGCGCGGGGTATTGCGCCGCGCGATGAATACTTGAAGAGACGAGAAGAAAAGAACCCACGAGACATGTTCACTGCGACCGCCACTGTCACCGTCAATGGTCAGCCCTGTGCGCTGCCATCGGGCAACCTTGCCAGCGCCACGCTGCTGCACGTGCTGCGCAATGATCTGGCGCTCAATGGCCCCAAATACGGCTGCGGCCTGGGCCAGTGCGGCGCGTGCACGGTACTGGTCGATGGCGTGGCGGCACGTGCCTGCGTCATCCCGGCGCAGGGCATCAAAGGGCGTGAGGTCACCACGCTGGAAGGCCTGCCCGCGCGCTGTGGCAACCGCCATGGCCTGCACCCGGTGCAGCAGGCATTCATCGACGAGCAGGCCGCCCAATGTGGCTACTGCCTCAACGGCATGGTGATGATGGCCGTGGCCTTGTTGGAACGAAACCCAGACCCCGACGAAGCCGCCATCCGAAGCGAGCTGTCGGCCAACCTGTGCCGCTGTGGCACCCACGTTGAAATCATCCGCGCCGTGTTGCGCGCGGCGGTGCTGATGCGCGAGGCCCAGGCATGAGCGCGACACCCGACAACGCCGCGCCCCTGCGCGCCCACACCCCGCTCACCCGCTCCGATTTCCACGCCGCCCAGGGCGTGTTGCTGGTGGTGCGCAACCCGCCGCCCGCACCGCCACCCGTCAAGGGCCAGCCCGCCCTGGTGGCGGGCAACCCGGCCGAGGGCGTGGAGATATTGATCGCCGTGTGGGACGACGGCAGCGTGACCGCGCTCAACGGCCATGTGGACCTGGGCACCGGCATCCGCACGGCGCTGGCGCAGATCGTGGCCGAAGAACTCGATGTGCCACTGGACCAGGTGAACATGGTGTTGGGCGACACCACGCGTGCGCCCAACCAGGGCGCCACCATCGCGAGTGCGTCCATCCAGATCCACGCCAAGCCTTTGCGCACCGCAGCCGCGCAGGCGCGCCACTGGCTGGTGGCGAACGCGGCAGAGCAGCTGGGCGTAGCAGTTGATGAACTGCAGGTGCAAGCAGGCGTGGTGCAGGTCACTGCCGGTCCGACTCGCCACGTGTCTTACGGCGCGCTGCTCGGCGGAGCACACACCACGCTGGAGCTGGCCGACGCCACGCCCACCAAACCTGCTGCGGACTACACCGTAGTCGGCCAGTCCGTGCCACGCGTAGACATCCCCGCCAAGGTCAGTGGCGAGCTGGTGTTTGTGCACGACATGCGCGTGCCCGGTATGCTGCACGGCCGCGTCGTGCGCCCGCCGTACGCGGGGGCCGACCATGGCGACTTCATCGGCAACACGCTGCAATCGGTGGACCAGGCGTCCATCGCCCACATCCCCGGCATCCGCGCCGTGGTCGTCATCCGCGACTTTGTCGGCATCGTGGCCGAGCGTGAGGAGCAGGCCGAGCAGGCGCTGCGCGAACTGAAGGTGCGCTGGAAGGACTGGCCCGGCTTCCCGCGCCAGGACAGCACCGAAGCGCTAGAGCAAGCCATCCGCACCAACCCCTCCACCCAGCGCCGCTTGGTGGACGAAGGCGATGTGGATGCCGCCTTGGCTGATGCCGATCAGCCCATGCCGCGCACCTACGTGTGGCCCTACCAAATGCACGCATCCATCGGCCCATCGTGCGCGGTGGCCGAGTGGCGCAGCGACGACAGCACGGGCCGCCCGCGCATGACGGTATGGGCCGGCACACAAAACCCCCACGTGCTGCGCGCCGACCTGGCCCGCCTGATGGGCCTGGCCGATGTGGACATCGACCTCATCCGCATGGAAGCCGCCGGTTGTTACGGCCGCAATGGTGCTGACGATGTGGCCGCCGACGCCGCTCTGTTGTCGCGCGCCGTGGGCGCGCCCGTGCGTGTACAGCTCACGCGCGAGCAAGAACACCTGTGGGAGCCCAAGGGCACAGCCCAGCTCATGCAGGTGCGCGGCGGGCTCAACGCCGATGGCTCGGTGGCGGCGTATGACTTCGAAACGTCCTACCCGTCCAACGGCGCACCCACGCTGGCCTTGCTGCTCACACGCACCATCGAGCCCGTGGCCCAGGGCTACGAAATGGGCGACCGCACCGCGCGCCCGCCGTACCAGTACGACAACCTGCGCGTCGCCGTCAACGACATGGCGCCCATCGTGCGCGCCTCGTGGCTGCGGGGCGTGTCCGCGCTGCCCAACTCCTTCGCGCACGAATCCTATGTGGACGAGTTGGCGACTGCTGCGGGCGTGGACCCGGTCGCTTTCCGCCTGCAACTGCTTAACGATCCGCGCGCGGCCGAGCTGGTGCAGGCCACGGCAGAAAAAGCCGGTTGGATGCGCCGCACCGGCCCGCAGCAGCGCGCGCTGGACGGCGACTGGGTACAAGGCCAAGGCTTCGCCTACGCCCGCTACATCCACAGCAAGTGGCCCGGCTTTGGCGCCGCCTGGGCGGCCTGGGTGGCCGATGTGGAGGTCAACAAGAAAACCGGCGAGGTGCATGTGCGCCGCGTGGTCGTGGGGCATGACGCGGGCCTCATGATCAACCCCGCAGGCGTGGAACAGCAGGTGCATGGCAACGTGCTGCAGACCACCAGCCGGGCGCTCAAGGAGCAGGTGACGTTCGAGCCCGTCAAGCAGGCCGTGGACAACCGCGAATGGGGCAGCTACCCCATCCTGAGCTTCCGCGAGGTGCCGGTCATTGAGGTCATGCACATGCCCCGGCAGGACGAGGCGCCGCTGGGCTCGGGCGAGTCATCGTCTGTGCCGGGCACGGCGGCGATTGCCAACGCGATTTTTGACGCCACGGGCGTGCGCTTTCGTGCGCCGCCCTTCACGCCCGAGGTGGTGCGTGCCGGGCTCAACCCCCTGCCCGGTGGCGCAGGCCAAGCGGCTGCAGGAAGCGCTCCACCCACAGAACAAGCAGAGGTGTTGCCCACGCTGGAGCTGCCAGCGCCCGCTGTGCCCGCCAGCGCCACGTGGCCCGCAAAACGCAGCCCCTGGGCACGCGCGCTGGCCCTGGCCGCCGGTGGCCTTGCCATGGGCGCGGCACTGCTCGGCTGGCGCCACTCCATCGCGCCCGTGGTGCAGACGGCGGGTGCCTCGGTCTACAACGCCGCCACCATCGAGCGGGGCCGCCTGCTGGCCGCTGCAGGCGACTGCGTGGTGTGCCACACCGCACCGGGCGGCACGCCCAATACCGGTGGCCGCGCCATGGACACGCCTTTCGGCAAGGTCTACACCACCAACCTCACGCCCGACGCCGAGACGGGCCTGATCCGCCGACAGGATTTGGCCGCCGCCGCCGCCGTGATCCGGGCCCTGCCGCCCAAGACCCGCGACGCCTTCCTGCTGCACCGGTTCGAGGCCCTGACCTA
>NZ_JBKBTV010000126.1:0-4035 GCF_046291265.1 Acidovorax sp. | reverse complement strand
TGGCTCAACTGCTGGTAATTCTTCTTTGACATCTTGGCCTCAATTCTCGGTGTTGCACTTCAGAATTGAGGCCGCCATCGCTTTCAAATACAAAAGCATTTGAAAGCCAATGAATTCAAGCGCTATAAGCTCATATTTTTATAGCGCCAATCCTTAACCCGGCGTGAAGTCGAGCATGTAGTTCTGCGGGCCACGCTGCGCGATCTTGAGCGCACCGACCCGGTTGCCCAGTTCGGCACAGCGCACCAGCGGCCAGCCTTTTTCCAGTCCAAACAACAGTGCACCGCGCCATGCGTCGCCACACCCGGTGGGGTCGACCACTTCAGCTGGCACCACGGCGGGCACGTGGGTTTTCTCGCCTTCTACCCACACGTCGCAGCCTTCAGCGCCTAACGTGACGATCAGACCACGCACCTTGTGCGAGATGTCGGCCAGCGTCCAGCCCGTACGGTCGCACAACATCTTGCCTTCATAGTCGTTGACGGTGACCCACGAGGCCTGCTCAACAAAGGCCGACAGTTCGGGCCCGTTGAACATGGGCAGACCTTGACCCGGGTCGAACACAAACGGGATGCCAGCAGCCACAAACTGGGCCGCGTGCTGAAGCATCGCATCGCGCCCATCGGGCGCAATGATGCCCACGGTCACCGTCGCATCGGGTTCGATCCGATTGGCGTGGGCCTGCATCATTGCGCCGGGGTGGAAGGCGGTGATCTGGTTGTTGTCGCGGTCGGTCATGATCATGGCCTGCGCGGTGTAGATGTCCTGCACCTGCCCCACATGGCGGCGGCTGATGCCCAGATCGTCCAGGCGCTGCAGGTAGTCAGCCCCGTCACTGCCGAGCATGGCCATGGGCAGCGCCTCGCCCCCCAGCAGCTTCAGGCTGTAGGCGATGTTGCCGGCACACCCCCCAAAATCGCGGCGCAGCGAAGGCACCAGAAAAGACACATTCAGGATGTGCAGTTGGTCGGGCAGTATTTGCTCGGCAAACCGCCCCTCAAAGGTCATGATGGTGTCGAACGCGAGAGAACCGCAAATGATGGCAGCCATGGTGAAGAGGTGGTTGGGTTGTAAATTTCAGGGGTAAAACGCGAGCAGCCGGTAACCCGCCACACGGGCACCGCCAGTGGTCACGATCACGGCGACCGAGGCGCTCCATTCACCCCGCGCAGGCAACTCCGCAGGGGCCGCCATGTCGGTGGGCAAAAGCACGCGCCGCAGCACGGGCTGGTCCTGCGCGTCCGTCAGGGTGAGTTCGATCGCGGGTGTCGCCAGGGGAATGGTGGCCTGGCTTTTCATGGTGAGCGCCAGTTGGTAGCTGTCGCCCCGTGCCTTGTTGAAGGACGAGCTGTCTATCACCACGTCGGCAATCTGGCGCTGGGGTGCGATCTCGCAGCGCAAGGGTGCGCACAGTTTGACCAGCCACGGTCGCGCGCGCGCATCCATGGCAGCAATGCGGTCGCGCTCCTGCACCGCCACCTGAAGCGCCAGCGCAACCAGCGCGGTCAACGCCAACAAGGTGAGCACCAAGCGCACGGCAGGTCGACGCCAGACTGCCTGACGGCGCGCGGCGCGCACGAAACTGACTTCGTGTTCGGGGTCTGCATCCTCGTCGGTGCCATCGTGCGCCACGGAGGTTTTGCGGGCTTCGGCGCGCAGCACCGCAGCCGCCGAATCGTCCGCGACCAAAGTCAGAGATTCGGCGCTTTGGCTTGGCGCTGGAGGCGCGAAGTCCACCGGAGGCAACCCTGCTTCCGAGCGCTCTGTGTGACCGGCAGGTTCAGAGGGGAGTGCGGTGCCGACCGCTGTTGCAGGAGGACGTGGAGCGGTATACGACCGCCGCTGGCCAGGGCCAGACGCAGCAAGCGGCGTGGTTGCAGACGCGTCAATGGCGGGGAAAGCCAGTTCGTCGTCTACCGATGCCGAAACCAATGCAGGTGCAGGTGACGGCCCCTCCGACGGCACATCGGCAGGCAACGCTTCATCGGGCCAACCCGAGTCGCGCAGATCGGCAAACGGAAGCTCGTACCCGCCGGGAACCATTTCCGCGTCCTGCGCAGCCGCATCCGACGCACGACGGGCAACCGGTGGCAGGTCCAGCGAATCCAGCGACGCCGGTTCGGTGTCGGCAAACGCGGGCGGTGGCACATCCCGCAAGGGCGGCGACCACACGGCAGGCGTTGGCGCAGCGGGCAAGGGCTTGGCTACCACCGCCTCGCGCACGGCGGCGTGCAGCGCTGCAGCCGCAGGCGTCGGCAAGGGAGGGCGCCACGCAAATGGGGTCACCGGCTCCAGGCTCAGCTCCCCAGGCGCTGACCCTGGCGCGCCCGCCGTGAGAAAGGCGGGGACCGCTGGGGTTGGCACATCCATCACCAAGGGAGATGGCGCTACAGGCGACGGCGCGGGCAACGACGCGACGGGCTGAGAAGCAAGCGCAGCGGGTGGTGCTGAGGAACGAGGCGACAGAGCAGCGGGATCGGACAGGCGGGATGCCGCCTGCTGCGCCGTACGTGTCGCTGCGCCCAACCCCGTTGCGGCCGTGGCAGCCGCTGGAGGTGCGGTATGCGCTGCGGGCGCGGCAGGTGCGGCAACGGGCGGCTGTACCGGTGGTGTCACGCCCCAAGCACGACCGGCCTCAGAGGCCCGGGCCACAGGCGCTGGTGGCGGCTTGACGTCGGTCAGCGATACGTCGGGCAGCAACGACGGTGGCGCCGACGGCAGCAAATGCGCAGACGCATCAAACACCTCTTTGCATTGGCCGCAGCGCACCCATCCTTCTGATATGCGCAATTGGTCTGCCACCACCTTGAAAGAAGTGGCACAGGACGGGCAGCGAGTGATCTGGCTCATCAGCGGTGGATTGTAGGGGCGTGGGCTCTGCCGCCAGTGGCGGCGAAAGCCTGTCGCGTCAGCGGGTAGCGGTCATCAGAATCCAGCCGTCCTCGGCATCCGACACCTGCAGTTGGAGCCACGGTGCGTAGGCTTCTTTCAGCTCATCGGCCTGGCGCTCCAAAATGCCCGCCAGCACCAGATTCCCGCCTGCAGCCACATAAGCACACAGCAGCGGTGCCAACACCCGGAGCGGCGTGGCCAGGATGTTGGCCAGCACGGTCTGGTACTCGCCGTTGGCCTTGTCGGGCAGGCCGGCGTTCAATTGCACGTCGTTGGCCTGCGCGTTCTGCACTGTGGACTCCACAGCCGCGGGGTCAATGTCCACGGCATCAATCTCCGTAGCGCCGAACTTGGCCGCACCAATGGCCAAAATGCCAGAGCCGCAGCCGTAGTCGAGCACCCGCCCCAGCGGATTGCCCTGGGCAACGTCGGTGGCGCCATGGCCCGCAATCCAGCGCAGGCACATGCGGGTCGTCGGATGGGTGCCCGTGCCGAACGCCAGGCCCGGGTCGAGCCGGATGCTGCGCACCGCCTGCGCGGGAAGCTCGTGCCAGGTGGGCACGATCCAGAAGTCGGGCGTGATGTCCACCGGTGCGAACTGCGACTGCGTCAGCCGCACCCAGTCCTGGTCCGGCACAGCCACCACACCCAGCACCTGGCAGCCTGCAAAAAAATCCTGCACAGCCAGCAACTGCTGCGCTTCGCGCGCGGCCACCTCGGACGGGAACAACGCCACCACGCGGCTGCGCTGCCAACCATCCTTGGGCGGTGGCATTCCAGGTTCACCAAAAAGGGCTTGCTCGGCGTCGGTCTGGGCATCGGCATCTTCGACCGACACGCTGAGCGCATCCAGCGCATCCAGCGCATCGCTGACCGCTTCGATGCGGTCTTCCGGACACATCAGACTCAACTCAAACATAGGCGCCTCTCAGAAAAAATGAAATGCTGGCACCCGTTGCCAGGAGCCAGCATGTGAATGACCTGCGCAGTGCAAACTCAGCGCTTGTGCTGCGACAGCCACTCTTCCAGGTAATGGATGTTGGTGCCACCCGCCATGAACTTGGCATCCACCATCAGCTCGCGGTGCAGCGGCACGTTGGTGTTGATGCCTTCGATCACCGTCTCGGACAGCGCCGTGCGCAT
>NZ_JBKBTV010000125.1:0-4137 GCF_046291265.1 Acidovorax sp. | reverse complement strand
GGAGAGCTTCTGAGCGGGGCCAGCATCCCGTAATAGACAGAATATGAGTAAAAATAGCCTCTAGCGCTTATTCAATAAGCGCTGGTAGCTATCAAAAACAAAGCACGCTGAGAGATCCTTCTCAGCGTGCTTTGTTGCTCTTGAGGGTGGTGATTTGCGCAGACTAGCCCATGGTGCGCACCGCGAGCAATGTGTGGCATCGCGGCCCACGGTTGTACGCAAACGTAACGGAAAGCGCTATGCTGAGTTCGTACCTCTGCAAAACGTCGTCAAAACATTTGCAGAACTGCCCATCGCCTCGGTCGACTGTTTTGTGTGCGCCTCTTGTGCAGGGAGTGCTCTCATGCCCCGTGGGTTTCCCGCTCTGGGCCCGTGTTGTGGTGACCGGGCGGCCGTTTTGCTGACTGGCCATGCGCCGCGGCATGGCCCTGCGCCCGGGCGCGTGGAATCTCCCACGCGCTGCAGCTCCCCTTTTTCTCGCTTTTTCTGTTTGTCTGCTCCCTTTGCCGCCGCGTTCGGGCCGCTGGGCTGACACGTCTGCCTCTGTCCCGTCCACCCCCACCAGGAGAGTTGCCATGAGCCAGTTCAAGATATCCACCCGCCTTGCTGCCTTGCTTGCAGCGTTGTGTCTGCTGGTGTTGCTGGTCGGGGGCGCTGGGTTGTTTGGCATGGGGCAGTCCAATGCCGGGCTCAAGTCGGTGTACGACGACCGGGTGGTGCCCCTCAAGCAGATCAAGGTGGTGGCGGACATGTATGCCGTGCACGTGGTGGACGCGGCGCACAAAGTGCGCGATGGCGCTATGACGCCCGCACAGGGGCTCAAGTCGGTGACGGACGCGCGCAAGGACATTGACACTAACTGGAAGGCCTACCTGGCCACGCAGCTAGTGCCCGAGGAGACCCAGCTGGTCGAGCGATTCAAGCCGCTGCAGGCCAAGGCCGATGCGGCCACCGACGTGCTGGTGGGGCATTTCAAGTCAGCAGACCTGCCCGCGCTGACCACCTTTGCCGCCAAGGACATGTACCCAGCGATCGACCCGTTGCAAGAGGTCTTGGGCCAACTGATGCAGGTGCAGCTGGACCGTGCCAAAGCCGAGTACGACCGTGCAGCGGCCAGCTTTCAGACCATCCGCGCACTGGCGTTGACTGCGGTGGTGGTGGGAATCTTGCTGGCGGTGCTGATGGGCGGGGCCATGATCCGTCAGATATCGCGCGCGCTGGGCAATGCGGTGCAAATCACCGACTCGGTGGCCCGGGGGGACCTGACGGTACCGATCCACGCCCGTGGCAAAGACGAAATTGCCCAGCTGCTGGGCGGACTAACCGCCATGCGTGACAACCTGGCGCATGTGGTGTCGGGCGTGCGCGGCAACGCCCAGGGCGTGGCGTCGGCCAGTGCCGAGATTGCCTCGGGCAACAACGACCTGTCGATGCGCACCGAGCAGCAAGCCAGCGCGCTGCAAGAGACCGCCGCGTCGATGGAAGAGCTGAGTTCCACCGTCAAGCTCAACGCCGACAACGCGCGCGAGGCCAACCAGTTGGCGGTGAGCGCATCCACCGTGGCGGTGCAAGGCGGCGACGTGGTGGCTGAGGTGGTCACCACCATGAAAGGAATCAACGACAGCAGCAAAAAGATTGCCGACATCATCAGCGTGATCGACGGCATCGCGTTTCAGACCAACATCCTGGCCCTGAACGCCGCCGTGGAGGCCGCCCGCGCCGGAGAACAAGGCCGAGGCTTTGCGGTGGTGGCAGGCGAAGTGCGCAACCTCGCCCAGCGCAGCGCCGAGGCCGCCAAGGAGATCAAGTCGCTCATCACCGCCAGTGTCGAACGGGTAGAGCAGGGCACCCAGCTGGTGGACAAGGCAGGCACCACCATGACCGAAGTGGTGGGAGCCATCCGGCGCGTGACGGACATCATGGGCGAGATCAGCGCCGCCAGCAGCGAGCAAAGCACGGGCGTATCGCAAGTGGGCGAGGCAGTCACGCAAATGGACCAGGTGACGCAGCAAAACGCGGCGCTGGTCGAGGAGATGGCCGCCGCTGCCAGCAGCCTGAGCCAGCAGGCCGACGCGCTGGTGGGCGCGGTGGCGGTGTTCAAACTGTCGGCCGACGATGCCCACGCATCGCATGCGGGAGTCGGCACGCAGGGGTCGGCAACCAAGGCATCAGGCGCTTTGCACCGGCCTGTGGCGGCCAGGGCCCCGAGGACGGCCACTGCCGCGCCCGCAGGCGGAATGCTGAAAAAAATAGGCGTGCCCACCAGCCCGCCCAAGCCCAGCCCGAACCGAGCGGACAAACCCGCGTCAACAGGCAAGGCAGCCGCACCTCAGCCAGTCACCGCGGGGGCCGACGACGAGTGGGAGAGTTTTTGAGGGGGTAGCGAGCGGCGGTGGGGAAGAGGTGAATTGAAGTTGCCTTTGGCGCTTGGTAGGAAAACCATCCGACGGGATTGAGGGTAGCGACTGCGATCAAGCAGTGCACCATGGGTCTCTGTATTGAGAACAAGAGATGGCAAGTTGCGCAATTTGATGTGCCTGCCTCCCGATGTACTCTTGGACCATGGTGGGCGTTCCCTTTTGCGTCCCAAACCGCAGCGCAGAGGATCGCGGTCAAGACAGAATATGGTTGTTCAATAGTAAAAGTGATGACATACTTTTAAAGATGAAGCCACTAATTAAGTCTCGCGCTATTGGCGCTGCTCTAGGCGGATATCTTCTAGTTGCTGGTCCTCTGAGTGCGTATGCAGCAGAGCAATTCGGCACTTTTAATGGCGAACTCATCGTCAAAGCACTTGCCGATGGACGGGATCTTGAACTTACGCATCCGTTTTCTTTCACAGATCCTGCTGGCCGCCTCTGGTCTGTTCCCACAGGGGCTCGGGTTAACGGAGCTTCAATCCCTAAAGCATTTTGGAGCTTGATTGGCGGACCATTTGAGGATAAGTATCGTGAAGCATCAGTGGTTCACGATCACTATTGTGATGAAAGATCCGCTCAATGGGAAGATGTGCATCTCGTTTTTTACAATGGTATGAGAGCGCGCGGTGTGGGCTCAATTAAAGCTAAACTAATGTATGGAGCAGTTTATGCTTTTGGACCAAGATGGATAAAATCTGAAGCCGGACAGGCTGGTTTGATATCAGGTAGACCGGTGCTTTTGGATGTCGCTAAAGAATCTATCGTAAAATATATTTCGGAAAACGACCCTTCAATTGAGTCTATTCGTGAATTGTCGGATCAAATAGCTAAAATTGAAAATGTTGAACAACTAGAAAAGATTCTGTATGAAAATGTTGGCTGCACTCCAATATTAGATGGCAATTTAGATGCGTCGACCCCAAGTCGAACGATTATTTTGTGTGGCATGAGCCCAATCTCGAAAAAAAATGCAGCCAAGAAGAATCTAAGTGTTTTGAAATACCATATTCAGAGCTTGGTGCATACTCAAGCTACTTATCTGTTGCCAGTTATTGATGATTATGTTAGATTTGGAGGGGATGAAAGATGGGAAGAGGTTAAAAAGTGGTCATATGATGTTAATGGGCTTGTTAAAATAGGGTTGCGGTCAGCATTAGATGTGGATGTTGTCGGAAAAAATGGACCGCGGTATGATGCCGACAATCTGCTGGGACTTTTGGGTACTCGAGTTGTAATGCTTAGGCCCATTCTGACGGGTCCGAAAATGTCAGCGCCACAGATGGAGGAGTGGGTCAGGAAATATCGAGCACTTTTCAGTCAGTTGCAATATCGGTTAGTGGGCCTTGAGGAGCACATTTCCACACTGGAATAAGGGCTGGATGTCTCGCGTCTAGAAGTGTGGGCGGCAGAACATTCAGATCAAGCTGCGGACGCCACCAGCGGCCTTTAGGGACGCAGGCGGTGGTGGACACGTTCATCACCGCCGATCTTTATGACGTGGTTGAAGTGAGCAAGTCACGCGCAGAAGTCGTAGTTGACACATTCCACTGCATCTCCCCCCTCAAACGGCCCTCATCGCCCCCATCGCCCCCATCCTGCGCAGATTGAGCGCCATGCACACCAGCCTGAACTCGGCTTTCGCCTTCTCCAAACCGCGCATGCTGAACTGGCGGAACCCCAGCACGTTCTTGATCCAGCCGTTGGGCGGCTCGGCGAT
>NZ_JBKBTV010000124.1:0-4672 GCF_046291265.1 Acidovorax sp. | reverse complement strand
AGAAAGACTTCGACCATCTTGCCGGCCATGATCATCACCACGGCCCCGGGCTGCGCCTTGGTGAGGGTGACCACCTGGGCTTTGGCGTCGGTGGCGGCGATCTCCAGGGGCACGGATTCGACCACCTTGACCTTCAGGTCCTGTGCAATCTGCAGGCAGGTTTCGAGGTTGGACTTGCCGAACGCGCTGTTCTGGTAGACGACCGCAATGTTGTGGATACCCAGCGTCGCCAGATGCCCCACGATCTTGCGCAGCTCAGTTTCGTAGCTGGCACGTACGTGAAAGAGGTAGCGGTTGTGCGTGGTGCGAAAAGAGGTGGTGCCCACCAGCGGCGCAAACATGGGCACGCCTGCTTTTTCGGCAATGGGCATGGCGGCGATCAGATTGCCCGTGGCCACGTAGCCGATGAGGGCAAAGACCTTGTCTTCTTCGATGAGGCGCGTGGTGTTTTCAGCGGTTTTCTTGGGCTCGTAGGCGTCGTCGTGGGAGACAAGCTCAAGCGTGCGCCCCTGCACGCCCCCGGTCTTGTTGATTTTGTCGAAGTAGAGCGCGATGCCTGCCTTGTAGTCCACCCCGAAATCCTTGGCGGGCCCCGTGAACACCGCTGACTGGCCGACCTTGATGCGGGTGTCGGTTACTCCGGTTTCGGCTGCTGCCAGGCCGGGCGCCGTCAGTGCAGCGGCGGCCAGGGTGGTCAGCACCGTTCTGCGGTCAATGTTCCCCGCTTTCATCCCACGAAAATTCATGAAACGCTCCTTACATCAAAGGTGTCAGTTTCCCAGCAAGGAAAGCCCTTGTGCGACCATTTCTGCGGGGTGTTGTGAAACGGTCAAACCCTGGGGCACTGAGCACCAGGGCCGCCGGGAATCAGGCGATTTCGATGTCGCTGGACTGGATGCGTTTGACGCCTTTGGCTTTCATGTTTTTCCAGGCGGCGTCGAGCGAGCCGTTGAGGTCAATGGCGCGGCAGGCATCTTCGACCACGTAGGTTTCAAAGCCCAGGCGCTTGGCGTCCAGCGCCGTCCAGGCCACACAGAAGTCGGTGGCAAGACCGGTGACAAACACCGTCTTGATGCCGCGCTGCTTGAGGTAACCCGCCAGGCCCGTCGACGTCTTGCGGTCGGCCTCCTCAAACGCCGAATAGCTGTCTACATGCTGGTGAAATCCCTTGCGCAGGATCACCTGGGCCGTGGGCAGCTTGAGGTCCTTGTGCAACGCAGCGTCGTCGGTGCCTTGCACGCAGTGGTCGGGCCACAGCACCTGCTGGCCGTAGCTGAGCTTGGTGGTTTCAAACGGCTTCTTGCCCGCATGGGTGCTGGCAAAGGATGCGTGGCCCTGGGTATGCCAGTCCTGCGTGACCACCACGTTCTCGAACGCCGTAGCGATGCGGTTGATGACCGGCACCACCTCGTCACCCTTGGCCACGGGAAGGGTGCCGCCGGGAGTAAAACAATTTTGCACATCGACCACAATGAGCGCCGCGCGCTCACCGGGTTTGATTTTGCCTGCCGACCACGCAGCGGGAAGGCTGGCACCGGCAAGCGAGAAGGCTGCCGACTGAAGAAGAAAGCGACGACGCAGGGCTGTTTGCATGGTGAACACTCCGGTTGGGAACGCACTGACACATCGGCCACGGCCCGGTGGGGCCAGGGCCGGGGAACTCATTCAAACGCTGAGGTAGGCCCGGCGAACTTCCTCGTTCGCGGCCAGCTCTTCCATACTGGCCTGGTAGCGGATCTGGCCCTTTTCGAGCACGTATGCGCGGTCGGACACCAGTTCAGCGAAGTGCATGTTCTGCTCGGACAGCAGGATGCTCACGCCTTGCCCTTTGAGCTCCAGAATCATGTGGGCCATCTGCTCCACGATGACGGGGGCCACACCTTCAGAGGGCTCGTCGAGCAACACGACGTAGGGGTTGCCCATCAGCGTGCGCGCCACGGTCAGCATCTGCTGCTCGCCACCGCTCATGCGGCCGCCGGGGCGCTGTGGCATTTCGCCCAGGTTGGGAAACAGCTTGAACAGGCGCTCTGGTGTCCACACGGGCGCGGCCGTGCCATCGGGCCAGTGGCGGGCGGGTTGGCGGCCCACTTCCAGGTTTTCCATCACCGTGAGGTCGGTAAACACGCGGCGGTCTTCGGGCACAAAACCCATCCCCAAGCGAGCTGCGTCGTGTGGGTCGGTTTTGGACAGGTCTTTGCCCATGAACTGGATGGTGCCCTTGCGTTTGGACAGCATGCCCATCAGCGTCTTGAGAGTGGTGGACTTGCCTGCGCCATTGCGGCCCATGAGCGCCACGACCTCACCCCGGCGAACGTCAAGGTCCACGTCGTACAGGATTTGCGCCGCGCCGTACCAGGCTTGCAGGCCCTTGGCCTGGAGCAACAATTCTTTGGGTTGGTTGGTCGTCATGGTCATGCCGCGTCCGCTTTGGCTGCGGCCTTCTTTTCAAACGTCTTGCCGGTGCCGAAGTAGACCTCCTGCACCTTCGGGTGGTCGCGCAGTTCCAGCGGCTTGCCTTCGGCAATCAGCCGCCCGCGCGCCAGCACGATCATGCGGTCGGCGTACGCAAACACCACGTCCATGCTGTGCTCGGTGAACAGCACCGCCATGTTGCGGTCGATCACGAGTTGCTTGGTCAGCGCCATGAGGTCGTTGCGCTCCTTGGGGGCCATGCCCGCCGTGGGCTCATCCATGAGCAACAGCTTGGGGCTGTTGGCCATGGCGATGGCCAGCTCCACACGTTTGACGTCGCCATAGGCCAGCACGCTGCAGGGCCGGTCGGCCTGCGACTTCATGCCCACCTGGTCGAGCAGCGCCAGCGCTTCGTCACGCTTGTGGTCGGCGGCCCTGCGCCACATCGAGAACAACAGACTGTCGTTGGAGATCAGCGCCATCTGCACGTTCTCTGCCACCGTGAGCGACGCAAAGGTTTCAGCGATCTGAAAGGTGCGACCTACCCCCATGCGCCAGATGTCGCGCGGCTTGCGGCCCACCAGCTCCTGGCCGTTGAGCTGGATGGAACCCGCGTCGGCAGGCAGCTGGCCGTTAACCATGTTGAAGGTGGTGGACTTGCCTGCGCCGTTGGGGCCGATGAGTGCCAGCAGTTCACCCGCCGCCAGCTCGAAGTGGATGCCATCCACCGCCTTGACGCCGCCAAAGGATTTGCCCAGACCGGTGACTTTGAGGAGGCTCATGCCTTGCCCTCCTTGGTGTTCTTGGCGTCGCGCATGTTGTCAAAAATCTGCTTGAAGGTTCCCGCAATGCCCTGCGGGAACAGCAGCACCAGGATCAGGATGATGGCGCCCAGCATGGCCCGCCAGTAGTCGGTGTTGCGCGCCACGGTGTCGTGCAGCCACGTGAAGGTCACGGCACCTACCACGGGGCCCGCCAGCGTCTGGATGCCGCCCAGCAGCACCATCACCAGCCCATCCACCGATTTGCCAACCGCCAGCGACTCCGGCGAAATGCTGCCCTTGGAGAATGCATACAGCGCGCCCGCCAGCCCTGCGGCCGTGCCGGCCACCACAAAGGCCGCCCACTGCATGCGCTTGACGTCGATGCCGATGGCGTCGGCGCGCAGCAGCGAATCGCGCCCGGCGCGCAGCGCATAGCCAAACGGCGAGAACAGCACGCGGCGCAGCCACCACACCCCCAACCCCACCAACGCCAGCGTGAGCCAGTAGTACATGCGCTTGTCCGCCAGCCATTCCGCGGGCCAGACACCGGTGAGGCCATTGCTGCCGCCGGTGAAACTGTCCCATTGGTAGGTGATGGCCCAGGTGATCTGGGCGAAGGCCAGCGTCAGCATGGCCAGGTAGACCCCCGACAGGCGCACCGCAAACCAGCCGTAGATGAAAGCCCCGGCCGCCGCCACCAGCGGCGCCATCACCAGCGCGATCTCCATCGGAAGCCCAAGCGAGCGCACCAGCAGGGCCGCGCCGTAGGCGCCCAGCCCGAAGTAGGCGGCATGGCCGAAAGAATGCATGCCCGCAGGCCCCATGATGAAGTGAAGACTGGCCGCGAACAGCGCTGCGATCAGCAGGTCAATCAGCAGCACGGTGGTGTAGGGCGACTGCGCAGTGATCAGAGGCGCCGCCACAAGCAGCAGGCCCAGCACGGCGGCCGCCACCAAGTAGGCCTTGCCCGGCCGACGCAGCGGTTCCTCCTGCATGCCCACGTAGCGACTGGGTGCCTGGGGCCTGCCAAACAGCCCCCACGGGCGCCACACCAGCACCACGGCCATCACCAGAAAGTCGACCACCAGGGTCAGCTTGGAGAAGGAAATACTCACGCCAAACACGTCGACCACGCCCAGCCAGATGCAGATGGCCTTGATCTCGGAGATCAGCAGCGCCGCGGCATACGCGCCCGGGATGGAGCCCATGCCGCCTACCACCACCACCACGAAGGCGGCGCCGATGGTGTGCAGGTCCATCTCCAGCGTGGCGGGCTCGCGCGGCAGTTGCAACGCGCCACCCAGCCCGGCCAGCATCGCGCCCAGCGCGAACACGGCGGTGAACAGCCAGGCCTGGTTGACGCCCAGGGCGCTCACCATCTCGCGGTCCTGCGTAGCGGCACGCACCAGCGTGCCGAACCGGGTGCGCGTAAGCAGCAGCCAGACCACGCCCAGCACCAGCGGGCCGACCACGATGAGGAACAGGTCATAGGTGGG
>NZ_JBKBTV010000123.1:0-4898 GCF_046291265.1 Acidovorax sp. | reverse complement strand
GCTGTTTGCCGCGGCCTACATGGCCGAGATCATCCGCGGCGGCTTGCAGGCCATTCCCAAAGGGCAACTGGAAGCGGCCGACACACTGGGCCTGTCCTACTGGCAGACGCAGCGCAAGATCGTGCTGCCGCAGGCCCTGGCCATGGTGGTGCCCAGCATGATGAACAACTTCATCTCGGTGTTCAAGGACACCTCGCTGGTCACCATCGTCTCGCTCTACGAGCTCACCGGCGCGCTCGCCCTCGCGCTGAACTCCGACGTGAACTGGCGGCCGTTCAAGATCGAGGCCTACATCTTCATCACCCTCGTGTACTTCACGTTCTGTTTCTCGATGTCGCGTTACAGCCTGTGGGTCGAAAAACAACTCAGTGCCAGCAAAGCCCGCTGAAGGAACCCGAACATGTCCGATCCCATCATCCGTTTCGACAAAGTCAACAAGTGGTACGGCAACGACTTCCACGTGCTGCGCGACATCGACCTCGACGTGGCCAAGGGCGAACGCATCGTGGTCTGCGGCCCTTCCGGCTCGGGCAAGTCCACGCTGATCCGCTGCATCAACCGACTCGAAGAACACCAGCAGGGCCACCTGTTCGTGGACGGCATCGAGCTCACCGACGACATCAAGGCGATTGATCAGGTGCGCAAGAACGTGGGCATGGTGTTCCAGCAGTTCAACCTGTTCCCGCACCTGACCGTGCTGGAAAACCTCACGCTCTCGCCCATGTGGGTGGGCAAGATGCCCAAGAAGGAGGCCGAGGAAAAGGCCATGGTGCAGCTGCAGCGCGTGCGCATCGCCGAGCAGGCGGGCAAATACCCGCTGCAGCTCTCGGGCGGTCAGCAGCAGCGCGTGGCGATCGCGCGCGCGCTGTGCCTCACGCCCAAGATCATGCTGTTCGACGAGCCCACCTCGGCGCTCGACCCGGAGATGATCAAGGAGGTGCTCGACGTGATGGTGGAATTGGCCAACCTGGGCATCACCATGATCTGCGTGACGCACGAAATGGGCTTCGCCAAGGCCGTGGCCGACCGCGTGATCTTCATGGACCAGGGCCAGATCGTGGAGCAGAACACGCCCACCGAATTCTTCAACAACCCACAGAACGAACGCAGCCGGGACTTCCTCTCCAAGATCCTCGGCCATTGATTCATATGGCTTCTTTTGAAGGCGGGGTTATTGACTTGTGAGGGTCATGTGGCGCTGACACAATGCGCGGGTTCTCAAGGAGGCCCCCATGTCCACACCACCCCCGTTCACCGTTCAACGCCTCTCCTGGCTTCGCTGGAGTTGCACCACGGCGCTGGGTTTGTCGGTGTGGTGCGCCGGGGCAGCGCTGGCCTTTGACGCGCAGGGCCACCGCGGGGCCCGGGGCCTGGCGCCCGAGAACACACTGGCCGGCATCGAACAGGCGCTGTTCATCGGAGTCACCACACTCGAATTCGACGTGGTGCTCAGCGCCGAGGGTGTGCCCGTGGTCTCGCACGACACCACACCCAACCCCGACATCACGCGCGACGCCAACGGCAAGTGGTTGCAGGCGCGCGGCAAACCCTTCAACCAGCTGAGCCTGGACGAAATCGCGAGCCTGGATGTGGGCCGCATCAACCCTTCCAGCCGCTACGCGCGCGACTTCGCCAACCAGGCCTCCGTGGATGGTGAACGCATCCCCACCCTGGCCGCTGTGTTCGAACGCATCAAGCGCCTGGGCGCGAGCCACGTGCGCTTCAACATCGAACTCAAGCTCAACCCCAAACGCCCCGACGAGTCACCCGCCCCAGACGCCTTTGTGCGCGCGGTGGCGGCTGTCGTCAACAGCCACGGCATGGCGTCGCGCACGACCCTGCAGAGCTTCGACTGGCGGGTGCTCAAGGCCAGCCAGGCGATGGCGCCCGGCCTGCCGCTGTCGTTCCTGTCGTCCCGCAACACCCTGAACGACAGCCACTGGACCGCCGGCCTGAAGCTGGCGGATTTTGCGGACGCGCCGGGCATGGTGGCCGCCGCGGGCGGCAAGCTCTGGTCGCCGCATTTCAACGACCTGAGCCAGGCCACGCTGGCGCGAGCACGCTCGCTCAGCCTGCGCGTGATTCCCTGGACAGTGAACGAGACCGCCGACATGGCGCGCCTCATCGATTGGGGCGTGG
Organism: Acidovorax sp.; assembly: GCF_046291265.1. Classification (GTDB taxonomy): domain Bacteria; phylum Pseudomonadota; class Gammaproteobacteria; order Burkholderiales; family Burkholderiaceae_C; genus Acidovorax. Next base: position 2,759 of record NZ_JBKBTV010000123.1, on the reverse strand, counting down.
ACGGCCTGATCACCGACCACCCCGACCGCCTGCGCAGCGTGATGCGGGAGCGCGGCATGGTGCTGCCACCGACCGTGGCCACGCCCTCGCCCACCGCCCGCGTGGCCCTGCCCGAGGCCGGGCCGCAACCGGTGCGCTTCGGCGTGGCGCCCGACCTGCGCTGAGGCCACCCGCCTCCGGTCGGCCCGGCTGTAAGCCCACGGCCCTGCGGCCGACCAACCGCCATTCCCACCTTTGGAGATGGCCATGCCCACCGCCCTGTCCCACCTCGTTGTCTTCGCCGGCACCCTGTTGGCCGCCGGGTCTGCGCTTGCCCAGACCTGCGAGGTGCGCTCCGGTCCAAGACCACCGGCCGTGGTGGAGCTCTACACCTCGGAGGGCTGCAGTTCGTGCCCGCCGGCCGATCGCTGGCTCTCCACGCTCAAGACCCAGGACCAGGTGCTGGCGCTCTCGTTCCATGTGAACTACTGGAACCACCTCGGTTGGCGCGACCCGTTTGCCACCCCGGAAACCACCGCGCGCCAGTACCGGTTGAAGGAGGCGCTGCGCGGCAAGTACGTCTATACGCCGCAGGTGGTGCTCAACGGGCGGGACCACCGCGACTGGCACGGCCAGAGCGCCAGCGGTCTGGAGGGCCTGCCCGCCGCAGCCGCCCCGGCCCTGCGCCTGAGCCGCCAGGGCAACACGGTCACGGCGCAGATCGCGGCCACCTCGGGCACCGGGCCCGCAGGTGAGCTGGCAGGCTACTGGGCCGTGCTGCAGGACGGCCTGGTGAGCAAGGTCACGCGCGGTGAAAACGCGGGTGAGAACCTGCGCCACGACCACGTGGTGAGCCTGTACCAGCCGGTGGCGCCCTGGTCCGCCGCGCAGGGCGGCAGTGCCCGGCTCACCCTGCCCGCCGGCTCCATGCAGCGGGTGGCCTTTGTGGTGACCAACGCCGGGTTGACCCAGCCGGTGCAAGCCCTGGTGCTGCAGTGCCCCGCCTGAAAACGCGGCATTCAGCGCCGGTGATGGAACCAACCGGCACCGCTCCGTATCATTCCTATCCATGCGCCACTGGTTCCTCGTCCTCATGATCGCCCTGCTGCCCCTGCGCGGCTGGGTGGGCGACGCCATGGCGGTGGAGATGCTGGCCCAGCCCGCACACGCCGCCGTGGCGATACACGGGCACGGTGCGGACCATGCCGATCCACACGCCATGAGCGACGCCCACTGCGCCTGCGCCGAGCACGCGACAGCGGACAGCGCAGACCACCAGCACAGTGCCTGCGATGTCTGCAACCTGCCCGCCCTGGCCCTGGGCGTGCTGGACGTGCTGACCCCACCCGCGGTTCACAGCGAGCTCGCGCAGCCCGCCGAGCGGTTCGCCAGCAGCGAGGCCCAGCGGAGCGTCAAACCACCCATTTCCTGAGTTCACACACCACAGGTGCGTCCGCTGTGGCCCGAAGGGGCTGCGTCAGCGGGCGACGGTTCGTGATTTCAGGAGATTCCCATGATGGTTTTTCGGCGGTTGTCACCGCCTTTGAAGAGCACCTCGGGCCACCTGCTGGCCCTGGCCCTGTCGGTCACCTGCTGGCCGGCGCTGGCACAAACGTCCAGCGCGCTGCAGGCCGCCAACCCCGACGCCCCGTCCACCGGCATTGCGCTGGTGCTGCCACCCACCGGTTCGGCAGCCCCGCAGGACCGCCCGGTCGACCTCGCCCAAGCGAAAGAGATCTGGCAGCGCGCCAACGAGCGTGTGGCGGAGTTTCCGCGTGGTCATGTCGACCTGCTGCGCTGGGAAGCGAAGAACCCGGGCGACACGCCACCCGCCCAAGGCGACAACGCCAGCCCGGCAGCGCTGGACCTCGCGCAAGCCCTGCGGCTGTCGCTGCGCCAGCGGCCCGACCTCTTCACCCGTTCCGACACGAATGCAGTGGAAAAAGCCGCCGTGCAGGTGGAATATGCCCAGCATGTGCGCGAGGTGCAGCGCACCTGGATCGACGCGGTGAGCGCGCGCCAGAGCTGGCGCCACGCAAGGGAGGTGTGGGACGCCACCCGCACCGGCAGCGAGCTGGGCCGGCGCATGGTGATGGCCGGCAACTGGAGCCAGGCCAAGCTCATGCGCGAGCAGCTCACCCAAGCCAGCGCCTGGCAAACGAGCGTGGACGCCCAGGCGGCCGCGCTGGTGGCGCAGGAGCGGCTGGCGCAGATGCTCGGTCTGTGGGACGCGGAAGCGGTCTCGCGGCTGGGCGAGCGCCTGCCGGCCAGCTTGCCCGCCGTGCCGGCGCGGCCCACACCGGGCGAGGGCATCACACCAGCCACGCTGGAGTCTGCGGTGCTGCGCGGTCATCCTCTGCTGAGCCTGCAACGGACCCGGGCGCAGCGCGAACTCACCGCCGTGAGCCCGGGCAGCCGAGCCGCCTGGAACGCAGCGGTGGACACAGCGATTGCGGCCATGCCGGGCCCGGGTACAACGCCGACCCCGCCCCACATCGGTGACCTGCCGCTGCTGCGCGACCACCCGCTGGAGCGGGCGATCGAAGCCGAGAGCGCCTTGCTGCGCGCAGCCAGCGAGCGCCGTTCCATGGCGCGCCAGGCCTGGGCCCACCTGCAGATGCGCCACGCCAGCGCGGTGCACGCGCAAACCGTGGTGGCCCAGCTGCAAACCGCACTGGAGCAGGAAACCCTGCTTCGCTACAACGGCATGCTGCAAAGCAGCTGGGAGCTGCTGGCCAGCGCACGCGAACGCATGCAGTCGCTGGACGCCGCCCTGCAGG
>NZ_JBKBTV010000122.1:0-5185 GCF_046291265.1 Acidovorax sp. | reverse complement strand
ATTTACGAGCGTGACTCAAGCTCGACATGCACCACGCCGATTCCGAACCCACGTCGAAACCAGGACAGCCCCAGACCTTCTATTTTAGGTGCGGCTGAGCAATTGCAAGAGCTCCACCGGAGATTTAATTGTGGCGTGCGCCCCCCATTCCATCGGGTTCGTCTTAACACCCAGGTATCCATAGGTTGCAGCCACAGTGCTCATCCCTGCAGCGAGCCCCGCAACAATGTCGCGCTCGTCATCACCAACGTAGATGCATTGATCAGGCGCAATGTTCAAGCGCGACGCAGCTTCTAACAAAGGCGCAGGATGCGGCTTTGCGTGGGGTGTGGTGTCCCCACTCACAACCGCCCCTGCACTCACAAACAACGGAATGGCACGGGTGAGCGGATCGGTGAAACGCGCTGCCTTGTTGGTGACGACACCCCAAACCATGTTGCGATGCAATATTTTTTCAACCAGTTCTGCAACGCCTTCGAAAACGAGTGTGCGAGTCGTCATCTGCGACTCGTAGTTCAAAAAAAACTCTTCTCGCATCGCGGCGAACTCCGGATGATCCGGCGTCATACTGAATGCCTCTCCCAGCATCCCTCTAGCACCGGCGCCCGCCATGGGTCGATAGCGTTCCAGCGGTAATGAAGGAAGACCTCGATCCGTTCGCATTTTGTCGGCGGCAGCTCCCAGGTCGGGGGCACTGTCTATAAGCGTACCGTCAAGATCGAACAGAACCGCACGAATATTGCTAAACATATATGTAGACGGAAAGACGTTAAGCAGCGCGGCGCGTCGCGACAAGATAGTTCACACTGGTATCCGCACTGAGCCAATAGCGGCGAGTCAGCGGGTTGTACTCAAGCCCGCGCGTGTGCTGAATATCCAGCTTTGCCGCACGGCAACTGGATGCAAGTTCGCTGGGGCGGATCATTTTTGCGTATTCATGGGTCCCTCGGGGCAGCATGTTCAGAACATATTCGGCCCCCACAATGGCCAACATAAACGCCTTGGCGTTTCGGTTGATGGTGGAAAAAAACACCCACCCGCCCGGCTTGACCAACTCTGAACAGGCTTGCACTACCGATGCAGGGTCGGGCACATGCTCTAGCATCTCCATGCAAGTCACCACATCAAAGCTCGCAGGCTGCTCTTGGGCCAGTGTTTCAACGCTGATTTCCCGGTACTCGACATGGCTTGTTTGCGCTTCCAATGCATGCAGCTGTGCAACGCGCAGGGCCTTGGTTGCCAAATCAATGCCTAGTACATCGGCACCCTTGCGCGCCATGGAGTCAGCAAGGATGCCTCCGCCACAGCCAACGTCCAGTACACGCTTACCCTGAAGTCCACTCAGCCCATTGATCCATTCCAAACGCAACGGATTGATTTGGTGCAACGGGCGAAACTCGCTCTCAGGGTCCCACCACCGGTGGGCCAGGGCTGAAAACTTGGCCAGTTCGGCCGGATCTGCATTAACAATGTCGCTCATGCTGATGATTGTCCACGAATGAAGTTGATCGACAGGTAGCGCCAGACGCAAAAAAGCCCCGTCACCGGGGCTTTTTTCTGAAGTAATTCGAAAATTACTTGGAAGCGCGGGTACCGACCACTTCGATTTCAACGCGACGGTTCTTGGCGCGGCCTTCTGCAGTCTTGTTGTCTGCAACTGGTTGCTTCTCGCCCTTGCCTTCGGTGTAGACGCGGTTCTTTTCGATGCCCTTGGACACCAAGTAAGCCTTGACGGCTTCGGAACGGCGAACCGACAACTTCTGGTTGTAAGCATCGGAGCCCACGGAGTCAGTGTGACCCACGGCAATGATGACTTCCAGATTGATGTCCTTGACCTTGGAAACCAAGTCGTCCAGCTTGGCCTTGCCTTCTGCCTTCAGCACCGACTTGTCGAAGTCAAAGAATGCGTCAGCAGCGTAAGTCACCTTGGTGGCCACAGCGGGTGCTGGAGCTGCAGCGGGTGCTGGAGCTGCAGCGGGTGCTGGAGCAGCGCCGGGTGCTGGAGCAGCAGCGGGAGCTGGTGCGGCGGCGATAGCGCCATCGCAGCCTGGAGCAGCCGTAGCAGGCGTCCAGTTGGCATTGCGCCAGCAGTATTCGTTGGTACCGTTTTTCCAGACCACGCCAGAAGCGTTTCTCCAGTTGTCAACAGTTTGTGCGCCTGCGGCGGTTGCGAGCGCTGCAGAGGCAAACAACATCGCCACTTTGTTCAGTTTCTTCATGGTTCTCCTCTTGGGGAAAAAGCCGCAGCCGCGCTGCGAATCAGGACGCTTGGAGTGACCATCACCCAAAGCGTTCAAACGATTGTGCCATACGTAACAGGGCAAAAGCGGGGGCACCGGCCTTGGGCCCGTAGGACAAAACCTGAATTGCGTCCATATGTTGCGCAGTCGCTACACGGTCTTGCCCCTAGAATGACTCTCCTTTGCCGCCACCGCAGTCCCCAATGACCCAGTTTGCCAAAGAAACCTTGCCGATCAGCCTCGAAGAAGAGATGCGGCGCAGTTACCTCGATTACGCGATGAGCGTGATCGTAGGCCGGGCCCTGCCCGACGCACGAGACGGCTTGAAGCCGGTACATCGGCGCGTGTTGTATGCCATGCACGAGATGGGCAACAACTACAACAGCAAGTACCGAAAGAGTGCTCAGGCAGTTGGCGAGACGATGGGTAAGTACCACCCCCATGGTGATTCGGCCATCTACGACACGATCGTGCGCATGGCGCAGCCCTTCAGTTTGCGCCATCCGTTGATTGATGGCCAGGGCAATTTCGGCTCGGTCGATGGTGATAACGCCGCTGCCATGCGGTACACCGAAATCCGACTGGACAAGATCGCCCACGAAATGCTGGCCGACATCGACAAAGAAACCGTCGACTTCGGCCCGAATTACGACGGTAGCTTGACTGAGCCCATCGTGCTGCCCAGCAAGTTGCCCAATCTTTTGGTCAATGGCTCTTCCGGCATTGCTGTGGGCATGGCCACCAATATTCCACCGCACAACCTGAACGAGGTGGTGGACGCCTGCCTGCACATGCTGCGCAACCCGGATGTCACCATCGACGAATTGATGGAGATCATCCCTGCGCCCGACTTCCCCACGGCCGGCATCATCTACGGCATCAACGGCGTCAAGGACGGATACCGCACCGGGCGCGGCCGCGTGATCATGCGCGCCAAGTGCCATTTCGAGGACATCGACAAGGGCCAGCGCCAGGCGATCATCGTCGACGAGCTGCCCTACCAGGTCAACAAAAAGACGCTGCAGGAGCGCATGGCCGAGCTGGTGCACGAGAAGAAGATCGAAGGCATCAGCCACATCCAGGACGAGTCCGACAAGTCGGGCATGCGCCTGGTGATCGAGCTCAAGCGCGGCGAAGTGCCCGAGGTGGTGCTCAACAACCTGTACAAGCAAACGCAGCTGCAGGACACCTTCGGCATGAACATGGTGGCGCTGATCGACGGCCAGCCCCGCCTGTGCAACCTGCGCGACCTGATCAGCGTCTTCCTGCAGCACCGCCGCGAGGTGGTCACCCGCCGCACGGTGTTCGAACTGCGCAAGGCCCGCGACCGCGGCCATGTGCTGGAAGGCCTGGCCGTTGCGCTGGCCAACATCGACGACTTCATTGCCATCATCCGCAACGCTCCTACCCCACCGGTGGCCAAGGCCGAGCTGATGGCCCGCCCCTGGGACAGCAAGCTGGTGCGCGAGATGCTCACCCGCACGCGTGCCGACGGCGGCGTGATCAGCGCCGACGACTACCGCCCCGACTCGCTGGAGAAGGAATTCGGCATGGGCCAAGACGGCCTGTACCGCCTGTCGGAAACGCAGGCCCAGGAAATCCTGCAGATGCGCCTGCAGCGCCTCACGGGCCTGGAGCAGGACAAGATCGTGGCCGAGTACAAGGAAGTCATGGCGGTCATTGAAGACCTGCTGGACATCCTGGCCAAGCCTGAGCGTGTTTCGACCATCATTGGCGACGAACTGACATCCATCAAGACCGAATTTGGCCAGAACAAGCTGGGCGCACGCCGAAGCATCGTCGAATACAGCGCTCAGGATCTGTCGACGGAAGACCTGATCACCCCCACCGACATGGTGGTGACGCTCAGCCACACCGGTTACATCAAGAGCCAGCCCCTGTCCGAATACCGCGCGCAAAAGCGCGGCGGACGCGGCAAGCAGGCCACGGCGACCAAGGAAGACGACTGGATCGATCAGCTTTTCATCGCCAACACGCACGACTACATCCTGTGCTTCTCCAACCGGGGCCGCCTGTATTGGCTCAAGGTGTGGGAAGTGCCGGCCGGCTCGCGCGGCTCGCGGGGCCGCCCCATCGTCAACATGTTCCCGCTACAGGACGGCGAGAAGATCAACGTGGTGCTGCCGCTCACGGGCGACATGCGCACCTACCCGGCCGACCGCTCTGTCTTCATGGGCACCAGCATGGGCACCGTGAAGAAGACCGCGCTCGACGAATTCAGCAACCCGCGCAAGGGCGGCATCATTGCCGTCAACCTGGACGACGGCGACTACCTCATTGGCGCGGCCCTGACGGACGGCCAGCATGACGTGATGCTGTTCAGCGACGGCGGCAAAGCCGTGCGCTTTGACGAAAACGACGTGCGCCCCTTGGGCCGCCAGGCCCGCGGTGTGCGCGGCATGATGCTGGAAGATACCCAGAGTGTGATCGCCATGCTGGTGGCCGAAGACGAAACACAAAGCGTGCTCACCGCCACCGAAAACGGCTACGGCAAGCGCACCAACATCACCGAATACACGCGCCACGGTCGTGGCACCAAGGGGATGATCGCAATCCAGCAGAGCGAGCGCAACGGCAAGGTCGTCGCGGCCACCCTGGTGCATGCCGACGACGAGATCATGCTGATCACCGACAAGGGTGTGCTGGTGCGTACCCGGGTTTCGGAAATTCGTGAACTGGGCCGCGCCACGCAGGGCGTGACGCTGATCGCCTTGGACGAAGGCTCGCAGTTGAGCGGCCTGCAACGCATTGTTGAAAACGACGCTAACGTGATCGAAGCAGAATCCGGGGGCGAAGATGCCTCTGGCACTGACAACGGCCCCGCAGCAGAGACCCCCGAGCCACCGGACGCCTGACCGACCCCGCATGGCAATTACGGCAAGCAGGGACTCGCCGAATTGCCATGCTATTAAATACAGAGCTAC
>NZ_JBKBTV010000121.1:0-5210 GCF_046291265.1 Acidovorax sp. | reverse complement strand
GGCGCTTTTGTGCAGCTTGGCGTGGGGCCGCCAGCGCACCTGGTGCTTGCGGGCAAATTCGGCCATGCGTTGGATGTTGCGGTCCATGGCGTCCAGGTCCACCACCAAGGCCGGGGTGTCGATCAGGTCCACGCGTTGCCCCACGGTGGACTGCAGTGCTTCAGGAATGGGTTTCATCGCGCGCTGCTTTGTTGTCCAGGTGCTGTGTGTCTGCCCAGCCGACCAGCGTGAGGCCGTCGGGTGTCCACAGCAGGCGGTTGATGGCGGCGTTGGCGAGCTGCCAGGTGCGCGGCGCCTGGATGTCCTGGCGTGTGGCCAGGCGGTACAGCACATCCAGCACACCGCCGTGCGCCACCATCACCACCTGCTCACCCACATGCTGCTGCGCCAGAGTGGTCACGATGCGTTCAATGCGCTCGCGCAGCGTGACCAGCGACTCGCCGCCCTCGGGGGTGTAGTGCGGGTCGCGCTTGCGCCAGCGCAGCGCGTCTTCGGGCAGCTCGGCCTCGATCTCGGCAAACGTGCGGCCCTGAAAGTGGCCAAAGCTGCGTTCGCGCAGCCCGAGTTCGGTGGTCAGCGGCGCGCCCGTGGTGCGGGCCACGGCCTGCGCGGTGGCGTGGGCGCGCTTCAGGTCGCTGGTGTAGATGGCGGCAATGGGCTCTCCCGCCAGTGCTTTTGCGACCTGATCGGCCTGCCACAGGCCCGTGTCGTTGAGCGGAATGTCCAGGTGGCCCTGGATGCGGGTGTCCACGTTCCAGGCGGTTTCGCCGTGGCGGATGGCAACGATGCGGGTGGCTTGCATGCAGGCGGGTAGAGGGGAAGGGTCAAAGGTTGAATCAGCGGGCCGGTGCAGCAGGCACCACCACACCCGGCTGGGCGGGGGAGGGCGCTGGCGCTACTGCCGATGCGGGTGTAAAGGGCAGGCGCACCTGCCGTGGGCCTTGCGGCGGCTGGGGGAAGCCTTGCAGCGCTGCATCCAGCAGTACGCCGTACACGGCAGGGTCGCTCACCCACACGTCTTCGTGCACGGCCGATGTTTCGTACACCACGGCCTGGGTCTGGGCATCGCGCATGACCAGGCTGACGGCGCGGCGGTGCAGCGGCGTGGGTCCACCCATGCGCCAGATGCCGCCCACGCCCCAGCCCCGGCCGTGCCAACCGCCACCAAACCCACCGTTAAATGCCCAGGGCGAGGGGCCGTAGAAGCCGTGCGGGCCGTGAGGATAGGACCAGGGGTCCACCCGCGGCACGTTGTCGGCCTGCACGCCGATCTGCACCAGCAGGCGGGGGGCGCCAGCGTCGTCGCGCTGCAGACCCACGCGGGCCAGGGCTTGTTCTGCCAATTGGGCAATGGGGTCGAACGACGGGGTTTGCTGCGACGGCAGGCGCTCCAGCCGGTAGGTGGCGGGGCTCGGCAGCGCATTCAGTGTTGAAAAACTCTGCACCCGCCCATCGACGATGCGGGTGGTGCTGCAACCTGCGAGCAGGGCGGTGGCCAGGCCCAGCAGCAGGGCAGCCGTCCAGCGGTGTGGTGTAGTGAACAGTGTCATGGCAGTGGCTCCTCAGTCGGTGTCAGCAGGCCATCCTGCGCGCAGGTGGCAAAGGCTGTGGGAGTGCCCGTGGCCGCACGAGGTTCACGACAACTGCACCACCTGAACACCTGGTAACGAAGGCGTGGGCGCTGCAAACTCTTCCTTGTCAAACGCCTTGTCGCCGTTTTCGCTGGCAATGCCCGTGGCCCTGGCGTTCTTGAAGTCGAACAGGCTGCCGTCCAGCAGGTGCGAGGGCACCACGTTCTGCAGCGCATTGAACATGTTCTCCACGCGGCCGGGGAACCGCTTTTCCCATTCGCGCAGCATCTCCCCCACCTGCTTGCGCTGCAGGTTCTCCTGGCTGCCGCACAGGTTGCACGGGATGATGGGGAAGTTGCGGTGCGCGGCCCAGCGGGTGGTGTCTTTCTCGGCCACGTAGGCCAGGGGGCGGATCACCACATGCTTGCCATCGTCGCTCACCAGCTTGGGCGGCATGCTTTTCATCTTGCCGCCAAAGAACATGTTGAGCAGCAGCGTCTGCAATATGTCGTCGCGGTGGTGGCCCAGCGCGATCTTGGTACAACCCAGCTCGTCGGCCACGCGGTACAGAATGCCCCGGCGCAGGCGGCTGCACAGGCTGCAGGTGGTCTTGCCTTCGGGGATCAGCTTCTTGACGATGCTGTAGGTGTCTTCGTTCTCGATGTGGAACGGCACGCCGGTGGTGGCCAGGTACTCGGGCAGGATGTGCTCCGGGAACCCGGGCTGCTTCTGGTCCAGGTTCACGGCCACCAGGTCAAAGTGGATGGGCGCGCGGGCCTTGAGCTTGAGCAGGATGTCCAGCAGCGCGTAGCTGTCCTTGCCGCCCGACATGCACACCATCACCTTGTCGCCTTCTTCAATCATGTTGAAGTCGACGATGGCCTTGCCCACCTCGCGGCACAGGCGCTTTTCGAGCTTGTGGGTTTCGCGCTCGATCTTCATGCGGGCGGCGCCGCTGGTGGCTTCGGCGCTTTCCTCCGTCCAGCCGGTGGATTGGGCGGAGCCGGGGTTGGATGTGGGGGCTTCATTCAATACTGCGCTCATGGGGTCACCACTGTCCTGTCTCAATGCGAATGGCCACTTCGCAGTCGTCAAAAATTTCGAGTTTGGCAATCTTCACCCGCACGCCCAGCACGCCGGGCAACTGCATCAGGCGGTTGGCCAGCTTGCCGATCAGGCTCTCCAGCAGGTTCACATGCTCGGCCGTGCACTCGTCGATGATGATCTGGCGCACACGCCGGTAGTCCAGCACATGGCCGATGTCGTCGTCGCGCGGGGCCAGCGGCTGCACGCCCAGGCTCAGTTCGGCATCGACCTGGATGGGCTGGGGGTCGGTTTTTTCGTGGTCGAGGATGCCCAGGTTGGCGTCAAAGCGCAAACCGGTGAGCGTGAGGATCTGGGTGCCTGCAGCGGTGGTCATGAATAGGTCCTGGAGTGAGCGTACGCTCACATCAAAGAGAAATCGCGGTCAAACTTCATCAGGTGCTGGCCACCATCGACCAGCAGCGTGGTGCCGGTCATTGACCGGTTCTCCAACGCGAACTTCACGGTGGCGGCCACGTCCTCAGCAGTGGACGAGCGGCCCAGCGGGGACAGCGCATGCAGCTGAGCGAACTTTTCGTCGCTGAGCATGTGGCTCGTCAGCGTGAGGCCGGGCGCCACACCCACCACGCGCACGCGCGGCGCCAGGGCGATGGCCAGCATGGTGCCCGCAGCTTCGAGTGCGGCCTTGGAAAGCGTGTAGCTCACAAAATCGGGGTTCTGGTTCCAGAGCTTCTGGTCCAGCAGGTTGACCACGGCGCCCTGCGCGTCGGCCTCGCCCTGGGCAACGCGGTCGGCCACATGCTGGTGCAGCGCCTGGGCCAGCAGCACGGGGGCGGCGGTGTTGCTGCGCAGGTGTTTTTCGAGCGCGGCAAAACCAAAGGTCTCAACGTTGTCGTGCTCAAACAAGGATGCGCTGTTGACCACCGCATCCACACGGCCAAAGTGCGCCACCACGCGGGGCAACAGGCCACGCACGGCAGCTTCGTCGTCAAAATCAGCATCAAAATGGGCGCTAGCGCTTGTCATTAGTGCGCAAGCAGCTACGGTATCGATAGCATCCTGCTGCGATGAGCGATAGTGCACCGCCACCTGCCAACCGCCCGCCGCCAGGGCCAGCGCAATGCTGCGGCCCAGGCGCTTGGCGGCGCCTGTGACCAGAACGGTGCGTGGGTGGGTGGGGTCATGTGGGCTGGGAGACAATGCGGGCCGTGACCCAAAGACCCGACAGTTTAACGACCGCCCTGCACCAGCACATCACCCAGGCCATTGCCGCCGAGGGCGGATGGCTGGGTTTTGACCGCTTCATGGCCTTGGCCCTGTACACGCCCGGCCTGGGCTACTACGCCAACGATTCCACCAAATTCGGTGCCATGCCCGAGTCCGGCAGCGACTTTGTGACCGCGCCCGAGATGACCCCGTTGTTCGGCCAGACGCTGGCCGTGCAGGTGGGCGAGGCCCTGGCGCACACCGGGACCGACGAGGTGTGGGAGTTTGGCGCGGGCTCCGGCGCGCTGGCGCTGCAACTGTTGGAAACGCTGGGCGATCAGGTGCAGCGCTACACCATCGTCGATCTGTCGGGCAGCCTGCGCGCGCGCCAGCAGGCCAAGCTGGTGGCGCACGCCCACAAGCTGCGCTGGGTGGATGCGCTGCCCGAAACGTTCAGCGGCGTTGTGGTGGGCAACGAGGTGCTCGACGCCATGCCCGTGCAGCTGCTCGCGCGACACGGTGGCCGGCAAGGCGGCGTGTGGCATGAGCGTGGCGTGGTGGTGCAGGACGACGGCAGCTTTGCCTGGGCCGACCGCCCCACCGACCTGCGCCCGCCCATCGACATCGAAGGCCCACAGGACTACCTGACCGAGATCCACGCCCAGGGCGAAGGCTTCATGCGCATGCTGGCCGACCGGCTCGTGCGCGGCGCAGCCTTCTTGCTGGACTATGGTTTTGGCGAGAGCGAGTACTACCACCCGCAGCGCCACATGGGCACGGTGATGTGCCACCAAGGCCATCTGGCCGATGGCGACCCGCTGGTGCAAGTGGGCTTGAAGGACATCACGGCCCACGTCAACTTCACCGCCATGGCGCTGGCCTCGCAGGAGGCGGGCCTGAACGTGCTGGGCTACACCACGCAGGCGCATTTCCTCATCAACTGCGGTTTGCTACCAAAAATGGAGCTGCTACCGCAAGCGGGACGGGCGACAGCGGCCAAATTGATCATGGAACACGAAATGGGCGAGCTGTTCAAGGTGCTGGCCGTCGGCGCAGGCGAGCCGTGGGAGCCTGTGGGGTTTGCGCACGGGGATCGGTCGCACCGGTTGTGAGTGGCACCTGGACATATCTAAAAAGATAGCTGCTTGCGCTTTCTGAATAAGCGCTAGAGCCTGTTTTTATTAAAAATCGGGGTTGGCGTTGATTTTGCTCGCTCCCTTTGTGGGAGTTGGCGGGGGGATAGGGGGGGCTTCAGTTGGGGCATTGCTGCTCATTTCTCCCTTGTATCTTTCGTTTTCGATGTTTAGGCAAATGAGTTTGGACAGTTATCCACAGCCCGTAAGCCCTCTGGGATCGAAGCCCGTGGGAGAGCATTTGGCGTGGATGACT
>NZ_JBKBTV010000120.1:0-5889 GCF_046291265.1 Acidovorax sp. | reverse complement strand
GGGATGCTGCCAAGTCGGCCGAAGAGCGATTCAAAGAGGCCAAAGAGGCCTACGAGATGCTGTCGGACCCGCAAAAACGCGCCGCCTATGACCAGTATGGTCACGCAGGTGTGGACCCCAACATGCGCGGCCCCGGGGGCCCGGGTGCAGAAGGCTTTGGCGGTTTTGCCGAAGCCTTCGGTGACATTTTTGGCGACATGTTCGGCCAGCAAGGTGGGCGTGGGCGCGGTGCTGCAGGGGGCCGCCAGGTCTACCGCGGCAGCGACCTCAGCTACGCCATGGAGATCACGCTGGAAGAAGCCGCACGCGGCAAAGATGCGCAGATCCGCATCCCGTCGTGGGAGGGCTGCGACACCTGCCACGGCAGCGGCGCCAAGCCCGGCACCAGCGCCAAAACCTGCGGCACCTGCCAGGGCGCGGGCACAGTGCAGATGCGCCAGGGCTTCTTCAGCGTGCAGCAGACCTGCCCCCACTGCCGCGGCACGGGCAAGATCATTCCCGAGCCGTGCACCACCTGCCACGGCCAAGGCAAGCTCAAGAAGCAAAAGACGCTGGAAGTGAAGATCCCTGCGGGCATCGACGACGGCATGCGCATTCGCAGCACCGGCAACGGCGAGCCAGGCACCAACGGCGGCCCACCGGGCGACCTGTACATCGAGATCCGCCTGAAGAAACACGACATCTTTGAGCGGGACGGCGATGACCTGCACTGTCAGGTGCCGGTGAGCTTTATCACAGCGGCCCTGGGCGGCGAGATCGAGGTGCCCACGCTCGCAGGCAAGGCGGCCATCGATATCCCCGAGGGCACCCAGGCTGGCAAGCAGTTCCGTCTGCGCGGCAAGGGGGTCAAGGGTGTGCGCGCCAGCTACCCAGGCGACCTGTACTGCCACATCGCGGTCGAGACGCCTGTGAAGCTGACCGAGCACCAGCGCAAGCTGCTGCGCGAGTTGGAAGATTCGCTCAAGAAGGGTGGCGGCCGCCATTCGCCCAGTGGAGAAAGCTGGACGGACAAGCTGAAGAACTTCTTCAGCTGATCACAGCCTCCCCTCCCTCAAAAAAACCGCCTGCGGCCTCCCGGCCCCGGCGGTTTTTTCTTGATATAGGGCAAGAAACTGCCAGTGACTGCCTGCCCGCCAAGCTCCCAGCAGTACGATAAAAATCCATCGACGAACCCACGGGAGCCTTGGCACATGAACGTCAACATCACCTTTCTGGGTGGCTCTGGCACAGTCACCGGCTCCAAATACTTGGTTCGCTACAACGGCAAAAGCCTGCTGGTCGATTGCGGCCTGTTCCAGGGCTACAAACAACTCCGGTTGCGCAACTGGCAGCCCTTGCCGGTGGCCCCGCACCAGATCGACGCCGCGGTGTTGACGCACGCCCACCTGGACCACAGCGGCTATCTACCCCTGCTGGCGCGCGATGGCTACACCCGCGCCATACATTGCACACCCGGCACGCGCGACTTGTGCACCATCCTGCTGCCCGACAGCGGGCACCTGCAGGAGGAAGACGCGGCCTTCCTCAACCGGCACCAGCTCAGCAGCCACCAGCCTGCCCTGCCGCTGTACACCCGCCTCGATGCCCTGCACTGCATGAAGCAGTTCAAGGTGCACGCCGTCCATCAACCGTTTGAGCCCCTGCCCGGCTGGCGCGCCACGTTTTCGCCTGCGGGCCACATCCTGGGCGCGGCCAGCGTGCTGCTGGAGGTGGGCGGGCGGCGCATCCTTTTCTCCGGGGATCTGGGCCGGCCCGACGATTTGCTCATGAACTCGCCCGACGCACCGCCCCAGGCCGACACGGTGCTGATCGAGTCCACCTACGGCGACCGCGAACACCCGCCCGAAACATTGCTAGAAGAACTGGGCCCTGCCCTGCAGCGTCTGGCCGCGCGCGGTGGCATTGCGGTGGTCCCCGTGTTTGCGGTGGGCCGCGCGCAGGTGGTGCTGCATGCCATTGGTTTGCTCAAGGCTCAGGGCGTGGTGCCTACGGCGCTGAAGGTGTTTCTGGACAGCCCCATGGCCGTCAGCACCACCGGCCTGTTCCAGCACCACATGCACGAGCACCGCCTGACTGGCCGCGAGGTGCAGGCGCTCGAACATGGCGCCACCATGGTCCAGACGCCTGAGCAATCCAAAGGGCTTGCCAAGCTGCACGGCCCCATGGTGATCCTGTCAGCCAGCGGCATGGCCACCGGCGGGCGCGTGCTGCACCACCTGGCGCTGCGCGCCGGCGATCACCGCAACATGATCATCCTGACCGGCCACCAGGCACCCGGCACGCGCGGGGCGCGGCTGGCCGATGGCGAAAAGACCATCCGCATCCACGGCCAGGACGTGGCGGTGCGGGCCGAGGTGGTGCGGCTGTCGTCCGCATCCGCCCATGCCGACGGCAACCAGCTCATCGCCTGGCTGCGCAGCATGGGCCACGCGCCCGATCAAGTCTATGTGGTGCACGGCGAGATGAGCGCCGCCGACATGCTGCGGCAACGCATTGAGCACGAGTTGCGCTGGCGAGCCACAGTGCCCGAACATGGCAGCACCTTGGCTGCGTGAAAACTGAGGGCACAGAGGCGCACTCATCAAAAATAGGAGCGGGCAGCGCTTTTATTCATTGGCTTTCATAACTAAAAGCATCTGAAGTCGTTTAAAGACAAGCGCAAGCAGCTCACTTTTTTGATACGCAGCCCCCTTACACGATGAACGTCATCGCATTCGGCGATGACGAACCGCTAAAAACAGGAGGAAAATACAAAGTCTTCTCAAAACAAGAAGGCTAGCTCCACCAAATGAAAAGCTCCGAGCGCAGTTTTGCGCGCCGTATCGACCTCACCTCGTTGCAATTATTTGTGGCGGTGTGCGAGCTCGGCAGCATCGGCCGCGCGGCGGAGCGCGAATTCATTGCCGCGTCGGCCGTCAGCAAGCGCCTGTCCGACCTGGAAACCGCCGTAGACACCGCCCTGCTCTACCGCCACAGCCGGGGCGTCACCCTCACGCCCGCTGGCGAAAGCCTCTTGCACCATGCGCGCACCGTGCTGTTTGGCCTCGAACGCATGCAGGGCGAGCTCAGCGAATACGCCGATGGCGTGCGCGGCCATGTGCGCATGCACGCCAACATCTCGGCCATCTTCCAGTTTCTGCCCGAAGACCTGGGCGCCTTTGCGCGCGAGCACAGCCAGATCAAGATCGACCTGCAGGAGCACCTCTCCAGCGATGTGCTGCACGCCGTACAAGAGGGCGCCGCCGACCTCGGCATCTGCAACATCGGCATGGCCAGCGCCAACGGTGCACTGGAATTACAAACCCGCCCCTACCGCGCCGACAATTTAGTGCTTGTAGTACCCCGGGCGCATGACCTGTCTGCGCTGAATGCTATCAATTTTGAAGAAGTCCTGGACTGGGACATCGTGGGCCTGCACGCCAACAGCAGCATCAGCCTGGCCATGCGCGCTGCTGCCGCCGCCGCCGGGCGTCCACTGCGCCAGCGCATCCAAGTCACCGGGCTGGACGCCATGTGCCGCATGATCGACAGCGGCCTGGGCGTGGGGCTGCTGCCTGACCGGGCGTTTGAACTGATGCGCGGCGTGGGCAACCTGCAGGCCATCCCGTTGACCGACGCCTGGGCCCACCGCGAACTGCGTGTGGTGGCGCGCGACTTCGACGCCCTGCCCGTCACGGCGCGCTTGCTGGTCGAGCACCTGGCGCCGCGCACCGCACCGACAACGGCTCCCGATATGGCACCCGCCACGGTGCCCGAATGAACGCCCCCGCACCAGCGCCGCATCACTAAAATCACCCACCCACCTGAAAAAGAAAGCCACGCCATGGGACGCACCCTGTACGACAAGATCTGGGACGAGCATGTCGTCCACACCGAAGAGGACGGCACCTCCATCCTCTACATCGACCGCCATCTGGTGCACGAGGTGACCAGCCCCCAGGCGTTTGAAGGCCTGCGCGAGGCGGGCCGCAAGGTGTGGCGCATGAGCTCCATCGTGGCCACCGCCGACCACAATACGCCCACCACGGGTTGGGAAAACGGCTACGACGGCATCACCGACCCGATCAGCAAGGAACAGATCACCACGCTGAACGACAACATGGCGCAGATCTCGCCCGCTGCGTTCTTCCCCTTCATGCACAAGCGCCAAGGCATCGTGCACGTCATCGGCCCCGAAAACGGCGCCACCCTGCCCGGCATGACCGTGGTGTGCGGCGACAGCCATACCAGCACCCACGGTGCATTCGGCGCGCTGGCCCACGGCATCGGCACCTCCGAGGTCGAGCACGTGATGGCCACGCAAACCCTGCTGGCCAAGAAGGCCAAGAACATGCTGGTGCAGGTGGACGGCACGCTGGCCAAGGGCGTGACGCCCAAGGACGTGGTGCTGGCCATCATCGGCAAGATCGGCACGGCCGGCGGCACGGGCTACACCATTGAATTTGCCGGCTCCGTCTTCCGCGCCATGAGCATGGAAGGCCGCATGACGGTCTGCAACATGGCCATCGAAGGCGGCGCGCGCGCGGGCCTGGTCGCTGTGGACGACAAGACCATTGAATACGTCAAGGGCCGCCCCCTGTCGCCCACGGGTGTGGAGTGGGACCAGGCCGTGGCGTACTGGAAGACGCTGCATTCGGACGCCGACGCCACGTTCGACACCGTCGTCAAGCTCGACGCGGCCGACATCCAACCCCAAGTCACTTGGGGCACCTCGCCCGAAATGGTGCTGGGCATTGACGCCCGCGTGCCCGACCCGGACAAGGAAAAAGACGCCAACAAGCGCGGCGCCATCGAGCGTGCCTTGACCTACATGGGCCTCACGCCCGGCAAGGCCATCAACGACATCACCATCGACAAGGTGTTCATCGGCAGTTGCACCAACAGCCGCATCGAAGACATGCGCGAAGCTGCCGCCGTGGTGAAGAACCTGGGCCGCAAGGTGGCCAGCAACGTGAAGCTGGCCATGGTGGTGCCGGGCTCGGGCCTGGTCAAAGAGCAGGCCGAACGCGAAGGTCTCGACAAGATTTTTGTGGCTGCTGGCTTTGAGTGGCGCGAACCCGGCTGCAGCATGTGCCTGGCCATGAACGCCGACCGCCTGGAGCCGGGCGAGCGCTGCGCATCCACCAGCAACCGCAACTTCGAAGGCCGCCAGGGCGCTGGTGGCCGCACCCATCTCGTCAGCCCTGCCATGGCCGCCGCCGCCGCCGTGCACGGTCATTTTGTGGACATTCGCCAATTCGCCTGAAGGAGCTCGCCATGAAGAAAATCGCCGCCATCCTCATCGCACTGTCTGCCGCCTTGCTGCTGGGCGGGTGCAACACCGTCAAGGGCGTGGGCCAGGACGTTCAACGGGCGGGGGGCGCACTCGAACGCGCCGCCAACAAATAAGCAAGATCTCCATGCAGAAATTCACCTTACTCAAGGGCCTAGTCGCCCCGATGGACCGCGAGAACGTCGACACCGACGCGATCATTCCCAAGCAGTTTTTGAAGTCGATCAAGAAGACCGGCTTTGGCGTGAACCTGTTTGACGAATGGCGCTACCTGGACCACGGCGAGCCGGGCCAGGACCCCGCCAGCCGCAAGCCCAACCCCGACTTTGTGCTGAACAAACCGCGCTACGCGGGAGCCTCGGTGTTGATCGCCCGTAAGAACTTTGGCTGCGGCTCCAGCCGCGAGCACGCGCCCTGGGCGCTGGACCAGTACGGCTTTCGCGCCGTGATTGCGCCGAGTTTTGCCGACATCTTCTTCAACAACTGCTTCAAGAACGGCCTGCTGCCCATCGTGTTGCCCGAGGCCACCGTGGCTCAGCTGTTTGATGAAGTGCACGCCTTCCCTGGCTACCAGCTCACCATCGACCTGGAGCGCCAGGTCATCGTGCGGCCCCAGG
>NZ_JBKBTV010000011.1:0-105082 GCF_046291265.1 Acidovorax sp. | reverse complement strand
TGCGCCGCCGCCCCGGTGGGCGCCGTCGCGATCAATTACCGGTGCCGGTCAAAGCCGCCGCTCGCGGCATCAACGACGAACGACAGTACCCAGCCTGAAGCAGCCCGCTCGGCAAATGTGGTGACAGACGGCTCTTGATAGCCACTGTGATTTTGAATTAAAGCCTGACAGCAGTCCCCCATCTCAAACTTCGGGCCCCTGCCATTGGCTTAGTGTGGGCTATATACCAACTTCCTATGTACTCTTCTCCTGTGACGGTGCCACAATCCCCGAAAAGAGGAGGCAACGGGGATGATTGCGGACGGTGAGGACCTTGGTGGCAGCAAAGGGACGGAGACTGCGCAAAAAGATAGCCCTATGCGATGGGCCTTAGGTCCCGATGGCACAGCAACGCACATCTTCAGCATCCCCCCGGAGAAAACAGGCATCGCATGCGAATGCACATGCCCGGGTTGCCAAGAGCCACTGCAAGCCGTAAACGCTCGCCTGAATGTGCCAAAGGGCACCCCCGTGTGGAGTGCCAGCCGCACCGGACGAACCATGAGCCAGTTCTTTCGGCACCCATCGGGCCATTCCCGAACGTCCTGCCTACAAAAAGCATCCCAGCTCGCAACGCTGACGCTCTTTAGGAAGCATGGACTCATTGAGGTCCCAGCTCCGATTTCACGCCAACGCTTTCAGGGCGTGTCCGGCAAGGAATACTCATCCGAGATGCGCGGACGGCCGCAAAGCCTGCTTGTGTGCCGTAGCGCGTGGATTGACCACCAGCGTGCCAGCCTTACTCTGGAAGACGGCCGCAAGGTCTTGGTTGTCCTTGAGAGCAGCCATCTGGATACCAGTGACCAAGACTTTGATGGCGTTATCAGTGTCCGATGCGACGATCCAGAAATTTCAGGGCTGACGGTCGAAGAAATCCTCGCACGCGTTGTCCTCAGTGACCAGCACACATGCTGGGTGCGTCACTGGGAAGATGGTGAGCTAAACGCAAAGGCGCTGGAGCAAGCCAAGGCTGATGCCATTGATGCGCTCGACTGGCTCTCTGATGAAGTAGCCATAGATCTAGGGGACGTCAAACTCACAAGCGAAAGTCTGCTGCACCTAGTTATCAAGCACATCATTGCGCACGCGGGCTACATCATCACCCCAGACTTCGTAGAGCACATCCCATACGGGCATCACTTCGTGTACGACGAAGTGGTGCGACTCCCTGGTGCGCGCCATACGCTGCAGAACGTGCGGCTAGAACATGCCTTGCCGGGTATTGTCCCAGATGTCTACTGCGATATCGTTGAGAACGGCACAACCTACCCACTGGCTATAGAGGTATTTGTCACCCACGGTATATCCCCGCGAAAGCTCAACACCATCAAAGTCAAAAATCTGCGTTGTCTAGAGGTCGATGTTGCTCGATTTAAGGAGCATGGCCAGCTCTCTATTAAAAAGCTGCGCGAGCTGGTGCTGAACGACCCCAACTCAAAGGTATGGAAGCATCACCCAGTCATTGACTCAGCCCTAGATGCGGCACATGCACGCATTAAAGAGCATGACGCCCGGGTAGCGATAGAACGGGCTGAGCGCCAAGAGTTTGAGCGCAAAGCTCAAGAGCAGGAAGCACGGCGGCTTCAGGAAATCAACATCGCCAAGGAGCATTACAAGTTCAAGATCACCAGCGCCCCAGTCGAAGCTCTGGCTGAGATTTTCAAAGATGCCGTCGTGTACTACCTAACCCAAGTCATGCGCGGAAAGACCGAGGAATGCTGCGTAGTGCCTTCTGAGCTTGCTGTGGAAATGCGTAGAGCCGGGTACAAAAACGCCGGAGACCGATTTTTTTGGACCTTGGACGGCACCATGACGCTTCTCATATCGTTGGCCTGGGGGGAAAAACTACCCCCAACGACGCGAGACAAACTCGTTGACCAAGTCTTGAATCTCTACCAAAAGGAACCCACGTTCTTCCCATTGGTGCTACGTGCCATTAAGCGATTTGGCGTCCAACTCACAGCTATACAAAAACAGAAGTTAGCCACAGCCAGAAGGTACGCCTGGGAATCCATCAAAAAAGGGGAGCATAAATTTGCCCGCCACAACCAGTATGACTCGCTCATTGGGGTGATGCTCCCCGCTTTGCTTCCCGACTTGGCCGAGCCAGAAGGAACTCTCGACGATGTGCATCGCAGGCAGTCCATGTTGAAACGGCAGTTGGACCGCGAAAAAGCGCAAAAACTGGTGCAGGCGCTGGAGCATGCTCGAAGCGAAGTAGATCTCATCGAGTGGGCAAGCCCTCCATTGAGCGCGGCCAATGCACACAGGATCTTCACCTCATGGGAGGTTGAGCGCTATTGCACTCACTTGATGGGCTTCAGCTCAGCGCGCAGCAAAGAAGTAGTCGACATGGCGTATGAGGAAAGCAAACTTGGCGGCCCTATACGCGGCTGGGTTGAATGGGTAGGTGTAAGTTCAGCATCCGACGTACTAAAACTTGTAGAGTTGGTCCGCATGCTTAAGCTCATCTGACAAGCCAAGCCGTTTTTTCACTTGATATGGTCCCTCATCGAGTGGAGGGCCCAAAGTTCATCACTGCGGTCGTTCACCGATGGCTGTGCGAACGGCGGCTCTCAGCCTAATGCAGTCTTCTGAAAAGTGCGGCTGAGCATGCAGAGCTTCCAACCTTGCGAGTCGGAGCGCTACCGCGGCGCTGAAGGGCAGATGGTCGAGAAGTCACAGCGACCGCAGTGATGACCGACGGCGGGCGTGTTGTCGCCGGCGGCGAAACGCCCAGCGGCTTTGTAGGCCTTCGTCATTTCTATGGCCTTCGAGCCGTCGACCTTGTCGGTCTTCTCGGACAGCACATGGTGCAGCGACATCGAGGTCGGCCCGGGCAAACCTAACCCGCGCAGCACCGGGTTCATGATGGTCTTGTAGTCGCTGATCCCACGGCGAGAGAAGCGCAGGATTGCATACTCGGTCCCGCCGTAGGTTCCGTCGATTCGAAAACCCCATGGCATCTGCAGCGTTAATCCAGCAATGTTTGCCGTGGTCTGTTCGAACCTTCCACCTCGTTCCTTCAAGGCCTGCACCTGACCTTCGCCCCGTTTGAGCGCATAGAGTGCGTCAGCCCACAGCGAGGGGTCTTCTACGGCGCTAGGCAACTTGCGGATAGTCCAGGCGACACCAAGCGCGAGTTGTGCCGAGCCCGACGAGCCGCTTGAGAATGCTTTGAGCGCGTCCATCACCGCCCATCGAGCACGTAGCGAAACGTCAATATCGGATTCGCTCTGCATCTCCAGGACGTGGCTATACCAGTAGCGCAACGAGCACATTGCGTAGCTGTAGAAGTCTTCGAAAGGCATCGCCTTAGGTGCAGAAAACGCGGCTTCCGAAGAGGACTTCACCGCAGTCAGCGAAGGTCCGCTGTACTGCCTTGACAGGTACTTCCTGGGGTAGTGCTCCAATTGTGGAGCGGTCGAGTTCTTGAACTTGGTATCCTGATAGAGGTACAAGTGATGCTTCGCTCTTGAGACAGCCACATAAAGCAGGTTGTTCCGCTCTACCGATTCCTCAAACTTGTATTCTTCCGTCGTACTGCCGAGTGCTTCAGGCGGCACAATGTCGAGTATTCCATCAGGCCGCCAACTGGGTTCTCGGCTTCCGTAGCTGTCGGCGCTCACGTAGCCGACGTGCACAGCCTCGAACTCCAGCCCCTTGCTGCCATGAACGGTCATCACGCGTACGCCGTCGAGCACAGCAGCCTCCGGCGGAAGCTCACGCTGACCCTGGCCATCGCCGATTCGCTGCCGCAGCCGTTGTCGCAGCAAGTACCGAGACAGCCTCGCCTCTTTCATCTCGCCGTCGCCGTTCCGCACGCTATAGGCGAACTGCCAGAGCGCAACACGGCTCACCCAAGCTCGCACGCTGTTGTCAGCGGCAGGTGGGAGGCCAAAGCGCTTATCCAGCAATAGATGGCAGATGAAGGCCCATGGATTCGAGCCGTGCTGGAAACGCCCGATGAGCTCACGGATGGATGCCGTCACCGCCAGTCCGCGAGGACTAAGCCCCGGCGGCGGCGCATGAATCCAACGACCTCTCTGGAAGGCCACATCGCTCTCTGCGGCCTTTAGCAGCACGTCTACGTCCACCAACGGCATGTTGAGAGATGGAATCCCTGCCAGTCCGACTAACGCCTTTGGTCTACGCTCGACCAAGAGCTGGATGAGACAGAGGATGCGCTTGACCTCGGTCCGTGCGGTCAGGTCACCGACGTAAATGATGGGAAGCCCCGACTGCTCCAATAGCTCTGCGGACCGCTCTACGTCGCTCGACTTGCGGCAAAGCACTGCCTGGCGTCCGAAAGGTACCCCGCCGGCCTGCAGTTCGCGAATGACTTCGGCAATCGCGCCGAGTAGAGCGTCGCCATCTCGGCAAGTGACAACAACCGGCTTTGAGCCCGATACGCCCTTGGTGGCTATGACCTCATCGAGCCTCAGTGAGCTCTCAAGAGCGTGGTCACGTCCAACATGCTGCGTGAGGTCGACGACCTCCTGCGAACTCCTGCGATTGAACGTCAGGGGATACCGTTGGATTGAAGTTCCAGCTGCGTGCGCTTTGAACTCAACATCGAACTTCTGGAGGCTTTTCAGCGAAGCGCCTCGCCAATGGTGAATTGCTTGCCGAACGTCGCCGACAACCCAGATATGCTTTCTGTACGCCAGTTGGCGAAGCATCTCGACCATGGCCCGTGTGACGTCCTGGTACTCATCGACCAGAACGTACTGGTAGCGGTCGACCAGCTCAACGAAGGGTGCCCTGTCATCTTTGAGGGCAATCGCTGGCTTCGAGATGAGGTCAACGAAGTCAACGGTGCGGCGCTCCTTGAGCAGCGTCTCATTCAACTCGAAAAGCGAGGCCACATCGAGCCTCTTTTGCAGAAGCTCGGCGTCTTCAACTTCATCGCTCTCGACGAAGCTCCGATAGGCTGCGGGGGAGACCAATTCCTCCTTGAGCCTTGTGATGCCGTCAACGACGGGCCTAAGCCATTCGTACGGGTCTTCGACACGTAGGAAGTGCTGAAGGTCGACGCGAGGCAGTGCCTTGACCAGACTGGTCATCGAGCCCATCAGATCCGAAACATGAAGGTCCGAGTCGAGCTGGAAATGCTGGTGATACTTCCGAAGGAACTCCAGCCCGAAAGAGTGGAAGGTACCGGCCCAGATGTCGGAAGCGTTGGGAATCCCGACGCTGCGCAGTCGCTCGACCAGTTCCAGCGCCGCCTTGTTCGTGAATGTGAGGACCAGAATATGGCTCGGATGCACATGCTTCTCTTCCACCAGGTACTTGACCCGATGGATGAGCGTCGTGGTCTTACCCGTACCTGGCCCTGCGACCACGTTCGCGGCACGTTCCTGGGCTCTGGCTGCGGCGAGCTGGTCAGGACTCGGCGCACTCAGGGTGCTCGTTGTCTCGGGGGCTTCGGGAAGGAGCAGCCCGTCTAGCATTTGCTGTCGAACGAACTCCAACGGGATGCCCAGTTCTACTGCGATCTCCGCAGGCCCCTTTCCAGCCGATGTAAGTTGACGAGCGACAGCTCGCGGCAACAAGAGCTCGCGGGCGAACACATTTGCCTGAAGCTCCTGCCGCTCTCTCGCTCCGTAAGCCTCAACTTTGAGGACAGCGGGACTCCCCGCGCTGCCAAGCAGCGTCTCTAGGTGGGCAACCGTGGTCGCCGGCTTCGTCGCGTCCAGGAAGTAGTGGCCCAGTTCGTGCGCAACGAGGCCGCAAAAGTCGGCGCTCCATTCCTCAATTTCCGAGCTAACGTAGATGAACATCTGCTCGCGCTGTAGGACGGCTGTCCCACCGCCGAGATCGGTATAGGACGGCGCGACTGGCTCAATCGCAATGTTCAGGACGGATTCGATCTTGTGAAGAAGGTCCTTTGCTGCAATTGGCCCGTGCGCGAGCATTGGCTCCAGCTGGGCTCGGATCGCATGCGCTTCACTTCGAGCACGCTGGAATGGGTTCATAGGTCTCAAACTCCCAAATCAAGAAGCGCCTTAGCGTCATCGGCAGAGAGATTTAATGACTTCACTGCGGAAGTCCATGTTGTGGGTGCCGTCGAAAGCCGAGGTTTAACCCCTTCCGCCTTGAACGCAGGCACTAGCCGGCGGTCGAAGCTACCCCGGAACAATGTCGACAGCAGCGATTCGGGAGCCTCGAAGGCCGACGCAAGACGTGCAAGCAACTTTCTCGGAGCCTTCACGTTTCCTGCAAGGATGCTGGAAACGAGCGGGGTTGCTGCGGGCTGAAGTCCAAGCTTCACCACCAGATTTCGAATCGAAGCGCCCTTGTAACTCGAAACTTTGGACTCGAGTGACGCCAATGTCCTCTGCAATGAAACGCCGTGAGCCGTGCACAGAACCGTCAGTTCGGAGATCGACTTCTGATACTCCTTTGCAATGGATCGAAGGCGAACGGCGTGCCCCGGATCCAAGCGAACCATGACCTGCTCGGACGTCGAGCCATCCCACTCCTGGAGCTCGTGGCCAAGCATCTCGAAGAGCGACGTCGGGCTCGCATGAAGCGACTGTGCGACGACGTCTTCAAACCCGAAGAGCACAAATCGGCGGCAGACCTCCGCAAAACTCGTCGCCTCTTCAGCAGCGACCGAATCTAGATGTTCTTTCAAACGCAAAGGCAACGAGGCACCAAGCGTCTGCTGCCTCGCTTTCGACAGCACTCGTTCGGGCAAGGAGGACCCTTCCCTCAATGTGGCGTCAATCTCGCTTGAGTTCATTTGAACGATCTCCGATGGTGCGGCGGAAGCTGTGAGCAAAGACGCGATCTCCAAGAGGACTAGCCGGATGGCCTCGTTGGAAGATGTCGCGGCCACTTGGCGTCTTCCAGCACTGGCTACTTCATAGGAGACGGACACGCGACCATCGGCATCCGAATGCAATTTGGCTGTCCGAAGAATGTTAGAAAATGTGTCCGGGAGCCGAGACAAGAGCATTTGCCCTTGAGCAAAGCTTGCCGGGTCTAGCGCGGTTCGCATAAACGCCCTCCATGGCTACAGGGGCGTGCGCTTGCCCCTTGACACAAGTATAGACGTATATCAATAATGTATCAACCCGTGGAGAATTTATGACTGCGCCAAAGCTGGCTGTGGCCGTCAGGGCTGCCGTCGCAGACTGGGAGCAGGCGACTACCTTAGACCAACGCACGACTGCTCTGGCTTCTCCTGATGAACTCGGGATGACCCTTGGCAGCGCGGTGGCGAAGAGGTTGGAGAGCGCAGGCGAGAATCTGACCGCTATGCGGCAAAACGCCGTCGCCGCCCCCTTCGTTCTTCTTGCTGGAGTGTTTGAACCTGGCGAACTGCCCGACACCCCGGAATGGTTTACGCCTGTTCCGGACGTTAGCGGAACGCAGCTGGGCCGCGCTGCGGCTATTGCTGCCCATGCTTTTCTTGGCTTGGAGACCGTTTCCTACGGCTCCGAGAACAGCGGCGAACTGTTTGTCAGTCTGACGGCGATTCCTGGCGAGGGCAAGTTTGCGCTCAAATCGCAGGGTGGGCTTCGCGGCCACACCGATGCGGTGAGCTTCCCATTCAACGGGGACAGCGATGCCTCGAACGCCAGAATCGCGCCATCCCCCGACTTGGTGACGTTGGTTGGCCTGCGGAATCCGAACGAGGTACCAACGACAGTGATGGTGCTAGACGAAGCTCTGGCGAAGCTGTCTCCGGAGGATGTGCACGAGTTGAAGCAGGGGCAGTTTTCCATCGGGTCCCAGACAACCTTCCTCGAAGGTATGCAGGACATCCTCGGGGAAGTTCACGTCGCGATCGATGAGCCAGTGCTCAAGGACGCGGCCATCGGCACAATGGTTCGTTTCAGTCACTCCAATGTGTCCCCAACCGAGCCTGGTGGGGCAGCAGAAATAGCCGCCGAGAATTTTGCAAAGGCTTGCGGCGAGATCGCCAAGCCTGTGGCGATCGAGCCGGGAGACGTGCTGCTCGTGAACAACCGGCTGTGCCTGCATGGCCGCGCAGAAGTGGGTGGCGACATCGGCGGGCACTCGAGATGGCTGCTGAGAACCTATGCCTTGAACACGGCGCAACTCGATAACAGTAGGCGGCATCTTGGTGACCGGCCAGCTCATGTCCTCTACCCGTAACAGATCTGACGGCAGACCAGCAATTTGCCTGCAACCTTGGCATTAGATCGCAGGACAAGTTTTGAAGATTTTGATCGCCCAGTTTACCGACAGGCTTCGAGATCTTGCTGCTCGGGATGATGGATCAGCTCATGGCTACCGAGGTGGCTGAGAGCTGGTGGTGTCTGTTCAATGACGCCGTTCTACCCGCTCGTCCGGCCTACACAGTCGCCCAGGCGCTTTCTCGCCCACAATCGTGAAGCCGCGGCTGGTGGAGACCTTCAAGGACACGCCCGAAATGATCCGCGCTGTTCGGGGTGCATGCGCGCTAGGGCCAAGCTTAACCGTGAGCCGCTTTTGCTTGATCGGATCATCGATGGCAGTGGGGCCTCGACCTTCAGCGGCCGCTTTGCGGGATTCAATGCAGCGGTCAGGACTTCGGCCGAGTGACCCGCAGGCAGCCTCTTGCAGTGATCGGAGCGTTTAGGGGGGCTGCTCGGACCGCAAGAACTTCTAGAAAAACCAAAGAAAAAGAGCGCTCAAACTGAGCGCTCTTTTTATATAGCAACAAGCCCAAACAGGGCTGCGGTTTGCTTCGTATTTCCAGATCGTCTTTACCCGTCAAGTTCGAGTTTACGACTTTACTGTTACAAATGACCACCCCGCAAACCCGCATGAATGCTGGAGGCTTGTTTACGACTTTATTTGCGTGTTTACGACTTTATTTACCCAGAATATTTGAAAAATCCGCGCCCCGCACGTCACTCCACTGTGACACTTTTGGCTAAATTTCTGGGCTTGTCCACATCCGTCCCCCTCGCACACGCCGTGTGATACGCCAGCAATTGCAGCGGCACCACGTGCAGCAGCGGGCTCAAAGGGCCGTAGTGTTCGGGCATGCGGATGACGTGGATGCCTTCGCTGCTTTCAATGTGCGTGTCGGCGTCGGCCAGCACATACAGCACGCCAGCGCGCGCGCGCACTTCCTGCATGTTGCTCTTGAGCTTCTCCAGCAGCGCATCGTTGGGCGCTACGGTGACGACGGGCATGGCGCTGGTGACCAGGGCCAGGGGGCCGTGTTTCAGCTCTCCAGCCGGGTAGGCCTCGGCGTGGATGTAGCTGATTTCCTTGAGTTTGAGGGCGCCTTCCAACGCGATGGGGTAGTGCAGGCCCCGGCCCAGAAAAAGCGCGTTTTCCATGCGGGCAAAGTCTTCGGACCAGCTGATGATTTGCGGCTCCAGCGCCAGCACAGCCTGCAAGGCCACGGGCAGGTGGCGCATGGTTTTGAGGTGGGCGGCTTCCTGCTCTTCGCTCAACCGGCCTTTGGATTGGGCCAGCGCCAGTGTCAGTAGAAACAGGCCTGCGAGCTGGGTGGTAAACGCCTTGGTGCTGGCCACGCCAATCTCGACCCCGGCGCGGGTGATGTACGCGAGCTTGCATTCGCGCACCATGGCGCTGGTGGCCACGTTGCAGATGGTGAGCGTGTGCTGCATGCCCAAGGACTGCGCGTGGCGCAGGGCGGCCAAGGTGTCGGCGGTTTCGCCCGACTGGGTGATGGTGACGACGAGGGTGCGCGGGTTGGGCACGCTGGTGCGGTAGCGGTACTCGCTGGCCACTTCGACCTGGGTGGGGATGCCCGCGATGTCTTCGAGCCAGTATTTGGCGGTGCAGCCGCTGTAGTAGCTGGTGCCGCAGGCCAGGATCAACACGTTGTCGATCTCCTTGAACACGCGCCACGCGGCAGCACCGGGTTCACCATGCTGGCCAGCACCATCAAACAACTCGGGCACGATGCCCTCCACGCCTTCGAGCGTGTCGGCAATGGCGCGGGGCTGCTCGAAGATTTCTTTTTGCATGTAGTGGCGGTACGGCCCCAGCTCGGCTGCGCCGCTGTGGGCCAGCACGGTACGCACGGGGCGCTGCTCGGGCGTGAGCGCCTGGCGCGCGCTCTGGCCTTTGGCCACGATCCAGTAGCGGCCCAGTTGCAGGTCTACCAAGTCGCCCTCTTCCAGGTAGACGATCTGGTCGGTGACACCTGCCAGGGCCATGGCGTCGCTGGCCAGAAAATGTTCTGCGCCGTCTTTGCCCACCCCCAGGATGAGTGGCGAGCCCGCACGGGCGCCCACCACGCGATGGGGTTCATCTTTGTGCATCACGGCAATGGCGTAGGCGCCGTGCAGTTCGGCCACCGTGGCCTGCACCGCGTCGAACAGGTCGCCGCTGTAGTGGCTGTCCACGAGGTGGGCGATGACCTCGGTGTCGGTCTGGCTCACAAACACATAGCCGCGCGCCTGCAGTGCCTTGCGCAGTTCTTCGTGGTTTTCAATGATGCCGTTGTGCACCAGGGCCACGCGACCCGCGCTTTGTACCTGCGCGTCTGCGCCCGTGCCGTGGCTGAAATGCGGGTGGGCGTTGTGCACCGCCGGTGCGCCGTGCGTGGCCCAGCGGGTGTGGGCGATGCCGGTGGCGCCGTCGATGTGTTCAGTGGTCACCTGATCCAACAACTCGGCCACGCGGGCGGTGCTGCGGGCGCGCTGCAAGCCCGCGGGGCGCGTCGCGTCCAGGCTGGACGCATGCACGGCGACGCCGCACGAGTCATAACCCCGGTATTCGAGCCGCTGCAGGCCCTGAACGAGGATGGGAACGATGTTGCGCGCAGAGACTGCGCCGACGATGCCGCACATGGTGGTTGCCTTGGGTTGGAAGCGATGGCGCGATGGTAGGCAGCCATGAGAAAAATTAATGATTGATATTTATGTGTTTTTGAACTTAAATTTCACCATCACTTGGATATGAAATATTCAATCAAACAATCAATAAAAATGGAATCAATCACCCTCGACAACACCGACCTGCAATTGCTCAACCTCTTGCAAACCGACGCCGCGCAGAGCAATCAGTCCCTGGCCGAGCAGGTGCATGTCTCCCCACCCACCTGCCTGCGGCGCGTCAAGCGCCTGCAGGACGCCGGGTTGATCGAGCGCCAGGTCGCCATCCTGCAGCCCGACCGGCTGGCCGCCCTCCAGGGCCACGGGCTGGCGTGCATCGTGGAGGTGTCGCTCGACCGCCAAGGCGCCGAGCAGCTGGATGCGTTTGAAACCCGTGCCGTGGCCGACCACGCCGTGCAGCAATGCTGGCGCGTGTCGCCCGGGCCCGACTTTGTGCTGGTGGTGCACACCCGGGACATGCCCGGCTACCTGGCGCTGTCGCAGCGCCTGTTCACGGGCGATGCCAACGTGCGCAACGTGAAAACGTTTTTTGCAACCCGGCGGGCAAAATTTGATACAAAAGTGCCTCTAGCGCTTATTGCATAAGCGCTAGCAGCTATCATTTTTGAAAAACCGGTCAGGCAACCCACACCACACATCAACCGGCACACCCACCGTGGCAAGTCCTCTTCGCCTGCGCCAATACGGTGGGGCGTGCAGGATCTGGTCATTTGCTGCTGGCAGCACGCAGCGTCGGCAGGTAAGCTCCCGCGCCACCCCTCCACAAAACCTGACACCGCGCGCGTGCTGATGACCGCACCGCACCGCGCCACGCAACCCTTCACCCTTCATGCCCACGCCCCGCCGCCAGATGCCCCGCCGTATTTACCCCCTGCGCATTCTGGGCATGGGGCTCGGGGGCATGGTGGTGGGCGTGGTGTTGTGGGAGCGGCAGGCCAGCGTCGCGGCCTGGCTGGCCATGCTGCTGCCTGCGTTTGTCTGGCCGCATGTGGCCTACCTGATCACCCGGCAAAGCGCCGACCCATACCGCGCTGAAACCCGCAATTTGCTCATCGACTCGGCCATGGCCGCCAGTTTTGTGCCGCTGATCCATTTCAACCTGCTGCCCAGCGTGCTGCTGCTGACGCTGGCCATGGTGGACAAGATCACCACCGGCATCCGCGGGCTGTGGGCGCGCTCCATTCCGGCCATGCTGGGCGGGGGCCTGGCGGGCGTGGCGCTGGCGGGCCTGCACTGGGCGCCCGATACGTCCATGCGCGTCATCATGGCCTGTCTGCCAGTGATGGCGCTGCACACCATTTCGGTCAGCGTCGTCAGCTACCAGCTGATCCGCAAAACCGCCCACCAGAACCAGTTGCTGGACGAACTGCGGCGCGTGGACGCGCTCACCGGCCTGTTCGGTCGCGGCCACTGGCAAGAGCAGGCCGAGGCAGCGCTGCGCCGCCACCACACCAGCGACGAGCCTGCCTGCATGCTGATGCTGGACATCGACCATTTCAAGGAAATCAACGACACCCACGGCCACACCGTGGGCGACGAAGTGATCCGCGCGCTGGCGCACGTGGTGCGCGGCAACGTGCGCGCGGGCGACTGCGCAGGGCGCTACGGCGGCGACGAATTCGCCATCATCCTGCCCGGCATGCAGGCCAAAGACGCACTGGCCATTGCCCACCGCATCCGCGAACAAACCGAAGGCGTGCGCCTGCGCAGCCTGCCCGGTGTGCGCATTACCAGCAGCATCGGCGTGGCACCTGCCGACCACCGCCACAACAACCTGCGCGCCTGGATTGATGCTGCCGACGCGGCCTTGTATGCCGCCAAACATGGCGGGCGCAATCGGGTGGCGGGGTGCATGGAGCCGGAACTGGTGCCTGCGGTGTAAGGCTGCGCTGTGAGGCCCGCCACCGGGCCATTGGCCACCGGACCGCGGCTCCCTACGGATTCAGGCAACCACTCCATCCCGTTCGGGTTGAGCTTGTCGAAGCCTCGCGCAGCGCTTCAAAAAGCCCAGCGTGAATGGCGGGTGCTTTTTTGAAAGCAAGCCATCACTGGCTAGGGGCCACAGCGCCTGCATTCTCTGCGGCGCCCGCCACGGGCCATTGCACCCGCACCGTGCAACCGCCGCCCAGCACCGCCGATGCCGTGACTTCTCCACCATGCCGCCGCGCAATGGCACGGCACAGCGCCAGCCCGGTGCCCACACCGTCAAACTCGGTCTCGCGGTGCAGGCGCTGGAACACGCCGAACAAGGTGCCCGCACGGGCCGGGTCAAACCCCACGCCGTTGTCCAGCAGCGTGAAGGCCACGTGGCCCGCCTGCGCCACATCGACCGACACGGTGATGCAAGGCTGCGCCACGGGGCGCGTGAACTTGAGGGCGTTGGCCAGCAACTGCACCAGCAGATCCTGCAGCAGCGCGGGGTCGGCATGCAGCATCGGCAAATCAGTGCCCAGGCGCCATTCCACGACACGGCCCACCTCCAGCTTCGGCACTGCAGTACGCGCCTCGGCCACAGCGGCAGCCAGCGGCACGGGCTGCAGGCGCAGCGGCACGCGGCTGGCCTGCACCAGGGCTTGCAGGCCGTCGATCATCAGCCCCATGCGCCGGGCCGACTGGTCCATGGTGGCGAGAAAACCCAGCGCCTCCTGCACCTCGGCGCCCTGCAGCACTTCGGGCGGCAAGTCGCCCAGCACCTCGCGCACCAGCGTGCCGTACGACGTCACATGCCGCAGCGGCGCGCGCAGGTCGTGCGACACAGCGCGCAAGAACTCCTCTTGCGCGGCGGCCATGTCGGCCACCTGCTGCTGGCTGCGGGCCAGCTCCGCGCGCAGTTGCTGCAGTTGCTGCAGTTCGTGGTCGGCGCTGGCGTCTGGCGAGGTCATGGCTTGGGTTGTTTGGCGGGGCGGGACCAGTTGGAAATGCTGACTTGCTTGCCGCGCGCCACACTGAGTGATCCCGGCGCGGTGCTCTTGGTGATGGTGCTGCCACCGCCCACCGTGCCGCCCGCACCAATGGTCACCGGCGCCACCAGCACACAGTTGCTGCCGATGTGCACGTCGGCCTCGATCACTGTGCGGTGTTTGTTGGCACCGTCGTAGTTGGCGGTGATGCTGCCCGCGCCATAGTTCACCCGCTCACCCACGGTAGCGTCGCCGAGATACGCTAGGTGGTTGGCCTTGGCGCCATCGGCCAAGGTGCTGTTCTTCACTTCCACAAAGTTGCCAATGTGCACCTCGCGGCCCAGTTGGGCGCCGGGGCGCAGGCGGGCAAACGGGCCGATCAATGCGCCCTCGCCCACCGTGGCACCGGCCTTTTCGCCGTCGATGTGGGTGAAGGGGTGGATCACCGCGCCTGCCGCAATGTGGGCGTTGGCGATGCAGCAGTGGGCGCCAATGCTCACGCCCTCGCCCAGCTCCACGCGGCCGGTGAAGACGCAGTTCACGTCGATCTCCACGTCCTGCCCACACACCAGATCGCCGCGCACGCCGGTGCGGGGGTCGTCACGCACATCAAAACGGGCCGGATCAGCCAGGCGCACGCCCTGCTCCATCAGCGCACGCGCCTGGCGCAGCTGGTGCGCGCGCTCCAGTTCGGCCAGTTGCAGGGGGCTGTTCACGCCCGCCACCTGCAGCGCGTCGGTGATGCGGTGGGCCACCACGGGCACGCCGTCGGCCACGGCCATGGCGACGATGTCGGTCAGGTAGAACTCGCCCTGTGCGTTGTCATTGGTCAGCCGCGCCAGCCAGCCGCGCAGCAGCTTGGCGGGCACGGCCATGATGCCGCTGTAGACCTCGGTGATCGCGCGCTGGGCGTCGCTCGCGTCTTTGTGTTCGACGATGCCTTGCACGGCGCCGTCGGCGTTGCGCACGATGCGGCCGTAGCCTGTGGGGTCGGGCAGAGTCACCGTCAGCAAGGCCAGCTTGCCACCGGCACTGGCATCCACCAGCGCGCGCAAGGTGTCGGCCTGGGTCAGCGGCACGTCGCCGGACAGCACCACCACCGTGCCGTCATCGCGCAAATGCGGCACGGCCTGCTGCACCGCGTGGCCGGTGCCCAATTGGGGCTCCTGGCGCACAAATTTCAAGTCAAAAGTACCTCCAGCGCTTTCTGCACCTGCGGTGGCCGCTTCTACTTCTATAGCACCGTGGCCGGTAATGACGATGGCGCTGCGCGCCTGCAGATGCGCCGCCTGGTCCAGCACGTGGTGCAGCAGCGGGCGCCCGGCCAGGCGCTGCAGCACTTTGGGGATGCGGCTTTTCATGCGCGTGCCCTTGCCGGCCGCCATGATGAGGATGTCGAGTGAGGTCATGAAAATGAGGGTTGGGGGTGCGCCGCAAAAGCCCGGCGCGCGGGCATGGCGTGGATTATCGGCTGCGGCCCCGCTGGCACAAAACGCTACAAAAACAATAGCTATTAGCGCTTACTCCATAAGCGCTAGAGGCCATTTTGACCATTTTTCTGCAGCCACAGGTCGCGCCTACAGCAGCGGC
Source organism: Acidovorax sp. (assembly GCF_046291265.1). GTDB lineage: Bacteria > Pseudomonadota > Gammaproteobacteria > Burkholderiales > Burkholderiaceae_C > Acidovorax. Next base: position 89,715 of record NZ_JBKBTV010000011.1, on the reverse strand, counting down.
ATCAGCCGCGGCGGCGTGTCGTAATACTCGGCGATGCGCGCCAGCGCCCGGGTGTTCAGCAGGCGCAGCCGCCCGTTCTTCAGCTCGTGCAGGCCCAGCAGCGACAGGCGCCGCAGCGTCTTGTTGGTGTGCACCAGCGACAGCCCCAGCGCATCGGCAATGTGCTGCTGATTAAGCGGAAACGCCACCGTGCCATCCTCCACCAGCCCGATGCGTTCGAGCCGCTGGTACAGGTGCATCAGCAGCATGGCCACACGCTCGGTGGCGTTGCGGCGGCCGGTGGTCAGCAGGTTGTCGTCGACATGGCTTTCTTCGTGGGCCGACAACCAGGTGATGTCGTAACCCAGCCGCGGGTGCTCGCGGAAAACGTCCCACAGACTGTCGTTCTGGAACACACACAGCATGCAATCGGTCAGCGCCTCGATACCGTGAGTGGACACCTCGCCAAACTCCTGTTGCAGGCCCACCAGGTCGCCCGGCAGCAGAAAGTTCAGGATCTGGCGGCGCCCGTCACTCAGCGTCTTGTAGCGAAACGCCCAGCCGGAATACAGCGTGAACAGCTTGGCGTTGGTCTGGTGCTCGCGCACCAGGGCGCCACCGGCCTCGACCCCCATCGTGTTGGTGCGAAACCCCTCAATAAAGTCCAGCACCTCGGGCTTCACGGGCGTAAAGGCCCCGGTCTTTCGCAACCGGCAGTTGCGGCAAGACGGCGGGCACGCGTGAGGCAAGGGCAGCGGGGACGTGTCATTCATGGTGGCGCAATTCTAGGGAGCCGCCGCGCGGTTTGGCGCCCGCGCCTGCCGCATTTTTTTGCAGCCACACGGCGGCTGCGCGTATGTCTTTTGACATTGCAACAAACGGATACGCGCCCTACATTGCAGGCCATCTATGAAAATTGTTGCCGCCCTGTATGAGGTCCTCTATGTCAGCACGCTGGCCCCCGAACAACCGCTGAGCGTGGTGGCCGAAATTGCCGGGCGCGCGCGGCAGGTCAACGGGGAGCTGGACATCACCGGGCTGCTGATCTTTGACGGCCAGCGGTTTTGTCAGCAGCTGGAAGGGCCGAAAAAAGCGGTGCTCAAGCTGATTGAGCGCATTCGCAACGACCCGCGCCACGTCAACGTCGAGGTGCTGCACCACGGCCCCCTGGCGGGTCGGCGGTTTCAGAATTTCAGCCTGGCCTTCAGCACCGTGGAAGACGTCGATGCGCTCGCGCGCATGGAGCGGCTGGACGGCGACGCGGCGCTGGCCGCGTTCAACACCGTGTGCAGCGAACTCGAACTCTGACGCACGCGGCACCTCACCCTTGCCGTGTCACTCCGCGTGGGGCCAGCGGCGCAGGATCAGCGTCGCGTTCACCCCGCCAAATCCAAACCCGTTGAGCATGGCGTGTGTCAGCGCCATGCGCCGGGGCTGCAGCGCCACCATGTCCAGGCCCTGGGCCAAGGCATCGGGTTCGTGCAGGTTCAAGGTGCCGGGCACCACCTGATCGCGCAACGCCAGCGCCGTAAAGATGGCGGCCACCGCACCCGCGGCGCCCAGCAAGTGCCCTGTGGCCGATTTGGTGGAACTGATGGCCACCTCACCCGCGGTGCCAAACACGCGGCGAATGGCGGCCAGCTCCCCCCGGTCGCCCACCATCGTGGACGTGGCATGTGCGTTCAGATGCTGCACCTCGCTCGCAGTGAGGCCCGCCTGCGCCAGCGCGGCCTCCATGCTGCGGGCCGCGCCATCGCCGTCTTCGGGCCCGGAGGTGATGTGGTACGCGTCGGCAGACGTGCCGTAGCCCACCAGCTCGGCCAATGGCGTGGCGCCCCGCGCGAGGGCGTGGTCCAGCGCCTCGATCACCAGCATGCCCGCGCCCTCGCCCATCACAAATCCGTCGCGCTGCGCATCAAACGGCCGCGACGCCTGCTCGGGCGTGTCGTTGAAACCCGCGCCCAGGGCCTTGGCCGCCGCAAAACCACCCAGGCTCACGCGGTCGATGGCCGCTTCGCTGCCGCCGCACAAGGCCACATCGGCCTCACCACAGCGGATGAGGCGGGCAGCGTCGCCAATCGCCTGCACGCTGGCGGCACAGGCCGTGACCGGCGCACCCAGCGGGCCCTTGAGGCCATGGCGGATCGACACCTGCCCCGCCGCCAAGTTGACCAGGAACGACGGCACCGTAAATGGCGACAGGCGCTGCGGGCCGCGTGTGTCGGTGGTGCGCACGGCTTCGGCAATGGCGCCAAAGCCTCCAATGCCGGATCCGATCACCGTGGCAGTACGCTCGCGCGCGCGTTCATCAAGGGGCGGCCAGCCGGCCTGGGTCAGCGCCTGCTGGGCGGCACCCAACGCAAACGGAATGAAGCGGTCCATCTTGCGCTGGTCTTTGCCCGAGACGATGGCATCCACATCCCACCCACCCTCGGGGTCCTCCAGCACATCCCGCACGCGACCCCCTACCTTGGCGGCGATGCCCTCTGTGACGGCATCCGGCAAACGCGACAAGCCTGAACGACCGGCCAGCAGGCGTTGCCAGGCCAGCTCCACGCTGCAACCCAGCGGCGAAACCAAGCCCATGCCGGTGACGACCACCCGCCGCATCACGCCACCGCCTTCTGACACGGGTTTTGACACGGCGCACGCTTCAGCGCGCATCGGTTCGCATTTGTTTTCTTCATGGGGTCACCTCCACAGATTGGGTCAACAGATGCGCCACCCGCGGGGCGGCGCCTTTATGATTGCAGCCGTCATCATAAAGGTCTGGGCAGTTTTTGCTAATGACCATCATCATTACGGGGCAGGCATGAAGGTTTCGAAAGCACAGGCTGCAGAAAACCGGCAGGGCATTCTGGACGCGGCCGCCCGCTTGTACCGGGAACGCGGGCTGACGGGTGTGGGCGTGGCGGACATCACGCGCGAAGCGGGCTTGACGCATGGCGGGCTGTACCGCCACTTTGAATCCAAAGACGCGCTGGTGCGCGAGGCCTGTGCCCGGGCGTTCGATGGGTCCACCGACACGCTGGACCACGCCACCCCCACAGCGGCCAGCCATGTCGACGACCGCATTCGCGCCTACCTCTCGCCGCGGCACCGGGATGCGCCGGGCATCGGTTGCCCGATTGCCGCGCTGGCCATGGACGCCGCGCGGGCGGGGGGGCCACTGTCAGAAGTGTTCGCCCAGGGCATCGAAAACAACATCGCGCGTTATGCCCAACTGATTGCCGAGCGCAACGCCCCGCAGGGCGGGCCCGCCCCCACCCCGCGGGCCGAAGACCGGGCGCAAGCCATGCAGGTGCTGGCCACGCTGGTCGGCGGACTGCTGCTGGCCCGCGCGACCGCCGCCGGGCGCCCCGTGTTGTCTGAGGCTTTGCTGACCACGCTGCAGGCCCAGTTGTTCGATCTGCTGGGTGAAGGGCCTGGCGCTGCCACCGGGGGTTGAGAAACAAACTGACACGGGCGCTCAACCCCGATAGTTACTGATAGTCACTATCAAAAAAAGAGCTGCTAGCGCTTTATGGATAAGCGCTAGCAGCTCTTTTGACTCATATTCTTTACCGACCGCAGCGGGACACCGCAGGGGCCGATATCTGCGCCCCTCAGGCGTAGCAGGATTCGCCGTGGGCGGGCATGCCGTTGCCCAAAGAGGCGCGGCGCCACCAGGCCACAGGCCGCGTATCGGCCACGCTGAACGGCGCCCAGCGGTACTGCACCGTGCGGCCGCCAATCGCTTCGACCACCACGCGCTGGCCTGCGGCCACTTGCAGCGTCTGGCCACCGCACAGGAACACGTCGCTGCTGCGGTCGTCTGCGCCATGGCCCAGGGTGACCCAGGCCTGGCCTTCGGCAATGCGCAAGGTCATGGCGGACTTGGGGGCCAGGCTGAGCGCAACGCCCGGCGCGACGGTGCCGGGGCCACCCGCTGCCGAAACAGACACAGCGCGGGAGGGGCGGAAGAACGAAAGCGATTGAGAGGTGGTCATGATTTTCTCAGGGTTTACCCTAATAAGACGCTATGGTGCTCAGCTTGCGTCAACACGTCCAATGAAAAGCACCGCACCGATTGATGCTTTTCTGGCATGAGGTCGTCAGGCGGGCCTGCGCTGGCGTTGTGGTGCTATCCGATAGAGAGCAAACCGGGCCAGCCCCGCGGCAAACCGCCCGCCTGCGCCCGTCACATCCACCAAGGTTGCGCCCAGGGCACGCCCGCCCTGCCCCAGCGCATGCAGCAGATCGCGCAGCGGCTGCACCACGCCACACTCCCAGTCTCGGGCGGCCAGGCTGGCCGTGGACGAAGTGGCCGAAGCCATCGCGCCATCCCAGCGAAAGGCCACGGCCTCCACGCTGCCGGACAGGCCCCAGGCCTCCATCACCACATGCTGGCCGGGTGCAATTCGCAGTTGTTCACCGGCGTGCAGCACGTGGTCGGCGGCGGCCCTGGGCAGATCGGCCCCATCGCCACTGCCGCTGCCAACGCCACCCAAGGTGACCCACACCCGCCCCTGCGCAATCTCCAGCACGCCATGCGTGTGCGGGACCAGCGACAGGGCGCGGCCATTGGCCAGCTTCCAGCAACCGGCCGCAGAACGCCCAGCCTGTGGGGCTTGGACGGATTGTTGCGATTCCAGAACGTTGCGGGGGGACATGACAGGCTCCTTGGTTTCAATGAAAAGGTGTTGCGATGGCTGAATGGTGCGCTTGCGCGTGCACACAGTCCAATGAAAACGCGGTACGCTATTCATTCCATCAACGCATGAATCACCCTCCGCAGGAACGCTGCCATGGCCTCTGCCGAATACTCCCCCGCCGTGCTCCGCACCCGCCCCGTGGCCACCGGCCACTGGCGCGCCTTTCTGGCCGTGGCACGCCACCTCAACTTTCGCGCGGCGGCCGATGAGCTATCGCTCACCCAGTCGGCCGTCAGCCGCCAGATCCAGGCGCTGGAAGAAGAAGTGGGGGTGGCGCTGTTCCTGCGCCACACGCGCGCGGTCGAGCTGACCAGCGCGGGCGCACAGCTGCAGCGCGCCGTGGCCCCGGCGCTGGAGCGCATGGACGCTGCTGTGCGCCTGGTGCGCCAGACGGCCGGGCGCCGCAGCGTGGCCATCACCACTTGGGCCAGTTTTGCGTCGATGTGGCTGATTCCGCGCATGGAGGAGTTCCAGCGCGACAACCCCGGCATCGACATCCGCATTGATGCGAGTGATGTGCAGATTGATCTGGAAACATCGGACGTGGACCTGGCCCTGCGCTACGCCATGCCGGGCGGCGCCACCCAGGGCGGTGTGCGCCTGTTCGGTGAACAACTGGCGGTGGTGGCGAGTCCCTGGCTGCTCAAAAGCGGCAAGCCGCTGCGCACACCGGCCGATGTGGCGCAGTTCACCCTGATCGAAGCGGGCGACGCCCACCGCACGCATTACCTGGAGTACCTGAGCTGGCGCCGCTGGTTTGACGCCCGCGACCTGGCCAAGCTGCAGCCCGAGCGCTGGCTGTACTTCAACTACGCCCACCAGATCGTGCAGGCCGCGCTGGCCGGCCAGGGCCTGGCCCTGGCGCGCATGCCGCTAATCGCCGATGCCCTGGCTTCTGGCGATCTGGTAGAGGTGCTGCCCGGCCACCGCATCGACTCACCCCTGACCTATTGGCTCATGGTGGGGCCGCGCAGCGCGCAACGACCGGAGATCAAGGCGTTTTGCGCCTGGCTGGAAATACAGGCCCAGGCCACGCGCGAGGCGATTGGGGATGTGCCGGACACCGATCTGAACGACAACCTGGACGGGGCATGAAAAAAGCGCCGGGCCTTGCGGCTCCCGCGCTTTTATTTTGATAGCTAGTAGCGCATACCCATCAAGCGCTAGCGGCCAATTTGACTTAAAAATCAGGCCAAAGTCACCCGGGCAAACTTGCGCTTGCCTACCTGCACCACGTAGGTGCCCGCATCGAGTTTCAGGCCCTTGTCGCTGATCACGCTGCCATCCACGCGCACGCCGCCGCCATCAATCAGGCGGTTGGCCTCGCTGCCCGACGGCGCCAGGTTGGCCTGCTTGAGCAGCGCACCAATGCCCAGCGGCGCACCCGACAGCGCCACATCGGGAATCTCATCGGGCACGCCGCCCTTGCTGCGATTCATGAAATCCTGCTCGGCGGCATCGGCCGCCACGGCACTGTGAAAACGCGCGGTGATTTCCTTGGCCAGCATGACCTTGGCGTCTTTGGGGTTGCGCCCGCCCGCGATCTCGGCCTTGAGCGCGGCAATCTCGGCCAGGCTCTTGAACGACAGCAGCGTGTACCAGTCCCACATCAGCGTGTCGCTGATGGACAGCACCTTGGCGAACATGGTGTTGGGCTCTTCGGCAATGCCGATGTAGTTGTTCTTGGACTTGGACATCTTGTCCACGCCGTCCAGCCCCACCAGCAGCGGCATGGTGAGCACACACTGCGGCTCCTGGCCGTATTCCTGCTGCAAATGGCGGCCCATGAGCAGGTTGAATTTTTGGTCCGTGCCACCCAGCTCCAGGTCGCTCTTCAAAGCCACCGAGTCGTAGCCCTGCATCAGCGGATACAAAAACTCATGCACCGCAATCGACTGGCCGGTGGTGAAGCGCTTGTGAAAGTCGTCGCGCTCCATCATCCGCGCCACGGTGTACCGGGAGGCCAGCTGGATCATGCCGCTCGCGCCCAGGGGCTCGCTCCACTCGCTGTTGTAGCGGATCTCGGTTTTGGCCGGGTCCAGCACCATGCTGGCCTGTTTGTAATAAGTCTCCGCATTCACCTTGATCTGCTCAGGCGTGAGGGGCGGGCGCGTGCTGTTGCGGCCGGAGGGGTCGCCAATCAGGCTGGTGAAGTCGCCGATCAGAAAGATCACCTGGTGGCCCAGATCTTGCAACTGCCGCATCTTGTTCAACACCACCGTGTGACCGATGTGGATGTCTGGCGCCGTGGGGTCGAGCCCCAGCTTGATGCGCAGCGGCTGGCCTGTGGCCTCCGAACGGACGAGTTTTTTGACCCATTCGTCTTGTGGCAGCAGCTCTTGCACGCCGCGCAGCGAAATTTCGAGGGCCCGTCCTACACCATCGGAGACCGGGTTTGTTGTAACAGCAGATTGATTCATAAGGGTTTTTTTGGATGTCTAGACAGCATGCGCCGCTATACTTCAGCCCACATTGCAGAGGCGGATTCTAGTGGGCCCGCTGTTTCGACTTGTTTTTAACGCTGTCGAATGGCTGCAGCCTGACAGTCTGTGCTCCTTGCCTTGCCCCGTATTTGCACCGGGGAAGTGTCATGGATTCACACTCACCCTGGGGATAGACCATTGATTCACGGCTTGACCACCGCCAGTTCGGCTTTGCTTGACCGACTGTCCCGCACGATCCAACAACACCCCAAACGCATCACTGCAGCGGTAGCAGCCATCCTGCTGACCGGCGGCGGCGGCGCATTCGCCGTGGCATCGCTGGCCCCCGACGCTGCCGAGCTGCCCGTGCGCATGGTGAGCTACCCGGTGGAGTCACTGGCCGAGAACCTCGTGCTGGGCCAGCTGGAAGTCCCAGGCTTCTCCCTGTATCGCTCTGAGCAGGTGCGCACCAGTGACACCCCCGAATCGCTACTGCAGCGCCTGGGCGTGGCCGACCCGGCCGCAGCCGCTTTTCTGCGCAGTGACAGTCCTGTACGACAAAACGTGCTCGGCCGCACCGGTCGCATCGTCTCGGCAGAGACCACCGACGACCACCGCCTGGTGCGCCTGACGGTCCGCTGGGTGCCCGACGACAGCGGCAACTTCCGTCGCCTGATCGTGGAGCGCACGGGCGACAAGTTCGCCACGCGCATCGAAACCGCCAAGATGACGACCAGCAGCCGCTTGTCGGGCGGCATCATCAACAGTTCGCTGTTTGCGGCAACCGACGCGGCCAACATCCCGGATGCCGTGGCCGTGCAAGTGGCCGAACTCTTCTCGGGCAACATCGACTTCCGCCGCGCGCTGCGCAAGGGCGATCGCTTCTCGGTGGTGTATGAAACGCTGGAAGCCGACGGCGAACCGCTCAGCTCCGGCCGCGTGCTGAGCGCAGAGTTTGTCAACAACGGCAAAGCCCACGAAGCGGTCTGGTTCCAGGAGCCCGGCGCAACCAAAGGCGCCTACTACACGCTGGCTGGCGAAAGCATGCGCCGCGCGTACCTGACCTCCCCTGTGGAGTTCTCCCGCGTGAGCAGCGGCTTCTCGATGCGCATGCACCCCATCCTGAAGACCTGGCGCGCCCACCTGGGCACCGACTTTGCGGCCCCCACCGGCACGGCCGTGCGCACCGTCGGTGATGGCACCGTGGAGTTCGCGGGCGTACAAAACGGCTACGGGAATGTGGTTTTCATCAAGCACCGCAACCAACACGTGACGGTGTACGCCCACCTGAGCCGCATCGATGTGCGCCAGGGTCAATCCATCGAGCAGGGCCAGACCCTGGGCGCCGTGGGCTCCACAGGCTGGGCCACCGGGCCACACCTGCATTTTGAGTTCCGGGTCAACGGCCAACACCAGGACCCCATGACCATCGTGGCGCAAAGTGATGCAGCAGCACCCGTGTCCGCCGCAGGCCGCCCCGCCTTTGAACGCCTGGCGAGCAACATGCGCGTGCAACTGTCTGCCGCCGCGTTGATCGAGCAAGCCAGCGCTGACTGACCTCCGGGTCACAAGCCCCTCCTGTAGACCCCACGTCAGGCCATGTCCGATCTGTACATCGGCCTGATGTCGGGCACGGCGCTCGATGGCATCGATGGCGTGCTGGCTGATTTTTCAGGGCCCCGCATGGTGGTTACTCACCACGCCAGCGCCCCGTTTGCACCCGAGCTTCGCGCCGAGCTCATGGCGCTCAATACCCCCGGCGACAACGAATTGCATCGCGCAGCCCTGGCGGGCAATGCACTGTCGCGCGCCTATGCAGGCGTTGTTCACACGTTGCTTCAGCAAAGCGCGCTGCCTGCGGGCGCGATCCGGGCCATTGGTGCCCACGGGCAAACCGTGCGCCACCGTCCGCAAGAGTTTGATGGCACGGGCTACACGCTGCAGTTGTGCAACCCAGCCCTGCTGGCAGAGCGGGCCGGCATTGCGGTGGTGGCCGACTTCCGCAGCCGCGACGTGGCTGCCGGCGGCCAGGGCGCGCCTCTGGTGCCCGCCTTCCACCAGGGCGTGTTCGGTCGTCCCAGCGAGACGGTGCTGGTGCTCAACATTGGGGGCATCTCGAACTTGAGCGTACTGGGCGCTGACGGCGCGGTCATCGGCTTTGATTGCGGCCCCGGCAATGCGCTGATGGACCACTGGTGCCAGCAACACACGGGTCAACCATTCGACGCCGGTGGCGCGTGGGCTGCCCGAGGCTCGGTGCTACCCGAGCTGCTGGCCTCCCTGCTGCAGGAGCCGTTTCTGCACAAAACGCCGCCCAAAAGCACGGGGCGCGACCTGTTCAACCCACCCTGGCTTTCCCGCCAGCTCGGGCCGTTCGAATCGGCAGCACCTGCTGACGTGCAAGCAACCTTGACAGAATTCACCGCTAGCGCTTGTGCAATAAGCGCCAATAGCCATAAAAATAATAGCAAAATCCTAGCGATTTGTGGTGGCGGCGCACTCAACAACTACCTGATGCAACGCCTTCAGGCCGCCTGCCCCACCCTTCAGGTGGTCGCTACCGACGCGCTGGGCCTGCCCGCATTGCAGGTGGAAGCGGCAGCCTTTGCCTGGCTGGCACGCCAGACGGTGTGCAACGCACCCGGCAACCTGCCCAGCGTGACCGGCGCCGCGGGCCTACGGGTACTGGGCGCCATCCATCCGGCGTGACGAACAAAAAGCCGCCCGAAGGCGGCTCAATTGCTTCCCTTCCATCAGCTTATCGGCCGATGGAGCGAATCATGCAGAGAAACTCGACCCGCAACCACAGGTGGTGGTGGCGTTGGGGTTCTTGATGACGAACTGGGCTCCTTGCAGATCTTCCTTGTAGTCGATCTCGGCGCCCAGCAGATACTGGTAGCTCATCGCATCGATCAACAGCGATACGCCATTTTTGGTCATGGTCGTATCGTCTTCGTTGGTGATTTCATCAAAAGTGAAACCGTATTGGAAGCCGGAGCAACCGCCGCCCTGCACAAAAACGCGCAGCTTCAGGTCTGGGTTGCCCTCTTCGGCGATCAGGTCCGCCACCTTAGCCGCTGCACTGTCCGTGAACAGAATGGGGGCGGGCATTTCGGTCTGGATGTTTTCGGCAACAGCGCTCATGGGGTACTCCGGGTTCAGGTTTGCGGTGAATACTACTGCAAACCGCTCGGGAATTCAGATCACTGGCTGTTTGACGCCAACTTGAGTGGGGGCTTTTCCTCTACCAATTGGGCCGCAGGGCACATCTGCCCCGCAATCATGGCGCCTTGGTGCATCTCCAGCGCCTTGTAGTGCACATTGCCCGTGATCCGCGCCTTGGGCTGCAGTTCCAGCAGTTCCTTGGCATGCACCGGGCCAATCACTTGTCCATTGACGATGACGTGATCGGCGTGGACTGCACCTTCTACGCGCGCAGTCTCCGAGATCACCAAAATGCTCGGCTGCTCTGAGCCTGCCCGGATATCGCCCACCACTTCACCGTCAATGCGCATACCCTCAGCAAATTGCAGGTTGCCTTCAATCTTGGTGCCCTCTGCGATCAAGCTTTTGATCGGGGGCTGCTTTTTACGGGAAAACATGGCGGGTACTCCTGAAAGCGCACGCCAGAGGGCAGTGCACGCATATTGAGAAACTACCGGAGGCACCTTATTGGGAGCATCCGCTAGGTGTGATCAAAATCGGAGAGTCTGATCAAAAAGCTGGCACTGAGAGGAACTGGAGAACGATCCCGCAGCGGGAACATTGCTATGGTCCGCGGAGACACCCTCAATCCAGCACCATGGTTTGGGTAGCGCGGACCGTCGCCCCCTCCATCACACGGGCCGTGACTGTTTTTACCACGGCATTGGGTGGCAGATTGAGCACGCCTTCAACACGGCGATATTGCTTAAGCTGAAGCGCTTGTCCTTGCGATGGCTGAGTCTGCGTCCATGACTTCCCGTCCTGGGTTCCGGCCAACACCAGCTCCAGCCGACCATTGAAATCCAGGGGATTGCGTGAGGCTTGGATCACCAATACCTGCCAGCGCAACTGCATCCCCCCCAGCACTTCGGCCTGCAGCCCGCGAATCGTCAGTCCTTCATTCGCTGCGGCAGGAATCAGTTTCTCGAAAAAACCGAGGTCTTCACGCAAGGTGCGGTTGTCAGCCTCCAGCTGCCGAACCTGCGCCATGAGGCTCTCTTTGGTCGCACGCTCGGCCACCAGAAGACTGTCCGCCGTGTGTGACACCGTTTGCTGTTCATTGCCTTCGTCGCGCAACCGGGTGACTTCCGCACGGAGCTGGAGCAGCTCGTCGCGCGAGACCGAGTCCAAGCCTGCAATGGATTTGCCAAACTCGAATGCCCACAAAGCCACTGCCGCGCAAAAGCCAAAAACCACGGCCAAGGCCACCCAACGGAAAGGCCACGGCAAGGCACTGCGGATGGCCACCCGTGGTGCGCTGATGGTCAGCCGACGGCGAAGCAAGCGAAGGCGCATGGCAGAAACGAGCGAATCATGGAAGGCGGGTTAGCAAGAAAAAACGCACCTTAAACGAAAAAACCGCCCGAGGGCGGTTTTTCTCTGTAAAGCACTCCCGAGGAGAGCTTCGCAAGGGAGCCCGCCCAACAAGGCGGACATCCTAGCAAAACGCCAAAGCTTAACGCTTGGAGAACTGCTTGGCGCGGCGCGCAGAGCGCAGGCCGACCTTCTTACGTTCCACTTCACGAGCATCGCGCGTCACGAAGCCAGCTTGGCTCAGTACGGGCTTGAGCGTCGCGTCGTAGTCGATCAGAGCGCGGGTGATACCGTGGCGGGCAGCGCCCGCTTGACCGGACTCACCACCGCCGTGCACGTTGATCATCACGTCGAAAGTTTCAGCGTGGTTGGTCAGCATCAGCGGCTGCTTGGCAATCATGATCGAGGTTTCGCGGCCAAAGTAGGACTGAATGTCCTTGCCGTTCACCGTGATCTTGCCGGAGCCTTTTTTCAGAAACACGCGGGCGACGCTGGACTTGCGACGGCCGGTGCCATTGTTCCATTCACCAATCATCTCAAGGCTCCTTAGATTTCCAGCACTTTAGGCTGCTGGGCGGTGTGGGGATGCTCTGCACCACCGTACACCTTGAGTTTCTTGATCATCGCGTAGCCAAGGGGGCCCTTGGGCAGCATGCCCTTGACAGCCTTTTCCAGCGCGCGGCCGGGGTGCTTGGCTTGCATGTCGCGGAAGTTCGTCGCCGTGATACCGCCGGGGTAACCCGAGTGACGGTAGTACACCTTGTCCAGGGACTTGGTGCCGGTGACCTTGATCTGGGCGGCGTTGATGATGACGATGAAGTCACCGGTGTCGACGTGAGGCGTGTAAATGGCCTTGTGTTTGCCGCGCAAACGGAGAGCAACTTCGCTGGCTACTCGTCCGAGGACCTTGTCGGTCGCGTCAATCACAAACCACTCGTGCACAACCTCAGCGGGCTTTGCGCTGAAAGTAGCAGTCATGAGTTTTCTCTTTAAAAGAGGGTTTGGCGGGTCCTTTTCCACGGTCGGTGCTTCTCTGAAGGAAGCCTCTTAGGTGGCAGAAAATCCTCGCCGCGGGACCACAAAGGCGCTGCGAAGCCCTCGATTATACGAATTTGTCGTACTTCAACGCAAGCACTCCACTTCATCCACCCAAAAGCGGACCCCTTCAGAACCCAATATCCTTGCTCAATTGGGTGTCTGGCGGCGGCGTTGCTCCTCGGCCTCAAAGCGACGGCGGTTTTCGACGCAGATGGACTGCCCGGCCTGGGAAGGCTTCTGGCACTCCTGATGGATGCACATGGGGCGCGCGAGGAAGTTGGCGTCCGCACACACCTCCTGCGGTGGCGGCACCCGAACCGGCGTCGGCCTGGGCCTGGGCGCAACCACGACCGGCGCAGGCTCGGGCGTTGGTTCCTCCTGCATCACCACAGGTGCAGGCACAGGCTCTGCCACCACCCGTTTGGGCGCGGCGCGGGGCGTTGGTTTGGAGACGGACACCACTGCCGATGCGGCCTCCGCCGCCATCACCGCCTCACTGGCTGCGGAAGCAGCAAGTTCTGCTGAGGGAGCACTTGCGCTGGCATCCACCAACGCAGCGTCCGCCGCGACAACAGAAGCCGGCGGTTCTGCAATCTCCGTGATGATGTCGTCTTTGGGCTCGGACGCTTGCTGCGCCCAGCGCAGTCCTGCTGCTGCGATCACTACGGCAACAGCACCCACCATCAACCAGATCACTGGCGCGCGGTGAAGGGATTTTGTTTTTTTGGCGGACCGCCCGGTGTCACGATCACCATTCGCGGGGCGCCGGTCAGACGGCAAGTGATGGCGTTCCCCCGAGTCTTTCCGGGCAGGCACCACCGCATCGTGTCGGGAATCTTCAGCCGCCACCGTATCCACAGCGTCGATGAAGACCGTGTCTCCCGGATCAAGCATCACCGTATCGAGTTCATCTTGGGCCGCAGCATGACTGCCTCCTTCAGCCGCACCATTGGACGTCGCACGTTGGGCATGTGCATGCATTTCAGCCACCATTTTGGGGGCTGACGTGACATCGACGGTGGGCGTGACCAGATCCAGACCGGGTTGATCGGCGGGCTCGACCCAGATGTCGCCCAGATCGGCTCGAAAATCGAAGTGCTGCACCCCTTCCGGCGGCGAAGTCATCTCCATCGTCTGCAGAAATGCGTCGATGCTCTGTGGACGATCCTCCGGCCGCAGGGACAATGACTGTGCGATAGCTGCTACAAAGGGCGCCGAATACTCTACGCCGAACTGCCGTTTGACGGTTTTTGCAACCCGCGGAAACGACACCATGCGGTCACGGATGGAGCGCAACGTGGCAGGTAACGGTGTGTCGTTGCAAAGACAGCCGTGTACCACCGCTGCCAGTGAATACAAATCGCTCCAGGGCCCCTGACGCAGTTCCTCATCGCCATCCGAATACTGCTCAATGGGCGCGTAATTCACCTTGAGGACCGCGGTGTGTTTGCGGTCCTGGTCGTTGATGGCATGCCGGGCCGCGCCAAGGTCCAGCAACACAGGCGGCCCGTTGTCCTGCAGAAAAATATTGTCGGGGGAAATATCGCGGTGCAGCGTATTTCCGTCGTGCAACACCCGCAGCGCGCCCAACACCGTCCACAACAGCTTTCGCAGCCATATCTCAGGCGGCGGGGTGCGCATCTGGGAGCGCGCCTGCTTGAAAGTCATGCCGCTGTACAACGGCATCACCATATAAGCGGTGTTGTTGGCCTCCCAGAAGCGGAACACCTTGACGAGCGAGGGATGATCGAACTGCGCCAACAAACGCGCTTCATCGACAAACGATGCCAATCCGGTCTGGAAGGTTTGCTGATCGGACGAGGACCGCACCCAAAGCGACTGCCCCTGCGCACGCCCCGCCAGCGCGGAGGGCATGTACTCCTTGATGGCCACGGCCCGGTGCAAGGAATGGTCAAACGCCTTGTAGACCATGCCAAAACCGCCAACCCCCAGCAAAGAGAGGATCTCGAATTCTGCGAGCCGACTCCCTGGCATCAGCGCATCCACATGGCTGACGCCGCTGGCTGGGGCTTGGCTAGAACTATCGGTCATGGTGAAAAGCGTGACGGGCGGGTTTGGGCGGGTTACAAATGCTGGAGCGGACTGCGCGAGCGACCAAAGAGTGGTCGCCATCGCGATCATGCTTTATGGCAGTTCGGAGAGTAGAAACAAAAGGCTTCCTGTTTGCCAAATACGTCACAGCCTGACCAACCAACCGCCGATTGTGCCGCGGCGCGCGAGCGTACACCACCCGCGACCATGACAAAACCGCATTACTTCATGAAGTACCGCGAAGCCGATGATGGGTCGGCTACCCCATTTCACCCAGTGTAAACACTGCACTGGTTACCATAGCGCCATGTTCAGTTATCGCCACGCCTTCCACGCAGGTAACCATGCCGATGTGCTTAAACACACGGTATTGATCGCCGCCTTGCAACACCTTACAGAGAAAGACGCGGCATTGACCGTGCTGGACACCCATGCGGGTGCCGGTCTGTACCGTCTGGATGGCGACTACGCGAATACCAGCGGGGAGTCCGTCGATGGAGTGGTCCGGCTGTTCGCCGCCAACACGCCAACCCTCACCCCTGCGCTGCAGGCCTACGTGGAGATGGTGCGCGCCTTCAACCAAGGAAACGCATTGCGCGTGTATCCCGGCTCCCCTTTCATCATTCAGCGCCTGCTGCGTGACCACGACAAGCTCAAACTGTTTGAACTGCACCCTACCGACTTGCGTGCGCTGGCAGGCAATGTCGCTCAACTGGAGGCGGGCCGCCAAGTCGCCGTTCTGCACGAAGATGGTTTTGAAGGCATCAAAAAATTCCTGCCTCCACCAGCCCGCCGCGCTTTGGTGCTGTGCGATCCCAGCTATGAAATCAAGAGCGACTACGCCAAGGTGCTGGACATGGCGGCTGACTCGCTCAAACGCTTTGCCACCGGCACCTATGCGTTCTGGTACCCCATCATCCCGCGCCCCGAGGCCCATGACCTGCCCCGTCGCCTCAAGACCATGGCCACCAAGGCCGGCAAGAGCTGGCTGCACGCCACGCTGACCGTCAAGAACAGCAAACTCACCGAAAACGCTGCGGGCGACATCAAACGCCCGGGCTTACCGGCCAGCGGCATGTTCCTGATCAACCCGCCGTTCACGCTGAAAGCAGCCTTGAAAGACGCGTTGCCACAAATGGCAGCGTTGCTGACTCAGGACAAGCACGCGACGCACACGCTGGAATCCGGGGGTTGATCCGCGTTCGCGGGAAAGTCGTTTTGACAACCCATCATTGGGCTGAGGGCTGAGGGCTGCCAGCCGAAGGCAAGTCGCTCAGTCGTCTTGACAGGTTGATCGCCCCGGGGGCAAGGGCACGACCTCGACAGGCTTGAGCCCCAGGCCGTGCAGCCCCAATTCAATGGCCGCTGCGCGGCTCAAATCCACGACGCGACCGCGCACGTGGGGCCCGCGGTCATTGACACGCACCACGACCCCGCGACCTGTGACCTGACTGCGCACACAGATCAGCGTTCCGAAAGCCAGCGTGCGATGGGCCGCCGTCATTGCAAACATGTCGAAACGCTCCCCACTGGCGGTCTTGCGGCGGTGGAAACCGGGGCCGTACCACGAGGCAATTCCAGTCTCTGCCGGAACCGATTCATCGTTTTCCACGATCTCTGGCTTTGGAGGAAGCATCTCCGCATCCTGCGCCTCAAGCTCCACACCCGCGTCAAACTGCCCCAGAAATTGCTCGGGAGCGTCCGCACGCTCCGCCCCGTGCGAGACCGAAGTCAGTAAAAGCAACGCCGATAGCGAAAGGGCCCAGCGCATGAATTCAGCGCCTGCATCTGGCCAGAAACGCCTCTTCAAATCGCCGAAGGTCATTGCGTTCACCCTCCGTCAAATCCGTCCTGGCGCGCTTGTTCGCAAGGATGCGACGCGATTCCGCACACTGCTGAGCCGCGCGCTCCTCTTGCTCCCTCGAAGCTTGCGCAGCCTGCTGGGACGCTTTTTCGCCGTCCCTTCGCTCCCGCTCCCTGGTCCTGCGCTCGGTGGACAGCCGTGATTGCGCATCCTGCTCCTCCTCGCGGCAGTCCCTCCGATACTCGCGCCGCATTCCTTCGAGTACATCGGCCTTGATGCCACGGGAATAGCCCGCCCGCATATTGTCATCCAGCGCTCTACAACGCGCGCTCATGTACTGGTGGTGGTCCGGCGTTTCCGGAGCAGAGCGAACCGGCGTGTTGTCATACCGCGGTGACGAATACTGTGCAGGGGCTGGCCCAGCCACCGCGGCAGTGGTTCTGGATCCTTCCGGGCAAGGACGTGACAACGTGAACGTGTTCCCACGGTCATCGCGGCAGTGATAACGCAGCTGCGCCTGCACCTCCGCCATTCCCCCGCACAAGACCAGCAAGATGGCAACGCCTCCAAATTTCATGACAACCCCATCCCTCGGCAAAATTTTTTGAAGAAGCAATGGTAGCCAATGAAGGCACTGATCAAATCCCCAGCCGACGGCAAATCTCCAGGGTCGCAACACTCTGGTTCATCGTATAAAAATGCAGCGCAGGCACGCCCGCACTGCGCAGTTGGTCACACAGGTCTGTCACCACGTCCAGCCCGAATGCCTTGATGCTGGCGGTGTCGTCGCCAAACGATTGCAAGCGCAACCGGATCCAGCGCGGGATTTCCGCGCCACAGGCGTCAGAAAAGCGCATCAGCTGCGTGGAGCTGGAAATCGGCATGATCCCCGGCACCACGGGCACATCCGCGCCGAGGCGATGGGCGTCTTCCACAAAGCGGAAATACGCATCGCTGTTGTAAAAATACTGGGTGATGGCGGCATCAGCGCCCGCCCGCACCTTGGCCACATACGCCTGCAGGTCGGCATCCGGCGACTTGGCCTGCGGATGCACCTCGGGGTAGGCGGCCACTTCGATCTGGAAGTCGCTGGCAGTCTCTGCACGGATAAATGCCACCAGGTCGCTGGCGTAATGGAACTCGCCGCCTGCGCCATACCCACTTGGCAGGTCACCCCGCAAGGCCACCAGGCGCTTCACGCCCATGGCCTTGAGGGTGGCGAGCTGTTCGCGCACAGACTGGCGCGTGGCGCCAATGCACGAAAAATGCGAGGCAGCACTGACCCCCTCTGCCAGGATTTCACGCACGGTGCCAAACGTGCCCTCCTGGGTGGAACCGCCGGCTCCGTAGGTCACCGAGCAAAAGTCCGGGTGCAAGACGTACAGCTGCTGGCGCACTGCGCGCAGCTTCTCGGCACCTTCCGGGGTCTTGGGTGGAAAAAACTCGAAGCTCACCGGAAACCCGGTGCCTTGTGCGCTGGCAGCAGTCATGCAGCCCTCCTCGCATAAACAAAAAATTCTCGGTTGCCGTCACCACCGTGGATTGGACTGTCGAGCCACGCCTTGACCACCAAGCCCTGCTCGGCGCAGCAATCACGGATGCGCTTTTCAACCACCGCATACAGCGACTCATCGCGCACGATGCCGCCCTTGCCCACCTGCCCCGGCTGCAGCTCGAACTGCGGCTTGACGAGCATCAGCAGGTCGCCGTCTGCCGCCAGCAGCGGCACCAGAGCGGGCA
The DNA here is from genome assembly GCF_046291265.1 of Acidovorax sp. Taxonomy (GTDB): domain Bacteria; phylum Pseudomonadota; class Gammaproteobacteria; order Burkholderiales; family Burkholderiaceae_C; genus Acidovorax. The sequence goes on along the minus strand of NZ_JBKBTV010000011.1, from coordinate 71,467 downwards.
ACACCAGCGTGAGAGAGATGAACGACAAATCGCCGGTCACCACACCAAACTCCGGCGTGATGTTGACCTCCGCGCGATCAGCGCGGCGTCGGCGCTCCACCGGCAGCGTGCCTTGCTCCCGGGCCTTGGCACGGGCTGCACGCTCGGACTTGAAGTGCTCGATGTCCTTGTCCTTGGCGTCGTCGCTGTCGTCGTACTCCTCGTCGACCTGGCCGCCGTTGCGCATCCAGCTGTAGGGGGCCTCAGGCTGGGTTTCGTTGTCTTCTTCGGTCTCGATGACTTCGGACAGCGCCACGTCACAGGCCAGCTCCAGCGCCTGCGGTGTGAGCGAACGCGCATTCACACCCTCCACACAGACCACCCGCGAGTCGCTCCGCAGCTGATCGTGCAGTTGGTCATGCCCCACGTCCACGCCAATCACCTGGTCCGCGCCCTGCTGAAGCAGGCAATCCGTAAAACCACCGGTGCTCTGCCCCACATCCAGACAGCGCCGCCCAGCCACCGACAGCCCCAGCGCCAGCAGCGCCCCTTCAAGCTTGAGCCCGCCGCGCGAGATGTACTTGGCCTCAGCGTCATCAAGCAGATGGACCTCGGCAATGGACGGGATGTCATCCCCATTCTTGCTCACCTTCTGCCACGGCGACAGCGGCGACAGGCGCCACTGAACACCCGCGGCAATCAGCCGCTGCGCCTGCGAACGGGTTGACGCATGGCCAGCTTCTACCAAGAAAATATCTGCGCGCATGCGCCCATCCTTTTTGAATGAAAATGGCCTCTAGCGCTTATCCATCAAGCGCTAGCAGCTATTATTTCAGGAGTAACCCAATCACAACTCCAGAGCGCCTGCAACAGGCATGCCGCAAAGTCAGCGCCCCCAGCAGGCCCGGTTTTCCAGCCTGCGTGGGGGTCGGCCCACATGGGACGGCATCGGGCCGTCCCAAGGGACTCAATAGCGGTAGGTATCAGGCTTGTAAGGGCCTTGCTTGGACACGCCGATGTAGGCGGCCTGCTCGTCGGACAGCTCGGTCAGCATGGCGCCGACCTTCTTCAGGTGCAGGCGGGCGACCTTTTCGTCGAGGTGCTTGGGCAGCACGTAGACCTGGCCGTTCTCGTAGCGGTCCTTGTGCATGAACAGCTCGATCTGGGCAATGGTCTGGTTGGCAAACGAGCTGGACATCACGAAGCTCGGGTGGCCCGTGCCGCAGCCCAGGTTCACCAGGCGGCCCTTGGCCAGCAGGATGATGCGCTTTCCGTCCGGGAAGATCACGTGGTCCACCTGGGGCTTGATCTCTTCCCACTCGTACTGCTCGAGCGTGGCGACCTGGATCTCGTTGTCGAAGTGACCAATGTTGCAGACGATGGCCTGGTCCTTCATGGCCTTCATGTGGTCGTGGGTGATCACGTCCTTGTTGCCGGTGGTGGTCACGAAGATGTCGGCCTTGTCGGCGGCGTATTCCATCGTGACGACCTTGTAGCCTTCCATCGCGGCCTGCAGGGCGTTGATGGGGTCGATCTCGGTCACCCAGACCTGGGCCGACAGCGCGCGCAGGGCCTGGGCGCTGCCCTTGCCCACGTCGCCGTAGCCGGCCACGCAGGCCACCTTGCCGGCGATCATCACGTCGGTGGCGCGCTTGATGCCGTCCACCAGCGACTCGCGGCAACCGTACAGGTTGTCGAACTTGCTCTTGGTCACCGAGTCGTTGACGTTGATCGCGCGGAACAGCAGCGTGCCCTTGGCCGACATTTCCTTCAAGCGGTGCACGCCGGTGGTGGTCTCTTCGGTCACGCCGATGATCTGGGCGCTCTTGCGGGTGTACCAGGTCGGGTCCACGGCCAGCTTGGCCTTGATCGAGGCGTACAGGCAGGTTTCTTCTTCGCTGGTGGGGTTGTCCAGCAGAGATGCATCCTTCTCGGCGCGCTGGCCCAGGTGCATCAGCAGCGTGGCGTCGCCGCCGTCGTCCAGGATCAGGTTGGGGCCTTCGCCTTCGCTGCCTGCGGGGCCAAAGTCAAAAATGCGGTGGGTGTAGTCCCAGTATTCGGCCAGGGTTTCACCCTTGATGGCGAACACGGGGGTGCCTGAAGCAGCAATGGCAGCGGCGGCGTGGTCTTGCGTGGAGAAGATGTTGCACGAGGCCCAGCGCACTTCGGCGCCCAAGGCCTGCAACGTCTCGATCAGCACGGCGGTCTGGATCGTCATGTGCAGGCTGCCCGTGATGCGGGCGCCCTTGAGCGCCTGCTGGCCAGCAAACTCCTCGCGGATGGCCATCAGGCCAGGCATCTCGGTTTCAGCGATGCGGATTTCTTTACGGCCCCATGCGGCCAGGCCGATGTCGGCAATGATGCAGTCGGTGTTGACTGGGGCGTTGACGCGTGCGTTCATGATGGTTTCTTGCTCCAAAGCATGTTTGAAAAACCACTGGTCGCGAAAGTGAAAAAGCTCACCACACGATAAGTGGATGAGCGTCGTTGCTAGATGACTCCGAGCCTCACGCCCCGCCTGTGCTGGGGACGCTGCAACGCTCCTCGGATCGGCGGATTATAAAAGCAAGTGCCCTGCCAGCGCCACGGCACCCCGAGAAACCACGATCTGCGTTGGACGGAACGGTAAAATCCCATGACCGCCAACCTGCGACTCCCTCGCAGGCACAGGCCGACCGACTCCCGCGCAAGGCGATCCGCCCCGCGCCCACCCCATTCAGGAACCCTTGTGTCCTACGCCCCAGAAACCCGGCGCCGCCGCACCTTTGCCATCATTTCCCACCCCGACGCGGGCAAGACGACGCTGACAGAAAAGCTGCTGCTGTTCTCGGGCGCGATCCAGATCGCGGGCGCGGTCAAAGGTCGCAAGGCCAGCCGCCACGCCACGTCCGACTGGATGGAGATTGAAAAGCAGCGCGGCATCTCGGTGGCCTCCAGCGTGATGCAGATGGAATACCGTGACCACGTGGTCAACCTGCTCGACACGCCTGGCCACAAGGACTTCAGCGAGGACACCTACCGCGTGTTGACGGCCGTTGACTCTGCCCTGATGGTCATCGACGCCGCCAACGGTGTGGAAGCGCAGACGCGCCGCCTGATCGAAGTCTGCCGCCAGCGCGACACGCCCATCATCACCTTCGTCAACAAGATGGACCGCGAAGTGCGTGACCCGCTGGACATCCTGGACGAGGTGGAGCGCGAACTGGGCATGCCCTGCTGCCCCATCACCTGGCCTGTGGGCCAGGGCAAAAGCTTCGGCGGCATCATCAACCTGCGCACGCAGAGCATGACGGTGTTCACCCCCGGCAGCGATCGGGGCCCCAAAGACTTTGAGGTGGTGCCACTGACCGAGTCCGACCGACTGCGCAAGCGCTTCGGCCAAAGCTTTGACGATGCGCTGGAGAGCATGGAACTGGCCGTTGGCGCATCGGCCGCATGGAGCCGTGAAGATTTTCTGGCAGGCAAGCTCACACCCGTGTTCTTTGGCTCCGGCGTCAACAACTTCGGTGTGATGGAGGTGCTGGACGCGGTGGTGGACATGTCGCCCCCACCCGGCCCACGCATCAGCACACTGCAGGTGAACAAGCAACCTGTCGTCAAGACCATCCAGCCCGAAGACGAAGGCTTCGCCGGTGTGGTGTTCAAGGTGCAGGCCAACATGGACGCGAACCACCGCGACCGCATCGCCTTTGTGCGAGTGGCCTCGGGCAAATACATGCCCGGCATGAAGCTCAAGGTGCAACGCACCGGCAAGGAGCTGCGCCCCACCAGCGTGGTGACCTTCATGTCGCAACGCCGCGAAGCGGTGGAAGAAGCCTACGCGGGCGACATCATCGGCTTCACCACGCACGGCGGCGTGCAACTGGGCGACACCATCACCGACGGCGCCAACCTGCAGTTCACCGGACTGCCCTTCTTTGCCCCTGAAATGTTCATGACCGTGGTGCTCAAGAATCCGCTGCGCACCAAGCAACTGCAGCAAGGCCTGGCCCAGCTGGGTGAAGAGGGCGCGATCCAGGTCTTCAAGCCCGACGCTGGCGGAAACATGCTGCTGGGCGCCGTGGGTCAGTTGCAGTTTGAAGTGGTGCAGCATCGCTTGAAGGCTGAATACGATGCCGACGTGCGACTGGAAGGCTGCCAGTACACCGGCGCCCGCTGGATCACCGCCGACACCCCGGCCGACCTTCGCGCGTTCACAGACGCCTACCCGTTGCGTTTGGCGCATGACGCGGCAGACACGCTGGCTTATCTGTGCACCAGCCCTTATGACGTGCGGTTGGCGCAGGAGCGGTTTCCGAAGATTCATTTTCATCCGCTGCGGGAGCATGCGGGGTTGGCGTTGCAAACGAGCGCGTAAGAAGGCCGAGAATCACCATGCTCGTATCACAGCAAGGCAAAGCAACAGCCCCACCGAGTAACAATTTCGACGCAATACGCATAGTGGCGGCATCGATAGTGCTTTACAGCCACCATTACGCATTAACTGGGCAAATGGAGCCCACATTCTTCGGCGTACACAGCTTGGGCGGCTTGGCTGTGACGATTTTTTTCGTGATCAGCGGGTATTTGGTCACGGCCAGCTGGCAGCGGGATCCAAGCCTTTGGCGTTTTGCCCTCAGGCGATTTTTGCGGATCTGGCCCGCCTTAACAGCCACAATCATCATTGTCGCTTATGGCTTAGGCACGCTAGTCACTGAGCTACCCATCAACGAATACCTGACGCACCGCGCTACAGCTAACTATCTGCAAGGGCTGTGGATGAAAATCCACTTCGTTCTGCCGGGTGTTTTCGAAAAAAACCCATATCCGCTAGGTGTCAACGGCTCACTGTGGACCATCCCGATCGAAGTGCGTTGCTACATTGCATTGGGCTTGGCGGGCTTGCTTGGCCTGCTGAAGTACACCCGAGTATTTCTGCTGTGCATTGCGCTCCTGATTGCCGGGTTCTTGGCACTCAGCAACGCCGACTTGACGGGAGCTGTGAACTACGGCCGCGAATTGTCAGCCTTTTTTCTGGCCGGTGCTGCGCTGTATTCGCTGGAATCCCACTGGAGCCGCCGCCCGGCACTATGGGCTGGCCTACTTAGCATCGCGGTTATCGCCACTTGGGCCGTTGGCTGGCGACACACAGCATTATTAATAGGATTACCGTTTGCTGTGATTTATGCTGGCACGCAAGCAAGCCCCTTTATCCGACGAGCAGGGCGCTGGGGCGATCCGTCTTACGGAATTTACCTATTTGCTTTTCCGATCCAGCAAACAATTATTCTCTACACATGGCCCTCTTTAGGCTTTGTAGGCACCCTCCTTCTAGCTCTGACTGCTACTTTCCTATTAGCTTATTTAAGCTGGCACTGTATCGAAAAACAAGCCTTGAAATGGAAACCCTCAGCCCACAAGACAAATTCAGTCAGCTCCTTAGCTCAAATTTTCGCAAGAAGATTTCATCAAACGACAGAATTTCAGCGCTTTTTTAGCTTGCTTTTCTTTCTGATTGTTTGCTATTCCGCCTGGTTAATTGCGTGCTGGCCAGGAGTTTTGGGCCAAGATAGCCTAGCCATCATGCTGGAAGTTGAGACAGATCGAAGCTTCGCATCCGGAAAACCAGCATTTTGGTATTTATACAACCTGATTTTTTACGGCTCTTGGCGCTTGACAGAAATTCCGATCATTTTTCAAATGGTCGTCTGCGCTCTGATTTGCACTCGAATTTTAAACTGGATGCTGCGCCATCGAATGTACAAGAGTTTTTTGTATAGCCTGTTCTGTATTGCGCTTGCACCCAGTGTTGTTTATTACTCCAGCAGCCTCTACGGAGATGGGATATATGCGATTTGCACAATTGGGATGCTATTTGAAATTTGGCGCAGTTACCGCACACGAAAAATAGATCGTACCGCGTGCTGGATGCTCCTCCTGACAGTTCCCTTTGCTCTTTTTGCCCGCCCCAATGGAATTATCAGCATATTGGCATTGATTGCATTAATCATTGCCCTACCCAAAACAGGCCGTTGGCGATTGATGGCACTTGTGCTTCCATGGTGCATCGTTGCCATTTTTGCCAATTCGCATTTCAAAAGAGAATCTCACGGAATATTTTATCCACTAGCACTATACGAAACCGTCGGTTTTCTCGAAGAGCGTCCAATGGGCCTGTGGGAACGAAATGAACCACGCGTAACTTCTGGGACAGTTGCAGCATTAACCTCCAGCGGCAAGAGCATTGAAAACATAAGAAAATTCTATGATCACTACTACTGGGATCCACTGGTTTATTTTCTTGAAGGCCCTCAATTGATGGCTCTACAAAAAAATGAAAAGAATGTGATTTTACAAGATTTTTTTATCTACAATGTTTGGCACAATTTCCCAGCATTTGCAGCCAGTCGAATTAATATTTTCTTATACTCGGCATTTGCCAATGGCGGGATTCCCGGCCTAGCAAGCGCCGAGATTATTTTACCCAAGACCTTATCGCATTCGGAGCCTCGCTTCCGCAATGGCGCGATTCATCGAACTATTTCAAAGTGGTTTGATTTTTCTCTTAATTACAGATTCATCTTATGGACGCCATGGGTGGGGCTAATTTTAATAATATATGGATGCTTCCGCACTTGGCATCGCAGAGATTACGCAGGGACCATCATCTGTGGAGTACTGGCGCTGCATCTCGCAGCGGTTTTCGGTTTTTCAATTGCAGGCGAATATCGATATCTACTGACATTTTTTATCGCGCCCTTGGTTCTATTCCCGGCACTCTATGCACGTCACTCAGCACCCGAAGAAGGCGCCGTCACTGCGGGAGTCTCCAGCCTAAAATTCATCTCTAAATAAATCAAGACATGGACCCCAAAAAATCACCATATCCGAATATTGCGGTCGTTATTCCATGTTTTAACGAGGCCCTCGCAATCGGGTTAGTGCTCGACGGTTTCAAGGCAGCATTACCAGAAGCCCATTTGTATGTCTTCGACAACAACTCAACAGACGAAACGGCCAAAGTCGCGGCAGCTCATGGCGCCACCGTCATCCACGTTTCCCTGCGCGGGAAAGGCAATGTCGTCCGCCGGATGTTCGCGGACGTGGAATCCGATGTCTATGTGATGGTGGATGGCGATGCGACATACCACGCACCTTCGGTGCGCAAACTCATTGATACCCTGATCAATCAACGGTTAGACATGGTTGTTGGTGCCCGCGTAGAGTACGAATCAGGCCCGGGGGTTACTTATCGCCCAGGCCATCGCTTAGGCAACAAACTGCTGACGGGTTGCGTGCAGCAGATCTTTGGCGGCAGCTTCAGAGACATGCTATCGGGATACCGCGTTTTCTCTCGTCGATACGTCAAATCCTTTCCAGCACAGTCACACGGCTTTGAGATTGAAACCGAATTGAACGTCCATGCGTTGGAACTGCGAATGCCCTGCGCAGAAATTGACACGCCCTATGGAACACGCCCAGAAGGCTCGATCAGCAAACTCTCGACCTATCGGGATGGCTGGCGAATTCTAAAGACCATTGGGCGACTAGTGCTCAGTGAGAAACCTCTGCAGTTCTTCGGCTGGCTGGGGCTGGTTCTCATGTTCATCTCTATCGCGCTTGCAACCCCGATTGTTATGGAGTTTCAGCTTACCGGAATGGTCCGACGATTTCCCACTCTCGGCTTGGTCACGGGCTTGATGCTTTGCGGAGTGGTGTCCGGAGTGAGTGGCCTGATCCTTCATGGCATCACCCAAATGCGTCGCGAACTCAAGCGATTCGTTTATCTGAGCGTCAAAGAAACCGGAAACGTCAGCATCACGCAATGAAGCTCAACCGAAGTTTGTTGTGGTTTGGCATTGTAGGAATTGTGGGTCTCGCCGTGGATGTGACCCTACTTACTGTATTGCGCGATCTGTTGGGGGTATATGGTGCGCGCGTCGCCTCATTCTTGGCCGCAGCAACTACAACCTGGATACTGAATCGCCACTTCAGCTTTGCAGGGCGGTCGGCCAACATGGGCATTTGGCGCGAATATGTGCAGTATCTGGGCCTCATGCTCGGCGGCGGTTTGATCAATTTGGCCACTTATTCAGTTTTGGCCTGGAAGCTAGCCCAAACCCCCTTTTGGCTTGGCATCTATGCATGTGCCGGCAGCGTGTTGGGTATGGCGGTGAATTTTCTCGGGGCCAGCAAATGGCTATATCGCCACTAGGCCTAAAAGCAAAATTTCGATTGAAAACACAAAGTGCAGCGCTTCTTGCAACCTTCGGATGGAATTGATGGCAGCGCAAAACCCCGTTAAGAACGACCTGCACTGGATCCAGGCTCTGCGAGGGATTGCCGCGCTGATGGTGCTTTTCTTTCACATGCACCCGCATTGGGATCTGGTTCCGATACTGTCGCTGACCAGCGGGTTGGCGCGCTGGGGATTCTCTGGCGTAGACATCTTTTTCGCGCTCAGCGGCTTCGTTGTATACCGTTCAGCCCAGCGCACTGTTCCTATGCGCGGTATTTGGGCGTTCACCAAAAAGCGACTACTGCGCATCTATCTCGGCTACTGGCCCGTGTTGCTGGCAATCGCTTTGGTGACCGTCTACGTGCACCAAGAGCAGCTTCCTGCATTGGAAAAGATGGTGTTCAGCACCCTGCTGCTATATCCCAACATATGGGATAACTGGTTGTCGCCTGCTTGGTCGTTAACGATGGAGATCTACTTTTATCTGTGGATCGGTCTGATCGCTCTATTGCCAGCTCGCTACCAAATCAAAGCAATCATCTGGGTTATGTCGGTGCTGGCAGCCTGGGGGATTGGTTGGTTATTGGTTGACCCTGCCGGTGTTGTGGAGGGTCGCCAACCACTGCGCTACCTACTCACCGGACTCGGGCTGGAGTTTCTCGCGGGAGCCCTGCTGGCCCACTTTTATACGATCCGTGCAGGCTTTTTCATGCGCCCGGGCAGCACCATCCCACTGTGCGTATTGCTAATGATTGCAGGCCTCTCTTTAGGCATGACTTCACCCTTCTTCGACCGCGTGGAAGTACTGCGTGCAATCAGCTTCGGACTTATGGGACTCAGTGCCTTGGTCGTGGCGCTGACGCTGGAGCAAACCCGCTACTCGCCTCCTCGGTGGTTGGTGGCGGTAGGTGACGCCTCTTACAGCCTGTATCTGCTGCATACGTTCTTACTCGACTGGGCGGGGCGACTGCGCGTGCAGTGGGCGCTGGACGGTACCCCGGCAGTTCTACCCTACCTGCTGGCAATGCCAGTGTGCATTGTGCTCATCAGCCTGCTTTGGTATCGGTGGATCGAAAAACCCATCATGAAAGCCGCGCTTTGAAAGCCTTTTCCTCTTGGCCCACTGTCGCTGCGCCACAGATTGCGGGCTTATTCACCGACATTGATGACACCCTCACCACGGAGGGTGAAATTACCTCCCAAGCGCTCGAAGCGCTCATCCATCTGAAGGCTGCAGGATTGCATATCATTCCTGTCACTGGTAGACCCGTGGGATGGAGCGCTCCCTTCGCACTCACTTGGCCCGTGGACGCCATCGTGGCAGAGAATGGCGCTGTCGCTATGACGCGGACGGCCGATGGCACGCTCGCCAAGCAATACCAACAAGATGAGACAACCCGTGCGAGTAACTATGCGAGCATGCAGGAAGTCCTCGTAACCATAGAGCGTGAAGTGGCGGGGGCCCAGCGAGCCACCGACTCACCCGGCCGCGAGTGCGATATCGCCATTGACCACAGCGAGTTCACCACCCTGCCCCAGGCTGCCATCGACCATTGCGTGCAGATCATGCGCGCTGCGGGCATGAACGCCACGGTCAGCAGCATCCACATCAACGGCTGGTATGGCTCTCACAACAAACTGGAGGGGGCACGCTGGATCGTGCGCGAGTTATTCGGGCGGGATCTGGATGCCGAGATGGACCGCTGGGTCTACGTGGGCGATTCGACCAACGACCAGATCATGTTCGAGCACTTCCCGCACAGCATCGGCGTGGCCAACATCGCCCGCTTCGTGCCGCAGCTTACCCACTTGCCGCACTATGTGACGCAGGGCGAGCGGGGCGCGGGGTTTGCCGAGGTGGCCAGGGCAATTTTGAGTCAAAAAGACCGCCAGCGCTTATCCCATAAGCGCTAGCAGCTATTTATTCAATAGCAAGAGCGCCGATGTGTTTCAGCACATGCCTCACTGCGGCTTCGCCAGCCCCAGCTTCTCCACCAGCGCCTTCTCCCGCGTAAAAGTGTCTTGCGCAAACTTCTGGTACGCAGTGGTGCTCATGTACATCGGCACCATGTCGTAGCGGCCCAGGGCAGTGCGGTAGCTTTCTTGCTCCATGGCTTGTTTGAAGGCGTCGTGCAGGCGCTTGACCACCGCTTCGGGCGTGCCCTTGGGGGCGCCGATGCCAAACGGCGAGTTTTGCACCAGGTCCAGACCCAGCTCCTTGAGCGTCGGAGCATCGGGGAATTTCGCCAGGCGCTCAGCGCCCCAGGTGTTGAGCACGCGCAGCTTGCCGGCCTCGACCTGGGGGGCAAATCCGGTGGAGTCGGCGGCGGCCATGATCTGCCCGCCCAGGATGGACTGCATGAGGTCGGCGCTGCCCTTGTAGGGCACGTGCAGCAGCTCCAGGCCGAGCTGCTGGGCGATCAGTTCCATGGTCAGGTGCGGGCTGGTCATGGTGCCGGTGGAGCCGTAGCTGAGCTTGCCGGGGTTGGCCTTGGCCCAGGCCACAAAGTGGGTCCAGGTCTTGAGCGGCGAGTCGGCCGGCACGACCAGGCCAAACGCGTAGCCGGTGACATTGAGCACGTAGCTGATGTCCTTGACCGGGTCCCAATTGATCTTGGTGGTGTAAGGCAGGCGGAACACGCCCAGCGGGATCTGGGCCACGGTGTAGCCGTCTGCCAGGGCGGTCTGCAGGGCCTGGGCGGGCAAGGTGCCGCCCGCGCCGGGCTTGTTCTCGACGATCACGGTTTGGCCCAGGATTTTGCTGGCGCTGTCGGCCAGCGAGCGCATGGTGATGTCGGTGGGGCCGCCTGCGGGGAACGCGATGATGAGTTTGATGGGTTTGCTCGGAAAGCTCTGGGCCTGCGCCATGAACGCGGGGGCGGCCAGGCTGGCGGCTCCCCATTGGATGATGTGACGACGTTGCATGGCGGGCTCCTGAAAACAGCAAAGACAAAGATCTATCCATTGGACTGCACTTGGGTGCGCTGCAGCATGCAGGAAACCCCCTAGGGACTGTCGCCAACGCGCCAGAGGCGCCGTGCTGCCGAGGGCGACTTCACACCTTGTAGGTCGACAGCAGGATGCTGGTTTCGGTATTGGCAATGCCGGGCGTGAGGCGGATGCGTCCCAGCGCGGCATCAAACGCCTCCAGGCTTTCGGCGCGCACCTCGGCCACGATGTCCCAGCGGCCGTTGGTGGTGTGCAGCGTGCCCACCATGGGCTCGCCGCGCAGGGTCCGGATCACCTCGGGTGCGGCGTTGCCCTCTACCGCGATGCTCATCCAGGCGCGGATGCGCTGGGGTTCTGAATCGGGCCGCAGTCGCACGGTGTAGCCGACGATGACGCCGCTCTCCTCCATTTTGTGCAGCCGGTTGTGCACGGTGCCGCGCGATACGCGAAGCTTCTGCGCCAATGCAGAAACGGGCGTGCGTGCGTCGGCACGCAGGATGCTGATGATTTCGCGGTCGGTGTCATCGAGTTTGGTCACTGTGTCTCCTTGGGGTGGCATATCGCCAATTTTTGACTCATTTTGACCAGTCTGATGCCTATTGTTTGCGGGCGGCTGCCGAGAAAATTCTCTTCACGCCACGCCGGGTCCAAGCCCCAGTGGTGACACGGTTTGAAAAGAGACTCCCCTTAACGCCATCCCCCATGCAATCCTCTGCCCAAGCTCCCAGCGCCGTCGTGATGGTGCGCCCCCACCGCTTTCGCCCCAACCCCGAAACCGCGGCCGACAACACCTTTCAGACCCTCACGCCCACCCAACACGCAGCCGAGACGGCGCGCCGGGCCCATGCCGAGGTCACCACTGCCGCGGCGCAGCTGGAAGCCGCAGGCGTGCGCGTGCACCTGTTCGACGACCTGGGAGAGCGCAATACCCCCGACGCGGTGTTCCCCAACAACTGGTTCTCGACCCATGCGGGCGGGCATGTGGCGATCTACCCCATGGTGGCCAACAACCGCCGCCGCGAGCGACGCAGCGATGTGATCGAGTTGCTCAAGGCCGAATACCGCGTGCAAGACGTGATCGACTACTCCGGCCTGGAGGCCGACGGCGTGTATCTGGAAGGCACGGGCGCGATGGTGCTGGACCACATCGCGCGCGTGGCCTACACCGCGCTGTCGAACCGCGCCAACCCGGTGGCGCTGGAGCGCTTTTGCACCCACTTCAACTACGAGCCCATGGTGTTTGCGACGGCCGACACACAAGGCCGACCCTGCTATCACACCAACGTGATGCTCTGTGTGGGCACTGCGTTTGCGATGGGCGGCTTCCACATGATCACCGACGCCGCCCGGCGCGACGCGGTGCGCGAGCGCCTGCACGAGACGGGCCGCGAAGTCATCGAGCTGACCGCCCACCAGATCGGTGAATTTGCAGGCAACGCGCTGGAACTCACAGGCTCCCAGGGCCGGGTGCTGGCACTATCGCATCGCGCTGAGGCCAGCCTGACACCCGCACAGCGCGGCACCATCGAACGCAGCGCGCGCCTGCTGCCACTGGCAGTGCCCACGGTTGAGCAGGCAGGAGGCTCTGTGCGTTGCATGCTGGCGGGCGTGCACCTCGCGCGGCGCAGGACCGGCGCCGCGCCGGGCTACGCTCATGCCGCTGTCACCGCAGAAATTTGAGTCAAACAGGCCTCTAGCGCTTGATGGCAAAGCGCTGATAGCTATAAAAACCATAGCTATCACCCAGCAGACGCTGCGCACTACCCATCGGAGGTGGGTGGCAACGACGGAGGCAACGGCTGCGTCTGCAGCCGCGCATCACAACCCACACCCGATGCGATCCAGCGCCGGGCCAGGGCAGCCATCGCTCGCACCGCCCAAGCATGCGTCAAACCCGTCACGCCCCCGGGGTCGGACACCATGCCACACAGGTAGCGCTGCTCGGCATCGCTCCAGCGCAACGCAACGCACGCGCCCTTGCGCCGCCGCGACACCACCACGCCCAGCGGGCAGGGCTCGGCCAGGCAACACAGCCCGCAGCCATTGCACGGCGCACCCTCTGCAGGCTTGGCAGGCGCCTCGGGGTGCAGCCATACGACGGTGGATGCGGGATGGGATGGGGACGGCATGGTTGGCGAAGGACGAAAAGGAAAGTGCGCTCACGCAGCTATTGAATTGGCATCTCCATCGACATCTGAATCGGCATCTTTGAAATGGGAACACCCGTTCGGGCTGAGCCCTTCAACGGGCTCATGGCAGACTTGTCGAAGCTCGCGCGGCGCTTCGACAAGCTTAGCGTGAACGGCTTCCAGTGGATGGATGCCGACTCAACACGACAGAACAGCGCGACGGCTATCCGGCCCACAGCAGCGCCTCGGCCTTGGCTGTTCGCAAAAATCGTTTGCACAACTGCAGCAGGTAGAACGTGCGCGCCGCCCGCGCCAAAACACAGGGTTGGACACCGCCGAGCGCTCATCAACACATCCACAAACAAAGCGCCTGGTTGGCCTCGTGGCCCAACCCGATTCACCGGACTCCTAAGGACATACCCTCAGCCCAGGCCAAGGCTGACCAAATGAAACCTTGGCGTAAGCAAACTTAACCACAGTCCAGCACGGTAGCTAAGTACATGCGTCTAGCGACCGAATTTTTAGCGCAAGACATGACGACTACCAGTCGTCTGGATACCTCTCAATCTCTATGGGTAGATGAGATCTTTGGAAGCTGAAAGCAATGAGATGGCCTGCTGATCCGCCCTCTGAATCTACTCGCCGACGCAAGAGCTTGAGGCCGTTCATCGACGTCAAAGTGTCCCGGAGACATGTAGCTTGGGTTCTTACGAAAGGGAGCAGAAGCAGGTGGCAAGAAACCTGAGAGAAAACAACGTCTTCGGTCTGGGTGATCGGAGCAGCAAATGCGATCCGCAGGCCGACTGCGGGTTCCCACCGTCTGGCAAATAGCCTGGACACATATGGAGTATGAAAATGGCGACAGTTGACACAGCTACAAATGTGCGGGAACGGTCCCGCCCGATGACCCGCGAGGAAAGGAAGGTCATCATGGCCTCCTCCGCGGGCACCATTTTCGAGTGGTACGACTTCTATCTGTACGGCTCTTTGGCCGCCATCATCGGGGCGCAGTTCTTTACCGCGTTCCCGGAAAGCACACGCAATGTGTTCGCGCTGCTGGCTTTCGCGGCCGGCTTCATCGTGCGTCCGTTCGGCGCGCTGGTGTTCGGCATGTTGGGCGACATGATCGGTCGCAAGTACACCTTCCTGATGACCATCGTCATCATGGGTCTGTCGACATTCCTGGTCGGTATCCTGCCCAACTATGAAAGCATCGGCACGATCGCTCCCATCATCCTGATCGTGTTGCGCATGGCGCAGGGCCTGGCATTGGGCGGCGAGTATGGTGGTGCAGCCATCTATGTGGCCGAACACGCCCCCGCCAACCAACGCGGCTACTTCACGGCGTTCATCCAGACCACGGCGACGCTGGGCCTGCTGTTGTCCCTGATCGTGATTCTGGCGGTGCAAGGCTACGTCAACGGAGCCTATCCAGATGTTCCCCTGTTGAAGGATGGCGTTGCCGTTCTGATGGCGGACGGCAAGCCGACCATGGTCAAGGCGTTCAACGCCTGGGGCTGGCGCATTCCGTTCATTGGCTCGATCTTCCTGCTGGCCATTTCGCTCTACATCCGCCTGCAGATGAACGAAAGCCCGGCCTTCAAGAAGATGAAGGAAGAAGGTCGCACGTCCAAGGCTCCGCTGAGCGAAGCCTTCGGCAACTGGAAAAACGGCAAGATCGCCCTGCTGGCCCTGCTGGGTTTGGTCGCAGGTCAGGCCGTTGTCTGGTACACCGGCCAGTTCTACGCACTGTTCTTCATGCAGAACGTGATCAAGGTCGACAGCTTTACTGCCAACGTCATGGTGGCCTGGTCGCTGATCCTCGGCACCGGCGGTTTCCTGATCTTTGGTGCACTGTCTGACCGCATTGGCCGCAAGCCGATCATCCTGACGGGCTGCCTGCTGGGAGCGCTCACCTTCCTGCCAGTGTTCACACTCCTGACCAAGACAGCCAACCCAGCGCTGTACACGGCGCACCAGACCCCCGTCACCGTGACCGTGTCGCCAACCGACTGCTCGTTCCAGTTCAACCCGACCGGCACGGCGAAGTTCACGTCGTCTTGCGACATCGCCAAGGCCCAGTTGGCCCGCACCTCGGTGAACTACGAAACCATCGAGAGCGCGGCAGGCACGGCAGCCTCCGTGAAGGTCGGTGAAACCGTGATCCCGTCGTATGACGCGAACAAGCTGACGGGCGACGAGCTGAAGAATGCGAAAGCCACCTTCGAATCCAGCCTGAACGCTGCACTGAAGAGTGCAGGCTATCCGCTGGTTCCGGCCGACAACACTTCCATCGCCAAGGCAAAGCACTTTTTCGATATCTACACGACGCAGAAGGCCACCATCATCGTCATCCTGACCTATCTGGTCATCTTGGTGACCATGGTCTACGGTCCCATTGCGGCCATGCTGGTCGAGTTGTTCCCGACTCGCATTCGCTACTCCGGCCTCTCCCTGCCGTATCACATCGGCAACGGCTGGTTCGGTGGTCTGATGCCTGCGACCGCCTTCGCGATCTCTGCCCAGACCGGGAACATCTACTCAGGCTTGTGGTACGCCATCGTTATTGCCGTGATGACGGTGGTGATCGGCACGCTGTTCGTGCCGGGTGGAACTCACAAGAAGGATATTTTCGAAGGCGACTCTGCTGCTCGATAAACTCGACTAGCTAAACAGGCCAGTGTCCTCTCTGGACACTGGCCTGTTCTTTTTTGGCGTGTCGAACCTGAATACTTACGGTGAAGGAAAAAGTCACAATGATCGAACTTGTGATTTCGCAATTAAGCGACTTATTTCGCATCGGCCTGATCATCGCCCTCGTGGTGACAACGCTCCGAAACGCCGCAGTGACGGGGCGCATAATCCCCCTGGTTCTGGGTGTGGTGTTTGTAGCGGTGATGCTGCCCACCACCATGCCCAAGGGCTCGGCAAGCGTCGCAGAAGCCATTCTCGCGGGGCTGATCTCCAACTCAATTATCTTGGTGCTCGCTCTTGCGGGTACGCTCCTGGTCTCAAGACTGCGACGCTGAACACCGTTGTTTGCCTGGCCCAATATCGGACCCTCCCGGGCCGCAAAAAAGGCCTCACGCTGCCAGAGCAGCGGAGGCCGAAGCCGGTCTTCAGAAGACCGGTGGGAGGGATCGAAAGGTAGTTGGCTGAGCGCGCTGCGTTCAGCAGCCGGAAGGACGGCCAGGACGCATGGGAACGATGCCGGTGACACGCAGCGTAGCGTTGGAGCCATCGCTGGCGGTCAGGGTTTTACCGTTGAAACGGATCTGGTCGCTTTCGCGGACCACGGCGGTATCGGTGGGCTCGCCGCTGCCGTATTCCTTGCCTTCAAACGTAACGAACACCTGGTGCAGACCAGTGGCATCTGGGCGGTAACGGATATCACCAAAGGCAGTGGTCGAGGCACCCACCTTGTTCGCGCCATCAAAACGGAAAGAGCACAGCTCTGGCACCGAGCCGATGGGGTTTTCCTTGTCCACGTTGGTGAGGTTCAGTGCACCGTTGCCGTACACGCCATTGAGGCCGGCAACCGTCGCGTTGCTGACCGTCAAAACGCCCGGCTCGTTGCTGGGCGTCGGGTCATCGTCATTGCCGCCGCCGCAGGCGACGAGCAGGACAGAAGTGGCAGCGAGGGCCATGCAGGTTTTGAAGATAGATTTCATGGTGATGAGCGTCCGTAGAGTTTGATGGGGTTGCCAGGGGGAGCTGCGCCCCAAGCGCTTGTCCCTGAACTGCATCGTATGAACGGCACCTTGCAACACATGTGCGCCTTGGCCTGTCTTGCACGTAGGACACGGGCCGACAGCGCTGAGCGCTGCGGCCGCCCTCTTCACCGGCACATCAAACTGACACCCACATCCTCAGCGCGCCAGCACCGCCGCCAGCGCCTTGCCCGTGTGCGTGCCTGCGGCCACCACATCCTCAGGCGTTGCTGCGGCCACGATGCGGCCGCCTGCGTTGCCGCCCTCGGGCCCCAGGTCCAGAATCCAGTCGGCCTCGGCGATCACATCGAGGTCATGCTCGATGACGATCACGCTGTGCCCGCCATCCACCAGGCGGTGCAGCACACGGATGAGCTTGTCCACGTCGGCCATGTGCAGGCCCACGGTGGGCTCGTCCAGCACATACAGCGTGTGCGGCGCCTTCTGGCCGCGGCGGCCCACTTCATCGCGCACCTTGGTGAGTTCGGTCACGAGCTTGATGCGCTGCGCCTCCCCACCGCTGAGCGTCGGCGAAGGCTGGCCCAGCGTGAGGTAGCCCAGGCCCACGTCCTGCAAGAGCTGCAACGGGTGCGCAATGCTGGGCATGGTGGCGAAGAAGCCCACGGCCTCGTCCACCTCCATCTGCAGCACGTCGCCAATGCTCTTGCCGCGCCAGGTCACGGCCAGCGTCTCGGGGTTGAAGCGCGCGCCGTGGCAGGTTTCGCACGGCACCTTCACGTCGGGCAGAAAGCTCATCTCGATGGTGCGCACGCCGGCGCCTTCGCAGCCGGGGCAGCGGCCTTCGCCGGTGTTGAAGCTGAAGCGCCCCGCAGCGTAGCCGCGCGCCTTGGCTTCCAGCGTCTCGGCAAACAGCTTGCGGATGGTGTCCCAGAAGCCGATGTAGGTGGCGGGGCAACTGCGCGGCGTTTTGCCGATGGGCGTCTGGTCCACTTCGAGCACGCGGTCGATGCTCTCGAAGCCCGACAGGCCCGTGCAACCGACCAGTGGCGGCGCCTTGCCTGCGTCCATGGCATCGCGGCCCGCCTTGGTGCTGCGCTGCTGCACCCAGGCCTGCACGTTGGCCAGCAACACGTCGCGCGCCAGCGTGGACTTGCCTGAACCGCTCACGCCCGTCACGGCGACCAAGCGATGCAGCGGCACGGTGGCTGTCACGTTCTGCAGGTTGTGCAGCTGCGCGCCATGCACGGTGAGCCAGCGCATCGCGGCGCGTTCCTTCGCCTCGGTCAGCGCGTCGACCGCCAACGATGCGGCCTGGGCGGCGCGCTTCTTGACGGCTGCGCTTTGCCGCCCGGTGGGGGCAGCGGCTTCTGCACGGGCGTAGGCGGCCGTCGCTTCAGCGCTCACCTCGCTGGCCGACATGCTTCGGCGCAGCTGCAGCGGGTGCTTCATCGCGTGCAGCAGGTAGCGGCCGGTTTGCGAATCTTCTGCAGCCGTGATGTCGGCAACGCTGCCCTGCGCCACCAGGCGACCGCCGCGTTTGCCCGCGCTGGGGCCGATGTCGATGATGTGGTCGGCGCGGCGAATCGTGTCTTCGTCGTGCTCCACCACCACCAGCGTGTTGCCCTTGTCACCCAGCTTGTGCAAGGCGTTGAGCAAGATCTGGTTGTCGCGCGCATGCAAGCCGATGGTGGGCTCGTCGAGCACATAGCACACGCCCTGCAGGTTGCTGCCCAGCTGCGCGGCCAGGCGGATGCGCTGTGCCTCGCCGCCGCTGAGCGTGGGCGCGCCCCGGTCCAGCGTGAGGTAGGAGAGGCCCACTTCTTCGAGGAATTCGAGGCGGCTCTGGATCTCGGGCACCAGGTCGCGGGCGATGTCGCCTTCGCGCTGGGTCATGCCACCTTCGATGCGCAGAGTCTCGATCCAGCGGCGCACATCGGTCACCGACAGCGCGGCGATGTCGGTAATTCCTACACCCACAAATCGGACCGCTCTTGCTGTGGCGTTCAGCCGCGTACCACTGCAAGTGGGGCAGGCGGTGTCCTGCAGGTCTTCCACCTCGGGCTCGGCAAAGGTTTGCTCGCGGCCTTTTTCCTTGTCTTCCTGCACCGAGTCGTCAAACACCTTGCGCTGGTCCTTGGTCAGCTTGACGCCGGTGCCCACGCAGTCCGGGCACCAGCCGTGTTTGCTGTTGTAGCTGAAGAGCCGCGGGTCCAGCTCGGCATAGCTCGTGGCGCACACCGGGCAGGCGCGCTTGGTCGAGAACGCCTGCAGATGCCCGATGCCCGCCGTGGGCAAGCCGCTTTCCATGGCGGCGGCCAGCGTCTCAATGCTGCTGAGCACATGCACCACGCCCTTGCCGTGTGTGAGCGCGTCGGCCAGCGCCTTGCGGAGCTGGGCTTCGTTCTCGGGAGACACATCCAGGCTGGCCACGGGCAGCTCGATGGTGTGCTCCTTGAACCGGTCGATGCGCGGGAAGTTGGTGGTGGGCAAAAAGTTGCCGTCCACGCGCAGATGCGTGTGGCCGCGCGGGCGGGCCCAGTCGGCCAGCTCGGTGTAGACACCCTTGCGGTTCATCACCAGTGGTGCGAGCAGCCCGATGTGCTGGCCACGGAACTGCGTGAGCAGCTGGGCGGCGATGCTCTCGGGCGTTTGCGGCTGCACGGCGGCGCCGTCCTTGGTGCAGTGCTGGGTGCCGAGCTTGACGTAGAGCAGGCGCAGAAAGTGCCACACCTCGGTCGTGGTGCCCACGGTGGACTTGCGACCACCGCGCGAGAGGCGCTGCTCGATCGCGACGGTGGGCGGGATGCCATACACCGCATCCACCTCCGGCCGACCGGCGGGCTGCACGATGCTGCGGGCATAGGCGTTGAGCGATTCGAGGTAGCGGCGCTGGCCTTCGTTGAACAGGATGTCAAACGCCAGCGTGGACTTGCCCGAGCCGCTCACGCCCGTCACCACGTTGAACTTGCCACGCGGGATGTCCACGCTCAGGTTCTTGAGGTTGTGCTCCTTGGCGTTGACGATTTGTATGGCGTTTTTGGCCTCTAGCGCTTTACCATCAAGCGCTACCAGCTCTCTTTTTCGTAGCGCTGCGGCTTTTTCATGCACCGAGTGGCCGCCGATGCCCAGCGTCAGTTCGTAGTCGCGCAGGGCCAGGCCGGTGTGCGAAGTGGCATGAGCGCGCACGTCTTCGGGCGTGCCTTCTGCCACAACGAGGCCGCCTGCATAGCCGCCCTCGGGGCCGAGGTCGATGAGCCAGTCGCTCGCACGGATCACGTCCAAGTTGTGTTCGATGACGATGAGCGAATGCCCCGCATCGATGAGCTTGCGCAGCGCGCGCATGAGCTTGGCGATGTCGTCAAAGTGCAGGCCGGTGGTGGGCTCGTCGAACAGGAACAGCGTGCCCTTGCGGGCGACCGACTGGCGGGACTTGGACGCACTGCGTGCCGCCTCGGCTAGGAAACCCGCGAGCTTGAGGCGCTGCGCCTCGCCGCCGCTCAGCGTGGGCACGGGCTGGCCCAGCGCCACGTATTCCAGCCCCACGTCCACGATGGGCTGCAGCGCGCGGATCACATCGCGGTCGCCCGCAAACAGATCCGCTGCCTCGGCCACCGTGAGGGCGAGCACGTCCGCCACGTTGAGGCTGCGGCCGCCGCGTTCGATGGTGATTTCCAGAATCTCGGGCCGGTAGCGCTTGCCGTCGCAGTCCGGGCAGCGCAGGTACACGTCCGACAGGAACTGCATCTCCACATGCTCGAAGCCCGATCCGCCGCAGGTCGGGCAGCGCCCGTCGCCGCTGTTGAAGCTGAACTTGCTGGCGGTATAGCTGCGCTGGCGCGACAGCGGCGCCACCGCAAACAGCTCGCGGATGCTGTCCCACGCGCCCACGTAGCTCACGGGGTTGGAACGCGCGGTCTTGCCAATCGGCGACTGGTCCACAAACACCACGTCCGACAGGTGGTCGGCACCCAGCATGCGGTCGTGCGCGCCGGGCGTATCAGTCGCCTTGCCAAAGTGGCGCAGCAGCGCGGGGGCCAGCACATCCTGGATCAGGCTGGACTTGCCCGAGCCGCTGACGCCCGTGACGGTGACCAGGCGCTGCAGCGGGAACTCGACCGACACGTTCTGCAGGTTGTGCTCGCGCGCGCCTTCGAGGATGAGGCGCGGCGTGGATTCGGTCACCATGCGCTTGAAGCCAAAGCCCACGTGTTTGCGGCCGCCCAGGTAGGCGCCGGTCAATGTGTCGGCATTGCGCAGGTCGGCCGTGGTGCCGTCAAAAACGATCTGCCCGCCCAGGCGACCGGGGCCGGGGCCCATGTCGATCATGCGGTCCGCCGCGAGCATTACGGCCGGGTCATGCTCCACCACCACCAGGGTGTTGCCTGCATCGCGCAGGCGCAGCATGGCCTCGGTGATGCGGTGCATGTCGCGCGGGTGCAGGCCGATGCTGGGCTCGTCGAGCACGAAGAGCGTGTTGACCAACGAGGTGCCGAGCGCTGTGGTGAGGTTGATGCGCTGCACCTCGCCGCCGCTCAGCGTGCGGCTTTGCCGGTCCAGCGTGAGGTAGCCAATGCCCACGTCACACAGGTATCTGAGGCGCGTGGTGATTTCCGCGTGCAGCAGCTTGAGCGCTTGCGCATCGCCGCCCTTGGCATCGTCGCCCACCGGCAACTGCATGCGATCAAAGAACTGCCGCAGGCGGTCGATGGGCAGCAGCATCAGGTCGTGCAGGCACAGGCCGGGCAGCGCTTCGAGCTGCTCGCGCGACCATTGCACCCCCTCAGGCATGAAGCGCTTGCCGGGCTCCAGCACCGCATCGGCGTCTTCCTTGCGACCGATGCGCCAGAGCAGGCTCTCGGTCTTGAGCCGCGCACCCGCACAGGTGGGGCACGGCGTATAGCTGCGGTACTTGGACAAGAGCACGCGGATGTGCATCTTGTAAGCCTTGCTCTCCAGGTATTCAAAGAAGCGCTTGATGCCGTACCACTGCTTGCTCCACTGCCCGTCCTTGTAGCCAGGCGTGCCGCCGATCACCCACTTTTTCTGGTCGTCGGTGAGCTTGTACCAAGGGGTATCGCGCGGGATGCCTGCTGTTTCGGCATGGCGCATGAGGTCGTCCTGCGCCTCTTTCCACGCAGGGGTTTGGATGGTCTTGATGGCACCCGCGCGCAGCGTGAGCTTGTCGTTGGGGATGACCAGGCCGTAGTCCACGCCGATCACGCGACCAAAGCCCCGGCAGCTGTCGCACGCGCCCACGGCGGAGTTGAATGAGAAGGCCGACGGGATGGGGTCGCTGTAACGCAGGTCGCTGTCGGGGCAGTGCAGGCCGGTGGAGAAGCGCCACAGTTCTGGTGCGGGCTCCGTTCGCGTCGAGTTTGTCGAAACGCTTTCCCGGCCTTCGACAGGCTCAGGCTGAACGGGTTGGGGGATGACATACACATTCAACCGCCCCGTGCCACGCTTGAGCGCGACCTCGATGGCTTCGATCACACGTACCTTCTCGGCATTGCCCAGGCGGAACCGGTCGGCCACCACATCCAGCACCTTGCGCGGGCCGGTGGGCGTGGCCACCTCGCGCTCAGCCTGAACCTTGGTGAAACCGCTGGCCGACAGCCACTGCTCGACCTGCTCGGCAGAGGTGTTGGCGGGCAGTTCGACCGGGAAGGTCAACACGATGCGCGGATCACTGGCGGCAGCGCAACGTGCGGCCAGCTCGGCATAGATGGTTTCCGGCGTGTCATGCCGCACCGGCTGCGCCGTCTGCTTGTCAAACAACTGGCCCGCGCGTGCAAACAACAGCTTCAGGTGGTCGTTCAGCTCCGTCATCGTGCCCACGGTGGAGCGGCTGGAGCGCACGGGGTTGGTCTGGTCGATGGCAATGGCCGGGGGCACGCCTTCGACCTTGTCCACGGCAGGCTTGTCCATGCGGTCCAGAAACTGGCGCGCGTAGGCGCTGAAGGTTTCGACATAGCGGCGCTGGCCTTCGGCATACAACGTGTCGAACACCAGGCTGGATTTGCCCGAGCCGCTGGGGCCCGTGACCACCGTCAGCTCGCCGGTGCGGATGTCCAGATCCAGGTTCTTGAGGTTGTGCTGGCGTGCGCCGCGGATACGGATCAGTCCCTGGGTCATGGAGGCAGTCTTTCGAGGGTGAGGCGGAACATTCTAGGGATGCATCGGCCGCTGCGCCCACTGCGTGTGAGTACCCCCGAACCGTGCTGCGGTGCTCTGGATGAAACACAAATTTGTCACCGACAGGCCCTGCCTCGGAAAAAACCCTTGGAAGGCTGGCGAAACATCGGTTTAGACTGCCCTTTTCATAAGAGGAGACAGCCATGAAGCAATGGCAAACACTGTGGGCCAGCGCTGCCCTCGCGCTGTCGGTGTGCAGCACCGGCCATGCGCAGATCCAGATTGGCCAGACGGCGGGCTTCTCAGGCCAGGTCGCGGCAGGCGTCAAAGAGACGACCGATGGTGCCCTGCTGTACATCGAGTCCATCAACGCCAAGGGCGGCGTCAACGGCCAGAAAATCGAGCTGACCTCGCTCGACGACAAGTTTGACCCCAAGATTGCGGCCGAAAACGCCCGCAAGCTGATCGAAGAGAACAATGTGTCTGCGCTGTTTCTGACACGCGGCACCCCCCACACCGAAGCCATCATTCCGCTGCTGGAGAAACACGGCGTGGCGCTGGTGGGGCCATCCACCGGGGCGATGGTGCTGCACCAGCCGGTGCGCAAATACGTGTTCAACGTGCGCGCCACGTACCAGCGTGAAGCCGAAAAGGCGATGACCCACCTGGTCTCCATGGGTATCACGCGCATTGCGCTGATGTATGCCGACGACAGTTTCGGTGCCGATGGCGTAGCAGGCGCCCAAAAGGGCCTCGCAGCCGCCAAACTCACCCCTGTGGTGCTGGAAAAGTTCGACCGCACCAAGCCGGACTTTGCACCCATCGTCGCCAAGATTTCCAAGGCGGACACCCAGGCCGTGCTGATGGTGGCGTCAGGGTCGGCCGTGGTGGACGCAGGCGCCGCACTGCGCGCGGCCGGGTCGGCGGCGCAGATCGTGACGCTGTCCAACAACGCATCCGGCGGTTTTATCAAGAGCCTGGGGGCCAACGCACGGGGTGTGATCGTGACGCAGGTGTACCCCAACGAACGCGCCGTCACTTATTCCCTGGTCAAAGAAGCCCAGGAGCTGGCCAAGGCCAAGGGGCTGACCGAAATCAGCCCCGCCATGCTGGAAGGCTATGCCGCCGCCAAGGTGCTGGTGGAAGGACTCAAGCGCGCCGGACCCAAGCCCAACCGCGAAAAAATCCACGCAGGGCTTGAAAGCATCAAGAAGTTTGACCTGGGTGGGCTGGAAGTGACCTACGGCGCTGACGATCACACCGGCCTGGACTTTGCCGATCTTTCCATCATCGGCACCGATGGGCGATTCCGCCGCTGAGCCCTGTTTCCTTGGGCATTGCGAGCCCACCAAGCAGCCCCTCAATGCCGCATAGCACCCCAAACTGACGCGGAGCTTTATTCCCAGGTCGCAGGCCCGGCTTTGCCCGGGCCTGCGTGTTTTTACGGGTTGTTCGTCACAATTTGTATCTATATTGACGCAATTCTGGAACAGGGCCGCCGCATGAGATTTACCCATTGGTTACGCGCGGGCGCTGCCCTGGCGGTGTTGGGCACGGGCCTCGCCCAGGGACAGATCCTGATTGGGCAAACGGTGGGAATCACCGGATCGGCTGCTGCTACGGTGGCAGAGTCCATGCAGGGCGCGGCGCTGTACATCGACAGCGTGAATGCCAAAGGCGGCGTGGGCGGACAGAAGGTGGAAGTCATCTCGCTGGACGACAAGTTCGACCCCAAGCTGACCCTGGAAAACACCCGCACCCTCATCGAGCAGCGGGGCGTGATCGGGATGTTCATGACCCGCGGCACACCACACACCCAGGGCATCGTGCCCGTGCTTGAACAGCACGGCGTGTCCTTGGTGGGGCCCTCCACGGGAGCGATGGTGCTGCATGAGCCGGTCAGCAAATACGTTTTCAACGTGCGCGCCACCTACCAGCGCGAGGTCGAAAAAGCCATCACCCACCTCAACACCCTGGGCATCAAACGCATTGGCGTGGTGCATGTGGACGACACGTTTGGTGCAGACGGCCTGGCCGGTGCGCTGATTGGCTTCAAGGCCAACAACATCGAAGCCCTGTTCATCGAGAAGTTTGACCGCGCCAAGCCCGACTACGCAGCCATTGCGCCTCGCGTGTCGCAAAAGCAGCCGCAGGCGGTGATCTTCATCGGCACCGGCGCTGCGGTGGTGGACGGCATCAAGGCGCTGCGCACAGCAGGCGTCAGCGGGCAGATCGTGACGCTGTCCAACAATGCATCGGGTGGATTTGTGAAGGCACTGGGCGACAGCGCGCGGGGCGTGGTGGTCACGCAGGTGTTTCCGTCAGAGCGCTCGCTGAACTACGCCGTTATCAAAGAAGCCATGGACCTCGCCAAGGCCAAGAACGTGGGCGATTTGACCCCCGCCATGGTGGAAGGGTTTGTCGCCGCCAAGGTGCTGGTGGAAGGCATCAAACGCGCTGGCGCCAAGCCCGACCGTGCGCGCCTGCATGCCGCACTCGAAGGCATCAAGAAGTTCGACGTGGGCGGGCTGGAAGTGACGTACAGCGCTACAGACCACACCGGGCTGGACTTTTCGGATCTGTCGATCATTGGCAGCGACGGGCGGTTTAGGCGATAAGCCCCCTGAGCGGCTTTGCCGCGTCCCCCTCAGGGGGACGCCTCCAGCGGCCCGGCAGAGCCGGTTCCGCGGTGGCGCTGGTATTTGGGCGCGCCAGTTTCAGCGACTTGCGGGCATGGCAGCTCCCGGGACGGGAACCTTGCACGCCATCCCTTTAATCATTGGCGTAGATATCCACATCCTTGGTCTCGCGCAGTAGCAGAACGCCCACCACCGCAGTGGCGCCTGCAACGACTACCGGATACCACAGGCCGCTGTACATGTTGCCCGTTTGCGCCACGATGGCGAAGGACAAGGTGGGCAGCAATCCGCCAAACCAGCCGTTGCCAATGTGGTACGGCAGGCTCACCGAGGTATAGCGGATGCGGGTGGGAAACATCTCCACCAGCATCGCCGCAAGGGGGCCGTAAACCATGGTGACCAGCACCATCAAATAGCTGAGGATGGCCACCACCAACAGCGTGTTGACCCGTTCGGGATCGGCGCGCGACGGGTAGCCGCTGTCTGCAAGCGCGCGGCCCACCGCCTGGCGGAAGGCGATGGCACTGCGCCGTGCCTCGTCAGCAGGTACGCCGTGGGCTGAAGGACTGACGATCTCGGTGGTGCCAATGCGGATCAGCGTGTGCCCGGGCGGGCCCTTTGCACCGGATGTCACGGAGGGTTCGGTGTCGTAACTCACCGACTGGGCCGCCAGTGTCTGTTTGGCCAGGTCGCATGCACTGGCAAACCGTGCGGTGCCGGTGGGGTTGAACTGAAAGGAGCAATCCGCCGGGTCTGCCACAACCACCACCACGCGGTTGCGCGACTGGGCTTCTGTCAACGCGGGGTTGGCGGCCCATGCCAGCGCCTGAAACGCCGGGAAGTACGTGGCCGCCGCCAGCACACAGCCCAGCATGATGATGGGCTTGCGCCCCACCCGGTCTGACAGCGCGCCAAACACGATAAAAAACGGCGTGCCGATGAGCAGCGCCGCGGCCAGCATGAGCTGTGCGGTGGTGGGGTCTACCTTGAGCTGCTGCGTGAGAAAAAACAGCGCATAAAACTGCCCCGTGTACCAGACCACCGCCTGCCCCGCGGTCAGCCCTGCCAGGGCGAGCAGCACCACGCGCAGATTCTTCCACCGCCCGAAAGATTCGGACACCGGCGCCAGCGACGTGCGCCCCTGCGCCTTGATGCGGCGAAACGCGGGCGACTCGTTGAGCGACAGTCGGATCCACACCGACACCACCAGCAGCACGATGGACACCAGAAACGGAATGCGCCAGCCCCAGTCGGCAAACGCATCGTTTCCCAGCAGCGTGCGCGTACCCAGAATCACCAGCAACGACATCAACAGCCCCAGCGTGGCCGTGGTCTGTATCCAGGCGGTGTCGGCGCCCCGCCGCCCCTGCGGCGCATATTCGGCCACGTAGATAGCAGCGCCGCCGTACTCGCCCCCCATGGCGAGGCCTTGCAGCAGCCGCAGCCCGATCAGGATGACCGGGGCCGCCACACCAATGCTGCTGTACGACGGAAGAATGCCCACGATGAATGTGGACAGGCCCATGATGAGGATGGTCACCAGAAAGGTGTATTTGCGCCCGATCATGTCGCCCAGGCGCCCAAACACCAGCGCCCCGAACGGCCGCACGACAAAACCCGCCGCAAAGGCCAGCAACGCAAAAACGAACGCCGCCCCGGGGTCTGCCGGGCTGAAGAATTCCCGCGCAATGATGGCCGCCAGCGCGCCATAGAGGTAAAAGTCATACCACTCGAACACGGTGCCGAGCGTGGACGCGAAGACGACTTTTCTTTCCTCCCGCGTCATGGCGCGGGCGGCGGCAGCGTCGGCCATGGCGGTTGTCTCCAGAGGCGGCTTGTTGTTGTGGGGGGCGTGGGGGGTGGTGGGGTTTCCCGCTGCCACCTCCAACGCCCGCCCATTCTTGAAGCGCTCACTGACCCCGTTCTGACAGCCGCCTTGGCGCGGGCTTGCACTCCACACCTCAAACTGTGCGGCGGTACGCCGCGCCCCAAAGCCCCTGACCTGAATGCTGTCTGCCCGCTTTGGGCGCCAAGCCCGAAGGCACCCGGGCCGCAGTCTCGGTGTTTTCAGCATAAAAATGGCCATTAGCGCTTATCTGCAAAGCATAAATAGCTATTAAATTAGTAGCATTCATGCTACAGACTCGGGGGCAATCACCTGCACCACACCACCACGGAGCACCTGTCAACTGCTGCAGATCGGTCGCCATGCTGTCTATGTCTCCTGGTGAATTTGAAGACCTCGTAGAGGCGGGCTGGGGGCATTCTTCGTGCACGCAGTGACTACCCTCTGACGGCGACCACCAGAAGCTTGCAGTAAACTGAATTGATACTTACAAAGCGCAGCACAGCGTGAGCTGTGCTCAGGGACTCCGGACTTCACAACCATGGGCAGGGTAAACACCGAACAGTTTTTGTGTGCACGGACTGTGTGCACCTACACAGGCGGATACAAACGCACATGGACCTGTTGTGCACGGCCGGGCTCTGCACAAGACGCCCGGGTGATACACATCACCCATCCTTGATAGACCGCGACAGTCGACCTTTGCAAGGGAGCCATGCACACCCACACGATCCTCATAAAGACGGACCTTGGCCAGGAGGCGATCAAGCACCGTGACCGCGCCCTCCCTCCGCGAGAACGCACCACCCTGATCCTTGTGGATGGCGCCAAACGCGTGCAGGATCTGGCGCAAGCATGTGGCGGCTTGGACGAGGCATTGCGTATTGCCGAAACGCTGGTGGGCCTCGGCCTGGCTGCTGTGGTGTCCGATGGCGCTGCGCCCCCTGCGGCTGGTGCAGCAGCAACCCCGCCAGCTGGCGCATCCGAACGCAGTTCCAAGGCCGGGGCCAGCCCCCCCGCACCACCGCAGGACCTGCGCAGCAGCACACGGCGTGCCACCAGGGCGCTGGAGGACCTGCTGGGGCCCGCGTGCGAGCCTTTGGCTTTGCAGCTGGAGAAGTGCAAGTCCCTCGCAGAACTCGAGGCCAAGGTCCTGGAGTTGCGCGCCATCGTGGCGTCCATGCGTTCAGAGAAAAAGGCCGACGAATTTGTGGCGGCAGCGCTGGGCCGCTGACCCGTCAACATCACAAAAAAAGCCCCGCCACTTTCGTGGCGGGGCTTTTTGGTTTAAAGAGTCTATTGACCGCTGTCCGCTCAATGCGCAGCGCTGGCTCCAGAGGTCTTTCCATCCAGGCTGGGGTAACGCACATGCTCCACCAGTTCCTGGATGTCCCTGCCAGGTGCCTTCGTCAGCAGCGAGACGATGATGATCACTGCAAAGCCCAGCGGCACACCAAACAGGCCCGCCGAGATGGGGGCGATATCCCACCATGTGTTGGCTTTGGCGATCTCGGGCGTGATGGCGGTTCCATGGGTGAGCTTGTACAGCCAGGGCTGGGTGGTGACCATGTAGTAGAAGGTGATGCCCAGACCCGCCAGCATTCCCAGGGATGCCCCCCACTTGTTGGCCCGCTTCCAGAAGATGCCCAGTGTCAGCGCCGGGAAGAAAGCCGCCGCGGCAAACGAGAAGGCCGCCGACACCAGGAACAGAATGTCCGCCGGTTTCTGCGCCGCCACGTAGGCTGCGGCCAGGGCCACCACTAGGAGCAGCAGCTTGGACACCATCACGCGGCGTGCCGTGGAGGCGTTGGGGTCCAGCACCTTGTAGTACAGGTCGTGCGACAGCGCGTTGGCGATGGTCAGCAGCAAACCGTCTGCGGTAGACAGCGCCGCCGCCAACCCCCCTGCAGCCACCATGCCCGACACCACGTACGGCAGCCCGGCGATTTCTGGCGTGGCCAGCACGATGATGTCGCCACCAATCGATATCTCCGCCAGCTGCAGGATGCCGTCGTTGTTGATGTCCACCACCGACAGCAGCGACTTGTCCACCGCACTCCACCGCGCAATCCACTCCGGCAGGTTGGCGAACGGCGTGTTCACCAGCACGGTGTAGACCTCGTACTTGGCCAGCACCGCCAACGCTGGCGCTGTGAAGTACAGCAGGAAGATGAAGAACAGCGACCAGCTCACCGACTCCCGCGCCTCGCGCACCGAGGGCACGGTGTAGTAGCGCATGAGGATGTGCGGCAACGCGGCCGTACCGATCATCAGGCAGAACACCAGCGCCATGAAGTTCTTGCGCGCTATGTTTTGTGCTGCTTCGTCCTTGCCGGGGAATGGCTCGGCATGGCGGATGGGCGGTGCCGACTTGGCCGCATTTGAGGTGCGCGCCGCCGTGTAGGCAGTGCGGGCGTCCGCCTCATTGCTGGGCACTGCGGCCAACGCGGCCGCAGCAGCGGCAATGTCAGGCGCAGGCGCGTTGGCGGCCTTCAGGTCGTCCAGCTTCTTTTGCGCTGCCGCACGGTCGGCGGCCAGCGAGGCGTTCACGTCCTTGAGCTTTTCCACCGCTGCATCCGAGCGGGCCTTGTAGATGCCGCGCACCTCCAGCTCCTTGGGGTCTTTGATCAGCTCGGCTTCCTTGGCTGTCACCTTTTCGAGGGTGTAGCCGTAGACCGCCTGCGGCACCGGCACGCCCGTGTGTTTGACCGACAGCCACACCACCGGAAGCAGGTACGCAATGATCAGGATGATGTACTGCGCGACCTGGGTCCAGGTCACGGCACGCATGCCCCCAAGGAACGAGCAAACCAGGATACCGGCCAGGCCCGCAAAGATACCGATCTCGAAAGCCAGGCCCGTGAGGCGCGAAGTGATCAGGCCCACGCCGTAGATCTGTGCCACCACATAGGTGAAGGAGCACAGGATGGCCGCCCCCACGCCGATCAGCCGGGGCAGGTTGCCCTCATACCGCGCCCCCAGAAAATCGGGAATGGTGAACTGGCCGAACTTGCGCAGGTAGGGCGCGAGGAACAAAGCCACGAGGCAGTAGCCCCCTGTCCACCCCAGGATGAACGCCAGCCCCCCATAACCCGACAGGTACAGGGTGCCCGCCATGCCGATGAAAGAGGCCGCTGACATCCAGTCCGCCCCCGTGGCCATGCCGTTGTACATGGCTGGCACGCGGCGGCCCGCCACGTAGTACTCCGCCGCATCGTTGGTGCGGCTCATGACGCCGATGCCGGCATACAGGAACACGGTGGCCGCCAGGAAGAGGTAGCCGATCCAGTTTTTGGGCAGGCCCATCTGTTCGAGCACCGCCAGCACCAGCACAAAGCCGATGAAGCCGCCGGTGTACCAGGTGTAGACCTTGTTCAGGCCTTTCTTGAAGTCGCCTTGCGACTGTCCATCTCCGCCGAAGAGTCCCATCATTCTTCTCCTTCGGCAACGCCGTATTCGATGTCAAGCTTGTTCATGTGGCGGGCGTAGTACCAGATGATCAGGCAATACACCACCAAGGCGCCCTGGGCGGCAACCCAGAACGAAAACGGCCAGCCGAAGAAGCTGAACGTCAGGTCGCGGGCGAAGAACACCACGACAAAAGTGACAAAGAACCATATGCCCAACAACAGGGCCGTGATTTTTAGGTTTTTGCGCCAGTACTCCTGGTGCTTGGCCGTCAGTTTCATTGCTTGCTCCTCCATGTCGTTAAAAGAAAACTCACTCGGACTTCAGCGCTAAAAATCTGCACGCAAACCGGTCTCCCGCTCCAGTTGCGCAGCCACCTTGGGCTCGAATCCTTTCAAATGCCGTATCACGGCGCGTGCCTCCTCGGGCTGGTGCAGATCAACGTGGACGCGCGCCATCTGGTACCAGCCAAAGGGGCTCATGGGCTGCAGGCTGGTGTTGCGCTGCAGGGCCTCCAGGGCCTCGGGGAGCCGACCCTGGCGCACCAGCGCCAGACCCAGCCCATACCAGGCGCGGTCCATCTTTTCATCGATCAGCAGGGCGGCGCGAAACCCGTCCTCGGCCAGCGCCAGCTGGCCCAGCTGCTCGGCCACGTAGGCATGGTTGAAGTGGGCATTGCAGACTTCGGGCTGCAGTGCCAGTGCCTGGGCGTAGTGCTGCAGCGCCTGCGCCTTGCGGTCGCTGAGCAGCGCGTCATAGGCCAGGCTATTGAGGGCCAGCACGTCGTGCGGCCAGCGCTCCAGAATCCGCTCGAACACCGCCTTGGCCGCCGCCCTGCGGCCCACAAACAGCAGGGCTTTTGCACGCCAGACCAGCGCGCTGCGCTCCAGCCGCTGCGACCAGCGGGCCGCGGGAAGGGGAAGGGTCTGCGTTACTGGCATGCTTGCGCTCCCAGTTCCAGGCAGAGGTCGATCTTGAGCTTGACGACCAGCACCCAGGCCATGAGCAACCAGCTGGCCGTGGCCAGCGGAATGTGCTGGTCCAGCACCTGCCGCGGGCTGACCTTGCGTGTCACCCACAGGCAAGGCTTGGCGGCCACATCCAGCATCTGCCAGAACACATTGGTGTGCCGCTTGGCCCCGGCCAGCAACCCCAGCAGGAACCGCCCCACGATGAACATCAGGGACAGCTCGATCAGGCTTTTCAAAATGACAACGGTCATGAGCATGGTGAACTCGACGCCTCGCTGTAAGGAAAAAGAAAGGTCTGCGTACTCTGAGCAGGACTTCTGACAGCTACCTGACGCGTAACTTATCGCTAACTTACAAAACCAGCAGAAACCCTGCACTGCGTTTTTGTGATGCGATAAATCGAGACAATCTGCGCAGCATCGCGGGAAAACACTGACACGCCGGGCACCACCTGCAGGGCGCATGACAGGGCTTTGCGCCACGCCGATGCACGCATAGACTGCGGCCATGGAGAAGCCGCAAAGTCCATTGCCCGGCGCTGGTGTGCAGGCGCTGCAGCCCTCGCACCACCTGCTGGCCAACTTTCGCCAGGACCTCAAGCAGCACGCGCCCTTTGCGCAAATGCCCGATGCCGAGGTGGACGATTTCCTGTCGCACTGCGAACAGCAGTATTTCGCCCCCGGTGAACTGGTGATCGGCCCAGAAAGCGGGAACGTGCAGTGGCTCTACTACGTGCGCCAGGGCGCCGTCACGGGCACGCGCGGTCTGGCGGAAGCCGTGGGTGCTTTTGAATACGAGGCGGGCGACCTGTTCCCGGTGAGTGCCGCCTGGGCGGGCCGCGCCGTTACCGCCACTTACCGCGCCAACACCGACACCTTCGTGCTCGCGCTGGCCGTGGCGCACATGCACCGGCTGGCCGGCCGCAGCACGGCCTTTGCGCAGTACCTGGGGCAGCGCACCGCGCAATTCCTCGCGCTCTCGCGCCAGGCATTGCAGGCCGCCTATGCCACGCATGCCACTGCGGAGCAGTCCCTTGAAACCCCTCTGGGCACGCTCGTCGGCAAGAAGCTGGTGACGTGCGGAGCCGCCACACCGCTGCAGGCCGCATTGCAGACCATGCACCAGTCGCGCCTGGGCTCGATGCTGGTGGTGGATGCGGCCCAGCACCCCGTGGGCATCCTCACGCGCTACGACGTGCTGGGCCGTGTGGCGCTGGCCAGGTTGCCGCTGGAGACACCCATCTCCGAAGTCATGGTGGCGCCCGTGCGCACGCTCACCAGCGAACACACGGCGCAAGACGCTGCGCTGCTGATGTCGCGCCACGGCATCCGCCATGTGCCCGTCACCCGCGAAGGCGTGGCGATTGGCA
Source organism: Acidovorax sp. (assembly GCF_046291265.1). Lineage (GTDB taxonomy): Bacteria > Pseudomonadota > Gammaproteobacteria > Burkholderiales > Burkholderiaceae_C > Acidovorax. The sequence continues at coordinate 38,156 of NZ_JBKBTV010000011.1, read as the reverse complement.
TGGTGTCGGAGCGCGATCTGTTCGCCATGCAGCGGCAAAGCCTCAAAAGCGTCAGCACTGCGCTGCGCTCGGCCACCGATGTAGAAGCACTGAAAGCCTCGGCCCAGGACATCCGGCGCCTGGCGCGCAGTCTGCTCGCACAGGGTGTGCATGCGCGGCAGCTGACGTCGATGATCAGCCACCTCAATGATGTGCTGACCGAACGGCTGGTACAGCTCAAGGCCGACGAGTTCGGCATTGACCTCCAGTGGCTGTGCTGGCTGAGCCTGGGCTCGGAGGGGCGCGCCGAGCAGACCATTGCCACCGACCAGGACAACGCGATCATCCTGAACAACGATGTGTCGGACGAGTCGCGCGAGGCAGTGCGCCACTTCGCACATGCCGTCAACCTGGCGCTGGACACCTGCGGTTATCCGCTGTGCCGGGGCGGCATCATGGCGGGCGAGAGCGCCTGCTGCCTCAAGCTCGATGAATGGCGCGAGCGCTTCGGGCACTGGGTGGCGCAGGGCTCGCCCCAGGACCTGCTCAACGCCTCCATCTATTTCGATTTTCGCCCCCTGTGCGGCGATGTCTCGCTGGCGCGGGCGCTGCGTGCCGATGTGACCGCGGCCGCGCGCAACAGCCCGCGGTTTCTCAAGATGCTGGCCCACAACGCCCTGGGGCGCAGCGCGCCACTGAACTGGCGCGGCGCCATCGACACCGACGAGCAAGGCGCGCTGGACCTGAAGCTGCAGGGCACGGCGCTGTTTGTGGACGCAGCGCGCATTTACAGCCTGGCGCTGGGGGTGCACGAGACCAACACGCGGCTGCGCCTGGAGGCAGCCGGTGCGCAATGGCGCCTGCCGGAGACGGAGTACGGCGCCTGGGTGGGAGGCTTCGAGTTCTTGCAGATCCTGCGCCTGCGGGTGCAGCTGGAAGCAGGGGAAGGTGAAGAAACACCGCCCAACCGCATCGTGGTGGCGCGGCTCAACGACATTGACCGGCGCATCCTGCGCGAGTCCTTTCGCGTGGCGCGGCAGTTGCAGCAGCGGTTGCAGCTGGACTACGACCGGTAGCCGCCATGCGCTGGCTGAACCCGCTCAGGCGCGCCCTCGGACAAGCGCCCGCCTACACCGGCACCCGCTGGGTGATGCTGGACGTCGAAACCAGCGGCCTGGACATGCGCCGCGACCGCCTGCTGGCCATCGCCGCCATTGCGCTGCGGGTGGACTGGCCGCGCCGCACGCTGAGCGTGGCGCTGGGCGACAGTTTTGAAGTGGTGCTGCAACAGGACGAGGCATCCAGCAAAGACAACATCCTGCTGCACGGCATCGGCGCGCAGATGCAGCGCAACGGCATGCCTCCCGCGCAGGCGCTGCTGGCCTTTGAAAACTATGTGCAAGACAGCCCCTTGCTCGCTTTTCATGCGGCCTTTGACCGCACGATGATCAACCGCCATGCGCGCGAATACCTCGGACACGCCCTGCCCAACCCCTGGGTGGACGTGGACCACCTGTGCGCCGTCACCCACGAGCAAGTACGTGCGCGCGCACTGGACGACTGGATGGCGCACTTCGGCATCCGCTGCGCCGTGCGGCACCAGGCCGCCGCCGACACGCTGGTGGAATGTGACCTGCTGCAGCGCATCTGGCCCCGGGTGGCGGCGCAATGCAGCAGCTGGGGCGATGTGCAACGCCTGGCCGCCCGGCACCGGTGGCTGGCACGCCACCGCGATGGCGGGGGCTAAGGTCGATCAGTTTTTCTTGAGGCCTGAAGGAAGCAGCTCGGGCGCAGCCCAGCGTGCTTCGCCCTCGGCCCCGGCAAACCAGTCGTCGCCCGCCAGATAGGCGCGCAACATAGGCAGGCCGTCCAGCCCCCAGAACAGCTTGCCGTCCACCGCAAACGCAGGCACGCCGAACACTCCCACCGCCTGCGCGGCCTCGGTGTTGGCGCGCAGCAGCGCCTTGGGGCCGTCGCTGTTCATGTCCTGCCCCGCGCGGATCTGCTCGGCTAACTCGGCCGCCAGCGCGGCCAGGCGCTCGGCATCGAGCGCATCGTGCCCGCCCTGCCACACGTGGCGCAGCACGGTGCCTGCCACATAGCGGTTGATGAAGCCATCGTCGCTGCAGGCCAGCGCCTGGCGCAGCAACGGCAGCGGGTTGAATGGGTGGCGCGCGGGCATCTGTAGCGGGGTGCCCTGCGCGTGGCCCAGCCACGTCACGTGGCGATAGGTCCACTCGCGCTTGGGCGCAATGCCCGCGGGGCCGGGGTTGGCATGCTGCTGCAGCAGCGCGCCCAGCAGCACCGGCTGGTAGGCCACGCTGTAGCTCAGGCCCTCCAGCACCTCCGGCAAACGCTCGAAGGCCAGCCAAGCATAGGGCGAGACAAAGTCCAGGTAGAAGGTGATGCGCTTCATGGCTCGGCCTTGGCGGTCTGTGTCCGTGCAGGCGCGTGCGTCGGCGTGGGTGCCGCAATGCCCGCGCGTTCCATCAGTTGCTGCCAGATGCCGCGCCGCAAGTGGGCATCGGCGCGCGACCAGATGCGGATTTCATCCAGCGTGCGAAAGCAGCCCTCGCAGTGGCTGCGGTCGGACGACATGCGGCACACCGAAATGCAGGGCGAAGGCACGGCCTCGGTGTTTTTAGCATCAAAATGGCCGCTAGCGCTTATCTGCAAAGCGCGTGCAGCTAGCAATTCGGTAGCATTCATGCAACCAGCTTTCCGTCCACAGCGTCAGGCGCCGCGATGGGCGCCTGCACCACGTCCACCACGGGCGCGCCGGTCAGGCGCTGCAAATCGGTGGGGTGCAGGGAAAACACGCTGTGCGGGTGCCCCGCCGCCGCCCACACCACCTCAAAGCGCAGCAGGTCCTGGTCGATCAGCGTGACGGGCGGCGTGGCATGCGCTACGGGCGATACGCCACCAATCGAAAAACCGGTGCGCGCCTTTACAAACTCGGCATCGGCGCGGCCGATCTTGCCGCCCACATGGGCTTCCACCTTTTTCTCGTCCACACGCCGGTCGCCCGAGGTGACAACCAGCACAGCCACGTCGTCGCTTTTGCGGCGAAAAATGATGCTCTTGGCGATCTGGCCCAGCGCCACGCCCAACTGGTCGGCTGCCTGCTGCGCCGTGCGCGCGGCGTCGTCGAGCACGCGGGGCGCATGGGGGTGGGACAACCGCAGCAGCTCGGCAGCCACTCTCTCGGTACTTTCGGGGAAGGTGTTCATGAAAGGCAATGCAAAACAGGAAAAAACAGGTCCCGCGCCGGGCACAACGGCAGCCACAGTTGGCATGCCGCGCCCCATGAATGCGGTGCGCGCACGGTTACAGTGCTAGGAGCCTGTCGGGCCGAAAAATCGTCGGCTGCAAATTGACCGCAGTGGTTCAATTTTGGCTATGCCGCTCTGTCCTCACAGGGCCAATTTTGTTGAAACCTGCGGTTTACGCTATCGCGCTCCCCGTCCGACAGGCTCCCAGTACTGCCATCCATTGTCCATGAAGCTGCTTCGCGCCTGCCTGTTCCTGTGTCTTCTCCTGGGCAACCTGTCTGGTGGCTGGGCCACGCCTGTTGTCCTTCAAGCGCATCCGCAAGGGCTGTCGCTTGCTGAAACCGGCCAGCTGTTGTGGCTTGCGGACGACAGCGGCACGCTGACGCTGGACCAGGTGCTTGAACCCGCCAACGCCGTCCGCTTCAAGACCGTGCCAACCACACAGCGGCATGGTGACAGTGCACAGACCTACTGGTTCAAGGTGGTGCTGGAGCAACGCTCCGAGCCCTTCGCCGACTGGGTGCTGGCCACGCAGACCACCGCGCTCAAGGACGTGCGTTTTTACGGCCCCTTTGACGCTGAGGGCCAAGCGCTGGCCCCACCAGTCCACACCGGCCTGTCACGTCCCTTCTCCTCTCGCCCGCTGGGCAGCGAGCGCTACCTCATGCGCCTGCACCTGCCCGGGCCGGGCACCTACACGGTCTATGTCCGGATGTTTGCCGAAACAACGCCACTGGTCGGTCTTTCGGTCTGGAACACCGCCGAATACCTGCAGTGGCGCCAGCACAAGCGGCTGTTCGATGGCATCTGCTACGGCATCCTGCTGGCGCTGCTGGTCTACAACCTCGCTCTGGCGGGCATCTTTCGCGACCCTACCTACGGCTACTACATCGGCCAGTGCGCCTTTGCGCTGCTGACGCTGGCCAGCTTCAACGGCCACGCAGCCCATTACCTGTGGGGCCAGTGGCCCTGGTGGCAGGAGCGCGGCAATGTGGTGCTGCCCAGCTTGTGGCTGGTCTTTGGCACGCTGTTTGCGCGCAGTTTCCTCAACACGCGGCAGGTGCCGTGGCTGGACCGGCTGGTACTGGCCGTGGGCGTGCTGTCGGGGTTTACAGCGCTGCTGGGGTTGCTGGGCCTGTTTGGCACCGCCCAGACCCTGAACGAAATCATCGCCAGTGTGGGGGCGGTGCTCGCCGTGGTGGCGGGCGTGGTCATCATGCGGCGGGGCTTCACGCCCGCGCGGTGGTACCTGGGCGGCCAGGCCCTGCTGTTTGTGACGGTGTTGTTGGTGGTGCTGGGCAACTGGAGTGTTATCCATTCACCCTTCATTCTGGCCAACGGCCTGCAGATCGGTGTGGCCGCCGAAATGGTGGTGTTTGCCATTGCACTGGGCAGCCGCATCAGTGGCATGCGCACGTCGCAGATCGAACTGCGCCTGCACGCCGCCCACCTGGCCGAAGCCGCCGCCACCGATCCGCTGACCGGCCTGGCCAATCGCTCCGGGTTGGCCCAAGGCGCGGCGCGGGTGCTGGACGATGGCGCCGAACATGCCTTGATGCTGCTCGACCTGGACCGCTTCAAGCCCGTCAACGATGTACACGGGCATGACGCTGGCGACGCGGTGCTGCGCGCCGTGGCTACACGGCTGCAGGCCCATGTCCGCGCAGGCGACATCGTTGCACGCCTGGGCGGCGACGAGTTCGTCATCCTGCTCGCGCAACCGTTGTCCAGAGAACAGCTGGCCACACTGGCCGGGCGCCTGGCCGCAGCCGTGCGACAGCCCGTGGAGTTTCAGGGCCAGGCCCTCACCATCGGGGTCAGCACGGGCATCGCGTGCAGCCCGCAGGACGGCCGCACATTGAGCGAGTTGATCCGCTGCGCCGACCGGGCCATGTACCAGGCCAAGCAGACTCGCAGCGGCCACGCCTTTCACACGGATTGACGGGCAGTGAAGTCGGCCAATGGCTGCTTCAACAAGCACACAGCCAGCGCGCAGGGTGCCGTGACGCGTCAGTGGTTTCGTTTGGCGAGCACCGCCACCGCCACGCGCGAGCCGGACCGACGTCCCAGGTAGTCGCTGATGTAGGCCCCGGCATCAATGAGCTTGTCCAGGTCAATCCCCGTCTCGATGCCCATGCCCTGCAGCATGTACACCACGTCCTCAGTGGCCACATTGCCCGTCGCGCCCTTGGCATAAGGGCAACCGCCCAACCCGGCCACGGACGACTGGAAGTTCCACACGCCCAGCTCCAGCGCGGCCAGCGTATTGGACAGTGCCTGCCCGTAGGTGTCGTGGAAGTGGCCCGATACATCGTCGATGCCAAAGTGCTGCAACGTCGCCTCCAGCGCTTTTTGCACCTTGCGCGGTGTGCCCACGCCAATGGTGTCGGCCACGTCCACGCGCTGCACGCCAATGCCCTTAAGCAGGCCTGCCAGATACGCCACACGCTCGGGCGCAATCTCGCCTTCGTACGGGCAGCCCACGGTGCAGCTCATGGCACCCCGCACGCGGATGCCAGCAGCCAGGGCGGCTTCGACCACGGGGGCAAAACGCTCGATGCTCTCGGCAATGCTGCAGTTGATGTTCTTCTGGCTGAAGGCCTCGCTGGCGGAGCCGAACACCACGATTTCATCGGGCTTGTCGAGCACCGCCGCCTCGAATCCCTTGAGGTTGGGCGCGAGCACCGAATAGGCCACACCCGCCTGCCGCGCGACGCCTTCCATGACCTTGTGGTTGTCGGCCATCTGCGGCACCCACTTGGGAGATACGTAGCTGGTGACCTCGATCTCTTTCAGACCAGCCTGCTGCAGGCGGTGCACCAGCTCGATCTTGACGGCGGCGGGCACAGGGGTCTTTTCGTTTTGCAGGCCGTCGCGCGGGCCTACGTCGATGAGTTGGACGCGGGAAGGAATGCTCATGGGGGGGGTCTCTTTCGTGAAATGGATGGCTTCAGGTCCACGTGGGCCGAGGTCACTCCGAAGTGGCGCTGGCGGCAATGGCGTCTGCTCTGGACCGCAGGCGCAACAACAGCCCACCCAAACCCATGCCCACGGCGCTGCCGAACAGCATGACGGCGCCAAACACGACCTTGACGATGCTGGAGCTGCTGATTTCTGCCTGCGACGGGTCTTTGACGTCATACCGCACCGTCACACTTTCACCCACCTTGTGGGCGGCCTGGTTCTGACGCGCCATCGAATCGGTAAACCGCACCGCGCGGCCATCCGGGGCGACAAACTCCACGACGCTTTGGTGGGCGATACCCTTGCGATTCGACGGGCCCACAAACAGCTCTTGAAGCGCCACCACCCGGCCTTGCGCCGTGTGGGTACCACCCAGCATGTTCATGCCCGAGGCAAGTATCCAGGCCGCGCCCAAGGCGGTCAGGGCGCTGGGCACGAGCAAGAGCCAGCCAATGAGGCCAAAAAATCGACGGATGGTAGGGGCTGTTGTGGTCATGCCTGCGATTTTCTTTGGTTGCCAAGTCCGCCGTGCCGCGCGCTGGATCAATCAGTACCCGCGCCCGGGGTTCACCACGCCCGCCACCGCCTCACCCCGCTCCAGCGCTGCCATCTTGCGCGCAATCTGGGCAATGCTCTCGTCGCGCAGCGTGCGCGCCGAGGTGTGGGGCGTGATGGTGATGCGCGGGTGGTTCCAGAACGCTTGGCCTGCGGGCAGTGGCTCGGTGCGGAACACGTCGAGCGTGGCGCCCGCCACATGGCCGCTGTCGATGGCCGCCAGCAGGTCTTCGTCCACCAGGTGTGCGCCGCGCGCCACGTTGATCACGTAGGCGCCCGGCTGCAGGCGAGCGAGCGTGTCTTTGTTGATGACGTTGGCGGTGTCGGGCGTGAGTGGCAGCAGGTTAACCAACACACGGCTGGCCGCCAGAAAGTCGTTGAACTGCTCGGCGCCTGCAAAGCCGCGCACGCCATCGATGGCCTTGGGGCTGCGGCTCCAGCCGTTGATGGGAAAGTCAAACTGGGCCAGCGCCTTGGCAACCCGCTCGCCCAGCACGCCCAGGCCCATCACGCCGATGGGGTAATCGCCGCGCAGGCGGGGCTTGCGGTAGCCCCAGCGTCCGGCCGCCATGTCGGCCTCGTAGCCATCGAACTCGCGAAAGTGGCGGATGACCGCGTGGCACACATATTCGGCCATCTGCACGGCCATGCCTGCATCGTCGAGTCGCACCACCAGCGCATTGGAGGGCAGGCGGAGCTTGAGCAGCGCGTCCACCCCCGCGCCGATGTTGAACAAGGCCTTTAGGTCGGCTTGCTCGTCCATGAACTGCTGGGGCGGCGCCCAGACCACGGCGTAGTCGGCCTGCGGCGCGCCGGATTGCCACACAGAAATGTCAGCGCCAGGCAATGCGGCGCTGAGGCCCTGGAGCCAAGGCTCGGCCTTGGTGTCGGTACAACAAAAGGTGATTTTCATGGCGTGCAAGGGTAACGGCATTGCACCCAGCGCGCTGTCACGCGGGGCATCGCACCCCCGTTCGCCCTGAGCCTGTCGAAGGGCTGGCCGCAAAAGTGCCACGGCTTCGACAAGCTCAGCCCGAACGGATGCGGTGGGTATCGTCGCACTTCAAAACCAGGCCAGATTCCATCAAGCCTTTTCAGCCACCACCAGCTTGAGCAGCTCAGAGCCTTCGGTCACCTGATCGCCCGGTGCGTACAGCAGCTCTTGCACCACACCGTCGGTCGGTGCGGCAATGGTGTGCTCCATCTTCATCGCTTCCATCACCGCCAGGGGCTGGCCCTTGGTGACGGTATCGCCAGCCTTCACGGCAAACGACACGACCTTGCCGGGCATGGGGGCCGTCAGGCGCCCGCCTTCGGCCGCTGCCTCGCCCGCGTGGGCCAGCAGGTCGATGGCGGTGATCTGCGTGGCACCCAGCGGGGTGAATACATGGTCCACCTCGCCCTGGGCGTACACCGCGGCGCGCGTGCGCTGGCCTGCGAACTGCAACTCGATGCCGTCGGCCCGCGCAGAAAACACCAGCGGTCCGGCCACGGCGGCATCACCCTCGCCGACTGCCAGATGCAGGCAACCACCACGCTCGTAGGTCAGCCAGGCTTTGGCATGTTCGCCACCAAACTCAAACTCAAAGCGGCGCTGCACCACACCATGCGTGTGGAAACCATCGCGGCGGCTGAACGGGTCCACGCCCTCGCTGGCGCGCTCGCGCAGCAGGGTTTGCGCCACGGCGGCCGCTGCGGCCAGGGGCAGGCCCACCGGTTCCTGGTGGAACAGAACGGCCTGCTCGCGCGGTATCAGAGCGGTATCCAGCTGGGCGTTGGTAAATGCGTCGGTGCGGGCCACGCGGCGCAGAAACTGCACGTTGGTCGCCAGGCCCACGATGTGGGTCTGCGCCAGGGCTTCATCCAGCCGCGCCAGCGCCTGCTCGCGCGTGTCGCCGTGCACGATGAGCTTGGCCACCATGGAGTCGTAGAACGGGCTGATCGCATCGCCCTGGCGCACGCCGGAATCCACGCGCACAGAACCGCGTTCAAACGTCACGCATTCAGGCAGCGCGTACACGTTGAGCGAACCCGTGGCGGGCAGGAAGTTGTTGTCGGGGTTCTCGGCGCAGATGCGCGCCTCGATGGCGTGGCCGGTGATGCGCAGTTCGTCCTGGCGCAGCGGCAGCGGCTCGCCGGAGGCCACACGCAGTTGCCACTCCACCAGGTCCAGGCCGGTGATGGCTTCGGTCACGGGGTGCTCCACCTGCAGACGGGTGTTCATCTCCATGAAATAGAACTTCATGTCCTCAGGCTTTGCGTATCCGCCGGGCTGCTCTACGATGAATTCCACCGTGCCCGCACCCACGTATTTCACGGCGCGTGCAGCGGCCACGGCGGCCTCGCCCATCTGCTTTCGCAGTTCTGGCGTCATGCCAGGGGCTGGCGCCTCTTCCAGCACTTTTTGGTGGCGGCGCTGCACCGAGCAGTCGCGCTCGAACAAGTACACGCAGTTGCCTTGGGTATCGCCAAACACCTGGATCTCGATGTGGCGGGGGCGCAGCACGTATTTTTCGACCAGCACGGCATCGTCGCCAAAGCTGTTGATGGCCTCGCGCTTGCACGATTCCAGCGCCGCGGCGAAGTCTTCGCTCTTGTCCACCGCGCGCATGCCCTTGCCGCCACCGCCCGCGCTGGCCTTGATGAGCACGGGGTAGCCAATACGGTCGGCCTCGCGCTGCAGCAGCGCGGGGTCCTGGTCACTGCCGTGGTAGCCGGGCACCAGCGGCACACCGGCTTTTTCCATGAGCTGTTTGGACTCGGCCTTGAGCCCCATGTCCTTGATAGCAGACGGTGGCGGACCGATGAAAACCAGGCCCGCTTCGGCGCAGGCCTTGGCAAAGTCTTCGTTTTCGCTGAGGAACCCGTAGCCGGGGTGAATGGCCTGCGCGCCCGTGGCTTGCGCGGCTTCGATGATCCGCTCCCAGCGGAGGTAGCTTTCCTTGGGCGCGCTGCCACCAATGTGAACGGCCTCGTCGCATACGGCCACGTGCTTGGCGTTGGCGTCGGCATCGGAGTACACCGCCACGGTCTTCACGCCCAGGCGCTTGGCAGTCGCCGCCACACGGCAAGCGATCTCGCCGCGATTGGCGATGAGGATCTTTTTAAACATGCTGCCCTCCCGCGGCGAGATCGCCTGCACACGCTGCGCGTGCCAAGCGATTTGTAGAAACGGGTGCCATGCAACCGTTTTCCCCACGGTTTGCAATCAGGAATTTTGTAAACATTTAAGCCACTCCAGGGGAGCCAGAAAAGAAACGGGAAAGGCGCCGCACCACGGCGCGCAGAAACTTGAACAGCACCACCAGCAGCAGCACCGACACGACCACCATCACCACCAGCGCAACACCAAACGCCACCGGGTGCTGCGTGGCCAGCCACACGACGGCCACTACCAGGCCATCCTCAAAGAACGACAGGCCCCAGTTGGAAAATGGCTCGGGCGAGGTGTTGACCGCCGCGCGCGTGGTCATCTTGGTCGCCATCGACGTGGCAGAGAGGGAGCCGCCCAGCAGCCCCGCCACCACCGCCATCGTGGCGTTGTCAGAGCCAAACACGCCATACGCCAACGCGGCGCCGGCGGGCACGCGGATGAAGGCATGCACGGCGTCCCAGGCGCTGTCCACCCAGGGCACCTTGTCGGCAAAAAACTCCACCAGCAGCATGAAGCCGCTGACCATCAGCACCACGGGGTGCTGCAGCATGGCCAGGCCGGGCGGCAGGGGCATCCAGCCCAGCACCCCCATCATGCCAACGAGGAAGACCACGGCATACAGCCGAAAGCCACTGGCCCAGCCCAGTGCGGCGGCCAGCGCCAGCAGGCTGGGCATGTCGAGTTGCGCGGTGGCCGTTGCCGCCGCGTCGCCCACGGCACGGGCCGTGCCGCCGTCGACATGCAGCCCCAGCGTGTGGAGCCATTGCACGATGTTGAACCAGAGGGTGTCCATGGTGTGGGTTGCTCAGTACGGGCGGGTCAGGCCAGCAGCCAATTCGGCTTGCGTTTGTTCAGGAAGGACTGCACGCCCTCCTTGCCCTCGTCACTCGCGCGGATGTCGGCAATGCCCTGCACTGTGGCGGCAATCAGACTGGCGTTGATCTCGCGCTCGGCCACGTCGATGACCAGCTTCTTGCACGCGCGCACGGCGTTGGGGCTGGCGCTGGTCAGGGCTTTGAGCAGTTCGTCCACCTTGGCGTCGAGCTGGTCGGCGGCCACCACCTCGTGCACAAAACCGATGCGCAACGCCTCGGCTGTGCCAAACCGCTCCGCCGTGAGGAAGTAGCGGTGCGCAGCTCGTGCGCCCATGGCGCGGATCACATAGGGGCTGATGGTGGCGGGGATGAGACCCAGCTTCACCTCGCTGAGACAAAAACCCGCCGTGTCCACCGCCACCGCCATGTCGCATGCGGCCACCAGGCCCATGCCGCCCGCGTACACATCGCCCTGCACGCGGGCTATTGTTGGCTTGGGGCATTCGTAGATCACGCGCAGCATCTCGGCCAGCTTGCCCGCGTCGGCGATGTTCTCGTCGCGCGTGTAGTCGGCCATGCGGCGCATCCAGTTCAGGTTGGCGCCCGCGCAGAACGCGGGGCCCTCTGCGGCCAGCACCACGGCGCGCACATCGGCGCGGCTGCCCACGTCCAAAAAGGCGGCGGTGATCTCGGCAATGACTTCGTCGCTGAAGGCGTTGCGGATCTCGGGCTGCGTGAGCGTGATGCGCGCCACGGCGCCGGATTGGGTGATGGAGAGGTTCTGGCTCATGGCTTGGACGGGTTTTGCAAGAAGTAGACAAGGTCCAGCTCGGGGCACTGCTGGCCCAGGGCGGTCAAGGCGGCGGTGATCTGGCCCCGGTGGTGCGTGCCATGGTTGAACACATGCGCCAGCGTGGCCGCAAACGGCAGCGATGCCGCCGTGCCGCGCATGGTGGTGTAGTCGAGCGTTTCGCTCCAACGGCCCGGGGCAAAAGACGCAATCAGTGGTGCCCAGCGAGCAGCGCCCTCTCGCAAGCGGGCATCGAGCAGGGCGCGGTCTGTCTCCAGCTCGGCATCCAGTTCTACCTTGGGCGAGATGCCCTCGGCAAACCGCACAAACCACAGATGGTGCTCACCCACCAGCAGGTGGTTGAGCGTGCCGTGGATGCTTTGGAAGAACAGACCCACATCGCGCCGATAGTCCCCGTCCCCCACGGCCAGCACCGCATCAAGCAGGCGCGCCGTGGCCCACACGTTGTAGCGCGCAAGCTGGGTGAAGTGGGCAACAGCGTCCATGGCGACTACTGCGTGGTTTACATGCGGAACAGGCCGAACTTGGTGTCTTCGATGGGCGCATTGCGCGTGGCGGCCAGGCCCAGCGCCAGCACGCGGCGGGTGTCGGCCGGATCGATCACGCCGTCGTCCCACAGGCGCGCGGTGGCGTAGTAGGGGTGGCCCTGGTCTTCGTACTGGCGGCGGATGGGGGCTTTGAAAGCTTCTTCTTCCTCGGCGCTCCACTGGCCGCCCTTGCCCTCGATGCCGTCGCGCTTGACGGTAGCCAACACGCCCGCCGCCTGGTCGCCGCCCATGACGCTGATGCGCGCGTTGGGCCACATCCACAAAAAGCGGGGGCTGTACGCCCGGCCGCACATGCCGTAGTTGCCCGCGCCAAAGCTGCCGCCGATGATGATGGTGAACTTGGGCACGGCGGCCGTGGCCACGGCCGTGACCATCTTGGCGCCGTTGCGCGCGATGCCTTCGTTCTCGTACTTGCGGCCGACCATGAAGCCGGTGATGTTCTGCAGGAACACGAGCGGGATCTTGCGCTGGCAGCAAAGTTCGATGAAGTGCGCGCCCTTGAGCGCCGATTCGCTGAACAAGATGCCGTTGTTGGCGATGATGCCGACCATCATCCCCTCGATGCGCGCAAAGCCCGTGACCAGCGTGGTGCCGTAGCGCGCCTTGAACTCGTCGAACTCGCTACCGTCGACGATGCGGGCGATGATCTCGCGCACGTCGAAGGGCTTGCGCGTGTCCACCGGGATCACGCCGTAGAGCTCTTCTGCTACAAATTTAGGAGCTACTGGCGCTTGATCAGCAAGCGCTGGAGCCTTGTTTTTATTCAAATTGCGCACCGCGTTGCGCGCCAACTGCAGCGCGTGCATGTCGTTTTGCGCCAGGTGGTCGGCCACGCCCGACAGGCGCGTGTGCACGTCGCCACCGCCCAGGTCTTCAGCCGTGACGACCTCGCCCGTGGCGGCTTTGACCAGCGGCGGGCCACCCAGGAAGATGGTTCCCTGGTTCTTGACGATGATGGACTCGTCGCTCATGGCGGGCACGTAGGCGCCGCCCGCCGTGCAGCTGCCCATGACCACGGCGATCTGCGAGATGCCCATGGCGCTCATGTTGGCCTGGTTGAAGAAGATGCGGCCGAAGTGGTCGCGATCAGGAAAAACCTCGTCCTGGTTGGGCAGGTTGGCGCCGCCGGAGTCCACCAGGTAGATGCAGGTGAGGTGGTTCTGCTGCGCCACTTCCTGCGCGCGCAGGTGCTTCTTGACGGTGAGCGGGTAGTAGGTGCCGCCCTTCACCGTGGCGTCGTTGCACACGATCATGCAGTCCACACCGCTCACGCGGCCGATGCCGGCAATCAGCCCCGAGCTGGGCGCATCGTTGTTGTACATGTTGAGCGCGGCCAGCGGCGCCAGCTCCAGGAAGGGCGTGCCAGGGTCGAGCAGCATCTGCACCCGTTCGCGCGGCAGCAGCTTGCCGCGGGCGGTGTGCTTGGCGCGGGCCGCTTCGCCGCCGCCCTGGGCGACCTTGTCGAGCTGGGCGCGCAGGTCGTCGACCAGCGTGCGCATGGCCGCGGCGTTGGCCAGGAAGTCCGCCGAGCGGGCGTTGAGTTGGGTGTCGAGAATCATGCAGGCTCCGTCGAATGTCGTATGGGTGGTGTGGTGCCCCGGGCTGGCCGGTGGCACTGGAGGCCGCGGAGCAGGCCATGCGCGCGCCGCCGTGGAACCGGCTTCGCCGGGCCAGGGGCGGCGTCCCCCTCGGGGGAAGGCGCGAAGCGGCTCAGGGGGGTCATAGGTTCAGGCGGTTGTCTGTTCGGCCAGCCCCAGCTGGTCCTTCATCTCGTCGCGGATCTTGAACTTCTGGATCTTGCCCGTCACCGTCATCGGGAAGCTGGTGACGAAGCGGATGTAGCGCGGCACCTTGTAGTGCGCAATCTGGCCCTTGCAGAAGGCGCGCACGTCGTCCTCGGTCGGTGCGGTGCCGGGCTTGGCGATGATCCAGGCGCACAGCTCCTCGCCGTACTTGGCATCGGGCACGCCCACCACCTGCACGTCCTGCACCTGCGGGTGGCGGTACAGAAACTCTTCGATCTCGCGCGGGTAGATGTTCTCGCCGCCGCGGATCACCATGTCCTTGATGCGGCCGACAATGTTCACGTAGCCCTCGGCGTCCATGGTGGCCAGGTCGCCGGTGTGCATCCAGCCTTCGGTGTCGATCGCCTCGTGGGTCTTGGCCTCATCCCCCCAGTAGCCATGCATCACCGAATAGCCCTTGGTGCAGAACTCGCCGCGCTGGCCGATGGGCACCACCGCGCCGGTTTCCGGGTCCACGATCTTGATTTCCAGGTGCGGCTGCACCTGGCCCACGGTCGACACGCGCTTGTCCAGCGGTGTGTCGGTGCTGCTCTGGCAGCTGACCGGGCTTGTCTCGGTCATGCCGTAAGCGATGGTGATCTCGCGCAGGTTCATCTGCTCCACCACGCGCTTCATCACTTCGGTGGGGCATGGCGAGCCGGCCATGATGCCGGTGCGCAGGGTGGACAGGTCGAACTCGGCAAAACGCGGGTGGTCCAGCTCGGCGATGAACATGGTGGGCACGCCGTGCAGGCCGGTGCAACGTTCGTCCTGCACCGTCTGCAACACGGTCAGCGGGTCGAATCCGTCGTTGGGATACACGATGGTGGAGCCGTGCGTCAGGCACGCCAGGTTGCCCAGCACCATGCCAAAGCAGTGGTACAGCGGCACGGGGATGCACAGCCGGTCTGCGGGCGTGAGCCGCATGCACTCGCCAATGAAGAAGCCGTTGTTCAGAATGTTGCGGTGCGTGAGCGTGGCGCCCTTCGGGAAACCCGTGGTGCCGCTGGTGAACTGGATGTTGATGGGGTTGGTGGCCTTGAGCGTGGCGGCAACTTGCGCCAAGCGCGGGTCGGCGGTGTTGCCGCGTGTGATCAGGTCCGTAAAGCGCAGCAGGCCCGGCTCGTCCGTGCCCTGCCCCGCTTCGTCAATCCACACCACGGTTTTCAGCTGCGGCAGCTTGTCCGCGTGCAGGTGGCCCGGCTGCTGGCCCTGCCATTCGGGTGCCAGTTCGCGCAGCATGCCCAGGTAGTCGCTGGTCTTGAAGCGCGCCATGGTCACCAGCAGCTTGCAGCCTACCTTGTTCAGCGCGTATTCCACCTCGGAAGTGCGGTAGGCCGGGTTGATGTTGACCAACACCAGGCCCACCTGCGCGGTGGCCAACTGCATCAGCACCCACTCGGCGTTGTTGTGCGACCAGATACCGACGCGGTCACCAGGGTTCAGGCCCAGCCCCAGTAGTGCACTGGCCAGGCGATGCGCCTCGGTCTGCAGCTGGGCATACGTGAAGCGGCGTTGCTGGTGCACGCTGACCAGCGCCTCGCGGTCGGGCTGGCGGGCCACCATGTCGGCGAAGAAGGCGCCAAGGGTCTGCTCGATCAGCGGCACATCGGTGGCGCCGCGGGCGTAGCTGTTCACCAAGGGTTCGGGATTGGCAGCGGCTGCAATCGTCATTGGTTTTTTGTCTCCTGGGTCACGGTGCCCTGTCGGCCCTGCGCACAGCGGGCGGCGATCCGTAAGCATAGGAGCCTGCCCCCTCGTCGGGTTGCCACAAAGGTTGCAAATCGTGCCACGCCTGCGGCACACTCTGCACGGTGAAATCCCTTGCCACAACCGCAGAGCCGCCCTGGTCGGCGCTTTCTGCCACACAAGCCCCTGCAGCAACGCCCATTGCGTTCGTGCGCGCCATTGCATTGGCTTACGAACGCAGGAACATGCGCCCCGACCGCGCCCTGGCCCAGGCACAGATTGCGCCGGAGCTGTTGCTGGACGACCAGGCCCGCATCACCGCCTGGCAAATGGAGCAAATCTCCGACGCCGCCATGCAAGAGCTGGATGACGAGGCGCTGGGCTGGTTCCACCGCCGCTTGCCCTGGGGCAGCTACGGCATGCTGGCGCGGGCGTCCATCAGCTCGCCGCATCTTGGCGTGGCGCTCGCGCGCTGGTGCCGCCACCATGGGCTGCTCACCGACGACATTGCCCTGCACCTGGGTGCCGAGGGCGACACCGCCACCCTGCGCATCACCGAGGCGCGCGACCTGGGGCCACTGCGCGAGTTCTGTCTGGTGTCGATGCTGCGCAATGCGCTGGGCCTGTCGTGCTGGATGGTGGATTCGCGCATTCCGCTGCTGTCGGCGCAGTTTGCGTTTGCGGCGCCTGCGCATGCCGAGGCCTATGGCGTACTGTTCCGCGCGCCGGTCACCTTCAGCGCGGCGCAAACGGCCATCACCTTCGACGCGCGCTACCTGGCCCTGCCCCTGCGGCGCGACGAGGTGGCCCTGCGCGAGATGCTGCAGCACGCCCTGCCGCTGACGGTGCTGCAGTACCGGCGCGACCGTTTGCTGGTGCAGCGGGTACGACAGCTGCTGGGCGCACCGCAGGGGGGGCACGGCGGACATGCGGCCGCAGCCCTGCCCCAACACAGCGCCGAGACACTGGCCCACCTGCTGCACGTATCGCCGCGCACGCTGCACCGCCAGCTCAAGGAAGAAGGCGCCACGCTGCAGGGCCTGAAAGACGAGGTGCGCCGCACCCGCGCGGTCGACCTGCTGCACCGCACCGACCGCCCCATCAAGCAGGTGGCCGAGGCGGCGGGGTTTGTGAACGAAAAGAGTTTTATTCGGGCGTTCCGGGGGTGGACGGGGCAGTCACCGGCGGAGTTTCGGAGGGCGGTGCGGGTGTAAAGCCTGAAGCTCCCAAAAGCCTACGGTCTCCACCTTCACATTGCACGCTTTATCGCGACTCAGAAATACATGGAGACCGCGATCACAAAAACCGAAGCAATGGAAAAAACCACCCAGGAGAAAAATACATACCTTGCTCCCCGATCGCCTTTCTTCACCAGCTCCCATACTCGCGTAATGTCGTATGGGATCCTGCGTGCGGCACAGTAGATGGTCGGTGCGATGAGACCATTCGCCATGATGACCACATACATCACGGGTAGCAGTGGATTCAAGTTGTAAAGCGTTTGAAAAATCGCACCCATGTAGGCACTCCTCGTATCTAGCAATCCCAGGTAGGCAAGCACCAAGGCGATCCCTTTCAGCGCCGAATGCGATTCGGGTCCCTCGTTGCTGACTGTGGCGCCAGACTCTAGCAACGCCACAATCTTTGTCCAGGCTTGAATGTCAGGTCCGGCACCATCACCCTCAGATATCTACATGCTCCACCTCCACCACTGCGTCAGCGCCCGCTCCTTCCGCCCTCTGTGGATGCTCGAAGAACTGCAACTGCCCTACCAGCTCCACATGCTGCCCTTCCCGCCGCGCACCAAGGCCCGGTGGTTTCTGGACGAGAACCCGCTGGGCACGGTGCCCCTGCTGGTGCAAGGCGACACGCGCATGACCGAGTCGGCGGCCATGTGCCAATACCTGGCCGCTGCACACCCCGACGCAGGGCTGGACGTGCGCCCACCCGACCCGGCGTTCGGCGCTTACTTGAACTGGCTGCACATGAGCGATGCCACGCTGACGTTTCCGCAAACGCTGGTGCTGCGCTACAGCCGCTTTGAACCCGCGGAACGCAAGCAGCCCCAGGTGGTGGAGGACTACAGCCGCTGGTTTCTGGCCCGGTTGCGGGCGGTGGAAACGGCCATGACCCACAGCCGCAGCGACTATTTGTGCGCGGGCCGGTTCACCGCTGCAGACGTGTCCGTGGGCTACGCACTGCTGCTGGCGGAGCACCTGGGCCTGTCACCGCAGTTTGGCGAGGCCACGCTGATGTACTGGCACCGGCTGCAACAGCGCCCCGGCTACCAGCGCGCGATGGCCGCCCAGATCGCCGCGGCCAAGGAGCAGGACGTGCCCACGACCCCTGCGCCCGACACGCGCCCCTGATCGCACCGGATCCGCCCGGCCCCTCGCTTTCAACCCTGGCGAGGGCCGCCTATTCTTTGGCCTGCAGCGGCTGCGAATTCCGCTGCAGTGACTGCACCAGCGCCCGGAACTCGGGCGAATGGCGCAGCACGCTGCCACCGGCTTCGATCAGGTCGGTCACCTCTTCAGACGCAATCGAAAACGCCGTGGGCACCTGCAGCAGGCGGCGGCGTGCAACGTCGTCCGGCGCGTCGCGCAGGTTGACGGGGATGACATGGATCTCGGCATCGGGCGCAAATGCGTCGGTGCTGCCGGTGGAGCCCGCGGCCAGTGCCTGCCGCCACTGGCGGGTGATGTCGCGCAGAAACTCCTGGGTCTCGCGCGTGGCGCGTGCGCCCGTGCCAAACAACAGCGAATCCACCACCTGCGCCATGTTGGGCACGGTGTCGTTCATGTCGATATTGACCGAGGGGTCACGCTCTGCATTCACGGTGATCAGCACCAGCTTGCGGATGGTGCCGGGGGGAATGCCCACCTCGCTGAAGGTCTGGCGCAGGCCGCCACCGGCCAGCGCGCGGTCGAGCAGGCGCTGCACGCCCAGGTTGTCGGCCAAGCCGCCATCCACCAGGTGGATGTAAGGCTTGCGCTGTGAATCCAGGTAGCTCAACTCATGGGCGCGGTACAGCCGGGCCCGGTAGTCGCCCACGGCGGCCAGCGAGCTGGTGGCGGATGCGGCCTTGCGCTCGGGGCAATGGTGAGCGTGGTTTTTGAGCGTCATCGGGCTCAGCAGCAGCGGCACGGCCGACGATGCCGCCACCGCAAACGACAGGGGCACGGTGCGCAGGTCCGAGCAGATCAGCGCGAACTGGTCCCACGTAAATTCAAAGCCGGTGCCCAGCGACATGTCGGTGGCGGTGATGAACAACTGCGGGTGCCGCGGGCGCCGCTCCACATCGCCAAACGTGAGGCCGCCATACAGCTCGTCCAGCCGCCGCGCCAGCAGGTGAGAGCGCCCCAGCCACGGCGATGTCAGGTCCACCAGGTTGCCCGGTCGCAGGGCCTGCGTGATCAGGCTGTTCTGAAAGTTCTGGCGCAAAAAGTCTTGCTCAAAGCGTGGCAATCCGTCAATGCCATGCGCCGCAAAATAGGCGGCCACAATGCTGCCGCCCGACACGCCGCTGACCACGTCGGTAGCGTCCAGCAGCGTGGTGCGTTGGCCATTCCACTCGAACCGCGTTTCCTGCATCTCGGTCAGCACCCCAAACCCGAAGGCCGCCGCACGCGCGCCCCCGCCCGACAGCGTGACCGCCACCAGAATGGTGGGGTCGCGCGACGAGATGTGCTGGTACACCGCCTGCTCGGTGGCGGGCATGGGCTCATTGATCCACGGGCGCACCGATGAACATGCGGACAGCAACACCGCCGCGGCCAAAGCGGCGCCCTGGGCCCCACGGCGGACCCAGCAGCGGGCCAGGCGCTCGGCGGCATCGCCCGGACCCGGGGTGAACGCGGCGTTAGCGCGGAATGGTTTCCACATCGCTGGCATAGACAAAATCCCTTTCATGTCGCTGCGTCGCCCGATCTGTGTCAGAAGGTCAACCGGTGGCGGGTCACTGCGACCAACCGGCCAGCAAACCCGGGAGCTGGGCCATGTCGGCAAACACCCACGCAGCTCCGGCCGCGCGCAGGGCAGCGCCATCGTCCAGCGGGGCGTAGGCAAACACCGTGGCGCCCGCGGCCACACCGGCGGTGATGCCGGTGACCGTGTCTTCGACCACCGCGCAACGGCTGGGCGGGGTTTGCAGGGCGGCGGCGGCGGCCAGGTACACGTCGGGTGCAGGCTTGGTGGCGGGCATTTCATGGCCGCTGAAAATGCGGCCGGCAAAGTACGGCGCCATGCCCACCTTGGTCAGCTGCATCTCGACCTTGAAGCGGTCTGCGCCCGAGGCGCAGGCAATGCGCCCGCCCAGCGCCGTGTGCAGCGTATGCACCATGTCGTTGGCACCGGGCACGGCCAGCAGCTCGGCGTCCAGCCGGGCATTGCGGCGCGCATAGAAAAGATTCATCCACTCGTCGGTCAGCGGGCGGCCGGTGTGCCGTTCGATCAGCGCGGCCTCGCTGCGCACCGTTTTGCCGATGAAGTGGGCCATGCATTCTTCGGTGCTGAGCGCCCAGCCCGCTTCCACCAGCATGTCGCGCAGAACGCCATTGGTGATGGGTTCGCTGTCAACCAGCACGCCATCACAGTCAAACAAGATTGCTTCAAATTTCATAGCTATAAGCGCTTATGGGATAAGCGCTAGAGGTCATTTTTATTAAAAATCAGGCCGACATGTCGCCATCGACATAAAACCACCGGCCGCCTTCTCGCACAAAGCGGCTTGTTTCATGCAGCCGCACCGCCCGTCCGCCGACGCGGTAGCGGGCCACAAACTCCACCTCAGCCCGGTCGTCGCCCGTTGTGCGGTGGGCTCGCACTTCCAGCCCCAGCCATTTCGTGCCTGCATCAAAATCCAGCGCCGCGGGCCGCGTGGTGGCGTGCCAAGTGGCCTGCAGATAGTCGGCCCGTTCGGTCACGAAGGCGGTGTAGCGCGACCGCATCAGGCTTTCCGCATCCGGGGCGGGAGCGGTGTCGAAATGCTCGACATAGCGGGCGCAGCATGCGGCATAGGCAAGGGGTTGCTGGCGCGCAGTGGTCTGGCCACAGGGGCAGGCATTGTTGGGTTCAGGGGAGGCCATGGGTTTAAATTGCCATATCAACTAGCGCTGCTCTGAACTTGGCGCGGCCAAGGCCAGTGCCCCCGCGCAAGGGCCGCCCCGCCGCGCTGGGGGCGTCCCCCTCCCGACTCGCGAAGCGAGACGAGAGAGGGGTGAAGGCGCGAAGCGACTCAGGGGGTGCTTCATTTCATGGTCCCAAAGACCTTTTTCAGGATGGCGCTGCCCGCGCCCGCCGGGTTCTGGCGGATGCGGCGTTCTTCCTCGCCAATCATCAGGTACAGGCCATCCAGCGTTTTACCGGTCACGTACTGCGCCAGATTGGCCTCTTCGGGTTTCAGCAGGCCAAAGCTGGCGGCCTTGCCTGCAAAGGCGTTGTACTTTTGCGTGAGGCCGACCTTCTCGGTGGCCTGGTTCACCACAGGCAAAAAGCGTTCGCCCAACGGCAAGCGGGTTCTTTCGGCAAAAAAGTTCGTTACCGAGGTATTGCCGCCGGTGAGGATGTTCTTGGCGTCCGTCACGGTCATGGTCTGCACGGCGTTGACCAGCAGGTCTTTGCCCATGGGCACGGCCGCCTCGGCGGCGCGGTTGATGGAGGTGATCAGCTCGTCGATGCGCCGCCCTTGTCCCAGCGATTTCATCACCTTGGCCGCGTCATCCAGATAGCCGGGCAGGCCAATGCGCACCTGGGGATTGCCCAAAAAACCGTCCGGACGGCCCAGCAGTGCCACCGCCGCCTGCGCGCCCTGGCTCAGGGCCGCCTTGACCCCGCCCGACGCATCCGCGTTGGACAGGTCCGCGAGCGACAATGCCTGCGCCCGCTGGTGGGCCAACAAAAGCAGCGCGCCCAGGGCCCCTGCACTGGCGTGGTGAAACTGGCGACGCAGCATGGTGTGTTCTTTCTTGGATTCTTGGAGGGTGGCGGGAGTGCAACGCGTCAACAGCCTCAAGGCGCTGGCGTTTTGCCAGCGTGCGGCCACGGCTTGTACAGACCGACAGGAACTGCGCTGATTTTCACCCACGCCGCCATCACCATAGACTGCACACCGTGACAGTCATGCAACAAGGAGTATTGCCATGTGGGAAACCAGCGTGCCCTGGTGGGAGTTTGTGCTGCGGGGGGTGATCGTCTATGTTTTTCTGCTGATCTTTCTGCGCCTGACGGGCAAACGGCAGACCGGGCAATTCGCGCCGTTTGACTTGGTGTTGCTGCTGATCCTGTCCAACGCGGTGCAAAACTCCATGAACGCGGGCGACAACTCGTTGGTGGGCGGGCTCGTTTCGGCGCTCACGCTGATCGGCTGCCATGTGGTGCTGGCGCAGCTCACGTTCCGGTTTGAACGGCTCGAACGGCTGATTGACGGCACGCCGCAGGTGCTGGTGCAAGACGGGCAGGTGAACGAGGCACTGATGCGCAAGGAGTTGCTGTCCATCGAAGACCTGGAGGCCGCGCTGCGTGCAGGCGGATGCCTGGACGTGCATGAGGTGGCGCGTGCCACCATTGAAACCAACGGGCAGATCACCGTGGTGCTGCGGCGCCGATAAACCTGTGGCTTACTGCACGGCACTGCAACGCCGTGCGCCCTGCCCACCAGACCGCCGGACGGCCCTGAAATCCATCTACACCACGAGCACGCACACGCGCTAACCCACCGATGACTGTATTGAATGTTCTGGGCACCCTTCTCATGCCCTGCTCGTACGACCCGTTGACGGGCTACCTGCGCGACGGTTGCTGCAACACCGACGAACATGACCACGGCACACACGTGGTGTGCGCGCGGATCACGCAGGCGTTTCTTGATTTTTCGCTGGCCCGTGGCAACGACCTGGTCACACCCCGGCCCGAGCACCGGTTTGCAGGCCTGCGCGCCAACAACCGCTGGTGCCTGTGTGCGCTGCGCTGGAAGGAGGCGTGGGAGGCGGGCGTGGCGCCCCCCGTGATCCTGGAGTGCACCCACGCCCGGGCGCTGGACTTTGTGACGCTGGAGCAGTTGCAGGGCACAGCCATGCCTGCGGGCTAAGGCGCGATGCCGGGCGGCCAAAGCCGCCGCAGCGTTGCCCCGGTTAGTTCTGCGTGTAGCAGGCCTTGCTCGAAAGGACGATGTTGATGTAGCTCTCCACGCTGGCCGCCGTGGGGAAAACTGTGGGTGTCTGGTCACCCAGCAGGCACAGATAAGGGCCTTTGCGCGCCCACACGGTGCGTGACGTCTGCCCTGTCGGCTGCGCCCAGCTGCCCCAGAAGGCGCTGAGCGTGGACGTGGCGCCGGTGCGATCAAAGTTGAACGTGCCGAGGTCGCTTCCCGCCCCGCCAATGATGGGCCCGGCCGCGGTGCAGTTGGCATCGGCGTAAGTTGCCAGACCCTGTTCGGCGGTAGCGCGTGTTTCACTTTGCTTGGAAATACGGAACATCGAGCGGCCCCATTGGCCGGGGCCAGTCTGTACGCACAGTTCCTGCTTCCAGTCCCCCTGCGGCAACACTGCCGCCGAGGTGGCACAGGCTACTTCCACCGAACCCACGTTGGCCGAGCCCACCGTGCCACTGCCGTTGCGCACCGCGCAACTTTGGCCCGCAGGCTGGGTCTTGACCGTGACTGCGTAGGCGCTGCCCCCTGCCACCGCCGTGGCAAAGGTAAACCCGCCGTTGCTGGCCACCGACAAATCGTTGCCCCCGTTGTTCTGCAGCACCACGGTGCCCGCCAGCCCTGAGACCGATCCGCCCACCGTGAACGTGGCTGCCGCCAGGTTCTCGCAGCGCACCTGGACATCGCTCACATTCGCTGTGGCGGAGCCGGTGCCCTGCGTCACGGTGCAGCGCTGGCCGCTCGGCTGCGTCTTGACGGTCACGGCATAGGCCACGCCACTGTTCAGCCGGGTAACAAATACAAAACTGCCGTTGGCGTTCAACGCCAGGTCGTCCGCAGCGCTGTTCTGCAGGGTCAGCGTCTTGCCAGCGCCCAGGCCCACAACGGTGCCGCCCACCGTAAAGGCCCCGGCAGAGGGCGGCGGTGACGTGCCATCGTCATCGTTATCACCACCTCCGCAACCCATCAGCAGCACGGCCGCCAATCCAAGGGGGGCCCAGCGGAATGTGGGCCGTGCGTGCCGTGCGGGGTGCCAGGTGTGCGGGGTGCTTGCAGTGGTCATGAACGGAAACCTCGTCGGTCGTGAATAGAGGGCGGATTCTGTGCAGCGCACCCCGCGCAAGGGAACCCTACGCTGGTAGGGTTTGCGCTCCCACGCCAATGCGGGAACACTTGGCAGAATTCCGCCCAGCGTAGGCCTCTATCCACCGCCCCTTTCGGACGCCAACGCTCACCTCTGGCCATGCCTCCCTACGCACTCATCCTGGACGACCACCCGCTGGTGGCGCGCGGCGTTGCCGAGTTCCTGCGCTCACGGCTGCCGCACCTGGAGGTGGCCGTGGCAGCGCATGCGGACGAGCTGGAGCCGCTGATCGAAGCGCGCGGCGCCCCGGCGATCGCGCTCATCGACTTCTGGCTGGCCGATGGCGCGACGCTGCACCTGATTGCCCACCTCCGCACCCGGTGCCCCGCCACCGCCGTGGCCGTGATGAGCGGCGACGACGACCCCGCCGTGATCGACCAGGTGCGCGCAGCAGGCGCCCATGGTTTCATCCACAAACAAGAGCCCCCCGAGACCTTCGCCCAGGCCATCGAGGCCCTGATGGGCGGCCTGGCCTGGTTCACGCCCGGCACCCATGCGCAGCGCCCTGCGCGCAGCCGCGAACTGCCCGTCACCCCGGCCGAGCTGGGCCTGTCGGCACGCCAGGGCGAGATCCTGGCGCTGGTGCTGCAGGGGCTGCCCAACAAGCGCATTGCCCAGCAATACGCGCTGTCCGAAAGCACGGTCAAAGAACACATGACCGCCATCCTGCAACGCCTGGGCGCCCGCACCCGCGTCGAGGCCATCACGCGGCTGCGGGGGCGTCTGCTGGTGCTGCCGCAGCCGCAGCCGCCGCCGCCATGATCCGTGCCTCCGTCCTGCACTCCATGGATCGCGTGTCCGCCCCCGCATGACCGCGCGCAACGCCGCCACGTCCAGCGTGCAGGAAACCCCCAGCACACAAGGCTGGCTGCTGCTGCTCGAAGCCTCGTTTGCGCGCCTGCGGCTGGGCATGACGGTGATGCCCAGCATGGGGCTGCTGTTTGGCCTGCTGCTGGGCTGGGAGGGCGGTCCCGTCGCACCGCTGCTGGTGTGGGGAGGCGTGTATCTGCCGGTGCTGCTGTTCGTTCGGTGGGGACACCGCCGCTACCTGCACGAGCGCACAGTGCAGTCACCCGAAGCCCTGCTGACCACCTGGACCCGCCGCGTACGCCGCCTGGCGCTGGCGCACGGGGTGGGGGTTTCGCTCTCGGTGGTATTGCCGTTGGGCCAGGCCAGCTACGAATTCATGCTGTTGCTGTACATCACGCTGGCGGGCATTCTGGCCGGCAATGCAGCCCAGATGACCGCCACGCTCGCCGTTTACCGCATGTACTTCATCGGCGCCGTGGGTGGGCTGGCGATGATCCCCTGGGCGTTTCCCGGGCAGTGGCCGTTTATTCTGCCCATGACACTGATCACGGCCGCCGTGATCTACCGCAGTGCCGTGAATTCGCACCGGTTCTTCGTGCGCCAGGTGGTGCTGGAAGAGCGCAGCCGCGACCTGGCCGAGCGCTACCGCGAGGCGAGCCAGGCGGCCGAACGGGCGCTGGCAGAAAAAAACCATTTTCTGACCACCGCCGCGCACGACCTGCGCCAGCCCGTGCATGCGATGGCATTGCTGGCCGAAGCCATCGCCTTGCACGGACGTGGCCACCCCCACATCGACAACCTGCTGGTGCAATGGCGGCTGAGCATGCGGTCGGTGAACCACATGTTCGACGCGCTGCTCGACCTGTCACGCATTGAATCCGGCGCGGTGGAGTTGCGCCCCGCCCCCGTGTCGCTGGCTGCACTGTTCGAGGACCTACGCACCCAGTTCGCGACCGATGCCAGCGCACGCGGCCTGGTGCTGCGTTTGCACCCACCACCGCACGGCGCCGCCGTGCTGGCCGACCCCGCACTGGTTCGCCAGTCGGTGGCCAACCTGGTGCAAAACGCGCTGCGCTACACCCCCGAAGGCGGCGTTCTGGTGGGCGCACGGCGACGGGGCGTGCATTGGCGCATCGAGGTGTGGGACACCGGGGTGGGCGTGGCCCTGCACGAGCAGGCTCAGATCTACCAGGCGTTTTACCGCCCCGAGCACGCCTGGCAGGTTCACCGCAGCGGGCACGGCCTGGGCTTGGCCGTGGTGGCGCGCTGCGTGGCGCTGATGCAAGCCAGGCAAGGGCTGCAGTCCCGCCTGGGCAAGGGGTCGTGCTTCTGGCTGGAGCTGCCTGCCACACAGCAGGCCGCCGCAACGCTGACCACCGTACCCACCGCAGCACCCGGCACCAGCCCACCGTTGCGGGGCCGCTGTCTGGTGCTGGACGACGACCCGCATGTGCTGAACGCCTGGTCCACGCTGCTGGTGACCTGGGGCATCGACGTGCGCCTGGCCTCCAACGCGGCAGAGGCTTTTGCCCACCTGGACACCGGCTTTGCACCCCATTCCATCCTGTGCGACCAGCGACTGCGGTCCGGCGAGAGCGGCTTTGACGTGCTGCGCGCGCTGCTGGACCGCTGCCCCGACGCGCGCGGCGCGATGGTGAGCGGCGAGTACGATTCGCCCGAGCTACAGACCGCGCAGGACGAGGGCTACCTGGTGCTGCGCAAACCCGTGGATGTGGACGAACTGCACGCGGTGCTCAGCCAGTGGCTGCGCGGGCAGAAATTTGAATGAAAACAGGCTCTAGCGCTTATCCCATAAGCGCTAGCAGCTATTATTTAAATAGCAAACAACATCACGCCAGCGCGCGCTGGATGATGATCTTCTGCACATCGCTCGTGCCCTCATAGATCTGGCAGACGCGCACGTCACGGTAGATGCGCTCCACCGGAAAGTCGTTCACCACGCCGTAGCCGCCCAGCGTCTGGATGGCGGCGCTGCACACCTGCTCGGCCATCTCGCTGGCAAACAGCTTGGCCATGGCGGCTTCCTTGAGGCACGGGCGGCCTGCATCGCGCAGCGCGGCGGCGTGCCAGATGAGCTGGCGCGCGGCCTCGATCTGCGTGGCGCAGTCGGCCAGGCGGAAACCCACGGCTTGGTGGTTGAAGATGGCGGTGCCAAAACTCTCGCGCTCTTTGGAATACGCCAGCGCCACGTCAAACGCGCTGCGCGCCATGCCCACGCTTTGCGCAGCGATGCCGATGCGGCCGCCTTCAAGCGCGCCGAGCGCAATCTTGTAGCCCTCGCCTTCCGCGCCGATCAGGTTTTCGGCCGGGATGCGGCAGTTGTCGAAGTTGATCTGCGCCGTATCGCTGCTGTGCTGGCCGAGTTTGTCTTCCAGCCGCGCCACCACGTAGCCGGGGTTGCTGGTGGGCACGAGGAAGGCGCTCATGCCCTTCTTGCCCGCGCCCTTGTCGGTGACGGCGATGACGATGGCGACGTGCCCGTTCTTGCCGCTGGTGATGAACTGCTTGACGCCGTTTATCACGTATTCGTCGCCCTGCTTCACCGCCGTGGTGCGCAGTGCGGAGGCGTCGGAGCCCACATGCGGCTCGGTCAGGCAGAAAGCGCCGAGCATCTGGCCTTGGGCCAGCGGCGTGAGCCAATCCTTCTTCTGCTGTGCGTTGCCGTAGCGCATGAGGATGGCGTTGACGGGGCAGTTGGTCACGGAAATTGCCGTGCTGGTGCCGCCGTCGCCCGCAGCGATTTCTTCGAGCACCAGCGCGAGGGTGACGTAGTCCAGGTTGGCACCGCCAAATTCTTCGGGCACGCAGATGCCGTATGCGCCCAGCGCGGCCAGGCCCTGGTGCGCCTCTTTGGGAAAGTGGTGCTCCTTGTCCCAGCGCGCGGCGTGGGGCCACAGCTGTTCCTGCGCAAAGTCGCGCACAGCGTCGCGGATCATTTCCTGGTCTTGGGTCAGCAGCATGGGGTTGTCTCCGGAAGTTGTTGTTCAGAAATTCGAGGGCTACCAATGGGCAGCGCGGCGGCCGTCGTGGTGCAGCAGGCGGCCCTTGTCAGCGGCGGTGACGCCCGCCACGGTGGCGCGCAGGCCGCGCACGCTGTCTTGCACAGTCAGCGCAGCGCCTTCGCCGCCCATGTCGGTCTGCACCCAGCCGGGGTCGATGGTGATGAGCGTGGCATTCGGGTAGTCGTGCTGGGCAGCCGCCACGGCCATGTTCAGCGCCGCCTTGCTGGTGCGGTACAGCCACGAGCCGCTGTTCGGCACGCTGCCGATCTGCGACATGGACGAGGACAGGAAGGCGAACACGCCCTGCGCGTCGGACACCATGGGCGCGACCTGCGGCAGCGTCTGCATGGCACCCAGCACGTTGGTGTGCATGACGGCATCAAAGTCCTGCTGCGTGGGCGGCGTGAGCGCATTGGGGCGGCGGAGGACACCCGCCACATACCAGGCGGTTTCGATCTTCTCGCCGTCGAGTTGCCAAGCCAGCCCGCTGACGCTGGCAGGGTTGGCCACGTCCACGGTCAGCACCTCGGCGCCCACGGCCTGTACCCGCTCGCGGCCCGCATCGTCGCGCACGGTGGCAATCACGCGGCGACCCGCTTCTGTGTACTGGCGCACCAGCTCCAGCCCAATGCCGCGCGATGCGCCGATGACCAATATGGATTTCATGGGGGAACTTTGAATGAAATTGGGCTCTAGCGCTTATCTATCAAGCGCTAGGAGCTATCAAAATTGAAGTACTCAACGCCAACACGATCATGCATCGCCCAGTTGCTGCTCTTGCGCCAGTTGGGCGCGGTAGCGCTGCAGCATCGCCACTTGCGACTCGGGCTCGGTAGCGAGACCCATCTGGTCGTGAAGCATCTGGCCCATGGTGGGCAGTTGTGCACGGTCCACCTGCGCATCGGCCGACCACAAGCGTGAGCGCATGAAGGCCTTGGAGCAGTGCAGATACGCCTCGGCCACGCGCACTTCGATCACTATTTTTGGGCGCTGGCGCTCGGCCGTGAAGAAGTCGGTGTACAGCGCCTCGTCGCGCAGGCGCGCCGTGCCGTTCACCCGCAGGGTTTCGTCCACACCCGGAATCATGAACAGCAGACCGATGCGCGGGTCTTCGAGCAAGTTGCTCAGGGTGTCGAGCCGGTTGTTGCCACTGCCGTCGGGCAGCAGCAGGGTGTGCGGGTCGGGCGACTTCACAAAACCCGGGGCGCCGCCACGCGGCGAGGCATCGAGCAGTGCACCTCCCACGCCACCCACGCCACCCGCACCACCAGTGGCCACCACACAAAACGGCGACAAGGCAATGAAGCGCTGGCAGTGCGCATCCAGCTGTGGCTGTTGCTTGCGCAGGGCCCGCTCGCCGGGGGCTGCGTACAAGCTGCGGAGTTGTTCGAGGGTTTCAATCATGGTGTGGCCTAAGAACTTGTTCCAAGGGGGTGGCTGACACAGTCACTCGCAATGCACAGCAAACTCGAAATAGCCGGACCAGGCGGGGTCAAACGCGATGGTCAGCTCCAAAGACTCGGCCTCGTCGCGCAGCAGCAAGGGTGCCAGCGCCTGTTTGGCCAGTTGCTCGTCGCCCACGTAGTACACGGCCTTGCGGCGACCGGCGCGGGTCATGGTGTAGGCCATGATGCCCAGCTGCGGCAGCTCCAGCAGCGTGGCCGCCTGGTCTTGCAGGTCTTGCACGGCGGCCAGTTCATCGCGGGTGCCCACCGAGAGGTCCAGGGTCAGTGCGTACGTCAGGTCTGCGCGCATGGCCACGGGGTTGGCGCTGCGGTTGACCATGACGATGGCGGTGTCCTCGGACTCTTGTCCATCGTCCTTGTCACCGGTTGGATCGCCCTGCCCGCTGAACGCCAAGGTCATGCCGGTCCAATCGTGCTCGCCCATGGGGAAGTCGCTGGTGCGGCCCAGGGTGTCCACCCAGTAGCGGTCGAACACCGGCGCAAACTGGCTCAGGGGAACCCACGGGGTCAGCGGGTCAGAGGCTTCATCCACAAAGTCCACCGCCCCCACTTTCACGGCAAAGTCATATTCGCCCAACACGTGGTCGAGCATGATGAACGCCATGTTGCGTGCATGGTCCCAATAATCCTCGGGGATCTCGCGGCCAAAGCGGATCTCCAGCGCGGCCTGCCCATCGTCCTGCCCGCAGGCAATCAGCACATCGGACGTGGCCAGCTCGAATCCATCCATGCCAATCGGGAAGTCCGGCTGCGTGGTGCGCTCACGGAACGCGCGCACGCGGTAGCTCTGCAACACGGGCGCAGCCGCCACCACCTGCATGAGCAGCGGAAAGTTGTCGGTGCTGCCATGGGCGGTGACGATGAGGTCCACCACCGCATCGTCTTCACCGCCGGACATTTCCAGCGCCAGGCCCGCCAGATGGCGCTCGATGATCACGTTGGCCGACTCGACCCGTTCGCGCAAAGGCTGTGCTTGGAGCGATGCCTGGGCATCGGAAAACTCGCGCCAGAAGGCGGCAATCTCGGGAGATGGTGCGGTCATCGCGGTCCTTGAAGAGAGATGGGAATCATCCCATCTCTCTGCAGAGCATCACACCAGTTCGAGCGCCACGGCCGTGGCCTCACCACCGCCGATACACAGCGTGGCCAGGCCCTTGCTCAGGCCGCGCGCCTTGAGCGCATACATCAGCGTCACCATGATGCGCGCACCGCTGGCGCCAATGGGGTGGCCCAGGGCGCAGGCGCCACCGTTCACGTTGACTTTGTCGTGGGGCAGGTCCAGCTCTTTCATGAGCGCCATGGGCACCACGGCAAAGGCTTCGTTGATCTCCCACAGCTGCACGTCGCCCGCAGACCAGCCTGCTTTGGCCAACGCCTTTTGTGTGGCACCCAGGGGCGCGGTGGCGAACCACTCTGGCTCTTGCGCATGCGTGGCGTGGCTCACGATGCGGGCCAGGGGCTTGCAGCCCAGCTTCTTGGCCGTGGATTCGCGCATCATCACCAGCGCGGCGGCGCCGTCGTTGATGCTGGAGCTGGAAGCGGCGGTGATGGTGCCGTCCTTCTTGAAGGCGGGCTTCAGGCTGGCGATCTTTTCGAGCTTGACCTTGCCCGGGCCTTCGTCCACCGACACCACGGTTTCGCCCGCGCGGGTCTTGACGGTGACGGGCACGATCTCGGCAGCGAACGCGCCGGACTCTGTGGCCGCCTTGGCGCGCTGCACGCTGGCGGTGGCAAATGCGTCCTGCTGCTCGCGGGTGAACTGGTATTTGGCGGCGCAGTCTTCTCCAAAGGTGCCCATGGAACGGCCGGCCTCGTAGGCGTCTTCCAGGCCGTCGAGCATCATGTGGTCGAAGATGCGGTCATGGCCCAG
This sequence comes from Acidovorax sp., assembly GCF_046291265.1. Taxonomy (GTDB): domain Bacteria; phylum Pseudomonadota; class Gammaproteobacteria; order Burkholderiales; family Burkholderiaceae_C; genus Acidovorax. Next base: position 7,125 of record NZ_JBKBTV010000011.1, on the reverse strand, counting down.
GCGGTAGCCGCCGCGGCCCTTTTGCAGAAGGTACGGGGCGTTGGTCATGCTCTCCATGCCGCCCGCCACCATCACGTCGTGCGTGCCGGCCAGCAGCATGTCGTGCGCCATCATCGCGGCCTTCATGCCCGAACCGCACATCTTGCTGAGCGTAACCGCACCTGCGCCCTTGGGCAGGCCGCCCTTGAAGGCTGCCTGGCGCGCGGGCGCCTGGCCCTGGCCGGCCATCAGGCAGTTGCCAAACAGCACCTCGCCCACGGCGTCGGGCGAGACACCGGCGCGCTCCATGGCGGCCTTGATGGCGGCGCCGCCCAGGTCGTGGGCGGCCAGGCTGGAAAAGTCGCCTTGCAGCGAGCCCATGGGGGTGCGTGCGGCGCCGACGATGACGATGGGGTCTTGGGGGGATGCGGACATGGTGGTGGTCTCCTCAGGGTGGTTCAGACAAAAAGGTGGGGGTGAAAACGGTGGTCAGCGGGCCGCAGTGCCATGCGCAAAGCGCCGGTCCGTGTCGTAGGGAAACACGTCAAACATGTGGCCGGCCTGGATGCGTTCCTTGTGCGACTGCCAGAAAGCGGCGTTGAGCAGGTCGGCGTGGTACTGCATGAACACCTCGCGCACAGCATCGTTGCCGAGCAGGAAGGGGCCGAAGGTTTCGGGGAACACATCGCGCGGGCCGACGCTGTACCAGACCTCGCCGCTCATCTCTTCCTCTTCATTGCGCGGCGTGGGCACACTGCGGAAGTTGCAGTCGGTGAGGTACTCGATCTCGTCGTAGTCGTAGAACACGACCTTGCCGTTGCGCGTGATGCCGAAGTTCTTCCACAGCATGTCGCCGGGGAAGATGTTGGCAGCCACCAGGTCTTTGATGGCGTTGCCGTATTCGATCACGCTGCGCTCCATCTGCTGGTGTGCGCGCGGGTCCTGCAGGCCGGTGTCAAACGCCTCTTGCAAGTAAAGGTTGAGCGGGATCATCCGGCGCTCGATGTACAGGTGTTTGATGATGACTTCGGTCTGGCCATCGCCATCGCGGTCGCTGATCTCCAACTGGCTGGGGGCGAACTTTTCGATCTCGGCGATGAGGGCGTCGTCAAACCGGTCACGCGGAAAGGCGACTTCGCTGTACTCCAGCGTATCGGCCATGCGGCCCACGCGGTCATGCTGTTTGACCAGTTGGTACTTGGCCTTGATCTGCTCGCGCGTGGTTTCTTTTTGCGGCGGGTAGTAATCCTTGATGAGCTTGAACACAAACGGGAAGCTCGGCAGGTCGAAGACCAGCATCACCATGCCCTTGATGCCAGGGGCAATGCGAAACTGGTCGCTGGAGTGTTTGAGGTGGTACAGAAAGTCGCGGTAGAACAGCGTCTTGCCCTGCTTGGCCAGGCCCAGCGCGTTGTAGATCTCGGCGCGTGGTTTGCGCGGCATGAGGCTGCGCAGAAACTGCACGTAGGCGCTGGGGATCTCCATGTCCACCATGAAATACGCACGCGCAAAACTGAACAGCATCTGCATGTCGTCTTCACCGAACAGCGCCGCATCGATGAACAGCTTGCCGTTGTCGTCGTGCAGGATGGGCAGTGCAAACGGCACTTCGTTAAAGCCGTTGATGATCTTGCCCACCAGGTACGCGCCCTTGTTGCGAAAGAACAGGCTGGTGAGCACCTGGATCTGGAAGTTGGCGCGCAGCCTGACCTTGTCGAGCCGGCTGCGCATGGCTGCAACCACGCTGCCGGTGTCCCGCGCCAGATCGGCAAACTCGGGCTGCAACTGAAGGTTCTCGATGATTCGCTGGAGCGTGTCACCCAGCGTGTCGCGCGACGGGTAATAGGCCCGGTAGGTGGGCCGCGCAGCAGGTTCTTCGTTCTCGATGTACTCGGTGCTGACGGCAGGCCGCACAAAGATGAAATCGTTGTGGAAGTGCGTGCGGTGCAGGATCTTGGTGGTGACCGAGTTGAAGAAGGTCTCGGCCAGCTCGGGCTGGTGGTGGTTGACCAAGAGGCCGATGTAATGCAGCTTGACCTGGTGCCACACGTCCATGGGCTGCGAGCCTGCGCTGAATTCTTTCTCCAGCCTGCGCACGCACTCTTTGACACGCAGGTCATAGAACTCGATGCGCTCGCGCTGGGCCCGCTGCTGGCCGTGCCAGTCCGCGGTTTCAAACCGGTGTTTGGCCCGTGCCGACTCGGTGCGGAACAACCGGTAGTGCCGGTTGAACCCGTCCATCATGGCCTTGGCAATACCGTAGGCCTGGGGAGCGTCGAGGCGTTGCGGGAACATGCCGGGTTCTCAGCCGTGTCGCGGTGGGAGGCCGTGGTTGGCTATTGCCGCTTGGCAGCCGCCACGCCTGCAATCGCAGCCTTGTAGATCGCGTCCAGCCCTTCGGTGCTGTCCACGGTCATGTGCAGGTTGTTGATGAGGCCGTCCTTGAGCCCGTAACACCAGCCGTGCAGGGTGACCTTTTCACCCCGGCCCCATGCGTCCAGCATGACGGTGGTCTGTGCAATGTTGACCACTTGCTCGATGGCGTTCAGCTCACACAACACATCGTGGCGCCACTCGGGCGCTACGGACGCAATCAGGTCGCGGTGGCGGTCACGCACGTCCTGCACGTGGCGGATCCAGTTGTCAGCCAGGCCGACCCGGATTCCTTCCAACGCTGCCAGCACGCCACCGCAGCCGTAGTGGCCCACCACCATGAGGTGCTCGATGTGCAACTGGTCCACCGCGTACTGGATGGTGGACAGGCAGTTCAGGTCGGTGGGCACCACCACATTGGCGACGTTGCGATGCACAAAGACTTCACCAGGCTCCAGGCCGGTGATCTGGTTGGCGGGCACGCGGCTGTCGGAGCAGCCGATCCACATGTACTTGGGCTTTTGCTGCGCGAGCAGGCCGGTGAAGAAACCGGGGCGCTCACGCTCCATCTGGGCGGCCCAGGCGCGGTTGTGAACAAACAGGTCGTCGATCGATGAAGGCATGTTGTCCTTGGGGTCTGAGTAAATAAGAAATGAAGCTCAGCAGGTTTCAGCAAACAGCTCGCGGCCAATCAGCATGCGGCGGATTTCACTGGTGCCTGCACCGATTTCATACAGCTTGGCATCGCGCCACAGGCGGCCAAGCGGGTACTCGTTGATGTAGCCGTTGCCACCGTAAATCTGCACGCCTTCGCCCGCCATCCAGGTGGCTTTTTCAGCGGTCCAAAGGATCACAGACGCACAGTCCTTACGCACCTGGCGCACGTGGTCGGTACCGAGCATGTCCAGGTTCTTGGCCACGGTGTACGCAAACGAGCGCCCGGCCTGCAGCACGGTGTACATGTCGGCGACCTTGCCCTGGATGAGCTGGAATTCGCCAATGCTCTGGCCGAACTGCTTACGGTCGTGAATGTAAGGGATGACGTTGTCCATGACGGACTGCATGATGCCCAACGGACCGCCGGTGAGCACCGCACGTTCGTAGTCCAGGCCACTCATCAGCACCTTGGCGCCCTGGTTGAGGCCGCCGAGGATCTGGGAGGCGGGCACTTCCACATTGTTGAACACCAGCTCGCCCGTGTGGCTACCGCGCATACCGAGCTTGTCGAGCTTCTGCGCCACGCTGAAACCGGGCATGCCCTTTTCGATCAGGAAGGCCGTGACACCGCGAGCGCCCAATTCGGGCTCGGTCTTGGCGTACACCACCAGCGTGTTGGCATCGGGACCATTGGTAATCCACATCTTGCTGCCGTTGAGCAGGTAGTAGCCGCCCTTGTCCTCGGCCTTGAGCTTCATGCTGATCACGTCGGAACCAGCGCCGGGCTCGCTCATGGCCAGCGCGCCCACGTGCTCGCCGCTGATCAGCTTGGGCAGGTATTTGGCCTTTTGTTCCTCGGTTCCGTTGCGGTTGATCTGGTTCACGCAAAGGTTGCTGTGCGCGCCGTAGGACAGGCCCACGGAGGCACTCGCGCGCGAGACTTCTTCCATGGCCACCATGTGGGCGAGGTAACCCATGGCGGCACCACCGTGCTGCTCGGGCACGGTAATGCCGAGGACGCCTAGGTCGCCCATCTTGCGCCAGAGGTCCATCGGAAACTGGTCGTTGCGGTCAATCTCGGCAGCACGCGGCGCGATCTCAGCCTGCGCAAAATCGCGCACGGCGTCGCGCAGAGCGTCGATGTCTTCTCCCAATTGGAAGTTCAGGCCGGGAAGGTTGGCAGGAATGCTCATGGTGGTTGTCTCCTCAAACAGATAAAGGAAAGCGGCTTGTTCAGCCTTGGATGTTGTCGCGGCCTGTGATCGCCATCAGGGTGCAACCCATGGTGGCCACGAGTTTTTCTTGGTTGCCATCAATGGCAAAGGCGCGGCCTTCACAGACCGTGATGGTGCGACCAGGCTTCAAAACCCGGCCTTCCATACGGAATCGCTCGCCCTTGGCGGGGGCCAGCAAATTGATCTTGAATTCAATCGTGAGCACGGCGGCATCTGACGCCATCAACGTGAAGCCGGCATATCCGCATGCGGAGTCGAGTGCCGTGGCCACCATGCCCGCGTGCAAAAACCCGTGTTGCTGGGTCAGCCCGGGAGCCCAGGGGAGTTCGATGTCCACCGCACCTGGGGCTAGCAAGCCCAGACGCGCTCCAAGGGTCTGCATGGCGCCTTGGAGTTCAAAGCTGGCACGCACGCGGCCCACAAAGTCGGCATGGCGAGGCTCGAAAGGGGGCGTACTCACGGCAATCTCCTGATTTACGTTTACGTAAACGTCAATTATGAATCATTTTTGTTTTTCGACCTTCAGAAGCAGGGCTCGCGCCTCTTCCTCATGCTCCTGGACCTCTTCCAGATTCGCCTGGAGGTCAGCCAGTTGCTCCTCCAGTTGTTTGCGATGCACCACGAGCACGTCGAGAAATTTGCGCAATTGCACGCCAGTGTCTCGCGGGCTGTCGTAAAGGTCGATGATCTCTTTGGCCTCTGTCAGCGACAGGCCGAGCCGCTTGGCTCGGAGCGTCAGGCGAAGCCGTGTGCGATCACGGGCGCTATAGACGCGGTTTCTGCCTGCGGGCCCAGTCCGTTCTGGCTGCAGCAAACCCATGTCTTCGTAAAAACGGATCGCCCTGGTGGTGAGATCAAACTCTTTGGCGAGGTCGCTGATGGTGTAAGTGGTGGCCATGGTGGTTATTGCGCGCGGCAGGGTCGGTTTCGCACAGGAGACAGCTCTGCGTCTGTCGCTCCCTACAATGCATCAGATGCATGACGTTTACGTTAACGTCAATGCTAACCCATCACACCATCGCCATGAATCCACTTGAACACCAGATCCACTATCCATTGGGCGATGCACTTCCCCCGGAAGGCGCGACCATGGAGGTTGCGCCTGGGATCAAGTGGATTCGCATGGGCCTCCCCTTTGCACTGGATCACATCAATCTGTGGCTGCTGCGCGACCGGCAACCCGACGCCACGGGCGCTTTGATCGACGGTTGGACGGTGGTGGATTGCTGCATCGACAGCCCGACAACGCGGGCGCAATGGGAGCAAGTTTTTTCCAACAGCTTGGAGGGCCTGCCCATTCTGCGGGTGATCGTCACCCATATGCACCCCGATCACATCGGCTTGGCGCACTGGTTGTGCGAAAGGTGGAAGGTGCGCCTGTGGATCAGCGCCACCGATTACAACGTTGCAAGAACCGCCGTTTATGACCGCAATGGCTTTGGCGGGGAGGCCGGTGCGGACTTTTATAGCTTGCACGGCATGCAGGATGAAGATTTTTTGAGCCACGTGCGAGGGCGTGCGTCTTACTTTCCCACCTTGGTTCCCGCTTTACCCCTCACCTTTCGCCGGATCATGGACGGAGACCGGTTGGAAATTGGGGGGCGTATCTGGCAGTGCATCAGTGGCTATGGACATGCTCCAGAACACATTGCGCTTTACTGCGCAGAGTTGGCCACCCTGATCAGTGGCGATATGGTGCTACCGCGTATTTCAACCAATGTCAGTGTGCATGCAGCGGAACCTGAGTCCAATCCCTTACAGCTTTTTCTGACGTCGCTGCTGCGGTATTTAGACTTGTCGGCGAATACACTGGTGTTGCCATCGCACGGTAAACCCTTTCAAGGCTTGCACGAGCGTATTGGCCAGTTGCAAGATCATCACCGTGATCGACTTCGAGAAATTCTCGACTCAACAGAAGAGGGCTCGCTGTCTGCCGCCGATGTGCTGCCCATCATGTTCAAGCGCAAGCTGGATTCGCACCAGATGACGTTTGCCATCGGCGAAGCACTCGCCCATTTGCATTTGTTGTGGTTCGCCGGGCAATTGCGAAGGGTTCTGGATCCAGCGGGCGTTCACAGATTCCAACTCTTGCAGGAGGAATGAACAGGGCCCAGACGGCCACAGGTATTCACAATCACGCGGCAAATTCGTCCGGTGGGAGACACGGACAGCGAGCACGCGTTCTGCTGGATGCTACAGGAGTTGGCGAAGTCCCACGCCAGTGTGCCGACTATAGAAGAGCTCACGTTGACGCTGAAGGATCTGGCGGCGCGAATCACCCAACACGGCACGTTCAATTTTTTGCTGTCAAACGGTTCAGCCTTATGGTCGCACGCCTCGACCAGCCTGTACTACATCGAAAGACGCCACCCGTTCGGAGCGGCCCGGCTGAGCGACGAAGACCTGGCGCTGGATTTTGCTCAAGAGACAAACGAGAAAGACGAAGTAGCGGTAATCGTCACGAGCCCGCTGACGACCAATGAGGAATGGACGGCGTTCGGGCGGGGAGAGCTACTGGTGTTCTGCGAAGGCAGGAGAGTGCAGATGTAGAGGCTCCTCGCCAAGCGAGCCACAAAGCAATATCAACAACGCCCATACGCAGTAAACACACACCACCAAAGCAAAGTTATCCCAAAGATATTGGGCTGATACGGGCTGACACGGCGCGCATTCATTTTTCCTGAGCCCCAACGCAAAACCCCCCAGTCCTTTGGAGACTGAGGGGGTTTGGGGCTATAAGAGCCTGACGATGACCTACTTTCACACGGGAACCCGCACTATCATCGGCGCAAAGTCGTTTCACTGTCCTGTTCGGGATGGGAAGGAGTGGTACCAACTTGCTATGGTCATCAGGCATAAACTTTTTGTCAGATTGACGGCG
>NZ_JBKBTV010000119.1:0-5942 GCF_046291265.1 Acidovorax sp. | reverse complement strand
GGCTCAGCCAGAACGGTTGGAGTGGTGCCCTGGCTTCGACAAGCTCAGCCCGAACGGTCGGGGGTGGTACTCAGACTTCGTCAGACTCAGCCACCCACCACCGCCCGCCCAATCTCCCCCGCGTGCGACACCACAAACAACACCAGCCCGATCAACCCACCCACCACCGTGCCGTTGATGCGTATGTACTGCAGGTCTTTACCGATGTTCAGCTCAATCAGCTGCGTCATCTCCTCGGTATCCCAGCGCCGCACTGTGTCCTCAATATGCTGCGCAACAAACGCCGACACATCCGGCGCCAGGCCCTCGACCCACCGCTCCAGCCTGTCATTGAACGACTGTCGCAACGCCGCATCGCCCGCCAGCGAATCGCCCAGCCACAACCCCAGCTTGCCCACCTGCCGCGCCAGTACCGAATCCGCATCGGCCAGATCGCGCTGCAGCGCTCCGCGCAGGTCCAGCCACAAGGTTTGCACATAGCCCGCCACCGTGGCATCGGTCTGCAGCCAAGTGCGGATTTCTTCGCCCTTGCGCGCCCACTCAGGGTCGTTCTGCAAGCGGTCGATAAACCGCTGCACCACCCCATCGAACTGCGCGCGCAACGCGTGCTGCGGGTTGGCCGCCACATCGGCCATCACGCTCTCCAGCGCGCGCGCCAGCAGGGCCGAGCCCTTGTCGCCCAGCCAGTCGCTGGGTAGCAACTTCTCGGTGCGCGGGTGGTCCTTCTTGAGCCAGGCCACGATGGTCTGCGCCACCCAGGCGCGGGTCTGCTCGTTTTGCAGCAGCTCGATGAGCTTGCCCAGCACATCGTCCAGCAGCGCCTGGTGGCGGCCGTTGTGCGTGAGGGTATCGAGCACCGCCGCCAGAGCGCGCGACATGTCCACCTGCCCGATCAGCGTGCGCGCCGCTTTCTGAATAAAGCGCTCCACCTGCGCGTCCTGCACCGTCTCCAGCGCGGCGGAGGCGAGGCGGGTGGCCTGGTGCCCCAGCAGCGCTGCGTTGCCGGGCGTCGTCAGCCACTGCGCCAGCCGCTCGGCCGGGTCGTGCCGACGGATCAGCGCCACCAGCGAGGGCACGTCCAGAAACTTGTCACGCACAAAGGTGGCCAGGTTGCGGCCAATGCGCGCCTGGTTGCGCGCAATGACCGCGGTGTGCGGAATGGGCAGGCCGAGCGGACGGCGGAACAGCGCCACCACAGCGAACCAGTCGGCCAGCGCCCCCACCATGGCAGCCTCGGCCATGGCCTTGATGCAATTGAGCAGCAGGCCGCGCTCCACCACGCTGGTAGCCACGAACACCGCCGTGACCAGCAGCAACAGGCCCAGGGCCTGCCGCTTGGCGCGCCGCAGGGCGCGTGCCGGGTCTTCGGTGTCTGAGGGGGGTGTCGGACTGCTATTCATGCCACCAAAGCGCGCGTGGGGCCGCCCAGCGCCGCGCCATCACGCACGTCAGGCCGCAGCCGCAATCTGGTCCAGCGCCTTCGACAAATGGCCCACGGTGCGGTCCACGTTGTGCCACTTTTCCAGGCCGAACAGGCCGATGCGGAAGGTCTTGAAGTCCGGGCCTTCGTCGCACTGCAGCGGCACGCCGGCGGCGGTCTGCAGGCCTACTTCCATGAACTTCTTGCCGTTCTGGATGCCGGGGTCGGTGGTGTAGCTCACCACCACGCCGGGGGCCTTGAATCCATCGGCCGCCACGCTGGGGAAGCCGCGCGATTCGAGCAGCGCGCGCACCTTGGCGCCCAGTTCGATCTGCTCGTCACGCACCTTGGCAAAGCCGTAGGCGCGCGTCTCTGCCATCACCTCGGCCAGGCGCACCAGCGCGTCGGTGGGCATGGTGGTGTGGTACGCGTGCTGGCCCTTTTCGTAGCCCTCGGCGATCTGCATCCACTTCTTGAGGTCGCACGAAAAACTGCTGCTCGTGGTGCCGTCGATCGCCTGGCGCGCACGCTCGCTGAGCATCACCATGGCGCAGCAGGGCGAGCCGCTCCAGCCCTTTTGCGGCGCGGAAATCAGCACATCCACGCCCGTGGCCTGCATGTCCACCCACATGGCGCCGGAGGCCACGCAGTCCAGCACGAACAGCGCGCCCACTTCGTGGGCCGCCGCCGTCACGGTGCGGAGGTAGTCGTCGGACAGGATGATGCCGCTGGCCGTCTCCACATGGGGCGCAAAAACCACCTTGGGCTTTTCGGCGCGGATGGTGGCTGCGACTTCGTCTGCCGGGCACGGCGCCCAGGGCGCCTGCGGGCCGCTGCCCTGCTGGCGCGCCTTGCACACCACCGAGCCGCCGCCCAGGCCTTTGTCGGCGTCGAAGATCTGCGTCCAGCGGTAGCTGAACCAGCCATTGCGCACGATGAGCACCTTTTCCTGGTTGGCGAACTGGCGCGCCACGGCCTCCATGCCGAAGGTGCCGCTGCCGGGCACCAGCACGGCGGTGTGGGCACCGTAGACTTCTTTCAGCGTGCCCAGAATGTCCTGCACCACGCCGGTGAAGCGCTTGGACATGTGGTTGAGCGCGCGGTCGGTGTAGACCACCGAAAATTCAAGCAAACCATCGGGATCGATATCGGGCAGCAGTCCGGGCATGGTGAAAAGTCTCCGTAGAAAGCAGGGTTTAGTGGCGCGCGCCGCTCAAAAATACGCGAGCTGAATCCTCCCTGCCGTTCAGGCTGAGCTTGTCGAAGCCCTGCGCGGCGCTTCGACAAGCTCAGCGTGAACGGTGGGGGTGGTTGGGAGCAATCTGGTATCCAGGATCGCACGCCGCCATGTCAAAAACCAGCTTAGCACGGGCTGCCCTGCCATCGCCGCCACTACCAAGTGTCAATGAACCGATGCCCCAGCGGCGCGACTTGCGCAGACGCTAGGCCCCGTGCCAGCCAGGCCCGCGTGTCGGCCGGGTCGATCACCGCATCGATCTCCAGCGTGGCCGCCATATGCATCGCCTCGCCATTGGCGTACGACTTGGCCAGCAGTTTGGCAAACAGTGCGTCGCGCTCGGCGCCTTCGGGCAGGGCCTCCAGCTCCTTGCGAAAGCCCAGGCGAACCGCGCCTTCGAGGCCCATGGCGCCGAACTCGCCCGTGGGCCAGGCGACAGTGAACATGGGCGCATGAAAGCCCCCGGCCGTCATGCCCATGGCGCCCAGGCCGTAGCCCTTGCGCAGCACCACGCTGAAGGTGGGCACACGCAGGCTGGCGGCGGTGACGAACAGGCGGCTCACGTGGCGCACCTGGGCCGTGGCCTCGACCTCGGGGCCGACCATGAAGCCGGGCGTGTCGACCAGGCTCACGATGGGCAGGCCATGCGCGTTGCACAGCTGCATGAAACGCGCTGCCTTGTCGGCCGCATCGGCGTCGATGGCGCCGCCCAGGTGTTGCGGGTTGTTGGCCAGGATGCCCACGGGGCGGCCTTCGATGCGCGCCAGCGCCGTGTGCAGCCCCAAGCCAAAGCCGGTGCGCAGCGGCAGCAGGCTGCCGTCGTCCACCAGGCCCGCCATCGCGGTGCGGGTGTCGTACACGCGCAGGCGGTTCTCGGGAACCACAGCGCGCAGCTGGCGCTGGTCGGGCGCGGACCATTGCGATGTACGGCCCTGGAAGAACGACAGGTAGTGGCGTGCCGCCTGCACCGCCCCGGCCTCGTCATCGACCAGCACGTCGATCACGCCGTTGGCATGCTGCACATGGCTCGGGCCGATCTGCTCGGGCTTGAAGACGCCCAGGCCGCCGCCTTCGATCATGGCCGGGCCGCCCATGCCGATGTTGCTGCTGCGCGTGGCGATGATCACGTCGCTGCAGCCCAGCAGGGCCGCGTTGCCCGCAAAGCAGCGCCCCGCGGCGATGCCGATCACCGGCACCTGGCCCGACAGCGCGGCGTAGCTGGCAAAGGTATGCACATGCAGACCCGCCACGATGGGCATGTCAGTGTCGCCCGGGCGGCCACCGCCGCCCTCGGCAAACAGCACCACGGGGAGCTTCTGCGCCAGGGCAATGCCCAGCATGCGGTCGGTCTTGGCGTGGTTGCGGGCGCCCTGGGTGCCGGCAAGCACGGTGGCGTCGTAGGACATGACCACCGCGCGGGATTTTTCGGGGCCGAACAGTGCGCCATTGATGCCGCCGATGCCCGTGACCATGCCATCGGCGGGCGTGTTGGCGATGAGGTCATCCAGGCTGCGGCGGCGCGTCTGCGCGGCGATGGCCAGCGCGCCGTATTCGATGAAGCTGCCGTCGTCGCACAGGTCGGCAATGTTTTCGCGCGCGGTGCGCCCGCCTTGGGCGTGGCGCTTGGCGATGGATTCGGGCCGCGCGGCGTCGAGCGTGAACGCGTGGCGGTCCAGCACGCGCTGCAGGTCGGGGCGGATGTGGTCCGGGTCCGTGGAGGCGCCGTCCTGCAGATCCGCCACGGCGGCGCTCTCCATCACGTCGAGCACCAGCAGCGGCTGCCCTTGCGACAGATAGGCACCGGGGACGGCCAGCAACGCGCCCACCCGCCCCGCATGCGGCGCCAGCAGCACGTGTTCCATCTTCATGGCCTCCAGCACGGCCAGCTCGGCGCCCGCGGCCACCACATCGCCCTCGGCCACGCTGAGCTGCGCCAGTCGCGCGGGGATGGGGGCCAGCACCGCGCCTTCGGGTGCGGGGACGTTGGAGTGTGTGGGCGACGATGATTTATGGTGTGTTTGACCTCTAGCGCGTAGTGGAGAAGCGCTGATAGCTACGTTTTCAGTAGCATTTATTAACTCCGGCAACACCGACTCCAGCCAGCGTGTGTGCACCTGCTGGCTGGTCATCTCGGGCCGCGCGGCCAGCGCCTGCAACAGCGCCAGATTGGTGGCCACGCCCTCGATGCGGCACTCGGCCAGCGCGCGCTGTGAGCGGCGCAGCACGTCGGCAAAACGCGGGCTGCGCGTGTGCACGATGAGCTTGGCGAGCAAGGGGTCGTAGTGCGGCGACGGAGTGGCACCGGCGGCGCCATGCGTGTCCACGCGAATGCCGGGGCCAGCAGGCACATCGAAGCGGCTGAGCGTGCCGCTACCAGGCACCGCGCCGCCCTGCGCATCCAGCGTTTCGGCGTTGATGCGCCACTGCATGGCAAAGCCCAACACGGCGGGTGGCGCATCGGGGTTCAGCCCCAGGTCGCGCAGGCTGTGGCCTGCGGCCAGGGCCAACTGCGTTTGCACCAGGTCCACCCCGGTGACCTCTTCGGTGATGGTGTGCTCCACCTGCAATCGGGGGTTGGCCTCGATAAAGACCCAAGGCAAATCCGGCGATGCCAGATCCACCAGAAACTCGAACGTGCCCAGGCCTTCATAAGCCACTTCGCGCGCCATGGCCAGCGCGGCGGCCGTGATGTGGTCGCGCAGGGCGGCGGGCAGCGACGGGCTGGGCACGATCTCCACCACTTTCTGAAAACGCCGCTGCACCGTGCATTCGCGCTCGCCCAGCGCCATCACCTCGCGGCCATCGCCCAGAACCTGCACCTCAATGTGGCGCGCGTTGAGCATGAGGCGCTCGACATACACGCCGTCCACCCCAAAGGCGGCCAGCGCTTCGCTGCGGCAGCGCGCAAAGGCGCCGGGCAGATCCTCCAGCGACTCCACGGCGCGCATGCCGCGCCCCCCGCCTCCGCCAATGGCCTTGATCACGATGCCTGCGCCGCCCTGTGTTCCTTGTTGTGTCTGCCAAAAGGCCTGGGCCTCTTCGAGCGTGACCGCAGTTTGTGTCCCCGGCATGAGCGGGACACCGCAACGCAGCGCCAGCGCGCGCGCCTGGGCCTTGTCGCCAAACAGCGCCAACTGCTCCGGCGTGGGGCCGATGAAGCGCAGGCCGGCAGCGGCGCAGGCGCGGGCAAAGTCGGCGCGCTCGCTCAAAAAACCGTAGCCAGGGTGCACGGCGTCACAGCCCTGGGCCTGCGCGATGGCAATCAGGCGCGCGCCGTCCAGGTAG
>NZ_JBKBTV010000118.1:0-6196 GCF_046291265.1 Acidovorax sp. | reverse complement strand
GCTGCAAAAGAAATCAGCACCCGCCGTGGGCTAGAATCCGCAGCTTCCGTTCCCGGAGACGTGGGTGAGCGGTTTAAACCAGCAGTCTTGAAAACTGCCGACGGGCAACCGTCCGTGAGTTCGAATCTCACCGTCTCCGCCAGATGCCAAGCAAACAAGCGCCTTCCAGGGCGTTTTTTTGTTTTTCCCACCAATAGACCCATCAGTTGCAGAAGGGATCGATATGAATGGGAATAAACGCGAACCAATGGGCTCTGACCTGCTTCGCCAGCGCAGGAACCTGCTTGTCATTAGCCTCGGCCTCTTGGCGGTCCAGTTAGCTGGTGCAACCTTTGAAGACAAGGTCTCGATCTTCGGTGCAGGAATCACGTTCGAGCATCCTGAGCGTCTGCTGATTGGCGCTTGGGTGCTGTGGGCTTACTTCCTCCTTCGATATTTCCAGTATCTTCACGAAGAACCTGACCTCGGTCTTCGACAGGGCATGCGGCGATGGCTATTGCGGCGTTATGGCGATAACTCAGAGCACGTCAGTGAAGTATTCGAGTGGGAATCATGGTGGCGCTGGGGAATAAAGGAGGTGTATGGAAATCCTCCTGATGATGGTGATTGGGGCCAGACACGGCCAAGTGAACAGCGCACCATTGCCTTAGGAACAGCACGGGCGTTTGCCTTTGTCGCGATCAGGACACCGCGACTCACCGACTACCTTCTACCGGTAGCGGTGGCACTGCTCCCTCTCGCACTTAAGGGCTGGGAATGGGCAAAACTGTTGCACAACCTCGCCACGACCTCATAGTCGACTCGCGGAAATCAAATCGAATTCAAAGCGCCTGAACCTAGTATTCGTGCGGGCTGGCAGTCGATCTTTGAATACTTGGCGTTTGATTACTTTTCATACAACCGGGTATTTTTCTGCGCATATGGAACAGGGCGGTACCCAGGGGCAAGCCTCCTAGACTTTGACCTGCCCCCTCCCCTACGATCGACCGGCAACAAGGAGGCACCGATGATCAAGGTCTACGTGGACACAGGCGGCGAGATGCCAGGGCTGAAGCACCTCAGGGCCCGGGGATTGGCGGAATCTGTCCATTTCCCGTACGAGCAGCGGCTCAAGCGCATCGACACCGCAGCGCGCCCATCCAAACTCACTTGGTCAAGCGCTGCCACTTGGTCGGATCTCGATGGCGTCACATGGAATGACACTGGCGAAAAGCCCATGCATGTAGCCATAGCAAAAGTCATCGGAGCCCACAACAAGACAGACGTGCAGCACCTCGCTTCCGCACACGATGCCGGGTGCGACGCAATGCTTACCTCCGACAGGGGTGATATATGGCGGCACCGCGACGAACTGCATGCGCTGCTCGGCATCCGTATCTTCCATTCCTCAGCCGAGTGGGCCGATTTCGTAGCCCTCTGCGAAAACCGGGCCTCCTAGCCTCGCCCTTCTTCTGGCAATACAGTCTCCGCCAGAATGTAAAAAAGCACCCTCATCAGGTGCTTTTTTCTGCGCCGTCGATAGTGCATCCACATGCGGGCATTCACGACATCGTCGCGCCATGGCTCGCGTATGTTCAGGGGAAAAACCGCTTCAACGCATCTTCAAACGCAGGCACATCAGCTCCCACGTGCGAGGCGTCGTACTCCGCCTTGAGCAGCACCAGCCCCGGCAAGTTCTGCGCGGCCATCTGGTTGTACAGCGGGATGCCAATCGATGGGTGGTTTCCGTTTCGCGCACCAGCGATGACGAAGGTGGTGGGCAACGGTTTGCCGTCGATCCGTTTTTCAAACGCCAGCACTCCGGCAGGGCTGGTGTGCTCACCCACACTGATTTCGGTAGACAGGTAATGTGAAAAGCTGGGCGCCACGCCCGCCTGGGCCTCCAGGACCAAAGCCGCCAGCACGAAATATCCACCGTGCGACAGGCCGGAAAGCATCCGGCGCTTG
Source organism: Acidovorax sp. (assembly GCF_046291265.1). Lineage (GTDB taxonomy): Bacteria > Pseudomonadota > Gammaproteobacteria > Burkholderiales > Burkholderiaceae_C > Acidovorax. The sequence goes on along the minus strand of NZ_JBKBTV010000118.1, from coordinate 4,249 downwards.
GGGTCGGCCCGGTACTGGCGTTCGATGGAAACAGCCAGTTCTTTCACGATGAAGTCCAGGTACCTGCTCGCGCCTGGGACCAGGAAATCGGTGGCTCGCCACGCGGTGCCGCCGATGCCTACCAGGATGGCCTGCGTTCCGCGGCGCTGCATAACGTCCTTGAAGGCGTCAAAGCGCGTGGCGTAGGAACCGTTCAAGTAGGGGCTGGATGATCCGAAAGGCGCGTCGCCTTCGGTGGCGTAGATAACAGGCAATGCGGTTGTGCCCGTGGCGTACGACTGGGGCAGATACACCTGGATGGGGTAGGTGTTGCCATTCGCTGTGGACCTGAGGCTGGAGTTGATGACCTGGCCGACGGTCTCCGGGGGCGGGCCGTTGTCACCAGAGCCACCGCCACCACACGCGGCCAATGCCCCGGCGATGGATAGGAGCGCCGCGCGGCGGGCGGGGTGAAATCCTTGATGCATATCATGTCCTCCGTTCGGCGCATTCTGGCATGCGCTGCGGGCCGGGGTTACAGCTCAGCGTCAGCGCCGCTCGCGAACCCGGTTGTGCATGATCAGCCCTCCCAGCACCACACCCGCTGCCAAGCTGGTGTGCCCGCTGTAGCTCACCAGCCCCATGCCCCAGCCCTGCGCTTGCACGATCACATACAGCGCCAGCATGAGCGCAGACCAGCCAGCCAGCCGGAGCACGCGGGTGGCGCGCGGCGCCAATGCCTGGCCGAACAGCGCATGCTGCTGACGCTCGGTGGCCAATGCCAGCGCACCAAAGCCTGCCAGACACGCGATGAAGGTGAGCAAGTGGCTCATCGCACACCCTCCTCGGCCATGGTGGCACCTGGGGGCATTGCATCCCCCGTCAGAGGCTCGGCTTGGCGCTTGTTGGCCTTGCGCTGAAACGGTTGGTGGCGCCCCGTTCGCAAGGCCAGCCACACGTGCAGGCCAGCCAGCACCCACAGCATGAGTTCGAAGCCCGCAAACACCCAGTCGCCCTGGATCAGGCTGCTCCACAAAGGCCGCTCGGTGACGATGGCGCTGACCACGGGCAACAACCCCAGCAGTGCGGCTGCAGCCCAGAACTGCTCGATCCACGCGCGCCGTGCGGAGCGCAGCATGGCGTGCAGCAAGGTGAGCGCCCAGATGGCAAAGAACACATGCACCTCCCACGCCGTGCGCTCGGCCATGCTGAGTGGCAGCAGACGATTGCCCCACAGGAAGCCCGCCATGGCAATCGACAGGCCCGAAATGCTGGCGATGTTGAGCCGCTCTACCAACGTGAAACCAAAGTGGGGACGCGCAGGGTTGCCCAGCTTTTGGCGGCGCTTGACGGTCCACATGACCAGGCCGGTGCCCACCATGGCGGTGCCAGCCAGGCTGACGATGAAGTACAGCCAGCGCATGGGCACATCACCAAAACGGCCCAGGTGCAGGGCATACATCACACCCCGCGTTTCTGCGGCGGGGCCCACGGTGTCTTTGGTCTGCAGCAGTTGGCCAGAGACGCCGTCAAACACCATGTACTGCGGGCTCATGGACACGCGGCCCGCCTCGCCGCGCACCACGCTCACGCGCGATGCAGAGTCGCCTGGGTTGGCGATGATGACGCGGCTGACGTTGTAGTGCCCCCAGCGCTCCTGGCCCTGGCGCACCATCGCATCGATGGGCGCCAGCGGCGCAGTCTGGCCTGTGGCCTTGACGGGCTGAACGGAGGGACTGGTCTCGGCGGTAAGTTCCTGGCGTTGCGCTGGCGTTTTGTAGGCCGCTTGTTCCCCCCACGGCATATACAACGCCATCAGGGTGACGAGGCCGGTGTAGGTGATCATGAGGTGAAACGGCAACCCGAAGACCGACAGCGCGTTGTGCGCGTCCAGCCACGAGCGCTGCCCCTTGCCCCAGCGGAAGGTGAAGAAGTCTGTGAAGATTTTCTTGTGCGTGATGACGCCACTGACGACGGCCACCAGCATGAACATGGCGCAAAAGCCCGCCAGCCAGCGCCCCCAGCGCACGGGCATGTAGTGAAACTGGAAGTGGAACCGGTAGAAAAACTCGCCGCCCACCGTTTCGCGGGCAGCGACTTTGGCGCCCGTGGTGGCGTCAAAGGTGGCATCGTCAAAACCTCGCCCGCCCTTGCCTTCGCCCCGCGGCAGGCGCCAGAAGCTGCTGACCGTAGCGTGGCGCTCGTCGGGCAGGCGCATGCTCCACTGCGTGCTGCCCGGCGCAATCTGGCCCAACTGGCCGACGATGCGCTGTGCGGCCTCGGCGGGGTCCGGCGTTTGCGCGGGGTGGTGCAGCTCGGGCCGCATGTACTGCGAGATTTCGTCCTTGAAGTAGCTCACCGTGCCGGTGAGGAACATGGCATACAGCAACCAGCCACACAGCAAGCCTGCCCAGGTGTGCAGGTCCGACATGGTCTGGCGAATGCCCGGTGCCTTGGGCGCAGTGTTGTTGTTCGAAGGTGTCGATGTCATGGGTTGGCTCCGGAAGACCAGACCGTCCAGGCGGCGGCAAACAGCGGTATCGCCACGACGGCCAGCCCGACCCAGGCGCGCCACGCGCTGCGCACGGCAAACACCCAGATCACAGCGCAGGTGTAGATGGCAAAACTGGCCAGCATGCCCGTCAACACGGCCTGCGGACGGCTCATGGGCAGGGCCAGCACCGCCACGCTGGCCAACGCGGCCACCGCATAACCACCGCCAATAGCAGCCACGATGCGCGACACCAGCGGGCCTGTGCGCCAAACACCGCGCAGCACGGCCATCATGAGCGGCGCTCCACGTCTGACTCCGTGAGGGTCGGTTTCATTTCAAATCCTTGGAGCAAAGGAAGGAACAGCGGTCGATCAGAAGTCGACCGCAGCAGACAGCATCAACGTGCGGGGCGCGCCCACGGTCACGTAGTTGCTGACCACCCAGTAGTTCTTGTCGGCCACGTTTTCGAGGTTGGCGCGGAACACCACGGGCTTGCCAGCCACTTTGGTGGCATAGCGGGCGCCCAGGTCCAGGCGCGTCCAGGCGTCAACGCGCAGGCGGTTAGCGGCGTCGGCATAGACGGCCGAGGTGTTGATCACGCGGCCGTTGATGCTCAAGCCTTGTACGGGCGTGTCCCAATCGAGGCCCAGGTTGAAGGTGCGGTCTGGCACACCGGCTGCGTTGTTGCCCTGGTTCACGCCGCCTGCGGTGCGCGCGAGCTTGGCGTTGTTGAACGAGGCGCTGGCCATGGCGCGCAGGCCACGCTGGATCTCGCCATAGGCGGTCAGCTCCAGCCCGCGGTTGCGCTGCTCGCCACCAAAGCTGAAAACGTTGGTGACTGGGTCGGTCACAGAGCCAGGTTTCTTGATTTGATAGAAGGCGGCCTGGGTGGTGAGTTGGCCCCAGTCCACTTTCACACCGACTTCGTTTTGTTTGGATTTTTGCGGGGCAAAGGTTTCACCCGCGTTGGCCGTCGTCGGGCCTGCCGTAGCGCCGCGCGTAAGGCCCGCCGTGTAGTTGGTGTAGACCGAGACATTTTTCATCGGCTTGAAGACCACGCCCGCCAGCGGCGTGACAGCGTCTTGCTTGTAGTGGCTGCTCTGTGCGCCAGAGGCTACGTTGTAGTTGGTCTGACCCATGGTCTGATGGCGCAGGCCCAGCGTCACGAGCACGCGGTCGTTGGCAAAGGCCATGGTGTCGGCCACCGCCAGGCTGGACTGCTCAGTCACCGAACTGATGCGCGGTGCCCCACGTGCCACCGTCATCGCAGGCAGGGGAGCGGGGTTGTAGAGGCTGGATGGGTTGGTCGTGGCCGAGGTGGCGTAGAAATAGCCGGTCTCCTGGTCCAGGTAGTTGGCGCCGACGGCCAGCGTGTGGTTGATGCTGCCCGTCTTGAATTTGGTGCGCACGCCAATGTCGGCCGCTTTGGACTTGGTGTACTGGTCGTAGTAGGCGTTGGACACATTGAAGTTGCCCAGCGCATCGGGGCGACCGCTTGGGAAGGTTTGCTCGTAGTCAAGGTCCGTGTAGCCCAGGCTTCCGTACAGCGTGGTGGAGTCGTTCAGATCGTGCTCCAGGCGCGTCATGACCGTCTTGACGTTGTCTTGCAGTTTGGTGCCCGGGTAGAAGTTCAGGCGCGCGTCGGGCACTGCCGGCACGGCGAGGGCACTGCCTGCAAAACTGGTTTGTGGGCGGAATTCTTTGGTTTCGCCCCGGGTGGCCAATGCGTCCAGCGACCAGCGCGTGCGGGCACCCGTGTAGTCGAGGCCCACCGAC
>NZ_JBKBTV010000117.1:0-6237 GCF_046291265.1 Acidovorax sp. | reverse complement strand
AAAATGATTCAAACCGGTACATGCGCGACCACTCCAGCGCCGTGCTGGAACACATCAACACCACAAGGCCCAGCCAGAAGATGGACCGGCGCGCCATCGGGCTTGCCGCGCCTGCGATGGTCTCCCCGCCCCGCATCCAACGTGCCAGCGACGACAGCCACGCGCGCACGCCCGCAGCCACGCACCACCACACGGAGAAACCCAACGCAAAGTAACTGCCATCCGACAGCCAGGCGCCAAATCGGCCCGCCCAGTTGGCAACCAGGCGCGAGTCACTGGCGCCGGAGGTCGACCAGGCGGCATCCTGTGCGGAGTAACTGACCAGCGCCAGCAGCCAGAAAACAAGGGCCAAAAGCCCCAGGACCAGGCCAATCTCATGGCCAAAACGGGCGGCGCCCGTGCGAGGCGGCGACTTGGCCGCGGCGGAGGCGTTCAGGGTATTGAGGGAATAGGTCATAGGCGTGCCGGGGGAGCTTACCGCAAGCTCTGGAGGCCATTGGCGCTCGAACGGGCGCGATCAGCTCAGCGCGTTCAACCGGTCCTTCAACAACGTGGCGCCTGTGGGAAGCAGTTCAATAAAGCCGCGCTCCTCCAAGTCCTTCATGACCCGGCTGACCATTTCGCGGGAGGCCCCCACCATCTTGGCCACGTCCTGCCGGGAGATTTTTTCTTTGATGATGAGCTGGCCTTGTGCATCTGGAGCGGCAAAGTCCAGAAGTGCGTGCGCGACGCGCCCATACACATCCAGCAGCGCGAGCGACTCGATCTTGCGATCTGCATGGCGCAGTCGCTTGACCAAGCCGCGCATCACCACCAGTGACATGGACGCGTTCTCCGTCAGGCAACGGGCAAACTCGGTACGCCCCAGCATCAGCACATCGGTCTGCACCTCGGCCCGCACGGTGGCCGAATGGGGTTCGTTGTCGATGATGCTCATCTCGCCCAGGTAGTCACCCTGCGCCAACGTGGCCAGGATCACTTCGCGCCCCCGGCTGTCCGAGGTCATCACGCGGGCACGGCCCGTGAGCAGAATGAACAGGGCATTGGATTTTTGCCCCTGCTCTACCAGGGGCTCTCCACGCTTGAAGCGGCGCTTGATCACCGCACCACTGATCACCTCGGCCTGGGCTACCGTCAGCAGCGAAAACAAGGGCACCCGGCGCAACAGGTCCAGATTGGACAACATCGTCGACATGCAAACATCTCCTCTCAGGGGCGCGACCCAACCGGAGCCGCAACGGGTTATCAATGGGTTCTTACAATCACCGTGATTGAAAAAGGGGCCTCTCGCTCGAGTGGCCGCCGGTTGATACTCGGCGGGTCAACCCCCAGCTTTCCCAACAGCGCCCCATGTAGCGAGCGCAAAACACAGGCTTTTACCATGTCCACCACCCAACACGCGAAAGTTCTGATCCTCGGCTCGGGCCCTGCGGGCTACACCGCTGCGGTCTATGCCGCCCGTGCCAACCTGAACCCCGTGCTCATCACCGGCATGGCCCAAGGCGGCCAGCTGATGACCACGACCGAGGTAGACAACTGGCCCGCGGACGTGCACGGCGTGCAGGGTCCGGACCTGATGCAGCGTTTTCTGGAGCACGCCGAGCGCTTCAAGACGCAGGTGATCTTCGACCACATCAACAAGGTCGATTTCAGCCAGCGCCCCTTCACGCTGACTGGAGACAGCGGCACCTACACCTGCGACGCGCTGATCCTGGCCACGGGTGCATCGGCCAAGTACCTGGGCCTGCCTTCGGAAGAGGCCTTCATGGGCAAGGGCGTGTCGGGCTGCGCCACTTGCGATGGTTTCTTCTACCGCGAGCAAGATGTCTGTGTGGTCGGTGGCGGCAATACGGCCGTGGAAGAAGCGCTGTACCTGTCCAACATCGCCCGCAAGGTCACCCTGGTGCACCGCCGCGACAAGTTCAAGGCCGAACCCATCCTGGTGGACAAGCTCAATGACAAGGTCGCGGCCGGCAAAATCGAACTCAAGCTGTTCAACACGCTGGATGAGGTGCTGGGCGACAACACCGGCGTAACCGGCATTCGCATCAAGAGCACCAAGGACGGCAGCACCGAAGACATCAAGCTGCAAGGCTGCTTCATCGCCATCGGCCATGCGCCCAACACCGAAATCTTCCAGGGCCAGCTGGAGATGGAGAACGGCTACATCATCACCCAGGGTGGCCTCAAGGGATTTGCCACCCAAACTAGTGTGCCGGGCGTGTTTGCCGCGGGTGACGTGCAGGACCATGTGTACCGCCAGGCCATCACCAGCGCAGGCACGGGCTGCATGGCCGCGCTGGACGCCCAGCGCTTCCTGGAACAAGAGTCTTGATGAAAAACTGGGCCGCAGGCTATAATCTGCGGCTTTGCTGAATTCGGCCCGTTTTTGCGGTCCTCCGAAACAGGCAAATCAATCGGGTTACCGCCACCCTTTCTGGCGAGGTGAGGCCGCAAGCCAACCTGGGCAAACAAGCCCAGGGCCCAGCGAACGGCCGTTAAAAAGTATCGGAGTGTCCTCATGGCACGCGTCTGCGACGTAACGGGCAAGAAGCCCATGGTCGGGAACAACGTTTCCCACGCCAACAACAAAACCAAGCGCCGGTTCCTGCCGAACCTGCAATACCGCCGTTTCTGGGTCGAGACCGAAAACCGCTGGGTTCGCCTGCGTGTTTCGAGCGCTGCCCTGCGTTTGATCGACAAGAACGGTATCGACTCGGTGCTCGCAGATCTGCGCGCACGTGGTCAGGCTTAAGGAGAAGCACCATGGCAAGCAAAGGCGGACGCGACAAGATCAAGCTGGAATCCACTGCGGGTACCGGTCACTTCTACACGACGACGAAGAACAAGAAGACCATGCCCGAGAAAATGCTGATCATGAAATTTGATCCAAAAGCTCGCAAGCATGTGGAATACAAGGAAATGAAGCTGAAGTAATTCAGCCTCTTTCCCTGAAAAAGCCGCCCGACGTTAAGTCTGGCGGCTTTTTTATTGGCTCAGCTCCGGACGAGGCAAACGCCCTCCACCATTGCCCGTTCAACGAAAGGAAGATCCACACCCGCCACTCCGCATACTGCTCAGGCCTCGCCAGAAGCTTTGGCAGCAACCAGCCGCACAGGCGCAAAAAAGCCGCTGCAGGCACTTGGCCCACAGCGGCTTTTTGGAATGCTGCGTCTGCGAAAAATCGGCTCGTCAGACCCGCGCAGCGCGCAGGCTGATCGAGAAATCCCGCAGCGCAGCAATGCCGCTTTCCTCAGCCCGACGGCACCAGGCCTGCAAATCGGCCGTGAGTTGCTCGCGGGACTGGGACGTATTGAGCCACAACTGCCGCAGCTCTTCACGCATGGTCACCATCTTGTCTAAAGCCGGGTGGGCAGCGCGGGCCTGTGCGAGTTGCGGCAGGGCCACCGCAGGCACCTTTTCCACATCACGGTGCAACCAGCGCTTGGCGGCCTTCAGCACCGAGGCATCCGCCTGACGCGCCTGCAGGGCGGCGATCTCTTCCTTGCACGCCTGGCGAACACCCCGTGCGTAACCCGCCATCACTTCGTATCGATTGGCGATCAGGGCTTCCAGCGTTTTCTCATCGGCCACGGGCTTCACATCGCCCAATTGCAGCTTGGGCGGCACCTTTTTGACCGTGGCCCAGCCGATTTTCTTCATCAGGCTGATGTAGGCCCAGCCAATGTCAAACTCATACGGCTTGACCGAAAACTTGGCCGACGTCGGGTAAGTGTGGTGGTTGTTGTGCAGTTCTTCGCCACCAATGATGAGACCCCAGGGCGACAAATTGGTGCTGGCATCCTGGGCTTCAAAATTGCGATAGCCCCAGTAGTGCCCAACGCCGTTGACCACCCCCGCTGCCCAGAAGGGAATCCACAGCATTTGCACGGCCCACACGGCGGCACCCAGCGCGCCGAATAGCGCCAGATTCAGGATCAGCATGAGGCCCACGCCTTGCCAGCCGTAGCGGGTGTAGACATTGCGCTCCATCCAGTCATCGGGCGTGCCGTGGCCGAACTTCTTCATGGTTTCCATGTTTTGGGACTCAGCGCGGTACAACTCCGCGCCACGCCACATCACGGTGTTCAGTCCCCGGGTCTGGGGGCTGTGCGGATCGTCCACGGTTTCGCACTTGGCGTGGTGTTTGCGGTGGATGGCCACCCACTCCTTCGTGACCATCCCCGTGCCAATCCACAGCCAGAAGCGGAAAAAATGCGAGGGAATGGCGTGCAGGTCGAGCGAACGGTGCGCCTGAGCGCGGTGCAGAAAAATCGTGACCGCAGCGATGGTGATGTGGGTCGTCGCCAGGGTGTACAAAATCACCTGCCACCAAGCCAGGCTCCACAACCCATGGCCCAGCCAGTCAATGGCAGCGTTCAACACAGCCCAATCGGGTAACAGCATAGTCAGAAAGCCTTACGTCACAGAGAACCCGCTCACTAACGGACCGGGCATCTGATTTTAGAGTGGTGCCCGCCGAAACGGTTCAGCGGCATCCACGGTATTTACATTGATTTCACGTCTTTGGAGCCCTAACTCAGCTCTTTTTACTCCAAACAGCGGCAAAAAATCCATCCGTCTGGTGGATGTGGGGCCAAAGGCGCAGATATCTACTGCCAGACTCACCGCCGCTGCACAGGCCCTTGGCACCTTCCACCTTGAGCTGCTCGAGCAGATCACCCGCATCCACCCACTCGAAATCAGGGTGGGCGGCGCTGAAGGCCTCGGCGATGGCCTCGTTTTCCTGCGGCAAGATGCTGCAGGTGGCGTACACCAAGCGGCCACCCGGTTTGAGCAGGCGGGCGGCGCTGTCGAGGATGGCGGTTTGTTTCGCGACCAGCTCCTCTACCGCTTTGGCCGATTGGCGCCACTTGAGGTCGGGATTGCGCCGAAGCGTGCCCAAGCCCGAACAAGGTGAGTCCACCAGCACGCGGTCGATCTTGCCCGCCAGGCGCTTGACGCGGTCATCGCGCTCATGCGCAATGGCGGCGGGGTGCACGTTCGACAGGCCACTGCGGGCCAAACGGGGTTTCAATGCGTCCAGACGGTGGGCCGACACGTCGAAGGCATAAAGACGTCCCGTGCTGCGCATGCCGGCCCCGATGGCCAATGTCTTGCCACCCGCACCCGCACAGAAGTCCACCACCATCTCCCCGCGCTTGGCGTCAAGCAGCAGTGCCAGCAGTTGCGAGCCTTCATCCTGCACTTCGATGGCGCCACGTGTGAACGCATCCAGTTTGGTCAGTGCGGGCTTGTCGTCGATGCGCAGCCCCCAGGGCGAATAGGGCGTGGGGCTGGCCTTGATGCCGGCCTTGGCCAGTTCTTTTTGCACATCGGCGCGCTTGTCTTTGAGGGCATTGACGCGCAAATCCAGCGGGGCGCTCTGGGCCAGGCTCTCCACCAGGGGCCAGAAACCCGTGCCCAGTTGGTCCTTGAGGGGTTTGACCAGCCATTCGGGCAGGTTGTGGCGGTGGCGCTCCATCAGGTCGTCAGGCTTCACGGCGTCGCACTGGTCGAGCCAGTTTTTCTCCTGATCCGTGAGGGCACCATTGAGAAAATCGCGCGGGCCGTAAAAGCCCAAAATGGCCAATCGGCGCTCTTTGGGGCCCGATCCAGACGGGGCCATGTGGTCAAACAACAGCTTTTTGCGCAGCACGGTGTAAACCGTTTCGGCCAGCGTGGCGCGCTCGCGGGGGCCAAGGCCCCGGTTGTCGCGGAAGAAACGTGACACCACCGCGTCGGCGGGGTGTTCAAACGTGAGAGTGAGCCTGACGAGTTCGGCGCAGGCGTCTAAGAGAACTTTGGGATGCATCCGCCAATTGTCCCACTGTAGTCGGATCCATCCCCAACCACACGACTGCTTCAAGCCACCGGTGTCGATCAGAACCGCTTGTCAACGCGTGTAGACCGGCTCAAACGCATAGCGCTGAATCTCTTTCAAGCTGGGAGATTCGCCTGCCCACAACGCGAGCGCAGGGCCCGGCAGGCTCAGATTGCGCTCCATGGACCGACACAGGTGGTACCGGCTTTCATCGTCCATGCCTGGCAGCTCCAAGAACACCAGATAGGCACGACGTTGCGGATGCTCTCGCAGGTTCTTGCGCACCAGCCAGCACCGGGTCAGCGGCGCGCAACGGGCCAGTTCCGATTGCAGCTCGGCCAGTTCAAAAGAGCTGAGGTCGTGCCGCACGATCTGGCTGAAGAACGAAGTGCCTGACAACTCTTCCCACGCCC
>NZ_JBKBTV010000116.1:0-6369 GCF_046291265.1 Acidovorax sp. | reverse complement strand
CTCTTTGGTGACTTTCTCTTGGCGACGCAAGAGAAAGTTACTGCGCCGCCGGGCGCACACCCCGGCCTCCGCCCTTCGCAAGGGCACAGAATCAAAAAGAAGCGCGAGACCAGACATCTCAGACCCCAAAAGTCCTACGCGCAGGCCCAGCCACAGGCCGTGTCAGATCCGTAGCCACAGACCCCAACTCCAGCGCATCCAGATACACCGCCCCATCCTCCACCTTCACCGCAAACTTCGGCGTGCACCCCTCATCCGGCGCCGACGCCTGCCCGTCGCACAACCCAATCGTCCAGTTGTGCAGCGGACACGCCACATGCGTGCCAAACACGATGCCTTGCGACAGCGGCCCGCCCTTGTGCGGGCAACGGTCCAGCAGCGGAAAAACACCGCCAGCGTCGTTGCGAAACACGGCCACGTCCAGCCCCTGGGGCCTGGTCACGCGGCGCGAGCCCAGCACGGGGATGTCGTCCACGTGGCAGATCCGCTTCCATTCGGCGGTGGGGGCTGCGTTGGGCTGGGTGGTGGTGGCTGTGGTGCTCGTCGTCATGGCTGTTCCTGATTTTCTTGTGGGGGGAGCCTGTGCTCAGCCTCTCAGGCGGCCATGGCGGCGTACAGGCCGGTCACTCGGTCCATGCTGGACAGCAGGTTCTCGCTGGCCACAAACACTTCGGACACCTGGCGGGCCGCGTTGGCGCCGCCGGGTTGCAAACGCTGCAACGCAGCGTCAAAAAACACCCATTGGCCCTCGGCCAGTTGCAGCTCTTGCCGGATTCGGTCGTTGGCCTGGGGGGCGTCGCGCAACACGGCGTTGGCGGCCACGAACTCGGTGCGGGCTTTGGCGATTTCGGTGGTGGCGGTGGCGGCGTCTACCGGCAGCAGCGCCGACAGGCAGAACTTGGCCATGCGCTGGCTCAACATGCGCTGGCGGCCTGCCACGTTCACCAGGTGGCCCACGGGTTTGCCGGATGCGGCTTCGTACTGCACGGTGCCCTGGTGGGCCAGCGCCAACACCTTGGCGTCGGCGGCCAGCAAGGCGCTGGCACCGTCGCGCGATGGGGCGGCGCCTACCAGCGTGGTCTTGTGCTCGCTCCACGCAGCCTCCAGCCGCGTGTAGGTGTCGCGGATGGTGGGCGAGGGGGCGTAGGCCTTCAGTTCCACCAACTGCCGGTCAAACAGCGCCATCGACTGCTGCAGCACCTGCCGTGCCACGGGGCTGTCGGCCTTGTGGGCCAGGGCCAGCCAGGCTTTGCCCACACGCTGGCTCAGCATGCGCTGGCGCCCGGCTTTGTTGATGGCGTCGTTCAGGTCGGTGACCTGGGCCTGCGCAGCGTGCCAGGGCGAGAGCAGGGCGCCTGCAGTGGCGGCGCCGCCTGCAGCGTTCAAAAGAAAAGTTCTGCGGTGCATGGATGGGGGTGCTCCGTTTGTGTGAAGGCGATCAGTGGGATGGGCTGGGCAAAAAGGGCCCGATGTTCAGGCGCTGACCGGCTCGAACTGGCGCGTGTCCACGGCGGCTTTGTCAAAGTCGAACCAGGGGTCGGGCTCGCCATCCAGCGCAAACTGCAGTTGCTCCCACAGCGCCTTGCGGCCTGCGTCGTCTTCCAGAATGCGTTTTTTCACATAGTCCAGGCCCACGCGGTCCACGTAGTGCACCGTGCGCTCCAGGTACCAGCCTTCCTGGCGGTACAGCTCGCAAAACGCGCCGGTGTACTCCAGCACTTCTTCCGATGTTTTGAGCTTGGTAAAAAAGTGCGCCACCTCGGTCTTGATGCCGCCGTTGCCCGCCACGTACATCTCCCAGCCGCTGTCCACGCCGATGATGCCCACGTCCTTGATACCGGCCTCGGCGCAGTTGCGCGGGCAGCCGCTCACTGCAAACTTCACCTTGTGCGGGGCATACATGCGCCACATCGCGCGCTCCATGTCCTTGCCCATCTGCGTGCTGTCTTGTGTGCCCATGCGGCACCACTCGCTGCCCACGCAGGTTTTCACGGTGCGCAGGGCCTTGGCGTAGGCATGGCCGCTGGGCATGCCGATGTCTTTCCACACATTGACCAGGTCTTCCTTCTTCACGCCCAGCAAGTCGATGCGCTGGCCGCCCGTGACCTTGACGGTGGGGATGTTGTATTTGTCCACGGCATCGGCAATGCGGCGCAGTTCGTCGGCCGTGGTCTCGCCGCCCCACATGCGCGGAATCACGCTGTAGGTGCCGTCCTTTTGGATGTTGGCGTGGCTGCGTTCGTTGATGAAGCGGCTTTGCGGGTCGTCCTTGGCCTCCTTGGGCCAGGTGCTCAGAAGATAGTAGTTGACGGCCGGGCGGCAGCTGGCGCAGCCGTTGGGGGTCTTCCATTCCATGAATTGAAAGACGCTGGCAATGGTCAAGAGCTTGTTGGCGCGGATTGAATCACGCACTGCCTGGTGGCCATGGTCGGTGCAGCCGCACATGGCTTTCGTCTTGGGCGTGGCGCTGTAGTCGCCACCTGCGGTGAACATCAAGATCTGCTCGACCAGGCCCGTGCACGAGCCGCACGATGCGCTGGCCTTGGTGTGCTTCTTGACCTCCTCCAGCGTGAACAAACCCTTGTCCTTGATGGCTTTGCAGATGGCGCCCTTGGTCACGCCGTTGCAGCCACACACCTCGTCCGTGTCGGCCATGGCCGATGCCTTGCTCTGGCCCTGGTGGCCCACATCGCCCAGGTGCGATTCGCCAAACATCAGCTTGTCGCGCAGGTCGCTCACGCTGCGGCCATCGCGCAGCAGCTTGAAGTACCAGCTGCCGTCCACGGTGTCGCCATACAGGCACGCGCCCACCAGCTTGTCGTCTTTGATGACGAGCTTTTTGTACACCCCGCCGAAGGGGTCGCTCATCACGATCTCCTCGGTGTCGTCTCCCCCTTGAAAGTCACCGGCCGAGAACAGGTCGATGCCCGTCACCTTGAGCTTGGTCGATGTCAGCGAGCCCAGATAGCGGCCAATGCCGAACTCCGCCAGGTGGTTGGCCAGCACCTTGCCCTGCTCGAACAGCGGCGCCACCAGCCCATACGCAATGCCCCGGTGCGCCGCGCATTCGCCCACGGCGTAGATGCGCGCGTCGGTCGTGGTCTGCAGCGTGTCGCTCACCACAATGCCGCGGTTCACGTGCAGGCGCATCTTTTCGGCCAATGCGGTGTTGGGGCGAATGCCCACCGCCATGCAGACCAGATCTGCTGGCACCTCGGTGCCGTCCTTGAATTTCACGGATTTGACGCGGCCATCCGCGCCGCCGACCAGCTCCTGAGTCTGCGCGCCCATCAAAAACTGCATGCCGCGTTCAGCCAGCGACTTTTGCAGCATCTTGCCCGCCACGTCGTCCAGCTGGCGTTCCATCAACCAGTCGCCCACGTGCACCACGGTGACTTGCATGCCACGTTTCATGAGGCCGTTGGCGGCCTCCAGGCCCAGCAGGCCGCCGCCGATGACCACGGCGTGTTGGTAGGTGGCGGCAGCGGCGATCATGGCCTGCGTGTCTGCAATGTCGCGGTAGGCCAGCACGCCTTTCAGGTCTTTGCCGGGGATGGGCAGGATGAACGGGTTGGAGCCCGTGGCCAGGATGAGTCGGTCGTATTCGGCCGTGATCACATCGCCCGCTGCGCCCGTGGCGCTGACCACGCGGCGCACGCGGTTCACGTCGGTCACGGTGAAGCCGGTGTGCAGCGTGATGTGGTTGTCGGCATACCAGGACCAGTCGTTCAGAATGATCTCGTCGATGGTCTGCTCGCCCGCCAGCACGGGCGACAGCAAAATGCGGTTGTAGTTGGGGTGCGGTTCGGCCCCGAACACCGTGATGTCATACAGATCGGGGGCAATCTTGAGCAGCTCTTCCAGCGTGCGCACACCGGCCATGCCGTTTCCTACCATCACCAGCTTGAGCTTTTTCATCGTGACTGACTCCGTCGGTTCATCGCCTGGGCAACTCGAAAAACAAAAAAGGCGTCCACACGATGCTGCTTCGATCTGAACTCGAAACCGCATGTGGGGACGCCTTCGTCCTTGCAATTCATCAGTGCGCCATTGCACGGGGGAACTGCGTGACCCTGCCGGGTCGTTGCGATGCTTCAAGCAATGGCCGTGCCAGATGGTTTGCACTGATGTGGGGCGATGGCCGCCGCGTGAAGCGCGCAGGGCGTCCGCGTGCGGACCGGCACTGTGCAGCTTGGGTCCACATCGGCGCAACGGGTGCGCTGCGTGCACCACCTTGGGCACGAAACCTGCGTGCAGGTGGTGCATGAGTTTTGAACTGGACTTCGGCCAGACTTCGCTGGCGGGGCGCAAAGACCTGAACGAAGACTTTGCCGCGCTGGTAGAGGGGCAGGGGCGCGACCGCGAGCGCGGCGCCATTGCCGCCATTGCCGACGGAGTCAGTGCCGGTGGCAACGGACGCGAGGCCGCGCAGACCACGGTGAACACGCTGGTCAACGACTACTTTGGCACCCCCGAGACCTGGGACACCACGGTGGGGCTGGACCGCATCTTGAGCGCCCACAACGGCTGGCTGGCCTCGATGAACCGCCGTCGCCAACCCGCGGTGGGGCTGACCACCATCACGGCCCTGGTGTTGCGGGGGCAGTCGTACACCCTGGCCCATGTGGGCGACACGCGCGCCTACCTGCTGCGGGGCGGCCGGCTGCAACTGCTGACGGCCGACCATGTGATGCACCAGCGCGACTTTGCCCACCAGCTCACCCGCGCCATGGGGCTCGATGACCATGTGGTGGTGGACTACAGCCAAGGCGAGCTGCAAAGTGGCGACCTGTTTGTGCTGCTGTCTGACGGCGTACACGGCAGCCTGCCCGAGCGCGAGCTGCGGCAACTGTTGCGGCAAGACGCGGTGCCCGCCCAGGCGCTGAGCGAAGCGCTCACCCAGGCCGCACTGCGCCGCGGCAGCAACGACAACATCACCGCCCTGGTGGTGCGTGTGCAAGGGGCGCTGGAGGCCACGCTGCAGGACGAATCCCGCCGTGCGCACGACCTGCCGGTGCTGCCGCTGCTGAAAGTGGGGGACCCGGTGGATGGCCTGGTGGTGACCGCCGTGGTGGCAGACAACGGCATTCATCGCATCTACCAGATGCGCCACCCGCCCACACAGCGGCTGTACGCCCTCAAAACCCTGGTGCCCGCCCGCGCGCACGACCCCGAGGAGCGCGCCACGCTGGCGCACGAAGCCTGGGTAGCGCGCCGCATGCAGTCGGGCCACGCGGCGGTGCACCTGGCGCGGCTGAACACATGGCCTGCCGAGGACCACCCCGCCGAAAACCCCCATGCCAGCGCGTTTTATCTGCTGTACGACTGGCATTCGGGCGAAACCCTGGGCCAGCGCCTGCGCCGCCGCCAGCCGCTGACGGTGGCACAAACCGTGGCGGTGGTCATGCAGGCCGCGCAGGTGCTGGGCTGGTTGCACCGCCAGGGCGTGGTGCACCGCGACATCAAACCCGACAACCTGCACCTGGGCGACGACGGCGTGCTGCGCGTGCTGGACCTGGGCGTGGCGCTGAGTGGCCGCGAGCCCGAGGCCACGCGCCGCCTGCACGCAGGCACCCCCAGCTACATGAACCCCGAACAATGGCCGGGCTACGAAAAGAGCGGCGACCCGGCCGGTCAGTTGCCCGACGCAGGCAGCGACCTGTTTGCGCTGGGCGTCACCCTGTACCAGCTGCTGGCCAACGGGCGGCTGCCGTACGGCGACGTGGTGCAGTACCAGCTGGGCCGCTACCACCGCGACCCCGTGGCTCCCAGCCGCCACAACCCCGGCGTACCCATCTGGCTCGACCAGATTGCCCAGAAGGCCGTGGCCCGCAACCTCACCCACCGTTTTGAAACTGCCGAAGAGCTGCTGCTGGCCCTGGAGCGCGGCGCATCCCGCCCCTTGTCCACCCCCGGCCCGCAGCCACTGATGCAGCGCGACGCCACGGCGGTGTGGAAGATTGCGCTGGTTGTCAGCGTGCTGGTGAATCTGCTGCTGGTGTACTGGCTGGTGTTTTTGCCGCGATAGGGCGGTGGGATGCCAATGCTTCTAAAGTGATAGCTGCTAGCGCTTTATGGATAAGCGCTAGAGCCTGTTTTGATCAATATTCAAGGTGCCAGGCTCCTCGTTGATGCTGGGCGAGTCTTGCGAGCCAACGCAGCGCCTGACTTGGCTCCCTCCCCCCTCGCGGGGGAGGGCGGGGGGAGAGGGGGAATTGAGGGCGCAGCGCCCGATCGCCCCCTCTCCCCAACCCTCTCCCACAAGGGGAGAGCAACTGTGTTTGAAGTCAAGCATTTTTCAAACCCCGGCGGTCTGTGGATAACCAGCCTGCCAAGGCTTGCCCGAGCGGATCACCGCATTGATGATCG
>NZ_JBKBTV010000115.1:0-6651 GCF_046291265.1 Acidovorax sp. | reverse complement strand
CGCTGTAGCGCGCCAGAATGTTGTGAAAACCCCGGATGGCGCGATCGAGCGAACCGGGGTTTTGCAGAAAGCGGGCTTCGTAGTGCAGGGCCAGGATGAGGCCGTGGATTTCGAACAGCATCTGCTCAGCATCCACATCGGCCTGCAACTCGCCCAGCTCCTTGCACTGCTCAATGGCGCGACGCATGGCGCTGTGCCAGGTCATGACCGAGCTGGCCAGCGCATCGCGCACGGGGCCGGTGCGGTCGTCAAACTCGACTGCGCCGCTGATATAGATGCAGCCCGAGTCGATTTCGATGGAGGTGCGCTTCATCCAGTTGTCGTACAGCGCGTGCAAGCGGGCCAGCCCGCGCGCAGCCGACATGGCGGGGTAGAACACTTCCTGCTCGAAACGGGTGTGGTACTCGCGAATGACCGAGATCTGCAACTCTTCGCGCGAGCCGAAGTGGGCAAACACGCCCGACTTGCTCATGCCGGTGACGTCGGCCAGCGCGCCAATCGACAGCCCCTCCAGCCCGATGTGCGTAGCCAACCCCAGCGCGGCCTCGACAATGGCCGCCTTGGTCTGCTGGCCTTTTTGCAAGGCACGGCCCGTGCCAGTGCGAGCGCGCGGAATGCGGGTGACCTGGCGGGAATCAGTGGTGGCGGGCATGGTGCAAATAAAAACGAACGTTCGTTCTATTCTGCAGCAAATTCACCGCCGGGCAAAAACCCCACGGAAAAATAGGGAGGTGCGCCAAAAACCCCTGTTGCGGCAACGCCACCGGGGTGCGGGCATATCGCCCGCGCCTCTGAACTTGGCTCGTACGGCCCTTACAGCATCAGCGCCAGGCTGGCATCCAGATGTTCTGTCGGCATGCGCTTGAACCCGGAGCGGGCATACCGCTGCAACCGCCCCACGGCAAAGGCGGTCAGCACACTGGCCGCGACCTGGGCATCCACTGTGGGGGTGTCCGACCCCGCGGTGGTGGCGCGCAAGCACTGGCGCAAGGTGGACTCGATGCGGTCAAAAAACTGGTTCATGCGCTGCTGCAGGCGGTCATGCTCAAACACCAGCGCATCGCCCACCATCACACGCACCATCCCCGGATTGCGTTCGCCAAACTGCAGCAGCAAGGCCACGATGCGGGCCGCCTGGCGAGCGCCCACATCGGCGGCCTGGGCAGGGTCTGGCACCTCGCGCCCGGTGATCTGCTGCACCAGGGTGAACACGGTCTGCTCGATGAAGTCGATCAGACCTTCAAACATCTGCGCCTTGCTGGCGAAGTGGCGGTACAGAGCCGCCTCGCTGACTGCCAGGCGCGCTGCAAGCGCAGCGGTGGTGATGCGTTCGGCCCCCGGCTGCTCCAGCATCGAAGCCAGCGCCTGCAGGATCTGCACCCGCCGCTCCCCGGGTTTGGGCCGTTTGCGCGCCGCAGGGGTGTCACCGTTGTCGGCAGTGCTGGCGGGCTCAGGAAGGGGCGAGAGTTCGGACATGCAGGACAGGGGCTCTGGTGGGGCCATGCGGCCGGTGGCACCCTGTGCCTGGTTCACGCGCCGGGTGGGCGAAACCAGTCTGCGGCAGGGCGTAAATCATGTGTGGAAATGATTCTCGCACAGGGCCTGTGGCGCCCATCCCACGCCCCGCAACCACGCCGAGGCAACGTCACAACGCGCAAAAAACCCCATGTTCTGCGCCGCCTACAACCGGAACACCACGGTCACCAGCAAGCCATGCCCCTGGGGGCCGGTGCCCAGCGTGAGCGACGCCCGGTGCACCCGTGCGATCTCGTCGGCAATGGCCAGGCCCAGGCCCGTGCCCTCGCCCACCGTGCCTGGCACACGGTAAAACCGCTGCATGACGCGGACACGCTCTGTCTCGGGCACGCCGGGCCCATCGTCTTCCACCTCGACATACACCCTCGGAGGGCCTGCGCGGCCCTGGCGCATGCCACAGCGAATGGTGACGATGCCACCGGGCGGCGTGTACTTGATGGCGTTGTCCACCAGGTTGGACAGCAGCTCGCGCAGCAGCCAGCCGTGGCCCGTCACGTGCACGGGTTGCACATCCAGCCCCAGGTCCAGACCTTTGCCGGTGGCGGGGTCGAGAAAATTTTCAAGCAGCGTTTCACACAGATCTTTCAGGTCCACCCGCTGCGGGGGCTGCGCATCCAGGCTGCGCGCATCGGCACGCGACAGCGCCAGCAACTGGTGCGCCAGTTGCGAGGTGCGGCGCGTGGCGTTGCGCAGTTTCTCGATCTGATCGACTCCTAAAACAATAGCACCTTGCGCTTTACCATCCTGCGCTAGAGCCTGTTTTCTATCAAAATCTGGCAACAAAACCCGTGGAGGCGCTGCCGCTTTGGCCATCATGGCCCACGCCTCGACCTGGGCTTGCAAGCCCGCCAGTGGCGTGCGCAGCTGGTGGGCGGCATCGGCCACAAAACGGCGCTGCCCCTCCGCCTGCGCGTTGACCAGCGCAAACAGCCGGTTGAGTGAATGCACCAGCGGACGCACCTCGGTGGGGGAAGAAGCCTCATCAATGGGGCTCAGGTCGCGCGGCGAGCGGTGCTCCACCGCTTCGGCCAAGTCCACCAGCGGCTTGAACGCCCGGCGCACCGCCCAGTGAATGGCCAGCGCAGCAGCCGCCACCAGCACCAGGTTGGGCAGCAGTACGCGCAAAAACAGTTGCTGGGCCCACTGCTGGCGCGGGTCAGACCCATCTGCCAGTGCCACCACCAGCTCCCCCGCCCCGGTGCGACCGCGCAACACAGCCACCCGGTAGGTCACCCCGCCAAACTCCACGCTGTGAAATTCCGGCGCCTGCGTGGTGGGCACCGCGCTGTGCACCCAGTCGTCGCCCAGCAGCAGGTTTCCGCCGACATCGCGCACGCTGAAGCCTGCAAATCCGGCGTTCTGGCGCAAGAACTCTTCGACCGGCGGCGCCAAAAGCAACAGAGGGGGTTCGTTGTCACGGATCGGCGGGGCCAGCACCGAATCTGCCAGTGCCGGCAGCAGCCGCAGCAGGCGCTGGTCGTGCCGACCCGCAGCCTCGTCGGCCGAGCGGTAGTCCAGCCACACCCCCACAAACGCCAGCGCGCACAGGGGCAGCACCAGCATGAACAGCAGCCGGTTGCGCAGGTCGGAGGTCATGGCGCGCAGCCCGGGCCGCTGAGAAGGGACGGGCTGGGGCTGCGTCATGGCGGGCAGTCAATCAGGCAGGAAGACCGAACCGAGTCAGGGCGCCTGGAGTTCCAGCCGGTAACCGAAGCCGCGAATAGACCGCAGCGCCACCCCGTGAGGCTCCAGCTTGCCGCGCAGGCGGGATACGTAGACCTCCACCGCGTTGGGCGTGATCTCCTTGTCCCAGCCGGTCAGCGCCTGCAGCAGTTTGTCTTTGCTGGCAGGCTTGGGCGCGTTGATGAGCAAATATTCGAGCACCGTCCACTCGCGCGGACCCAGCTCGATGACCTGCTCGGAGGAGTCAGCCGCCCGAATGCTGGCGCGGCGGCCCGCGGTGTCCAGCTCCAGCGGGCCAAAACTGAGAACCGCCGTGGTAGCCGCCTGCGAACGGCGCAGCAAGGCGCGCAGGCGTGCCAGCAGCTCGGGCAGCTCAAACGGCTTGACCATGTAGTCGTCCGCCCCCAGGTCCAGCCCCTGCACGCGGTCATGCAGGGCGTCGCGGGCGGTAAGGATGAGGACTGGCATGGAGGGGCTGGCCATGTCAGGGCGGCGCAGGCGGCGCGTCAGCTCCAGGCCGTCCATGGCGGGCAGGCCGATGTCGATGATGGCTGCGTCGAACGACTCTGTGCGCAGCACCTCCTCTGCCCGCTCGCCACTGCCCACCCAGTCCACGGCATAGCCCGCATCGGCAAGCCCCAGCTTGATGCCGCTGGCCACCATGACGTCGTCTTCGACCAATAGCAGGCGCATGTCAGCGCCTCGCCGCTGCACTGCGTATTGTTCGAAACCCCGAACACTGGCGCGCAAAAGGCCAGTGCCACCGTGGAACTGGCTCTGCCAGGCCACTGGTGGCGTTCCGCTCCCGCGCAGCGAGAGAGGGGGAAGACGCGAAGCGGCTCAGGGGGGGCATCTCAATGGCTACGAATCATCGTGCCGTAGGCCTGATCGGTCAGGATTTCGAGCAGCATGGCGTGTGGCACCCGGCCGTCGATGATGTGCACCGCGTGCACACCCGCCTTGGCGGCATCGAGCGCCCCGGCAATCTTGGGCAACATGCCACCCGAAATGGTGCCATCGGCAAACAGCGCGTCGATCTCGCGCGCTGTCAGGTCAGTCAGCAAGTTTCCTGCCTTGTCCAGGACACCGGGCGTATTGGTCAACAACATCAGCTTCTCAGCCTGCAGCACGGTGGCGAGCTTGCTGGCCACCACATCCGCGTTGATGTTGTAGCTCTCGTTGTTCTCGCCAAAGCCGATCGGACTGATCACGGGAATGAACGCATCATCCTGCAGCGCTTTGACCACGCTTGGGTCGATGGCCACGATGTCACCCACCTGGCCCACATCGTATTCAATGGTCGGGTCTTTGGTGTCCACCAGCTTGAGCTTTTGGGCGCGGATCATGCCGCCGTCGCGGCCGGTGAGGCCCACGGCCTTGCCGCCGGCCTGGTTGATCAGGCCCACGATGTCCTGCTGCACCTCTCCCGCCAGCACCCATTCGACCACTTCCATGGTCTCCGCATCCGTCACGCGCATGCCCTGGATGAACTCGCCCTTCTTGCCCAGGCGGTTCAGGGCCGTCTCGATCTGCGGTCCGCCGCCATGCACCACCACGGGGTTCATGCCCACGAGCTTGAGTAGCACCACGTCTTCGGCAAAATCGGCCTGCAAGGCAGGGTCGGTCATGGCGTTGCCGCCGTACTTGATGACCATGGTCTTGCCATGGAACTTGCGGATATAGGGCAGCGCCTGGGCCAGGATTTCAGCCTTGTCGCGTGGGGCAATCGAAAGAAGGTCGGTCATGGAGGCGTGCCATCCGGTGAAAACTGTGAGGCGCAAATTGTGCCGCATTCACGCGGCACTCCCACATCAACATGCGCAAGGGCCGCAACCCCTATCTTCAGTGGCGTAGCCAGTGAGGCACTTTGAAACGCACGATGGCGAAATAAGCCATCACGTAGCTGATCACAAACAGCGCACAAAACGCCATCAGCAGCGGCGTATTGCTCCAGAACAGCACCGCAGGCACCACGGTGAGCAGGGTAAAGCCCCACAGGTATGGCGAAGTGCGGTTGTTGCGCATCAGAACCCGACGGGATTCGTCGTCATGGAACACGCCCCGCACGATGCGCCGGTAGATCAATTGGTGAAAATGCAGCGCATCGGCCACGCCGGGCGACACCCCACGAACTGTCTTGCGGTAGATAGAAAACACCGTCTCCCACACTGGATAAATCAACAGCAGCATGGGGAACCAGGGCGACACATCTGAATTGCGCTGCACCAGCGAAATGCTGGCCAGCGCAATCACCACGCCCCATATGTACGCCCCGCCGTCACCTGCAAACAACATGCCGCGCGGGTAATTCCACACCAGAAATCCGGCGGTAGCAGCGGCGGTAGACACCAGCAAGGCGGCCAGTGCTCGATCCCCCACTTGCAACGCCACGTGGGCCAGCGCCAGACACACAATCAGCGCCACCATGCCCGCCAGACCGTTGTAGCCGTCGATGATATTGAAGGCGTGTGGGAGACCGGCAACGGCCAGAACGACGATGGCAATGCCAATCCAAGGGGCGGCGGTCAGCACAGTGTCCAGCCAGGGCCAGCCCAGGCGAGGAAGGGTCAGATCCAGCAGCCACACCGCCAAAACGCCAGAGGCGCCGGTCAGTATCAACCGGTACCGGACGGACAGGCGCTGGGTCATGTCTTCAGCAATGCCACCCAGCGCCGCGGGCAGCAAGGCCACCAGCCAGCTGCCTACCCAGATCCCCAACCTCAAAGAGCCAGGATCACTCCATATAGTGGACTGCAACACGCCCAGCCCCCAACTGACGCACATTCCCAGCAGCAAGGCGGCGCCCCCCAGGCGCGGAATATCACCCAAATGAAACCGCTGCGGCATGGTTTCGCTATAGACCGCCGCATGCTCCCGCCCCCATCGCACGATGAGGCCTGCAGCCAGCGCCGCCACCAGAAAACCAACCACAGACAACCAAATCATGGGGTGCCGATGGTACCCGCGTCGGCTGACGGCGAGGTTAGCAACTGTTGCGCTCGCGCATACACCGGCGAAAGCCACAGCCGCACCAAGCTTCGCACGTGCCAGACCAAATGCCTCAGGCTGCGCCCACTGGCGCGTTGTCCCGCGTGAATCACCTGCACCGGAGCTTTGGCCAAGTTCAGTCCCCGCAGCCTCAAACGCAAGCAGAAATCCACGTCTTCGCAGTACATGAAATAGCGTTCGTCAAACCCTCCCAGTTCATGCCACACAGCCGTCGGCACCACCAAACAGGCTGCGTTCACCCAATCCACCCGCATTTCCGTGCGCCCCAAAAGCCTGCGTCGGACCAATGAGAGCGGCGAAGGGATCTCGCGTTCACTGTCCTGTACGCGCCCGCACTCATCCAACTGTACCGGGTAAGCCCCCCCCACCCCCCGCACGCTGCAGGCCGCCAGCAACTCAGCGAAAGGGTCGCTCCCCACCAGG
>NZ_JBKBTV010000114.1:0-7025 GCF_046291265.1 Acidovorax sp. | reverse complement strand
GGTGCGAAAGCAGCACCGCAAAACAGGGGCTTCTTTCTCCCATCTGGCTTTTGAATGGTGGGGGACCGAAGACACCTGCTGCGTCAGCACTGGTTGCTGCCCTCGAACATTGCTCGGGCAATTTAGCCTAGAAGCAACCGAGACAAACGACTGGCACTGGCCGCGGCCAAGCTCTGGTAGCCGGTGTGAAAGTTGCAGCGGTCATTCGACCTACAGAATTGCCAAGGGCCGGCTCCGGTCGCAGCAGCCACCCGCCCGCCTTTTCTGGAGGGCAGCACAAAGTCTAGAGCTGCCATCGGTACCTCCAGACGCGATGCCTCATTTGATCTTTTGAACACCAGCTGCGGGGTTTTCCCCAAATCTACAAGTCCTATAGAGGACTATATTTGCGGTCATGAACCAACTCTCGCCATCTGCACTCACTTCCGAGCCCGGTGTGAGTCGATATGCAACTCTGGCACAGGCACTGCGCGCCCGCGTAGTGGCCGGGGAATGGCCCCCGGGCTTTGCCTTGCCTGCCGAGAGCCAGCTGGCAGGAGAACATGGAGTAGCCCTGGGCACAATGCGCCGCGCACTCGAGCTGCTGGTGGAGCAAGGCTTCATCGATCGCATCCACGGCAAGGGCACGTTCGTTCGACAAGGGCTCACGGGCGCCACCATGCTGCGCTTCTTTCGATTCGACAGCGGCACCGGCGAGGTGCCAGAGTCGCGGATCCTGCAGCGCAGCCGGGTGAGCGCGCCGGCCGCGGTGTCGCGCACGCTGGGCATCGGCGCCGGGGAACCGGTTTTGCGCATGCACCGCCTGCGCCACATGGGCGGCCAGCCCCGCCTGTTCGAAGAGCTCTGGCTACCGCTGGATCTGTTTGAACCGCTGGCCGAGGACGACCTATCCACCTGGGACGACTTGCTCTATCCCATGTTCGCGCGCCGGCTGCAGGTCAACGTACACCGTGCGCTGGACGAAATCGAATTTGCTCAGCTCAGCGCCGCGCAGGCGCGCCACCTGGGGCTCCCCGCTGGCCATCCTTGTGCGCAGGTTCAGCGTTCGGCCTTTGACCTCACAGGGCGCTGTGTCGAGGTGCGCATCACCCGCGGCGACGCCCATGCCTTTCACTACTCCGTCGCCATCACTTGAAGGAACTTACATGACTACATCAAACTTCCCCACGCACGGCTGGACTCCCTCCCGCCGTCACCTCATCACAGCCGCCGGTGCCACCCTGGCTGCACCCTGGATCGGCGCCCAAGCGCAGGGCAAGATCGCCAGCGGCAAGCCGATCACGCTGGTCGTTTCGTACCCACCGGGCGGCGGTGCCGACCTCATGGCCCGCACCATCGCGCCCAGACTCGAAGCAGCACTTGGCCAAACGGTTGTGGTGGAGAACCGGGCGGGTGCCAGCGGTCAGCTGGCGGCAGGCCTTGTGGCACGGGGTGCGACCGATGGCAGCGTCCTGCTGCTGGACGCATCCTCTTTTGCAGTGAATCCTTCCCTGTTCCCCAAGTTGCCTTACGACAGCGCAACTGCGTTCACACCACTGGCTGTGTTGGCCACCTTTCCCAATGTGTTGGTGTGCACGCCCAGCTTCGAAGCAAAAAGCGTGAAGGACGTCATCCGTCTGGCAAAGACCAAGCCTCTGAACTACGCCTCCTCCGGCAATGGTTCAGCTCAGCACCTGGCCGGCGCGTTGTTTGAACAGCGGGCGGGTGTGAACCTTACCCATGTGGCCTACCGGGGCGGGGGCCCGGCCATGAACGACGTGATGGGAGGCCAGGTGCCGCTGTTCTTCGCCAACGTGGCCTCGTCGTTGGCCAACATCCAGGCGGGCCGTCTGCGCCCACTGGCTGTGACGAGTTCGCTGCGAGCCCGCTCCCTGCCCGACGTACCCACCATGGCCGAAGCGGGTGTGACGGGCTACGAGGTGCTGGAGTGGAACCCGATCCTCGCGCCGGCAGGCCTGCCCGCCGATATGAAAGCCATCCTAGTAGCCGCCATCCGCAAGTCGCTTGAAGACCCAGAAGTGCTCGGTCGTATCCGCCAGTTGGGGGGTGATGTGTTCGCCGACACCAGCCAACAGAGCGCGGGCAAGTTCATTGCGGCCCAGCAGGCGCAATGGGCCAAGGTGATCAAGGAACGCAACATCACAACCGGATGAATTCGAGTTCCACTTCTATCCCGACCGGCTGGGACTGCCATGTGCATGTTTTCGACCCCGCGCATCCATCCCAGGCCGGCCACTATCGACCTGTGCTGCGCGACCTGCCCGAGATCGAGCGCACTGCTGCAGCGCTGGGTGTGGGCCATCTCGTGCTGGTGCAGCCCAGCGTCTACGGCACCGACAACAGCCTGATCCTGCGAGCCCTTGCCCGCGATCCGGGCCGCCACAGGGGTATCGCGGTGCTGGGCACCGACGTCTCCGATACCGAGCTCGACACCATGCACCGGCTGGGCGTGCGCGGCGTGCGCTTCAACCTCGTTTCCCCGGTAGGCAACGGTCCCGAGTCCTTTCGCTTGCTCGCGCCACGACTAAAAGCGCGTGGCTGGCACGTGCAGTGGTACGCAAAGGCCGATCAGCTGGCCGCCATCGCCGACCTGCACGAAGGCAGCGGCCTGACCGCCGTGCTTGATCACCTGGCCGGCATGCACCTGGACATCAGTGCGTCTGATCCTTCTTGGAGCGCATTGCAGCGCCTGGCAGCACAAGGCGCCTGGGTCAAGCTCTCCGGCTGGTACCGACTGCATTCCGTGGCACCTTACAAATCGCTGCATGACCCCATCCGGCGAGTGGCACAGCTCATGGATGAACGCTTGGTCTGGGGTTCCGACTGGCCGCACACCGCCTTTGACCACGACGCCCTTCCGCCCTACGAGAGCGTGTGGCAGCCGGTGGTGCAGGCGCTGGGCGAGTCACGTGCCGCTGCCGTGCGCACGGCAAGCGCCTTGCTCTACGCCTGAACTCTGAACAGACTGGGGCCATGCGCATCCTGCTCGCCGAAGACGAAACCGACCTGGGCAACTGGCTGACCAAGGCGCTGGCCCAGAGCGACTTCCAGGTCGACTGGGTGAACGACGGCCGCTTGGTGCGCCGCAGCCTCAAGGCCACGAAGTACGACGCACTCATCCTCGACCTGGGTCTGCCCGGCTTGGGCGGGCACGACGTGCTGGCCGATCTGCGCGAGGCCGACGAGCGACTGCCGGTGCTCATCTTGACCGCGCGCGACTCGCTCATGGAGCGTGTGAACTGCTTGCACAGCGGCGCGGATGACTTCCTGGCCAAGCCGTTTGACGTGGCGGAACTGGAGGCGCGGCTGATCGCGCTGATCCGACGTTCCCGCGGTCAGGACCATCCGCGCTTTGCCTGTGGGCCGTTGAGCTACGACACCGTGTCAAAGCAATTTCGGCTGCAACATGAGGTGCTGAGCCTCACGCCGCGCGAACACGCGGTGCTGCGAGCCTTGATTCAGCACCCGGGTGAGCCATTGTCCAAGCGCGAGTTGCTAGAACGCGTGTTCTCCGATGAACAGGACGTGAACCCAGAAGCCATTGAGGTGCTGATTCACCGCCTTCGCAGACGCCTGGAAGCCTCACCCGTGCGTATCACAACGCTCCGAGGCATGGGGTACTTGCTGGAGTGCCCACCGTGAGATTGCCACGCTGGCTGGGTGGCAGCATTCGCCGCATGCTCCTGCTCGTGCTGGTGCCGGGCATGCTGCTGGTGTTTTCGGCCGAGCTCTGGCTGGCATGGCGCACCGCCAGCGAAGCCGCCGACGCCGCCTACGACCGGTCACTTCTGGGTGCGGTGAAGTCGATCGACTCCAGCATCTCCACCGCCAGCGGTGGCCTGGCGGTGGAGCTGCCCTACCGCATGCTGGAGTTCTTCGAGCTCACCGCCGAAGGTCAGGTGTACTACCGGGTAGCCACCGAAGACGGGCTGGTCGAAATCGGCAGCTCTGACTTGCC
Organism: Acidovorax sp.; assembly: GCF_046291265.1. Lineage (GTDB taxonomy): Bacteria > Pseudomonadota > Gammaproteobacteria > Burkholderiales > Burkholderiaceae_C > Acidovorax. Next base: position 3,067 of record NZ_JBKBTV010000114.1, on the reverse strand, counting down.
CCCGCCTCCCAGCACACTGCAATCGGGCAAGCCACAGTTCCACGAGGGTGTGTACTTCGGAGAACCCGTTCGTGTGGGCAGTTATGCGCGCGAGCTGGCCACTCCGCTGGCAGGCCAACCCGGACCGCAGCGTGTGGTGATCCAGGTGGCCGAAACGCTGGAGGCACGCACCGACTTCCGGCGCGGCCTGGTGCTGCAGTCGGTGGCGCGCGATTTCCTGCTGGTCGTGGTGGCCAGCACCCTGTTCGGCCTGGCCATCGCCTGGGCCATGCGCCCACTTGCGCGCTTGCGCCAGGACGTGGAGGCCCGCCCGCCGCAGGACCTCACCCCGATGGACAGCGATGGCGTGCCCGCCGAGGTGTTGCCCCTGGTGGGCGCGATCAACCACCACATCGGGCGCAACCGCGAGCAGGCTGAGGCCCGCAGGCGCTTTATCGACGACGCCTCGCACCAATTGCGAACGCCGCTAACCACGCTGGCCACGCAAGTGGCTTTTGCCCAGCGTGAGGACGATCCTGCCGCGCTGCGCAAGGTGATGGACAACATCCGGCAGCAGCTGGACGAAACCATCCGGCAGACCAACCAGATGTTGTCCCTGGCTAAGGCGGACAGCGCTGCACCCGAACCCGAACTTGTGGAGGCGGTGGTCCTGGCCGAAGACCTTGTGCGCCGCTGGTGGCCGATAGCACGCGAACAAGGGGTGGACCTGGGCTTGCACGCGCCCATGGCCACGCTCCCCTTTCGCGGCGAGCCTGGTCTGCTGAAAGAAGCGCTGTCCAACCTTCTGCACAACGCGATCCGCCATGGAGGTGCGGGCTGCCACGTGACGCTGGCCGTTGGCCGAAGCGGTGATCTTGTGCATTTCAGTGTGGTCGACAATGGGCCGGGCCTGCCACCCGAAGAACTGGCCCGCGCTGGGGAGCGCTTTTTTCGCGGCCGTCAAGGCCCGCTGCCCGGCTCCGGCCTGGGGCTGGCGATTGCGCGCACCGTGGCCCAGCGCCATGGCGGCGAGATGCGGGTGCGCGCTGGTCCTGAGGGGCGTGGGCTGGAAGTCACGTTGACTTTGGCAAGCTCCGGAGCCCCGGCGACTATTGGGGGTTAACCCTGAAGAATCAGAGCGATCTCTGAAAGCGGCTTGAAAGCGCGGTTTTTCTAAAGTGCCCTCATCGCCGCAGATCCGCGAGCGTTTCACCCTCCAGAGGAGACACTTTCATGAGCATCACATCCCGATTGTTTGCAGTGGCCATCTCGGCCAGCGCCGTCACCGCTTTCGCCGCCGGCGCACTGGACAAGACAGAGTGCATCGCCCCCGCCAAGCCCGGCGGCGGCTTCGATCTCACCTGCAAGCTCGTGCAAAGCGCACTGCTGGAGGGCAAGTTCGTCGCGGACCCGATGCGCGTGACCTACATGCCTGGCGGCATTGGTGCCGTGGCTTATAACACCGTGATCGCGCAGAAGCCCGACGCAGCCAACGCCATCGTTGCTTTCTCGGGCGGCTCGCTACTCAACCTCGCGCAGGGCAAGTTCGGCCGCTACACCGAGAACGACGTGCGCTGGCTCGCCGCCGTCGGCACCGACTACGGCGCCGTGGTCGTGGCAGAGAACTCGCCATTCAAATCGCTCAAGGACGTGATGGCCGCCATCAAGGCCGACCCCACCAAGGTGGTGCTGGGCGCTGGTGGCACCGTGGGCAGCCAGGACTGGATGAAGGCTGCGCTGACCGCGCGCGCCGCTGGCGTGAATCCCAAGACCATGCGCTACGTGGCCTTTGAAGGCGGCGGCGAAGCGCTGACCGCGCTGCAGGGTGGCCACATCCACGTGTTCACCGGCGATGCGGCCGAGGCCGGACAGCAGATCAAGGCTGGCGCCAAGGTCCGCATCCTGGCAGTCATGAACGACAAGCGCCTCACTGGCGACATGGCCAGCATCCCGACCGCCGCCGAGCAGGGTTATGACGTTGAATGGCCCATCGTGCGCGGCTTCTACCTTGGCCCCAAGGTCAGCGACGCCGACTACAAAATCTGGGCCGACACCTTCACGAAGCTGATGGCCATGCCCGCCTACGACAAGTTGCGCAACGAGCGCGGCTTGTTCCCCCTTGCTCTGACCGGCGCCCCTTTGGATGCCTACGTCAAGAAGCAGGTGGCCGACTACCGCAAGCTGGCAGAAGAGTTCGGTCTGAACGTCGTTCCCGCCAAGTGATCCCCGCAGGGCCTTCGCCCTGCTCTTTGGCGCGACCCCTGCGGTGGCCCGCTTCCATTCTTCTTCGGAGTACCCCATGAGTGACCGCGTCCTCGGTGCGGTGTGTGTTGTTGCGGCCGCTGCTATGGCCTGGGCCGCGCAAGACTACACCGCTGCCATTTCATACGAACCTGTCGGCCCGCGCGCCTTTCCGCTGCTGCTGGCGTGCGGCCTGGGTCTCTCAGGCCTGTGGCTGGTGCTTCGTCCAGCGGTCGGGGGCGAGGCGTTCAGGGGTGTTCCATGGAAGTCCACCGCCTTGTGCGCGGCCGCAGTGCTCGCCTATGCGCTGCTGTTCCAGTGGCTGGGTTTTTCACTGGCCACGGCGCTCATGGCGGTGCCGGTGGGCATGGCGTTTGGCGGCAGCTGGAAACAGTCGCTGACGGGTGGCGCAGCACTGGGTTTGGTGCTGTTCCTGCTGTTCGATAAGCTGTTGGATGTGGTGTTGCCGACCGGTCTGCTGGCTGCGCTGCTGGGAGGAAGCTGACATGGACGTCTTGCAACACCTGGTCTTGGGATTTGGCGTGGCGCTGACTCCGACCAACCTTCTCATTGCCGCACTGGGCTGCTTCATCGGTACCGTCGTCGGCCTGCTGCCAGGTCTGGGCCCCATTAACGGCGTGGCCATCCTGATGCCGCTGGCCTTTGCCATGAAGTTGCCGCCGGAGGCCTCACTGATCCTGCTGGCGGCCGTGTACATCGGCTGCGAGTACGGCGGGCGCATCTCTTCCATCCTGCTCAATGTGCCGGGAGATGCAGGCGCCATCATGACCGCACTGGATGGCTATCCGATGGCGCGCAATGGCCAGGGCGGTGTGGCGCTGTCCAT
>NZ_JBKBTV010000113.1:0-7291 GCF_046291265.1 Acidovorax sp. | reverse complement strand
CTGGTGCTCGTGGGTCTGGTGCCGGTGATGCTGCTGAGCCGCACCTTGCGACAGCGGTAAGCGGGTGTTGCGGGCCGTTGTGCCGCCGGCTGCACGCTGGTCCAATGCAGGTTTTCAAACTGCTGCCCGACCCCATGCTCAACACAACCCAGGAAGAACGCCGCCAGTTCATGGCCCTGGCCGCTGCCACCGGCGCTGCGGCGCTGGTGGCCGGCTGCGGCACCCGTGCACCGCTGCCCGGCCAGGCGCCGGCCAGCGCGGCCTACCGCCGCGAAGCCGCCACCCACCTCTACCGCAAGTACCCGGACCGCATCCACCGGGGAAAACTGCCGCCCATGCTCTACGCCATCGGCGTGCTGGAGGTGGAGCTGACCCAAGGCGGGCGCGTGGGCGCCACCCGCTGGCTGCGCGGCCCCAGCCACGCGCCCGAGGTCATGGCCGAGATCGAACGCCTGGTGCGCGCCGCCGCGCCGTTCCCGTCGCCGCCCGGCTTCGGGCGCGTGCAGTACGTGGACACCTGGCTGTGGGACCGCAGCGGGCGCTTTCAACTCGACACACTGAGCGAGGGACAGCTCTGACCGTGGTCGGCTTGGGTTGAAAGTACGTGTTCTGAATGTCAGGCTGACACACTGGCGGAGGTGTTTTCCTGAGCGGGGCCCGACGCTGAATCAGCGCCCCGCTCCATAACCCGCAACACTCGGGATTGGGCTTGCAGGGCCTGATTCAGGTACTCAATGGCGAGCACCGGTTCGCAGTCGCCACACATGAACGCATCCAGAGCGGCGAAGCCGTGCTCAGGCCAAGTGTGAAATGTGAGATGCGACTCGGCCAGCAGCACCACCCCTGCGACGCCCTGACCCGGTCCAAAGGGGTGACAGTGCACGGCCAGCAGTGTTGCACCGGCCCGTTCAGCAGCTTCCGATGCAGCGCCCTTCAGAAACGCCGCATCGGCCAGGAGCAACGGACTGGCGCCGTACAGATCCGCCAGCACGTGGGTGCCCTTCGGATGAAACTGCCTTTGGCCTGTCACTTGTGACCCCCGCTGAAGCCACCACCACTGCCGCTTCCATAGCTACCCGACGACGATCGGTAGCTCGTCGAATCATCATCCGGCTCGCGAACCATGGCCACCGCATGAAACAGCAGTGTGAGCGCCATGCCCGCCAAGATCAAAACGCGTGCCACGAATCACTCCTCTGTCACGTTGTTGGCTGCCAGTGCGATCACAGCCACGATGCCGAAGACAAACCCTACAGCTGTGGGCCGCGAGACCATCATGACCAGGTGCGCCACGCAACCAAACCCAATCAGCTGCCGAAAGGTTTGCTCCGACACCCAATCTTGTGCAATGGGCGGGCGCGTTGGCGGAAATGTCTTTCCAAAGGCCGAGGCAACCGCCCGGGCCTTCAACGGCGTTGCCAAAGACCATACCTGTTCATGGGTGGTGGTTTCGCACACGAGCAGGCTGCCCGTGGGCATGTTGCCCTTTCCCCCGGTGGTTTCGAACTCGACCATCTGGGTTCGATCTCCCCGGCGTATTTCCCAGTTGAAGCTGCCCCAAACCTCCTCCACGAGAGACTCGTAAGCTTCCTTGTGCCTGAACTCGGCGCCGTTGTGCCGGCAGACGCCTACCGAAATTTCGCGAGGAAGGCGCTCGAGTGCCTTGCTGAACATCCAGCCTTCTTCATTGCTGAAGCTCAGCCAACGCAGGCCTTGTCGGACGTTGTAGAGCAGGTACCCACCAATACATCGGCCAGGCAAAACCGGCTGGTACCGTGCTGACGGCGTACTGTCCGTTGGTCGAGGAAGCCGGTACCCTGACCGATCCCTCGGCCGCCGCGGTGGCTTCGGCGTTGACCCTGACACGGCGCTGGGCCTCGACAGCTTCCGTGCACAGCCTTTTGGACGTGGCGACGCGCGACCTTGACGCGGCTTACGGCTCAAGATGGCGACGCTCGTGCAGCGGCGCAGAGTTGACGGTGCATGGCCACGCCATGGCTGTGCCCACCCCAGGCTTCCTCAATGAGCCGCTCGCACTTCGAGCCCGACAAACACTTGCACGGGGCAACACCGTTCTGTGCGCGCACAGCGACTTGTCCGGCTACAGCGTATTCGAAGAAGCTTCTTACTGGGGAGCGCGGGCTGCGGAAGTGTTGTTGGGCTGATGCTGCCCCAGCAAGGGGCAAGGTGTTTTCTCCGCCGGTACTCCTACTTCTCCCCCATCTCCCTCGGCCCACCATTCACCCCCCACGGCGTGCCAAACCGGTCGGTGACCATGCCGAAGGTATCGGCCCAGAAGGTCTCGGCCAGGGGCATGCCGACCTTGCCGCCCTCGGCCAGCGCGTTGAACACGCGCGTGGCTTCGGCCACCGTGGGGTAGGTGATGGCCAGCATGCAGCCCTGGATGCTCGCGTAGGGCACACCGGGTGGCGCGTCGCCGGCCATGATGGCGAAGTCGGGGTGCACCAGGTAGGCGTGCATCACGCGGTCGGCGTGCTCGGGCGGCACCGGCATCTCGCCAGGCATCTGACCGTAGGTGATGAGCGCTTCGAGCTTGGCGCCGAGCACCTGGGCGTAGAACTTCATCGCGTCGGCGCAGTCGCCGTTGTAAGAGAGGTAGGCGCAGAGTTGGATGGACATGGGGTCTCCTGAAAGGGGGGTGAACCTCGGGCTGGCCATGCAACGACGAACAGGGTGGGTAGATTTCGACACGCCGCGCAGCGCATGCATATTGGGCGACGAACCGTGACGGAGTGCACGCTCTGCATGCCCGATTAATACGAGTGCTGTATACCCACTGCGCCCTTGATTTGGTGTGATCAAGTTGGCCATTGCAGAAGCAATGGGCGCTTGATCCAACAAAGAATTCAGGGAGTGACCGCATGAACCCCAACCGCTTTCGGTTGGTGATGAACGCCGCGCGCGGCGCATTGCTGACGGTGGTCGCGGCGGGCAACGCGCACGCACAGGCACCCACGAGTCCGCCGCCCAACGTTCGCCAGCAAGGCGAGCAACTGGAACGTTTGCAACAGGACCGCGAAGAGGCGCAACGTCGGCAGCTGCAAGCCTCGCCCAGCGCGCTCACCCCTCCTGCATCGGAACAACGCAGACCCTGGCCGGAGGCGGAGTCACCCTGTCGGGCCATCCAGGCGGTTGCACTGGTCGGTGATTCCAGCGAGGCTTTTCGTTGGGTTCTCGCCGACCTGATCGCGGGTCCCGATCCCGCGATCGGGCGCTGCCTGGGTGTTGGCGGCGTCAATGTCGCCGCCGAGCGAGCGCAGCAGGCCTTGGTGGCGCGCGGCTTTGTGACATCGCGCATCGTGTTCGAGCCGCAGAACCTCGCCAGCGGGCGCCTGACCCTGACCTTGTTGCCAGGGCGCATCCGGGCCATCCGTTTTGCCACGCCCGATGACCGCGCCACCGCCTGGAACGCCGTGCCCGCACAACCGGGCGACGTCCTGAACCTGCGCGATGTTGAACAAGCGCTGGAGAATTTCAAGCGCGTGCCCACCGCCGAGGCCGACATCCAGATCGAACCCGCCGATGTGCCGGGCCAGAGCGACCTGGTCATCTCCTGGCGCCAGTCGCTGCCCTTTCGCCTGAACGTCACGATGGACGACAGCGGCTCCAAGGCCACCGGCCGGTACCAGGGCAGCGCCACCATGAGCCTTGACCACGGGTGGACGCTCAACGATCTGTTCTACATCACCGTGAGCCAGGACCTGGGTGGCGGCCAGGCGGGTGATCGTGGAACGCAGGGACACACGGTCCACTATTCCCTGCCGTGGGACTACGGGTTGCTGGGCTTCACCCAATCGGCCAGCCGCTACCACCAAAGCGTGGCCGGGTTGAACCAGGACTACGTCTACAGCGGCCAGAACGACAGCGCTGACCTCAAGCTCTCTCGCCTCGTCTACCGCGATGCCAGTCGCAAAACCACCGCCAGCCTCAAAGGCTGGTTGCGCCGGTCGAAGAACTTCATCGACGACACCGAGGTGCAGACCCAGCGCCGCGCCACCGGTGGCTGGGAGCTGGGTCTCGCGCACAGGGAGTTTGTCGGCAGGGCCACGCTGGATGTGAACCTCGCGCACACGGGCGACGCGCAAACCGGCATCCAACCGATCTTCGACAAGGAGCGGGTGCAGAAGGAGATCGATGCACAGATCAAGATCACGGCGGAGTTCGGCAAGAGCGCTGCCTCGGCTTGGGGCAAATACGCCAACAAGAAGTTTGTGGATGCAGTGGCCGCCGGTGATGAAGAAGCCGCCGGTTGCTGGGCGCCGGACGGTGGTTGCCGTGCAGGTGGACATGCACTGATCGGAGGCCTGGCCGGCGGTGCTGGCGGCGCGGCTGGCGCAGGCCTCAGCAGTGCAGCCGCACCCCATGTGCAAGCATTCCTGGTCGCCAATGGTGTCCCAGACGACGCTGCAAAAGCGATCGCCCAGCTCAGCGCGCTCGGGGCGGGCACGGCAGCGGGCGGCGCTGCAGGCGGTGCCGCCGGACTCAACGAAGCGAGCAACAACGCCCTCGTGGCACTTCCGCTCTTGCTCGAAAGCATTGCGGCCGGTGGCGCAATCGCGGCACGGGCCTGCCTGACTTCGCCTGCATGCGTGAACGCCTTGCGACTGGGTGGTGCCACTGTGGTGGCCAAGATCGCGTCCTTGGTCGATCCCGCTGACCTGGCGAAGATTCCGGGCTTTGGCTCCACGAGCCCACTCCCACCGGTGGGACCCACCATTAAACCGGCAGAAATTCAAAAGATATACGGCACACCACCGCTGAACGAGCCGCAGGAGCTCAAGGCCTGGCTGGGCCACGTGTTGGATGGCTATCCGGCCGACGAAGCGGCAAAGTGGGCCGAAGACTTTGTCAGCACGCTGCCCGCGTCCCAACAGCAATCCATATCCGACTTCATCATGATGTCGGTGCAGGAAAATGCCGTGGCGGGTAGTCGGCGCGAGCGTGAGGTGACCGCCGATCTGCTAGCGCAGTATCCAGGCGGCAGCGTCCAGAACCAGCAATATCTGCGAGACAAGGAAGGCAACATCGTGATTGATCCCAACACTGGTACCGCTCGTAGGCTGGATCACGTTGTGATCGTTGGTGGCAAAGTGATTGAGGTGGTCGAAACGACGAGTCTGACAGCGGATAAAGACCAGCAAATTCTTCATGAGCGGGAAACCAGAAGGGCTGGTGGCTCCTTCATTCGTGACCGCGAAACCGGGAAGTTGGTTGAAGTATCCGATGTGTCCCGAATCGAAAGGAGGCCTTGAATGGTACGCGTTGGCAGGTTGCTCAATTACGACGAGCTGTTGGAACAGTATCCGGACTGGGTGCTATGGGAGACGGCTGCTTACTACAAAGAATCCACCCCGGAAGCAACTGAAGAAGCGCGTCTTCGCTGCTTACGGAAGACAGGTCACGTCATCAAGTTCATCCAAGACCACGGTCTGACTCGACGCGTGTTGTGCGAAACCGCACCGGATATCCCCGAGGACTTCTGTGTGTATTTGCGAGACGTCACACCCGAAGGGCTTGAGTTCTACCGCACGGGTTACATGAAGTGGCTCAAACGCTTTGAGCGCAACATGCACGCTGATCCGGCCGACGTGCGCGTCATGGAGAAAGCGCTGGAGCAGATGCGCCAGAAAAAAGAGGCATGAGACTATCTCGTCCATGCGTTGTGCCACTGGGGTCTGGCGTCAGTTGCCTACGGGGGAACTGGAGCGCGCCCCCAACGAGCCAACGCCTGCGCCTGCGCCTGCGCGTCGTGGTTTCGCCTGATTTTTTTTACCCTTTGAATTATGATCCTCAAGTCGCTTGCTGCACTCCTCATCTCTTGCTTGTCATTTACATGTTGGGCTCAAAGCACAGAAGCACGGCATCTAAATATGGAAAAGGCGCTGGCAATCTTTGAGAGACTGTCATCTTCAACTGCAGCCCCACTGACACAAGATTTTATCGAGCTTGTGACCAGTACAAAATTGGTCCCGCCTGATGAAAAGTATTCGCCTTCTGTGCAAAAAATGCTTATTGACAAGGGAATTGATCCGAGTCAAAGATCCCGATTTCTTCACGATTTTGTGCAAATCAATGATGAAATCAAACTCAAGATTCAATTTGCTGCGCCCATCGTCGAACTTTCCTTCTCGGGTCAAACAAGAAATATCACTGTTCCTAAGCCATTGACCAATGAAGCTTTGGCTGTTTATCTAAACTCGATCACGATCGATCGTGAACTCGCCATCAAAAGGAATTGCATTCGAAGGCAGACTGTTTCTGAAATTCTCGAGCGGAACGGATGGATCTTGACTGAGCATCCTCTTTCTGCGGACATTGATGCGGAGGAAGGTAATTTTTACTTCGCCAGGTTGAAAGACTTTTCGACTGTTACTGCGGATGGAGGTTGTGTGGTCAGTTTGCAGATTGGCGCCCCGTTGCCACGCTAAGGCTCGCAATCATCAGAATGATGGTGAGAATGCGCCACTTCGTACAGAGGCAGACGCCGAAGCTGGTATCGCACCGGGCCCATCCGCTGTTGGCGGTGTTCACGGGCATCGTGGTGGGTGTGCTGCTGGGTCGCGCCCTGCGCTGAAAACCGGTAGCCGGTCGGCAAGGGCTGGTGCGGCCAAAGGGAATCGAACCCCTATCTGGCCCTTAGGAGGGGCCCGTTCTATCCGTTGAACTATGGCCGCGGCAGCGAGTGCGCATTGTACGGGGGCGACTCTGCGCGAGCCGCCGCACGCAGGCGCAGCAAACTGCCGCAGACCGGCACGGTTTCCCCCAGAAAATCCAGAAAGCTGCGCACCGCGGGCGTGAGGCCGCGGCGCGAGGGGAACACCGCGTGCACCACGCCCACCGGGGTGGACCAGTCGGGCAGCAGGCGCACCAGCCGGCCATCGCGCAACTCGTCTTCGCACATGTAGTCGGGCAGCGAGCACATGCCGCTGCCGCCCAGCACCGCGAGCTTGAGGGTGAGCAGGTCGTCCGCGATGAAGCGGGGCCGGTACTGCAGCACGGCATCGCGGCCTTGCGCGTTGGTCAGGCGCATGCTGGCCAGGCCATCCACGGCCGACATGGCCACGCTGTCGAGCCGGCCGGCCTCATCCAGCGTGCCGGGTGTGCCCTGGCGCGCCAGCAGCGCCGGGCTGGCCACCAGCACCGAACGTGCGTCGTCCAGCCGCTTCACCACGAGGCTGCCGCTGTCCTCCAGCGTGAGGCGCACGCGCAGCGCCACGTCCACGCCGTCTTTCACGAGATCGACCACCCGGTTGTTCACCTCCATCTCCAC
>NZ_JBKBTV010000112.1:0-7356 GCF_046291265.1 Acidovorax sp. | reverse complement strand
GTTCAAGTGGAAGAACTGACATCTCCACTGTGGCACTTTCGATGCCGTTTAGGGTGGGGGCGTCCATCCCATTGGCTCACAAAACTCAGCGAAGCGATTCTGGCTAGGCGCTGCGTCGCAGGCAGTACGGGCAGTACGACAAGACGCTGCAACGACGCAAGAAGAGTTTTGTGAGCCGCTCTCAGAGATGTCTGTGGCTGACAGCCACACAGGGCTTCAGCGTTTACGCTCGACCCTTCCCTTCCCTTGCCGCTGCCACCGCCCTCTCGGCCTCCTCTACCTCACCGCTTGCCTGTGCCACCACCACCCAACGCTCCCGACTCTGGCTCCTTCACACCGCCGCCCTTGGCAGCCTTGCCCAGCCGCACCGCATGGACCATGCTGCTGGCACTGATCTCCGGCTTTGCGCTGAGCCAGGCGTTTCGCACCATCACCGCCATCATGGCCACCGGGCTGCAGGCGGAATTTGGCCTTTCGGCGCAAGCGCTGGGGCTGTTTGCAGGCGCCTTTGCGTTCGCGTTTGGCGCGATGCAGTTGTTCATGGGCATTGGCATCGACCTGTACGGCGTGCGGCGCACGCTGCTGGTGGCGTTTCCGTTGGCCATTGCCGGGGCGCTGGTGTCGGCGCTGGCGCCGGGCTACGGCATGGTGCTGCTGGGGCAGGTGCTGATCGGCGTGGGCTGCGCACCCGCCTTTTTGGTGTGCACGGTGTTCATTGCGCGGTATTTCGCACCGTCACGGTTTGCCATGGTGTCGGGCGTGGCCATGGGCGTGGGCGGGCTGGGCATGTTGTTCACGGGCACACCGCTGGCGTGGCTGGTGCAGTGGTCATCCTGGCGGATGGGCTTTGGGGTGTTGGCCGGGTTGTCGGTGCTGGCGTGGTTGCTGATCTTCTGGAAGGTGCACGAGCCCGCCCAACCCACCCATGGCACCCACCCGCGCGAATCGGTGGGTGCCGCCATCCGCGGGTTTGGCGCGCTGTTTTTGCTGCCGCACACGGCCGGCATCATGCTGCTGGCGCTGACGACGTATGCATCGTTTCTGGCACTGCGCGGCCTGTGGCTGGGGCCGCTGCTGATCGAGCGGCATGGATACTCGCTGGTGGCCAGCGGCAATGTGGCGGTGATCGTGTCGCTGGTGTCATTGTTCAGCCCAGCGCTGTTTGGCCGGTTCGACCCGGGCCCGGGGCGCCGCCGACGCTGGATCACCGGTTTCACCGTGCTGCTGGCCACGCTGTTTGCGGCCATCGGATTTCTGCACCGCGAGTGGCTGGACGTGGGCGGCGCCATTGCTGTGGGCCTGCTGTCGGGCTACATGGTGCTGCAGTATTCGGACGTGCGCTCGGCCTACGCCCCCGCCGTCACGGGCCGCGCCATGGCGGTGTTCACCATGGCGCTGTTTCTGGGTGTGGCGCTGATGCAGTGGGTGACTGGCGTGGCTGCATCCGTGGCGGCCGCGCAGGGCGCTGACCCGTATGTGGCGGTGATGCTGACCATTGCCGCCATGCTGGCGGCGGGCACACTGGCCTTCAGGTGCCTGCCCGCGCCCGCGCACTGACACGCACTGGCGAAGCATCCGCCACCCGCCACCACTGCAGCACACCAAACAACAACTCAAACAGCGTAAAGCCCAGCACGATAGCACTGGCGCCGTGGACCACGGCGTATATCTGCCAAGCCGCAAACAAAAACCGCGCCACGCCATCCAGCCGCCCCAGCAGCCGTGACGGCGCCACCATGCGCGCGAGCGACCACACCACCACCACCGACCCCAGCAGGTTGGCCAGCAGCATGTGGGTGGTATCCAGCGGGTGCAGGGTGCCGGGCAGGCCCAGCGTGGCGGCCAGCATGCCCAGCTGGGCGTACAGCCAAGCAAAGGTCCAAGGCAATGCAAACGGCCAGGTGACCAACAGGTCGTACCAACCGCTGGCGCGCACGATGCGCAGGTAGCGGGGTGTAGACAAAGAGAAAGCGACCGTCGGTTTGGCGGCAGTCGCAGGATGGGTGGGGACGGCAGGAATGGTGGACATGGCAGCGCGGCAATAGAAGTGAAAGAAGCCCGCAGCTTCAGGCCTGAAGTACGCTTCAGGGTCAAGCAGAATCTTCTGCCCGCCCTTTTGATGGAAAGACTGCCCCATGAACCTCATCCAGCTGACCGACCTGCGACCCGAAGACATCCGGCACATCTGGGCACTGGTCGACGCGCCCGGGCCTGCGCTGCAGGGCACCGTGGCATGGTCGTTTGAAGGCAACGGCATCCGCACCCGCACGACGTTCATCGAGGCCTTCCGGCAGCTCGGGCTGGCATTTACCGAGCTGCCCAACCTGCTCAAAACCGGCGAACGGGCCTGCGACCTGGCGGGCTACCTCGACCCGTTTTACGCGGCGTATGTGGTGCGTGAAACCAACCATGCGCGGCTGTCGGAGTTTGCCGCCGCGTCGCAGCGGCCGGTGATCAACGCCATGTCGGCCCAGGGCCACCCGTGCGAGGTGCTGACCGATGCGTACTTTGTCGATGCGCAGATCCAACCCCTGGCGCAGGCGCGCGTGTGCCTGTGGGGGCCCAGCACCAATGTCTTCCGTTCATGGCACGGGTTGGCCCAGGTGCTGGGGTTTGAGCTGGTGCAGGTGTGCCACCGGCGCTTTCACGAGGTCCTGCCACACGTGGTGTTTGTCGAACCTTCCGCACTGCAAGGCCCGGTGGATGTGGTGATCACCGACAGCTGGCCCGCAGGCGCCGAGGCCGACGCCGAGACCCAAACAGACATGACACCGCTGACCGAAGAACACCTGGCCGCCCTGGGCAACCCCGCCCTGCTGCCCACACCGCCCTTCACACTGGGCCGTGAGCTGACGGTGGACCCGGTGGAATACCCCGGTTTTGTGGGCTACGCGCAAAAACAACTGCTGCTGCCGGTGCAGACCGCCATCCTCCGGTGGGCACTGGGCGCAGCCAGCGATGCCCAGAGCGGAGGCGACCGTGCTGATCGGTGAACTCGCGACCGCCTCGGGCCTGAGCCGCGAGGCCCTGCGGTTTTACGAGCAGCAGGGGCTGATCCGCGCGCAACGCCTGGCCAACGGCTACCGCGATTACCCCGCCGAAACCGCCATGCTGGTGCAGTACATCCGCACCGCACAGCAGCTCGGTTTTACGTTGGCCGAAATTGGCGACCGGCTGCCCGCGATCTGGGACGCCGCCGACCCCGGCCCCGCGCTGGCCCAGGTGTTGGCCGTGAAACTGCAGGAGATCGACACGCGCATCGCCGCGCTGCAGGCCCTGCGCCAGACGCTGGCCGAACGCGTGGCCACGGACTGCCCGCTGCGTGGGACCGCTGCCGCCTGAAGGGGCCCGCTCCCCACCACCACCCTCTATCGCCCAGAATTTAAGCAAAAACAGGCTCTAGCGCTTATCCATCAAGCGCTAGTAGCTATGTTTTTAGTAGCATTCAGCGACTACAGAGAACTGGCACTGGACCCATCGCCGCGGTACAGCCACGGTACGTCCAGCACCCGCTCGCCCAGCAGGCGCAAGGACAAATCGCGCCCCCAGCGCACCGGGCCCACCGCGTGAAAAATGCGACCGTTGCGCGTGGACCGCGCCTGCACCCGCGCGTTGCGCTGCCAGCGGTTGAGGGCGTAGCGACGCAGGCGCAAAGGCACGTCCATGTCGTGCATGGACAACGCGCGCTGCAGTTCGGCCGCGTCTTCAATGGCCATGCCCGCACCCTGCGCCAGGTAGGGCCGCATGGGGTGGGCCGCGTCGCCCAGCAGGGCCACCAGGCCTTGCGCCATCTCGTGGGCACCGCGCACGGGCGGGCGGTCGCACAGCGGCCACAGGCGCCAGCCGGGGCCGCTTGCGGCACCCACGCTGCGCACGACATCCTGGAGCGCCGTGCAGGTGCCCTGCAGGGCGTGCTCCAGGCCCGCAGCGTTGGCAGCGTGGTCCCAGCTTTCCAGGTCGTGCGGCGCGGGGCCTTGCACGATGACGACGATGTTCTGCAACTCGCCCCGCCGCACGGGGTATTGCACGGCATGCAGGCGCGGCCCGAGCCAAGCGGTGACCTGGCCGGTGCGCAACGCATCGGGCAGCGCATGCTGCGGTACGAGCGCGCGGTAGGCCAGGTGGCCTGTCACGCGGGGTGCGACGGCGCCCAGCAACTGGGTGCGGGTGCGGCTCCACAGGCCATCGGCTCCGATGAGCGCATCACCCTCGACCTCCTTGCCGCGGCTGGTGCGCACGGTGACGACGCCGTCGGCGTCGGCGAATCCGTCAATGGCATGCTCCAGATGCAACTGCGTGTCGGTGTATTTGGTGACTGCTGACAGCAGCAGGTTGTGCAGGTCGGCGCGGTGGATGGTGGCGTAGGCCGCGCCATAGCGCTGCACCGCCGTGGGCCCCAGCGGCAGCACGGCCAGCTCCTTGCCACTGACGGCGTTGCGCACCTGCAAGCGGCTGGGGAACGCGGCCACGGCCTGCAAGGGCTGCTGCAGCCCCCAGGCCTGCAGGCGGCGCACCACGTTGGGCCCAATCTGCACACCTGCGCCCACTTCGCTGAAGGCAGCGGCGCGTTCATACAGCCGCACATCCCACCCCGCGCGCGACGCGCCCAACGCCGTGGCCAAACCACCGATGCCGCCACCGGCCACCAACACCTGTTTTTTCATGGGGCGATTGTGAACTGCACGCGCTGGCGGGCCTTTGTCGCAGCGCAGGTCAGAGCGCAGGGCGCAGCGCGCGCTCCAACACTTCAGCTGGCATGGGGCGGCCAAACAGGTAGCCCTGAAACGACTTGCAGCCGTGGCGCTGCAAAAATTCAAGCTGTCCCGTGGTCTCCACGCCTTCCGCCACCACGGCCAGGTCCAGGCTGGCTGCCAGGGCCAGGATGGTGCGCACGATGGCTGCGTCGTTGGGGTCGGTCTGCAGGTCGCGCACAAAACTCTGGTCGATCTTGAGCTGGTCGAGCGGCAGGCGCTTCAAGTAGCTCAGCGACGAATACCCCGTGCCAAAGTCGTCCAGCGAGAAGCCCACACCAAAGCGGCGCAGGTATTCCATGCGCGCAATGATGTCCTCGACATCGGCCAGCAGCAGGCTTTCGGTCAGCTCCAGCTTGAGCCGCTCGGGGTTGGCACCGCTGGTGTTGAGCACGCCCAGCACCCGCTCCACAAAGTCGGGCTGGCGAAACTGCCGCACGCTCACGTTGACGGACAAAAAGAACTGCCGTGTGAGCGTGCTGCGCGACCAGGCGACCAACTGCGCACACGCCGCCTCCAGCACCCAATGCCCCAGCGGCAAGATGAGCCCCGTCTGCTCGGCCAGCGGAATGAACTCGGCGGGCGATACCAGCCCGCGGCGTGGATGCTTCCAGCGCACCAGCGCCTCGGCGCCCTGCAGGCGGCCCTTGGCATCCACAATGGGCTGGTAATACAGCACCAGTTCTTTGTCTTGCAAGCCGCGGCGCAGGTCCGCCTCCAGTGCGGACCGGTTGCTGACGGCGGCCTGCATGTCGGGGTCAAAAAAGCGTTGTGTATTGCGGCCAGCCGCCTTGGCCTGGTACATGGCCAGGTCAGCGTGTTTGAGCAGCTCGTCCACGCTGCACACCTGCTGTCCAAACAGCGCGATGCCGATGCTGGGCGTGCTGTGGTGGCTGGTGTCGCCCAAGGCGTAGGGCTTGCCCAGCGTGGTGGCAATGTGGCTGGCCACCAGCGCGGCTTCGGCGCTGGCGTGCGCGGTGTCGGTGCTCAGGCCCTCCACCAGCACCACAAACTCATCGCCCCCAAAACGGGCCACGGTGTCCACCTCGCGCACACAGGCCTTGAGGCGCTGCGCGGTCTGCAGCAGCAACTGGTCGCCGATGTCGTGGCCGAGGGTGTCGTTCAGGTCCTTGAAGTTATCCAGGTCGATGAACAGCAGCGCACCCTGGGTCTGGGTGCGCTGCACCGATGCCAATGCGCGCTGCAAGCGGTCTACCAGCAGGCGGCGATTGGGCAGGCCGGTGAGCGCGTCGTAGAACGCCAGCTGCTCAATCTGGCTCTCCACCCGCTTGCGCTCGGTGATGTCGCGGCCCACCCCGCGGTAGCCACGCAGCGTGCCCTGCGCATCGAACACGGGCACACCGCTGACGGATATCCAGTGCATGGTGCCGTCCGGCCGCTCGCGCTGCAGTTCCAGGTCGCGAAACGGCTGCTGCGCTTGCAGCACGGCACGGTGCGCAGTCCAGTCTGCCTCTGTCATGTTAAGGGCGCCGATCTCCCAGCGCGTGCGGCCCATCACGCTGGACAGCGGGATGCCGTTGACGCTCAGATCGCCCGCCAGCTGCATAAAACGCCCCTCGGCGTCGTGCTCCCAGTACCAGTCGGACGACAGGTCGGACAGCGACCGAAACCGCGCCTCGCTCTCGCGCAGCTCGTTCTCCACCCGCACGTAGTCGCTCACATCGGCAAAGGTGCGCACCAGGCCACCGTCGGGCAGTGTGGTGGTGCGTACTTCCAACGTGCGGCCATCGCGGGCGGTGCGCCAGTACAAGGCGGGCGCGGGCGCCACAGCGCCCTGGGCAATGTAGTCATGCCCGCGCCGGTCTACCAGGCTGTAACCCTCGCCAAAATCGCCGCGCTCCGCTTGTATCCGGGTGAGGTCGGCCAGCGTGGGGCGTGTGGCCATCAAGGACTCGGGCAGGTTGAGCAGCTCCAGCACGCGCTCGTTGTAAACGGTAATTCGCCCGTCCGGGCCCGTCTTGAAAATGCCCTGGCTCATGCTGGCCAGCGTGACCTGCAGGGCCGCGCGATGCTCTTGCAGCATGGTCAGTGCCTCTTGCCATATGCGGGCATCCACCATGCGCACCGGCTGCCCCTTGCCCTGGGCGTTGTGAATGAGCGCCGCCAGGCGGTGCAGCAACTCGCTGAGGTGGGCGACGCTGTCCACTTCAGTGTCACGCAGCACATAGTCGCCCAGGCCGCAGCGAAACGCGCGGGCGGCCAGCGCCTCTTGCGCGGCGTCGATGCACAGCAACACGGGGCGGCCTGCGCACAGCTCCAGCAGACCGGGCAGCTCGTGCACGGAAGGCCTCAGGCACAACACCACCGCAGCCCAAGCCTGCGATGCCAGCGGTGCCAGGGCCGTTTCGGGCGTGGGGGTGTTGACCACCCGCCAGTCGGGGTGGCGTTCGGCCATCATCCGCCGCGCGGCGGCCGCATGCTGGGTGTCGCTGTCCACCCACAACACGCCGGGGGCCGTCATGGCGCCTCCCTTCCACCCACGGGGGCCGCCACCGGTTGCTGCGCCATCAGCCCCGGTTCGTGCTCGCGCGCAAACACGTCGATGGGAACCGGCCGCCCAAACAAATACCCCTGAAACGCCTCA
>NZ_JBKBTV010000111.1:0-8296 GCF_046291265.1 Acidovorax sp. | reverse complement strand
TTGACTCATATTTTCAGCACCACAGAGCGGCCGATGCCTACACAGCATCTACCCGGCAGAAAATCCCAGTTCATCGCCGCCGCACATCAGCGCGTTTGCAAACCAAGGAGCCCACCATGCCCCACAACCCAGCCGCCACTCTGGCCACCCAGCGCGTGCTGCACGCCCGCCCCGCCCAGGTGTTTGCCGCCTTCCAGCAACCCGAACTGCTGGCGCAGTGGTGGGGGCCCGCAGGTTTTACCAACACGTTCGAGCAGTTTGACTTTGTGCCCGGCGGGCGGTGGGTGTTTGTGATGCACGGGCCGGACGGCAAGAACCACCACAACGAGAACGTCTTTCGCGCGATTGAGCCCGGTGCGCTGGTCGTCATCGAACATGTGCTGGCGCCACTGTTCACGCTGACGGTGCGGCTGGCGCCCCACGGAGATCAAGACACCCACCTGACGTGGGAGCAGGCGTTTGAGAGTGCCGAGATGGCCGACAAGCTGCGCGACTTTGTGACCCAGGCCAATGAGCAGAACCTGGACCGGCTGGAGGCGGTGCTGCGCGGTTAGAGCGGCTAACAAAACTCTTCTGGCGTTGTTGCCGCGTCTTGTCGTACTGCTCGTACTGCCTGCAACGCAGCGCCTAGCCAGAACCGCTTCGCTGAGTTTTGTTAGCCGCTCTGGGAACGTGTTCCAGTTACCAGACCGGAGCCAGTCACCTCAGGCCAGTGCCTGGTCTACCGTGGCCAGCGTCACTTTGGTCTTGAGGCCGCTCAACGCCAGTCCGTGCACGACTTCGCTGAGGGTGGTGGTGGCGTCCGACAGCACGGTGACCTTGCCATAACCCTGTGCCTGCTGGGACAGCGCGGTGTAGGTCACGCAGTGCTGCGTCATCATTCCGCACAGCAACAGCTCGTCGATGCCTTGTGCCGCCAGTTGGTCTGCCAATTCTGTCTTCTCGAACGAATCGGCAAATTGTTTGATCACGACCGGTGCGTCTGGCGCTGCGGCCAAAACCTGGGGATGGATGTCAGCCCCGGGCGTGCCTGCATTGAAGAAGGGTGCGGCGCCACCCGCGTGCATGACGTGCTGAACGTGGATGACAGGAATGCCTTTGGCACGGGCCGCGTGGATGGCTTTGACGGTGGCGGCCAGCGCGGCGTCCACGTTCCACAGCGGGAAGGCGCCGTTGGCGAAATAGTCGTTTTGCACATCGATGACGATGAGGGCGGGTTTGGTCATGGGTTTCCTTGAAGTGAGTGAATGAGTGGGCGAATCGGTTGATTCTGGGCGGGCGCCGCGTTTCTGGCTATTGGCCTGAAATACTGATATCGCTAAGATCGGGCCAAATTCTTCTCCAACCGTTGCGCCAACCGTCAGGCCCCATGCCCACAAGCCCTCTCAAGACGTTGATCGCGGTCGTCGCGTTCGACGGCATCAGCCCTTTTCACCTGTCGGTGCCGTGCATCGTGTTCGGCGAGGCCCTTGCCGGCCCGTCGCCGTTTGAGGTGGTGGTGTGCGCTGCGGAGCCCGCGCCGTTGCGGACCACGGCGGGTTTCAGCCTGTGCGATCTGTCGCCACTGGCGGTGCTGAAAAGGGCTGCAGTGATCGTGGTGCCGACCTGGCGGGATGTGAACGAGCGGCCCCCGGAACGCCTGCTCAAAGCGCTGCGCGATGCCCACGCGCGCGGCGCCCAGATCGTTGGCTTGTGCCTGGGAGCGCACGTGCTGGCCGAGGCGGGTTTGCTGGACGGGCGGCGGTCCACCACCCATTAAGAATACGCGACCGCGATGGCGGCGCGGTTTCCGTCCGTGGATGTGGACCCGCATGTTCTGTATGTGGAGGACGGCAATGTGCTGACCTCGGCAGGCACCGCAGCGGGCATTGATGCGTGCCTGCATCTTCTGCGCCAGCGCCTGGGTTCGGAGACTGCCAACCGGGCGGCCCGGCGGCTGGTGGTGCCCCCGCACCGCGAAGGGGGGCAGGCGCAGTTCATCGAACAACCGCTGCCCAGCACGGCGGGCAGCACACGGCTCGCGCAGTTGATTGACTCGGTTCGCACCCGCCTTGAACAACCGCACGGCCTGGACAGCCTGGCGTCAGAGGCCAGCATGAGTCGCCGCAGCTTCACGCGGCACTTCAAGGCGCTGACGGGCACCACCGTGCAGTCGTGGTTGCTGGCGGAGCGGCTGGCGTTGTCTCAGCGGCTGCTGGAGCAGACGGACCAGTCGGTGGAGCGCGTGGCAGAGATGGCGGGGTTTGGATCTGTGGTGTCGCTGCGCCACCATTTCAAGCAGGCAGCGGGCGTCAGCCCCACGGCGTGGCGGCGCAGCTTTGCGCCCAGCGCCAAAACGTAGCGTCGGCCCTCTTCTTTTCGACGCGGTTGTTTGAATCAAATGGGATTGAGCGCGCAGGACCGCCTCCGTTCTTGACCCGCGTCAAGCTAATGGCGGCCGCAAGCGTTTGTCCGACAGGCCACTGACGCCTTGGACGGCGGTTTCGGCGCTGGCAGCGCTCAAAAAATGGGTTCAGCGAGCAAAGCAACGTGACTCAACGTAGCTGTCTGAATGACATGCCCACTCGCACAACCCAAGGAGCGCACCATGAACCCCTCTCTCATTGCAGCCGTCGAAGACACGCCCGTGGACGGCGACCTGGCTGAACAGGCGGCGCCGGGCCACGGCGTTCCGTCGCAAGACCCCAACCCCGCCGCACAGCAAATACTGTCGCCGGCCGAGGCTGACCGCGAGTCCCAATCGGCTCTGGTGGGTGGCGGCGTGATGGCCGGTGCCGCTGCGGGGGCCGCCGTGGGCGTGGCGGTGGGCGGACCGGTGGGCGCATTGGTGGGCGGCACGGCAGGCGCCATTGCCGGTGCACTGGGCGGGGCTGCGGTGGGCCAAGTGGTGGAGCCCGAGGCGCCTGCCGACCCGGCGCACGAAACCACCCAGCCGGTTTATGTCGAAAAGCCCAAGGCGCAGGTTTGATCCGGCCTGCCCGCCACAACCAACAAAGCCCGCGTTCTGTGGGCTTTGTTTTGGGCAAAGGCACTGAATACTACGGTTTTGATAGCTAATAGCGCTTTATGGATAAGCGCTAGAGGCCAATTTGACTGATTATTTGCGAACCTCAGAGAGACCGTTCGCCCTGGGCCTGTCGACAGGCTGCTCGCAAAAGGCGCCCTGGCTTCGACAGGCTCAGCCCGAACGGATGGGGGTAAATCTGCCGCAGGCAGCCAATCAGGCCATTTGTTCAAATTCTGGCGGCAAGCGGGCACGATGCACCCCGCACCAGAAATTGCCCGCAAAGCAGAAACTGCCCCCGCCGCAAAGCACTGTGATTATAATCAGTGCTTTGCCGCCCCCTCCCCGCAGCTTCATGTCGGCCCCACAACCCTCCCCCGCCCTCCCCGTACCCATCGCCCTCACCCGCTTTCACCGCACGCGCCTGATGCAGATCTGGCGCTCGGCCGGCTGGCCGTGCAAGGACGGGCTGGAGATTGATCTGCTGGCCGCTGGCCTCGTTGCGCTGCACACGGCGCCCGAGGGGTTTGAGACGCTCAAGCTCACCGACGAGGGCATTCGCACGCTGGCCGTGGCGCGCCAGCGCAGCGTGCGGGCGTTAAGTGGGCATGACCGGCTGGCGCAAAAATTTGCAGCGCAACTGCTGGCGTCGGGGCGCATTGTGTGGACGGAGTTGTCGCTGCGTGCGGTGATTGAAGGCGCCGCAACGTCACCCTTGCCTACCCCCGTCGAGCCCACTGCAACTGCACCCAGCGCCACCTTGCCCCCGCTGTGGAGCGACGACGACACCCCCGCCGCGCGTGCTGCCGCCAATGTGTGGCGCATGGCACGGCCGGACCTGTTTTCGGTGCGCAATACCTCGGTGCCCGCTTACCTGCAACCCATGGTCCACGAGATCAAATACAGCCGCGCCGACCTGCTGTCGGACCTGCGGCACGACGCCAAGCGGCAGGCCTACCAGTGGCTGTGTGAGGAGTGTTACTACGTCTTCCCGGCGGGCATTGCAGAGCCTGAGGAGATACCGGAACACTTTGGCATCTGGGTGCTGCATGGTGGGCTGGATGACAAGGCGGATAACAAGGCGGAGGGCGGAAGGTTCGAGCTGCTGCGCCCCGCGCGCCACGCCCAGTGCACCTTGCCCTTTGCCGTGTGGCTGGCCCTGTGCAAGGCCACGCCACTGCGCGGTGAGGGCGCGATGGCGCAGGCGCAGTTGGGCGAGCCGTGTGGCGAACCCCCAGGCGATGTAGACGATAGGGCCGACATGGCCGACCCGGGTATCGAGCCCGCAGCGGCAGCAGTGACTGCAGCGGCCACGGCGCCAGCGCCGCTCACCCCATCCACCGCATCCACCACGCCCGTCGCCCCATGACCTACACCGTGGCGGTGCGTGAGCTGTGCGAGTTCACCGCCAAACAAGGCGACCTGGACCTGCGCTTTACGCCCGCGCCCACCGCGCTGGAAGGCATTGCGGGCCACGCGATTGCCGCATCACGCCGGGGCAAGGGCTACCGCGCTGAAGTGGCGCTGACAGGCAGCTACCAGACCCTGCAGGTACGCGGCCGGGCCGATGGGTACGACCCGGAGTTGCAGCGCGTTGACGAGGTCAAGACCTTCAAAGGCCGGCTGGACCGCCAGCCCGCATCGCACCGCCACCTGCACTGGGCGCAGGCCAAGGTGTATGGCTGGCTGCTGTGCCAGCAAGAACAGCTGGTGCACATCGACGTGGCGCTGGTGTACTTTGACATCGGCACGCAGCAAGAAACGGTGCTGACCGAGCGCTGCAGCGCCGACGACCTGCGCCAGCACTTTGAGCTGCAGTGTCAGCGCTTCATCGCCTGGGCGCAGCAGCAGGCGGCGCACCGCACGGCGCGCGATGCGGCGCTGGGCACCCTCGCGTTCCCATTCGGCGGTTTTCGCACCGGGCAGCGCCCGCTGGCCGAGGCCGTCTACAAGGCCGCCACCGCCGGCCGCTGCCTGCTGGCGCAGGCGCCCACGGGCATCGGCAAGACCATGGGCACGCTGTTCCCGCTGCTCAAGGCCGCGCCTGCGCAGCGCATCGACAAGGTGTTTTTTCTGGCCGCCAAAACCTCGGGGCGGCAGACGGCGCTGGATGCGCTCTCGCGCCTTTCTGACAGCGCACCCGCCCTGCCGCTGCGTGTGCTGGAGCTGGTAGCGCGCGACAAGGCGTGTGAATACCCGGCCAACGCCTGCCACGGCGAGTCATGCCCGCTGGCCCGGGGCTTTTACGACCGCCTGCCCGCCGCCCGCGCTGCGGCTGTCGAACATGGCGAGGCCGATGGCACCCCGCTGCACCAGGCTCAGGTGCGCAAGCTCGCCCTGCAACACCAGGTCTGCCCCTATTACCTGAGCCAGGAACTGGCCCGCTGGGCCGACGTGGTGGTGGGCGACTACAACTACTACTTTGACCTGGGCGGCCTGCTGCACGGCCTAGCGCAAGCCAACGGCTGGCGCACTGCCCTGCTGGTGGACGAGGCCCACAACCTGGTGGACCGTGCCCGCAAGATGTACACCGCCGAGCTGCGCCCTGCCTCCCTGGCCGAAGCCCGCCGCAGCCCCACCGCTGCGCGCCACCCGCCGGTGAAAAAGGCGCTGGACAAGGTGCGCCGCAGCTGGGTGGCGCTGGACAAGGCGCAGACCAGCGCCTACACCGTGTTGGATGACTTCCCCGACAAGCTGCTGGCCGCGCTGCAGCAGTGCGGCAGCACGCTGACCGAGCACTTTGCCGACCACCCCACCGAGCCCGATGCGGCGCTGCAGGCGTTTTACTTCGACGCGCTGCACATGGTGCGCATGGCGGAGTTGCTGGGCCCGCATTCAATGGTGGACATCACGCAGCCCAGCGCCACCTACAAAGGCAAAGCCGCGCCGCCGGGCGATTCGCTGGTCTGCGTCCGCAACGTAGTGCCCGCATCGTTTTTGCAGCCGCGTTTTGCAGCGGCGCACACCAGCACGCTGTTCTCGGCCACGCTGCAGCCCGCGCGCTACTACGCGGACTTGCTGGGACTGCCTGCGGACCATGGGTGGGTGGATGTGGAGTCGCCTTTTGATGCCGCGCAGCTCAAAGTGCAGGTGGCGCGCCACATCTCCACGCGCTACCCGCACCGCAGCGCGTCGCTGGCACCCATCGTGGCGCTGATGGCGCAGCAGTTTCACGCGCGGCCCGGTAACTACCTGGCGTTTTTCAGCAGCTATGACTACCTGCAGCAGGTGGCTGCGCTGTTTGCCCAGCAGCACCCCGATGTGCCGCACTGGAGCCAGTCGCGCCGCATGCTGGAGGGCGGGCAGCGCGATTTTTTAGCCCGTTTTACCGACACCAGCGAAGGCATTGCGTTTGCCGTGCTGGGCGGCGCGTTCGCCGAGGGCATTGACCTGCCGGGCAACCGCCTGATCGGCGCGTTTCTGGCCACGCTGGGCCTGCCGCAGATCAACCCGGTCAACGAGCAAATCCGTGAGCGCATGCAGGTGCTGTTTGGTGCGGGGTATGACTACACGTATCTTTACCCAGGCCTGCAGAAGGTGGTGCAGGCTGCGGGCCGGGTGATACGCACGCCCAGCGACGAAGGTGTGGTGCATTTGATGGATGACCGGTTTGGGCGGGATGAGGTGCGCAGGTTGTTGCCAGGGTGGTGGGATGGGCGGAAGGACGGCGGGGTTGGGAGATAAATACCCCGCACGCTGAACGCTACTGGCGCGATGGGCAGCACTTGGAACCCCATCTGTCCGTTCGGGCTGAGCCCGTCGAAGCCTGGTGCCGCCCCAAAACCCGTTCGGGCTGAGCTCGTCGAGGCCGGGGTGCGTCCCTAGACCGTTCGGGCTGAGCTTGTCGAAGCCGGGGCCTGCGCGCTGATTTCACCGGCGTGCCTGTGTTGAGTGCGGAGGCCGGGAGTCGCCCCGGCGGGCGAGGTACTTGTTCTTTGCTTCGCTGTATGGACCGGACACATGGTGGACAGGTGTGCGCAGACATGGTGGACACCTGTGGTCGTATTGGCCGCAGGAGACAACACCATGCCCTGGAGCGCACGAGACACCATGAGCCTTCGCCAAGAATTCATCAACCTGGCCCAGCACGAAGGTGCCAACCGACGCGAGCTGTGCCGCCGCTTTGGCATCTGCCCCCCAGACGGGTTACAAGTGGTTGGCACGTTTTGCCCAGCAGGGTCCCCCGGGCTTACTGGACGCTTCGCGCCGCCCCCTGCAAAGCCCCGCAGCCACTGAGGAAGCTTTGCAGCAAGCCGTTGTTGCCCTGCGCCGCGAGCACCCGGCCTGGGGTGGCCGCAAGATCGCCCGTCGCATGCTGGATCTGGGCTTGGGCACCTTGGCACCCAGCACTGTCACTTCGATCCTGCATCGCCATGGCCTGATCAGCCCCGAGGCATCGGCTGCGGCCCAACCTTGGCAGCGCTTTGAGCACGAGCACCCCAATGCCTTGTGGCAGATCGACTTTAAGGGCTATGTGGACACTGCAGGCGGGCGCTGCCATCCACTGACGCTGCTGGACGACCATTCGCGCTTCAGCATGGCCATTCGTGCTTGCGCCCGCCAGGAGGGCGGGACCGTAAGGGCGCAGCTCACCGAGGTGTTCCGAACCTATGGCCTTCCGGTACGCATCAACGCGGACAACGGTGCTCCCTGGGGATCGCCGTCTCAGCCCGGGCAGGTCAGCGAACTGGCACTGTGGCTGATACGGCTGGGGATCCGGGTGAGCTTCAGCCGCCCCTACCACCCGCAGACCAATGGCAAGGACGAGCGGTTCCACCGCTCGCTCAGGGCAGAAGTGCTCAATGGCAGGTCCTTCACGGACCTCGCCCAGGCTCAGGCCGCATTCGACCGCTGGAGGGAGGTCTACAACCACCAGCGGCCCCACCAGGCGCTGGGTATGGCGACACCAGCGAGCCGCTATCGCATGAGCGAGCGAAGCTACCCGCAGGAGTTGCCCGCCATCGAGTACGGGCTGCAGGACACGGTGGTGATGGTCAAAGCCCTGGGAGAGATACGGTTCCAGGGAAAGCGCTACAAGCTGTCAAGCGCGTTGCGTGGGATGCCGGTGGCGGTGCGGGCAATGCCTGCGCAGGACGGATGCTATGGCGTGTACTTCATGCACCACAAGCTTCGCGAGATAGACCTGCGAGAGGACTGAGCTGTGCAGCAAAATCCGTCCACCATGTCTGCGCACACCTGTCCACCATGTGTCCGGTCCATACACTTCGCCAAAGAAAAGTACCCAAAAGAAACGGCGACCCCCAGTCTGCGACCCCTTCGCGGTGCGAAGGG
>NZ_JBKBTV010000110.1:0-8379 GCF_046291265.1 Acidovorax sp. | reverse complement strand
GCACCAGCAGGCGGGCATCCGGCCGGATTTCATTTGCCTTTCCAAAGGCCTGACCGGTGGCACCCTGCCGCTGTCGGCCGTGCTGACCACGGATAACGTGTACGCAGCGTTCTACGACGATGACGTGGCGCGCGGCTTTCTGCATTCGCATTCGTACACCGGCAACCCGCTGGCCTGCCGTGCGGCGCTGGCCACGCTGGAGCTGTTCGACCAGCTCGATGCGCTGAACACCAACACCGCGTTGGCGCAGCGCATCGACGCGGCCTGCGCGCCCCTCAACCACCACCAGCGTGTGCGCCACGCGCGCCGCCTGGGAATGATCTGGGCCTGGGACGTGGACACCACGCTGCCTGACTTTTCGCGCCGCTACCACCAGCACGCCATGGCGCGTGGACTGGTGTTGCGACCCATCGGAAAAACGCTGTACGCCATGCCACCCTATGTGCTGGACGACGAGGCCACCGAGTGCCTTGCCAGCGGTGCGGTCGACGCACTGAACGCCACCCTGCAGGAGGAGAGTTGATGATTGGATGTTTTGTGACCGGCACGGACACCGGAGTCGGCAAGACGCTGGTGTCTGCGGGCCTGCTGCATGCACTGGCGGTGCACCACCGCCGCGTGGTGGGCATGAAGCCTGTGGCCGCGGGTGTGGTGCCCTGGGGCGATGACTGGGCCAGCGAAGACGCTATCGCCCTGCGCGCAGCCTCCACCCTGGCTGTGCCATCTGCGCTGGACAACCCGGTGCTTCTGCTCGACCCGCTCTCGCCCCACATCGCAGCGGCGCGCGCTGGCGTTCAGATCGACATTGCGGCCATCGTTCGCAGCTACCAGGCGCTTGCGGCACAGGCCGACGCCGTGGTCGTCGAAGGTGCGGGCGGCTTTCATGTGCCGCTGAGCGACACGCAGACGGGCGCCGACCTGGCCCAGGCCCTGACCCTGCCTGTGGTGCTGGTGGTGGGCTTGCGCCTGGGTTGCCTGAACCATGCGCTGCTGACGGCCGAGGCCATCCGCGCACGCGGCCTGGCACTGGCAGGCTGGGTGGCCAATCGCATCGACCCCGAGATGGATGCCGTGGACGAAAACATCGCCTACCTGCGCGCGCGACTGGGCGCCCCGCTGCTGGCCGATGTGCCCCACCAAGACCTGCCCGAGCCGGGCAAGCTGGTGTTTGAACTGCCTGAAGCCTGGCTATGACCGCTATTGCCGTTATGACCGCCATGACCGCCATGACCGGTGTGCACGCTGCACCGTCCTGGCTGGACGACATTCCCGCCCGTCTGGCCGACCTGGACCGCGCCCACCTGCTGCGCCGTCGCCGCGTGGTGCTGCCCGCTGGCGGCGCCCGGATGCTGGTGGATGGCGCGCCCATGCTGGCCTTTTGCAGCAACGACTACCTGGGCCTGGCCAGCCACCCCGCGCTGGCCGAGGCCGCCCGTGAGGCCACGCACACTTTTGGCGTGGGCGCGGGTGGCTCGCCCCTGGTCAGCGGCCACAGCGCCGCCAACGATGCGCTGGAGCACGAGCTGGCCGCGTTTGTGCAGCTGCCCCGTGCGCTGTACTTTTACGCGGGCTATGCCACCAACACCGGCATCATCCCCGCGCTGGTGGGCGATGGCGATGCGATCTTCTCTGACGCACTCAACCACGCCTGCCTGATCGATGGCGCACGCCTGTCGCGCGCCACCATCCACCGCTATCCACATGCCGATCTGGCGGTGCTGGAAGCGCAGCTCGCCGCCAGCACGGCGCGGCGCAAGCTGGTGATCAGCGATGCCGTGTTCAGCATGGACGGTGACCTGATCGACATCCCCGCGCTGCTGGCGCTGTGCGAGCGCTACGACGCACTGCTGCTGCTGGACGACGCCCACGGCTTTGGCGTGCTGGGGCCCCAAGGGCGCGGCAGCCTGGCGCACGCGGGCCTGACGGGCGCCGCAGCGTCACGCCGCGTGCTGTACATGGCCACACTGGGCAAGGCGGCTGGCGTAGCGGGTGCCTTTGTCGCCGGTGATGCTGCGCTGATTGAATGGCTGCTGCAGAAAACGCGCACCTACATCTTTGCCACCGCAGCGCCGCCCTTGCTGGCGTGCGCGCTGCGCAAAAGCCTCGAACTGATTGCCGCCGCCGACGACCTGCGCCATGGGCTGCGCCAACGGATTGCGCAACTGCGAGAAGGCCTGGCAACGCTGCCGACCGAACTGGGCTGGCATCTGCTGCCGTCCAGCACCGCCGTGCAGGCGCTGGTGATTGGCAGCAATGAGGCCGCCTTGGCGGTGATGGAGCGCTTGCGCCAAGAGGGCCTGTGGGTGCCGGCCATCCGCCCGCCCACGGTGCCTGCGGGCACCGCCCGGCTGCGCATTGCGCTGTCCGCCGCGCACACGGCGGAGGACGTGGATCAGCTACTCAGCGCGCTGGCCGCCCATGCCGCTGACTGCGTTGCCTCCAGTCGGCAAAAGGCCGCAGGCACCCCATGGGCACCCGCGGCCAATATCGCCTGAAGTCTCAGCCAACCCTGTGAAGGCTATGGGAGCCGTGGGAGGGTCAGCTGAGGATCCTCAGGCGCTTTCCTTGACCACACGGCCGTTGAGCGGCTGCACCGGACGCGCGTTGGCGTTGTACATGTGGCGGAACGCCTTGATCTGCTGGGCGCTCAGCTTCACGGGGTCTTTGAGCACCATCCACTGCACGCCCTCGGAGCACGGCGGTGTGGTCAGCGAACCGGCAAAGCTGTAGTAACCCTTCTTGGCGGGCAGCAAAGTGCTGGCATCCAGGCTCAGGCCATCCACCGTCACCTGCTCACCCACCCGGGGCAAGTGCGCAAAGATGGGTGCCCAGGCCGCGTTGGTCTTGCCGGGCTGGATCAGCACCGCCACCACACCCAGACCGCCATCCTCGCCCTTGTGCACAAAGTGCGCCACCATGGCCGCGCGCTTGCCACCAATAGACTCTTCGCTGGGGGTGTGAAAGTGGAACTGCAGCAGCTCCAGCGCCTTGCCGTCCACCACCAGCTTGCTGCCTGCGGGCATGTTGACCTGCACGGTGTGCCCGTTGTTGATCAGCGTGGGCGCGCCCGCTGCGTACTGAAAGTCCAGTGCAGGCAGGGCCTCTTTCACGGTTTTGCGAATGTCGATGGGGCTTTGGGCCGCGCCGCGTGCGCAGGCTTCAAAACCCGGCTCCAGTGCGCCCCAGTGGGTGGCGCCATGTTTGCCTTTGTAGTCCCAATGGGGATGAGCCCCCTCGGCATGGGCTCCCAGCGCGCAAACCGCCAGGGCGGCAAAGGTCAGATGTCGGATCAATTTTTGGTGTTTCATGGTTTTATTGAAGACAAAAGTGCATAAAGAACAGACACGGGCCCCACACCAAAGATGGGGGCCCGCGCAGGGCCCAGCAAATACCGGGCCGCCGCCATTGTGAGCAGGCCCTGTGGCGGCAACAAATCCGTTGCGCAAGACCCTTGCGGCGTCCCGGGCGTTCCAAACCAACTTTTCTGCCAGGCGTTCGCACAGTGACTGCGTGCCGGATGACACGGCAAAAACCAGAGCGCCTCCCCTCCCCCTTAAACTGGCACGGCGCGCGCAGTGCGCCCCGCTCCGCACACCGAAGCCATCCATTGACCGGAACCACCATGCCCCACCTCACCGTCGAATACTCCGCCAACCTGCCCCACTACCCAGAAGCGGAAACGCTGACTGCCCTCAATGCCACTTTGTGCACCCACACCGAGATTCAGGACGAAGCCGATCTGAAAACCCGCTTCACCGTGGCCGACAGTTTCGAGATCGGGACAGCGCCAGCGAACCGCGCCTTTGTGCACGCACAACTGCGCCTGCTGTCAGGCCGTACGCCCGAGGCCAAAAAAGAGCTGTCCGAGCGCATCGCGGCCGTGCTGCGCGAGCGCACCCCCAAGCCCCAGGGTGTGCTGGTGCAGCTGAGTGTGGAAGTGGTGGATATGGACCGCGGCTCTTACGCCAAAGAGCGGCTTTGAGACCGAACTCCACCGGGGCGAAGCGCCTGGTGGATGAGCAGACGGCTAAACCGGCGGGGAAGGTTTGACAAGCCCAGTCGCCGGGGTTGCCAGAGATGTAGCTGGAGCAACCCGGCGCCGTCGCAAAACGCAACGTCTTTCACATCGCCCGCCATCGCCAAGCTGCGTGTGCCCTCTGCCTCGATGAGCAGGCGCTTGCGCAAGGCACTCAGCCCTGAAGCCGCCAGCCTCAGGCGTCCAGCGTGGCCGAAAGCCAGCCGCGCAGGCTGTTCACAAACGCCCAGTTCTGCACCCTCGGCACGTCCTCCACGCGCAGCACCGCCTCGTTCATCCAGCCGTCCCGCAGCGCCACCGCACGGCCAATGCCGGGCAGCAGGCCGCAGGACAACGGAGGTGTCACCCAGCGGTCGTCGATGAAGGCCGCAAGGTTGCCGAAGGTGCCTTCGGTGATCTCACCGGCCTCGTTCCACAACACCGTGTCGAACACGCCGGGGGTGGTAGGAGCAAACGCCGCGTAATGCGCACGGCGGGTGGTTTTGTAGCGCACGAACTCGCTGTGAGCATCGCCAAACGGGCGGTCGGCCAGTTGCAGGCGCACGGGCTCGGAAGTGGGTTGCAAGGCAAACGCTTCGGTACGCGCCTGGCCGTTGGCCGCCAGCAGCAGGCGCACACGCCACGCGCCGTCGCGGTGCTGCAAAGCGGCAATCTGCAGCTCTTGCCGCACGGCGTGCGCATTGAAGGCAAAACCAAAGTGCGCGGCGGCCTCGGCCATGCGGCGCACATGCGGGTCGGCGTGCTGAAACTTGCCGTGCTGCAGGCCCAGGGTTTCCAGAATTTCAAACGGCATGCTGGCGCGCTCGACAAACGCACGCTTATGGCGCCATTCGGCCCATTCGGCGGCGGGCTCGGCACCCGATGTGATGCCGCTGCCAATGCCGCAGGTAACCACCGTGGCGGCATGATTTGTGGGGCCACTGCCTGCCCCGCTGTCGGCACCCGCGCGCAGCACCACGGTGCGGATAGGGACGTTGAACGTGGCCGCCACGCTGTGCAGGCCATCGGCACCGGTGGCGGCATCTGCAGGCCGCACCACACCCACCGCGCCGCAGTACACGCCACGTGGCGCGGGCTCCAGCGCATGAATCATCTGCATGGCGCGCACCTTGGGCGCACCCGTGACCGAGCCACAGGGAAACAGCGCCGCAAACACGTCCGTCAGCGTGGTGCCAGGGCGCGTGCGCGCAGTCACGTCCGACGTCATCTGCCACACCGTGGGCAGCGCCTGCGTGGCAAACAGGGCGGGCACTTGCACGCTGTGTGGCAGCGCGATGCGCGAGAGGTCGTTGCGCAGCAGGTCCACGATCATCACGTTTTCGGCGCGCTCCTTGGGCGCCGTGCGCAGATGCGCCGCGTTGTCGGCGTCCTGCTCGGGCGTGGCGCCGCGCGGGGCGGTGCCTTTCATGGGGCGGGCCAGAATGCGACCGCCACCGGGCGCATCCTTCCAGTCAAAAAACAGCTCGGGCGATACCGACAGCACCTGCTCTTCGACCGCATCGATGTGCGCCGCATAACCGCCAGGCTGCGCGCGCTGCAGCGCGGCAAACAGTGCATCGGCACTGCCTTGCAGTGCACCGCGGATGGGGGCCGTGAAGTTGACCTGGTAAAGCTCACCCGCGCTGATCGCCTGCTGGATGGTGGCCATGGCCGCATCAAAGTCGGCGCGGGTGAGGCTGTCTGCCCACGTGACCTGCGCAGCGTCTGCCGGGGCATGGCCTGCAACCTCGTCCAGCCAGGGCCGGGGCGCGTCGTACACGGCAAACCACGCCAACGGACCATCGGCCGGATGCGTTTGCAGGGCGGCGTCAAACGCTGCGGCGGCTTCGTAGCGCACATGGCCCACACACCAGTGGCCGCGCTGGGCAGCCGCATGCACCGCGTCGAGCACACCGCGCACATCGGCCAGGGTGTGGGCTGCCAGCACCTCCCGCGGGGCGGTAAAGCGGTGCCGAAGCCGCGGCGCGTTCGCGTCCAGCGGTTGGGTGAAGTCGATACAAGAAATATGAGTCAAAACAGGCGCTAGCGCTTTATCCATAAGCGCTAGTAGCTATCAAAAACAAAGCATTCAGCACATCAACGACCGTCAAGCGGCCCCGAGGTGTGGGACCAGCGAACCAGTGGGTTGTCCCTTCTTGAGCGCGGCGGTGAAAGCCAGCATGCGATCAATCGGCTGCCGTGCACGCGGGATCAACGCGGCGTCCACATGCACCGCGTTGGCCCCCGTCTCCAGCACCCGCGCCACGTCTGCCAGGCCGTTCATCGCCATCCAGGGGCAGTGCGCGCAGCTTTTGCAGGTGGCGCTGTTGCCCGCGGTAGGCGCTTCGTAAAAGATCTTGCCGGGGTTCTGCGTGCGCAGCTTGTGCATCATGCCGTTGTCGGTGGCCACGATGAATTCTGTCGCCTCCATCTCGCGCGCGGCCTTCAGGATGGCGCTGGTGGAGCCCACGGCGTCGGCCAGCGCCACCACATCGGCGGGGCTTTCGGGGTGCACCAGCACCTTGGCCTCTGGGTGCTCCTTCTTGAGCAGCTCCAGCTCCAGCGCCTTGAACTCGTCGTGCACGATGCAGGCGCCGTTCCAGAACACCATGTCGGCGCCGGTCTCGCGTTGGATGTAGGCGCCCAGGTGCCGGTCAGGCGCCCACAGGATTTTTTGCCCCGCGGCCTTCAGGGCGCCCACGATGTCCAGGGCGCAGCTCGATGTGACCAGCCAGTCCGCCCGCGCCTTCACCGCCGCGCTGGTGTTGGCGTAGACCACCACGGTGCGGTCCGGGTGCGCGTCGCAGAACGCGCTGAACTCGTTGATGGGACAGCCGAGGTCGAGCGAGCAGGTGGCATCCAGGTCGGGCATGAGCACGGTCTTTTCGGGGCTCAGAATTTTCGCTGTCTCGCCCATGAAGCGCACACCGCTGACCACCAGCGTCTGCGCGGCGTGGTCGCGGCCAAAGCGGGCCATCTCCAGCGAGTCGCTCACCAAGCCGCCGGTTTCTTCGGCCAGGTCCTGCAGGTCGGGGTGCACGTAATAGTGCGACACCATCACCGCATTTTTTTCTTTCAACAGGCGGCGAATTTTGTCCTTGAGTGCGGCACGCTCGGCCTCTGAAGGCTCGGGTGGCACGCGGGCCCAGGCGTGTTTGGTGGCACAGACCGAGCCCTCCTGGGCGTCCAGCGGCTGCTCATATTCGACATCGATGCGGCTCAGCACGGCAGTGGTGGTCATGACAGTTCCTGCAAGCGCATGGAGAAGTCGGTGGCTTTCACGTCTTTGGTCAGCGTGCCGATGGAGATGCGGTCCACGCCGGTTTCGGCCAATTCACGCAGGCCTTCGAGCGTGACGCCGCCCGATATTTCCAGAATCGCCCGGCCTGCATTGATGCGCACTGCTTCGCGCAGCGTGGGCAGAGGCATGTTGTCGAGCAGCACCATCTGGGCACCCGCGTCCAGCGCCTCGGTCAGCTGCGCCAGCGTTTCTACTTCGATCTCGATGAACTTCGCCTGCCCCGCCACTTTTTCGGCTGCGCGCAACACGGCTGTCACGCCACCCGCGGCGGCGATGTGGTTCTCTTTGATCAGCACGGCGTCGTGCAGGCCAATGCGGTGGTTGGTGCCGCCGCCTACGCGCACCGCGTATTTTTGCGCCAGGCGCAGGCCCGGCAGGGTCTTGCGGGTGTCCACGATGTGGGCGCGGGTGCCCGCCACCACATCCACATAGGTGCGGGTTTTGGTGGCCACAGCCGACAGCAGTTGCAAGAAGTTGAGCGCCGTGCGCTCGGCACTCAGCAGTGCGCGGGCATTGCCTTCCAGCTCCAGCACCACCTGGTCGGGGGTGCAGCGCTGGCCCTCGGTCACATGCCAGGTTATTTGCACGGTGGGGTCCAGGGCACGCAGGGCGGTCTCGGCCCAGGGGGCGCCGCAGATCACGGCAGACTCGCGCGCCAGGATGCGGGCGCGGGCGCGGCGAGTGGGGTCGATCAGGTCGGCGGTCAGGTCGCCGCTGCCCACGTCTTCGGCCAAGGCGCGGGCCACGTCGGCGCGGGCCAGTTCGGCCACGTCGTTGTCTCTGGACTGTTGGTTCGAAAGCGTCATGGGGCGCGAGCATAACGGCAACCCAAAGGCCACGGCGTCAGCGCAGACCGGGTTCAGCCGTGCTTGAAACCGATAAGTACACCCAGTATTGCTCGCATAGACTCGCGGCAATTTTTTTGCCCCTGGACCCCACATGACCGCCCCCCGCAACGTTTCTGCCACGCCCTACGGTACCTTGCCGCCTGCGTCGCCGCTGCCCCTGCGGCGGCCCGTGAGCCTGCCGCGCCTGGCGCAAATGCGCGAAGCAGGCGAAAAGA
>NZ_JBKBTV010000010.1:0-107772 GCF_046291265.1 Acidovorax sp. | reverse complement strand
AATCAACAACTTGCGTTGTAAGGACGTGCTCAGTCAACCATGGGCATTCAAGGCAAAGCGGGGGAACAGATGGGGCAAAACCAGAAAATTTTCAACCGCGAGCCTATTGTTTCCGAGTTTTCGCTGGGGAATCGACCTCCCACTTGCTGTCCGGCGACCAGGTTGTACCGCCATGTATCAACTCTTGAGTCTTCCGAAGCAGCGTCTCACAATCCCCCCTCAACTAGCCGGAGGCCGACATGCCAATGGAGTATTTGCAGGGTTTGGAGCGTGATGATCTTCCCCTGATCGAATCAGATGTAGGCAACATCGACAAACTGCGCCTGCTGCGCGCCGCCGGGATGGTAGAAGTTCGATTGCCGCCCGTGGACGCGCAGCAGCCGAAAGCGCATGTGCTTTACATCACGGGATTGGGTTGCGCCACGTTGCGTGCCCATGGCGCAGGCCGGGCGGCGCCGCGGCTGCAAATGCGGTGTGACCTCGAGTCGTCTCTGGATTGAGGCACCGCCTACGGTGTTTGCGTGCGCCAGCGCGAATGCGTCCTACAAATTGATGCGCTGCACAAGAAGCGAAATTTCAGCCCCGCAAAAATACGATAGGCCATCCGTGTTACTGGCTTGGCCAGGTTGAAAGGCGCATATGAGCACTTGGTACAAGTTGGAACTGGGCAATGACGATCAGGCTTTTGAGCCCACGTTGCGCATTCAGCAGATGTTCATGTCGAAGTTTCTGATGTGCCCTCCAGGTTCTGGGCGTGCGTTGTTCTCTTGTTATGACAAGGAAAAAGACAACCTGTGCTTGTATTTCTCTCCCGCAGCTGCGGACATCGCACTGCGCGTGTACGCGGAACCATGTGACCCGCCCACTGCTTTGGACTGCATCGGCCTTTTGGCGGGGGAGGGTGATGCCTTGGGGATCGAGCCCCGGGAGTTTGCCAAAGCGGCTTGATATTCGCTCGGCACATTCTTGCAGTTGCGGCCTGCAATCATGAATTCAGCCGTTGAGAAATGGCTGTTTACCTATTCGCTCGGTTTTTGGCGGCGTGCGTTTGTATTCTTTCTCCTGCACATACGCATTACTGAATCTGACCCTCGGCGAATACGGCGTAAGCCCCAATGGAGTCGCAGCCTGCTCAGGTCAGCACTCACACTGCGAGGGTCATAGTATGTTTTCCTTTGAAAAAATATCGCACCACGTAGACACGTGGACCGACGGGCCATCGTTGCAGATGGGGCAGCCAGCAGCTAATGCAGAACAGCGACAGCTGAGTGATCGTGTGGACTTCTACCCAGGAGATAGCCATGGTGTGGACGGAGAGCTTCAGTTCGCAGACGGCGGTCTCCCGCAAGCGCAGGCTTTGGGCTGATGGACGTCCTGACCTTGTAGTTCCTCATCCAGCAAGGATTCAGTCGTGGTACTGACGCTGCATATCGGACACAAAGGGTCGCACCATTACTTGGCCAGGGTGTTTGACGGTCGAGAATTAGTAGGTGAGCCCACGGACCACGCCCGGATCGACGAAGCCATCGCCTACTACGGAGAACATGGAGCGCATCGTTTTCCAGGGGTTTCAGCGTTTGCCATCTGGTATGACGGGTGGAATGTCGGCGAGGTAGCGTTGGATCAAATGTGCGCCGATGCGCCTGATCTGGCCAATCGTCTGGTTGTGCTTTCAGCGGTTCTTCGCTGACCGATCCGGTGCCGTGTCGCTGGATACAAAGTGAAATAAACCGAAACTGC
This sequence comes from Acidovorax sp., assembly GCF_046291265.1. Lineage (GTDB taxonomy): Bacteria > Pseudomonadota > Gammaproteobacteria > Burkholderiales > Burkholderiaceae_C > Acidovorax. The sequence continues at coordinate 106,032 of NZ_JBKBTV010000010.1, read as the reverse complement.
GTCGAGAAGACGCCTGCCGCTGCACTCGGCACCATCAGGGTCATGTTCAACACCGTCCTCGAAAGGACTGCATCATGAAACCCTGGATCAAGAGAACCCTCACGGGCTTGTTTGGCGCCACCATCGTGTTGGGCGGTTTGACGGCCTGTTCTAGCGGCCACCACCATCGCGGTCCCATGACTGCCGAGAAAATGTCCGAAGTGCGTGGCAAGGTGGTGGATCGGGTCAGCAGCAAGCTGGACCTGAACGACGCGCAAAAGCAAAAGCTCAATGTTTTGGCAGACAAGATGGAAGCGCAGCGCACGGCGTTTGTGGGCAAGGCGGCAGACCCGCGGGCCGAGATGCAGGCGATTGTGTCGGGTGACAAGTTCGACCGGGCGCGTGCGCAGAGCTTGCTGGAAGAGAAAACCCGCGCAGTTCAAACGAACAGTCCTGAAGTCATCACCGCACTGGCAGATTTTTACGACAGTCTGAACGCTGAGCAACAGCAAAAAGTGCGTGATCTCATGCAGCGCCGCAAGGGCTGGATGGCCCGCGGTTAATGTGGGTGGGTCGATCCATGTCTCCCACACTCGCACCGATTCATCAGCTCGCGCAAGGTGTGCGGGCGCATGGCCCCGCTTTGCTGGCGGGCATGGACGACCCCCATGACGAGCTCATGTCGCTGGTTTGGGGCCCGCGCTTTGACCGGGAACACGCGCTCGGTCTTCTGGCGCGGCAACCGCAGACCGCAGCCCACACCTTGCCCGCGTTGCTGGCGGCTGCCGACCACTTTGACGCGCTGCATGCCCCGGCACAAGGCCGGTTGCGTCGGCTGATCGTGCGTCACCGCGCATTGGGTGCGGTTGGCGTGCGTGTTGCAGTGGGCGATTTACACTGCACAGCCACTGAGGTCATCATCAACGCCTGACGGTGTAAGAATTGCTCATGCACCGCATTTTGCTTATTGACGACGACGCACAGCTTGGGCCCCCACTCACTGTTTACTTTCAGCGGTTCGAGCTGGAACTGGTTCATGCCCTCAAACCCAGTGACGGGTTGGCCCGGCTGGGGGCGGGTGGTTTCGATGCCGCCATTTTGGATGTGATGCTGCCCGAGATGGATGGTTTTGAGCTGTGTCGCACCATTCGCAAGCAAGGCGACCTTCCCATCGTGATGCTCACGGCGCGTGGCGAAGTCATGGACCGCGTGGTGGGGCTGGAACTGGGCGCCGACGACTATCTGCCCAAGCCATTTGAGCCGCGTGAGCTGGTGGCCCGGCTGCAGACCGTGCTGCGCCGCCGCCGTGCGCCAGGGCCGGGCGAGGCGCTGGCGTCGCTGCAATTTGAAGGACTGGTGATCGATGCAGCACGCCGCAGCGTGCTGCGACAGGGTGTGGTGGTCGAGCTGACGGGGACCGAGTTTGATCTGTTGCACTTGCTGGCGCGAGAGCCGGGCAAAGTGTTCAGCCGAGACGACATCCTGAACCAACTTCGCGGCCATGAGGCCGAGCTTTATACCCGTGCGGTTGATATCGTGGTCAGCCGCCTGCGCAAAAAGCTGGAACCGCTCGACTGCATCAAGACGCTGCGCAACGCGGGCTACTCGCTGGCGCTGCGAAAGGCCGTGCCATGAGGTTTTGGCACCTCCCAGCGCACCGGCTTGACGAACACGATTGTCCTTGGCACCTGCGTGCCCGCAATGCAGTGGGCTACTCGCTGCGTATTCGGCTGGTGCTTGTTTTTATGGCGCTTGCGGTGACCGTAGCGGTCACCTTCATGGGCGGTGTGCAAAAAGCGGTGTCGGTGGGCTGGCGCGAGGCCGCCCGCCCCCTGTTGATGGACTATGTCGACCGCCTCACGGCAGAGATTGGCAATCCACCCAGTGTCGAGCGTGCGCAGGCGGTTGCCAACCGTCTGCCCCTGACGCTGCGCATAGAGGGGCCCCAGGTCAACTGGGCCTCCCACCCCGACCAACCCCAGCCCGATTGGATGAGCGACAAGATTCGCAAAGACGATCACTGGGTAGGAGACGAGAACGGCAAGCGGCTTTTACAACGCACCACCGCCGATGGCCACACCATCGAGTTCGGGCTCAACGCGCTCTCCTGGGACCGGCGCCCGCGCATCGCATGGGGCACGCTCACCGTTTTGCTGCTGCTGACCGCGTTGGCATTTGTCTATGTGCGCCATCTTCTGCGCCCTTTGGACGACATCCGCAGCGGTGCGCAGCGATTTGGCAACGGCAACTTTGCACAACCCATACCGGTGCGGCATGCGCATCGGCCGGATGAACTCGGCCATCTGGCCGCCACCATCAACACGATGGGGGACGACATCCACCAGATGCTGGAGGCCAAGCGCGCCTTGCTGCTGGCCATGAGCCACGAACTGCGCAGCCCCCTGACGCGTGCGCGGCTGAACACCGAGCTTTTGCCCGAAACCGCCGATGTGCAGACCCAACGTTTGGCCCTGATGCGCGACCTGGGCGAGATGGCGGGCCTCATCACAGATTTGCTGGAGAGCGAGCGCCTGGCGGGCCGCCACGCCGCACTGCACCGCGAGCCCACGGACATTGCCGAGCTGGCGCGCGAAGTGATTGCAGACCTGCAATCGCGCCACGCAGGCGCTGCGTTGATCACGGTGCATGTCGCGCAAGCGGTTCCCTCTGTCCGGCTGGACCGGTCCCGCCTGCGGCTGCTGCTGCGAAATCTGCTGGACAACAGCCTGCGCCACAGCGACCCCAGTGCACCGCCGCCCGAACTGCACTTGCGGCTGGTGGATGGCGCGGTAGAAATCGAGGTGCGCGACCATGGCCCCGGTGTGCCGCCCGAGCATCTGCCGCATCTGGCCCAGGCGTTTTACCGGCCAGACACGGCCCGCCAGCGCACCACCGGCGGCGTGGGGCTGGGCCTGTACCTGTGCCGCCTGGTGGCCCAGGCGCACGACGGGCAACTGGACATGCGCAATGTAGAACCCGGCCTTTCCGTCACCGTGCGCTTGCCGGTGATCGAGTGACAGAAAGAGCAGGTGAGGGCGCCTGACCTCCACTGGATGGCTGGTTTGGCGGTGCAATCGTGGCGACGCGCAGGTACGGGTGCACCACCCAAGCACCCCTCTCACCGCCCATCCATGGTGCAAGCGCCTGCTGCGCGGGTTTTCATTCGCGAGAGGCGGCAAAAGCACCATTCAAAAAAATATGAGTCAAATTGGCCTCTAGCGCTTATCCATAAAGCGCTAGTAGCTATCAAATCGATAGTTTTCATCTGGTGGCGGTGTGTGCCGAATGGTTGGCTACCGCCCTGGCCCCGCTCTTGCTTAGCTAATGCACCTCGCCACATGAACCGGTGACTTTGGTGTTTACCCTGTATATACAGGTATGCTTCAACTGTCATCATGGCGGTCGGGATGCGGGTGCAGCCCGGCCGGGTGGGCCCAGAAATTTTTCTTCAAACAGGAGCAGATGATGACTCGATCGGTTGTGAAATGGACGTCGCTGGCAGCGGCAACAGCATGCATGTTGGCCTTGGCCGCACCGGCCCAGGCGCAGGACACCAAAATCGTGCTGGGCATGTCCGGCTGGACGGGCTTTGCGCCGCTCACCCTGGCCGACAAGGCGGGCATCTTCAAGAAGAACGGCCTGGATGTGGAGATCAAGATGATTCCGCAGAAGGACCGCCACCTGGCCCTCGCTTCCAAGTCCATCCAGTGCGCAGCCACCACGGTCGAGACGCATGTGGCGTGGAACGCCAACGGCGTGCCCATCGTGCAGATCTTCCAAATGGACAAGTCCTACGGCGCTGACGGCATCGCGGTGCGCGGCGACATCAAGAGCTTTGCGGACCTCAAGGGCAAGACGATTGGTGTGGATGCCCCTGGCACCGCCCCTTACTTCGGCCTGGCCTGGATGCTCAGCAAAAACGGCATGAGCCTCAAGGACGTGAAGACCACGACCCTGTCGCCCCAGGCGTCTGCACAGGCGTTTGTGGCCGGCCAGAACGACGCAGCCATGTCGTACGAGCCGTATCTTTCTACCGTGCGCGACAACCCGGCCGCGGGCAAGATTTTGGCCACCACGCTCGACTACCCCATGGTGATGGACACCGTGGGCTGCGACCCCACCTGGCTCAAGGCCAACAGCAAGGCCGCGCAAGCCCTGGCCAATTCGTACTTCCAGGCGCTGGACATGATCAAGGCAGACCCTGCCAAGTCCAACGAGATCATGGGCGCCGCCGTCAAGCAGACGGGCGAGCAGTTCGCCAAGTCGTCGTCCTTCCTGCGCTGGCAGGACAAGGCGGCAAATCAGAAGTTCTTTGCAGGCGAGCTGCAGGCCTTCATGAAGGACGCTACGGCCATCCTGCTGGAGGCCGGCATCATCCGCAAGGCGAATGAGGACTTGGCCGTGACCTTCGACGCGAGCTTCATCAAGTAAAAGGAGCGGCCAACACAACTCTTCTGGCGTCGTTGCTCCCTCTTGTCGTACTCACCGTACTGCCTGCGAGGAAGCGCCTAGCCAGAACCGCTTCGCTGAGTTGTCTTGGCCACTCCCAACCACCAGAAAAAAGAACGCACCATGTCCGCTGTGCAACCCCTGTCCGCTACCGAGCCAAAAGCCACCGTGCGCCATCGTTCGCTCGCTCCGTTGGAGCCCGTGAGCGCCCGTGCCCGCTGGATGCTGGGCTTTGGTTTTTTTGTGTTGTTTGTGCTGGTGTGGGCGTTCTTCACGCTGGGTGGCTACGTGTCACCCACGTTTTTGGCCAGCCCCGTCACCATGGCCAAGGAGGGCTGGCTGCTGTTTGCGGAGTACGGCTTTCACAAAGACATCGGCATGACGGTGTGGCGCGTGTTCGGTGGTTTCATCCTGGCCGCCGTGGTGGCCGTGCCGCTGGGCATTGCCATGGGTGCCTACAAAGGCATCGAGGCGTTCTTTGAACCCTTCATTTCGTTTTGCCGCTATCTGCCAGCCTCGGCCTTCATCCCGCTGCTCATCCTGTGGGCTGGCATCGGCGAGGCGCAGAAAATTCTGGTCATCTTCATCGGCTCGGTCTTTCAGATCACGCTGATGGTGGCCGTCACCGTGGGCAGCGCACGGCGCGACTTGGTGGAGGCTGCCTACACGCTGGGCGCGGGCCACAAGGGCATCGTCACGCGGGTGCTCATCCCCGGTGCCGCGCCCGACATTGCCGAAACCCTGCGTCTGGTGCTGGGCTGGGCGTGGACGTATGTGATCGTGGCCGAGCTGATCGGGTCGTCCAGCGGCATTGGCCACATGATCACCGACAGCCAGTCGCTTCTGAACACCGGCCAGATCATCTTCGGCATCATCGTCATCGGCCTCATCGGCCTAGTTTCTGACTTTGCCTTTAAGGCGCTCAACCACCGTCTGTTTGCCTGGAGTTTTGTGCGATGAGCCGCGTATCTATACAAGCTGTTTCCCGCATCTTCGAGACCGCCAAGGGCCAGCGCACGCAGGCCTTGCTGCCGGTCGACTTTGAAGTGCAGGACAACGATTTCGTCACCATCCTCGGCCCCTCGGGCTGCGGCAAATCCACATTGCTGCGCATCGTGGCGGGGCTGGACCATGCCACCAGCGGCCGTGTGCTGCTGGACGGCGCACCGGTAGAAGGCCCCGGCGCCGAGCGCGGCATGGTGTTTCAGAGCTACACGCTGTTCCCCTGGCTCACCATCGAGCAGAACATCCGCTTTGGCCTGCGCGAGCGTGGCATGCCCGAGGCGCAGCAAAAAGAGCGTGCCGACTACTTCATCGCCAAGGTGGGCCTGCGCGGCTTCGAGCAGCATTTTCCCAAGCAGCTGTCGGGCGGCATGCAGCAGCGCACCGCCATTGCGCGCGCACTGGCCAACGACCCCAAGATTTTGCTGATGGACGAGCCCTTCGGCGCGCTCGACAACCAGACCCGCGTGCTCATGCAAGAGCTGCTGCTGGGCATCTGGGAGGCCGAGCGCAAGACCGTGCTCTTCGTGACCCACGACATCGACGAGGCCATCTTCATGGCCAACCGCGTGGCTGTGTTCAGCGCCCGGCCCGGCCGCATCAAGACCGAGCTGGCGGTGGACCTGCCCCACCCGCGCCATTACACGATCAAGACCAGCCCTGAGTTCATGGACCTCAAAGCGCGTTTGACGGAAGAGATCCGCGCCGAATCCATGGCCGCCGATCTGCACTAAGACACCATGAGCGCCCGTCCTTCCCGCCGTCCCGCCGCTGCTCCGCGCAGCGTCCGCCCCGCTGCCGCATCCAACGCGGTTGCAGGCACGGCGGCGCCTGCGCCTGCGCAGGCGATGGCGCTGTACGAGCAGGTCAAGGACCACATTTCGCGCAAGATCCAGGAAGGCGTCTGGCGCGCGGGCGACCGCCTGCCGTCCGAGAACGAGCTGGTCACCCAGTTCGGCATTTCACGCATGACGGTGAACCGCGCCCTGCGCGAACTGGTGGAGCAGGGGCGCATCGTGCGCATGGCCGGTGTGGGCAGTTTTGTGGCCGAAGACAAGCCCCAGTCCACGCTGCTGCAGATCGCCAACCTGGCCAGCGAGATCCGCCAGCGCGGGCACGACTACCGCTGCGACGTGCTGGCGGTGGAACGCATCTCGGCCACGCTCGATATCGCTGCGGCGCTGGATCTGCGCACGGGCGAGTCGGTGTTTCATTCGCTGTGTATCCACCGTGAAGACGGCCTGCCGGTGCAACTGGAAGACCGCCACGTCAACCCGCGCCAGGTCCCGCAGTTTGCGGCGCAAGACTTCACGCTGCTGCAGCCGTCCGAATACCTAGTGCGCAACGTGCCGTTCGACCAGATCGAGCATGTGGTCGATGCCGTCATGCCCACCGCCGAGCAGGCCACTTTGCTGGAGATGTCTCCGCAGGAACCCTGCCTGCTGCTCACCCGCCGCACCTGGTCGCGCGGCGTGCCGATCACCGTGGTGCGTTGTTTGCACCCGGCCACCCGTTACCGCCTGGGCAGTCGCTTCCGAGCCGACGGCAACCCCGTCGCTGGCTGAGAGCAGCGACCGCTGCCAAATTGTTTTCGCTAGTGCCAACTTGTATATACAGGATGAACCTCATGACCCCATCTTCTACTTCTTCCCTGACGCTGCGCCCCGGCCATGTGTCGCTGGCCGACTTGCGCAGCATTTACGCCGCGCCCGTTCAGCTGTCGCTTGACGCATCTGCTCGTGCCCTCATGCAGGCGTCGCTGGCCACGGTGCAGCGCATCGTGGACGAAGACCAGGTGGTCTACGGCATCAACACCGGCTTCGGCAAACTGGCCAGCACCAAGATCGCCCACGAGCGCCTGGCCGAGCTGCAGCGAAACCTGGTGCTGTCGCACAGCGTGGGCACGGGCGATGCGCTGGCGGACGATGTGGTGCGCCTCATCCTGGCGACCAAGGCCATCAGCCTGGCGCGCGGGCACTCCGGCATCCGGCCTGAAATCGTGGATGCGCTGCTGGCCATGGCCAATGCCAACGTGCTGCCTGTGATTCCGGCCAAGGGCTCGGTGGGCGCTTCGGGCGACTTGGCGCCGCTGGCGCATCTGGCCTGTGTGTTGATTGGCGAAGGCCAAGCCAAGGTCAACGGCGCCGTGGTGTCGGGCGCAGAGGCCATGCGCTCCATTGGTTTGCAGCCATTCGTGCTGGGCCCCAAGGAAGGGCTGGCGCTGCTCAACGGCACGCAGGTGTCCACCTCGCTGGCGCTGGCGGGGCTGTTCGGCGCAGAGAGCGTGTTCGCGGCCGCGCTGGTGGCAGGCTGCCTGTCGCTGGAGGCCATCAAGGGCTCGGTCAAGCCGTTTGACGCACGCATCCACGAAGCGCGCGGCCAGGCCGGGCAGATCGCCGTGGCGGCCGCCGTGCGCGCCTTGCTAGACGGTAGCGCCATCGACACCTCGCACCCGAACTGCGGCCGCGTGCAGGACCCGTACTCCATCCGCTGCGTGCCGCAGGTGATGGGCGCGTGCCTGGACAACCTGCACCACGCCGCGCGCGTGTTGACCATCGAGGCCAATGCGGCCTCGGACAATCCTTTGGTGTTCGACAACGGTGATGTGATCTCCGGCGGCAACTTCCACGCCGAGCCCATTGCCTTCGTTGCGGACATCATCGCCCTGGCCGTGGCAGAGATCGGCGCCATCTCCGAGCGTCGCCTGTCTTTACTGCTCGACCCGGGCCTCTCGGGTCTGCCGGCCTTCCTGATCCGCGACAGCGGCGTGAACTCCGGCTTCATGATTGCGCAAGTCACCGCCGCCGCGCTGGCGGCCGAGAACCAGTGCCTGGCCAACCCCAGTAGCGTGACCAGCCTGCCCACCTCGGCCAACCAGGAAGACCATGTCTCCATGGCCACCTACGGCGCACGCCGGTTGGGCGACATGGTGCGCAACGCGGCCGTGATGGTCGGCATCGAGGCCATGGCTGCAGCGCAGGGCATGGAATTCGACCGTGCACTCAAGAGTTCTCCTCTCATCGAAGACCAGTTCGCTGCCATCCGCCAGCGCGTGGCCTACCTGGAGCAAGACCGCTTCCTCGCCACCGACATCGAAGCCATGCGCGAGTGGGCCATGCAGACGCCATGGCCTGCGCCGCTGCTGCAGTGCCTCCCCAGCCACGCCTGATCTCATTCATTTACACCCATTGATTCACAGGAGCCCACCATGAACGCCAACGACGCCATCATTGCTGCCGCAGCTTCCTCCACCACCAGCACCGACCCCCGCCACGACGCCAGCCGCGTGATCCGCGCGCCGCGCGGCAACCAGCTCACCTGCAAGAGCTGGCTCACCGAGGCCGCCTACCGCATGATCCAGAACAACCTGGACTCTGAAGTGGCCGAGCGCCCGCAGGACCTGGTGGTATACGGCGGCATCGGCCGCGCCGCGCGCAATTGGGAGTGTTATGACCAGATCCTCGCTTCGCTCAAGGACCTGAACGACGACGAAACCCTGCTCATCCAGTCCGGCAAGCCCGTGGGCGTGTTCAAGACCCACGCCAACGCGCCCCGCGTGCTGCTGGCCAACTCCAACCTTGTCCCTAAGTGGGCCAACTGGGAGCACTTCAGCGAGCTGGACCAAAAGGGCCTGTTCATGTACGGCCAGATGACCGCCGGCAGCTGGATCTACATCGGCACGCAGGGCATCGTGCAGGGCACGTACGAAACCTTTGCCGAGGCCGGCCGCAAGCACTACGGCGGCTCGCTCGAGGGCAAGTGGATACTGACCGCGGGCCTGGGCGGCATGGGCGGCGCGCAGCCACTGGCCGCCACGTTTGCGGGCGCGGTGTCGCTCAACATCGAGTGCCAGCAAAGCAGCATCGACTTTCGCCTGCGCACGCGCTACGTGGACAAGCAGGCGCGCGACATCGACCACGCGTTTGAACTGATCCAACAGCACACGGCGGCCAAGGAGGCCATCTCCATCGCGCTGCTGGGCAATGCGGCCGATGTGCTGCCTGAACTGGTGAAGCGTGCCCAGGCCGGTGGCCTGAAGCCCGACCTGGTCACCGACCAGACCTCCGCCCACGACCTCGTCAACGGCTACCTGCCCAGCGGTTGGACGGTGGATCAATGGCGCGCCGCGCAGCAGGACGTGGCGCAGCACGACGCCCTGAAAAAGGCCGCAGCCAAGTCCTGCGCCGTGCACGTGCAGGCCATGCTCGACTTCCAATCGATGGGCATCCCCACGGTGGACTACGGCAACAACATCCGCCAGGTGGCGTTCGACGAAGGCGTGAAAAACGCGTTCGACTTCCCTGGCTTCGTACCCGCCTACATCCGCCCGCTGTTCTGCGAAGGCAAGGGTCCGTTCCGCTGGGTGGCACTCTCGGGCGACCCTGAAGACATCCGCAAGACCGACGCCAAGATCAAGGAGCTGTTTCCTGAGAACAAGCACGTGCACCGCTGGCTCGACATGGCGGGCGAGCGCATCGCCTTCCAGGGCCTGCCCGCACGCATCTGCTGGCTGGGCCTGGGTGAGCGCCACATCGCGGGCCTGGCCTTCAACGAAATGGTGAAGAGCGGCGAGCTGAAGGCCCCCATCGTGATCGGCCGCGACCACCTGGACACTGGCAGCGTGGCCAGCCCCAACCGCGAAACCGAAGCCATGAAGGACGGCACCGATGCCGTCAGCGACTGGCCGCTGCTCAACGCGCTGCTCAACACCGCAGGCGGCGCCACTTGGGTCAGCCTGCACCACGGTGGCGGCGTGGGCATGGGCTACTCGCAGCACTCGGGCATGGTCATCGTGGCCGATGGCACCGATGACGCGGCTGAGCGCTTGGCGCGTGTGCTGGTCAACGACTGCGGCAGCGGCGTGATGCGCCATGCGGACGCGGGCTACGAGCTGGCCGTGGAAACCGCCAAGAAGCAGGGCCTGAAGCTGCCCATGGTGAAGTAACCGGCGCGCTTTTTGTCTTGAAGAGACCTTGTTGAGTGGAGCCCACCATGACGACGCTTCCCACCCCAGAAGCCCTGCAGCAACGGGTTGCGCAGCGCCTGACGGCAGACGACATCGCCCGCTTTGCCCGCGACGGCGCGCTGTGCATCCAGCAGCTGCTCACGCCCGATGAAGTGGCCTTGCTGCGCGATGGCATCGACGCCAACCTGGCCGCGCCCAGCCCGCGCGCCAAGGTGGCCAGCCGCCCGGACGACCCGGGCCGGTTCTTCGAGGACTTCTGCAACTGGCAGGACATCCCGCAGTTTGGCCGCTTTGTGCGCGAGACACCGCTGGCTCTGGCCGCACAGCGGCTGATGCAGTCGCGCACGGTGCGGCTGTACCACGACCACGTGTTGGTCAAGGAGCCGGGCACACGCCAGCGCACGCCATGGCACCAGGACCAGCCGTACTACAACATCGACGGCATGCAGAACGTGAGCATGTGGATTCCGGTGGACCCGGTGTCCCGCGCGGCCACGCTGGAGTTTGTGGCGGGTTCACACAAGGGCCCGTGGCTGATGCCCCGCACATTTATGGACAACCAGGCCAAGTGGTTCCCCGAAGGCAGCCTGCAGGACCTGCCCAACGTCGAGGCCGACCGCGACGCCTTCCCCATCGTGGGCTGGGAGATTGAGCCGGGCGATGTGGTGTGTTTTCACATGCTCACGCTGCATGCAGCGGGCGGGGTGGAGGGGCCCAACCGTCGGCGCGTGTTCTCTGTGCGATTCCTCGGCGATGACACCCGCCATGCGCCCCGGCCGTGGAAGACCTCGCCCGAGTTTCCGGGTCTGGCCGATGAGCTGCCCGCAGGCACTGAGATGAACCACCCGCTGTTCCCGCTGCTGGTGGACGGTGAACCGATGGCGGGCGGCCATGCTGCATGAATGCCTCGGTATGCTGGAATTTTTTGATCTGGCCGCAGCCCCCAGCGTGCCCTGGAAAAACGGTGGCGGCAGCACGCAGGAACTGGTCTGCTGGCCGCCCGGTGCGGGCATGAATGGTTTTGAGTGGCGCGTGAGCGTGGCCACCATTTCCACGCCCGGGCCGTTCTCTGCGTTCCCGGGGGTGGATCGGCAGATCATGCTGCTGGGGGGCGATGGCGTACAACTGACTGGCAAGGCCGGTGGGTGGGAGCACACGCTGGACCAGGCGGGCGTGCCCTTTGCCTTCGCGGGCGAGGAGCCGGTGGATTGCCAAATGCTGGGCGGCACCTCGACCGACTTCAACCTGATGGTGCGCCGCGGCGCCTGGCGCGGTGCGCTGCAGGTGGTGCGCCAGGCGCAGTCGCTGGACGGGATCGGCGCTGGTCTGTGCATGGTGCTGCAAGGCACGTGGCGCTGGAGCGATGGCGCGTCCACACGCACACTGGCTGCGGGGCAGGGCGTGTGGTGGGTGAACGACGAGCACCAGGATGAGCACAGCCGGGTAGAGCCGATGGGCGCTGCGTTCACCACCGGAGTCGGCGGGCAGTCCGCGACACTCGCGTGGATCGCCCTGGAGCCGACGCGTTGAGTCTGCGGGGCGCCTCTTTCGAGAAAATATGAGTCAAATTGGCCTCTAGCGCTTTATCTATAAGCGCTAGTAGCTATTATATTTATAGTAAATGAGTCAATAAAGACAATGGCTGCCAACAAGATGCGTGACGAACAACACCGGGTTTTGTCGGCCCCCAATGCGGATGGCGTGTGGACGGGCCTGCGCCCAGTGGCTGAGTTGATGGTGGCCGACGTGCCGCTGCCGCCCGATGAACGGGTGTGCGTGGCGGTGCAGGCTGGCATGGTCCGCTGGGTGGGGCCGCAAGACCGGTTGCCAAGCTCGTTGGCTGCGCTGCCGCGCTTTGAAACGCAAGGCGCGCTGGCCACGCCGGGCCTGGTGGATTGCCACACCCACCTGGTCTACGGCGGCCAGCGTGCCAACGAGTTTGCGATGCGCCTGGCCGGGGCCACGTACGAAGAGGTGGCGAAGGCCGGTGGTGGCATCGTCTCGTCGGTGCGCGCCACCCGCGAGGCGACGGAAGATGAGCTTTTCGCCCTGGCGGCGCCGCGCCTGCAAGCCCTGCTGGATGAGGGCGTGTGCGCCATCGAGATCAAGTCGGGCTACGGGCTGGCGCTGGAGCACGAGTGCAAACAACTGCGCGTGGCCCGCCGCCTGGGAGATGCTTTTGGCGTGACGGTGCGCACTACATTTTTGGGCGCCCACGCGTTGCCGCCTGAATACGCAGGTCGCAGCCAAGACTACATCGACCTGGTCTGCAACCAGATGCTGCCCGCGCTGGCCGCCGAAGGGCTGGTGGATGCGGTGGACGTGTTCTGCGAACGCATCGCCTTCACGCTGGCCGAGACCGAGCAGGTCTTCCAGGCCGCGCAAAAGCTGGGCATCCCCGTCAAGCTGCACGCCGAGCAGCTGTCGGACATGGGCGGCGCGGCCCTGGCGGCGCGCTACGGTGCGTTGTCGTGTGATCACATCGAGCACCTGTCGGCCGACGGCATTGCCGCCATGCAGGCCGCGGGCACCGTGGCGGTGCTGCTGCCCGGCGCCTACTACACGCTGCGCGACACGCACCTGCCGCCCATTGCGCAACTGCGCGCAGCGGGGGTGCCCATGGCCGTATCTACCGACCACAACCCCGGCACGTCGCCCGCGCTGAGCCTGCTGCTGATGGCCAACATGGCCTGCACGCTGTTTCGCCTGACGGTGCCCGAGGCACTGGCAGGCATCACCACCCACGCAGCGCGGGCGCTGGGGTTGCAGGATTCGCACGGGGTCATCGCATCGGGCCGGCCTGCCAACTTTGTGCTGTGGCCGGTGGCCGAGGCCGCCGAGCTGGCATACTGGTTTGGCCACAAGCCAGCGGCCACCATCGTGCGCCAGGGCCGTGTGGTGGCCGATGGCCTGGGCCTCTTTAGCGAACAAGGAGCCCACCATGGTGTTTGAGCCCAATACCGCTGGCCGCAGCCTCTTTGCGGCAGATGCCTTGTTGCCCACCGGGTGGGCGCGCAACGTGTGGGTGCAGTGGGATGGGGCAGGGCGCATTACCCACCTGACTGCCGACTGCGTGGCGCCAGCGGGTGTGCCCGTGGCGAAAGGGCCGCTGCTGCCGGGCATGCCCAACCTGCACTCGCATGCGTTTCAACGCGCGTTTGTGGGCCTCACGGAATACCGCGGAGAAAGCCAGGACAGCTTCTGGAGCTGGCGCAATCTGATGTACCGCTTTGCGTCGCGCATCACGCCCGAATCGCTGGAGGCGATTGCCACCTGGCTGTACGTGGAGATGCTGGAGGCAGGCTACACCTCGGTCTGCGAGTTTCACTACGTGCACCACGACCAGGGTGGCACACCCTATGCCGATGACGCCACCTTGTCGCTGGCGCTGCTGCGGGCGGCGCGCAATGCGGGCATTGGCATCACCTTGCTGCCGGTGCTGTACCAGACCAGCGGGTTTGGCGCCAAGCCGCCGCGCGCCGACCAGGCCCGCTTCATCCGCAACACAGACAACATGCTCTCATTATTAGAGCGCCTGGCGCCCGCTACACAAGCGCAAGGGGCTGTTTTTGGCTTGGCCCCGCACTCGCTGCGCGCCGTGCCGCCCGACAGCCTGGCGATCGCGGTGCAAGGCTTGACCGCGCTGAACCCAGAGGCGCCCATCCACATCCACATCGCCGAACAGACGCAGGAGGTGGATGACTGCATCACCTGGAGCGGCCAGCGCCCCGTGCAATGGCTACTGGACCATGCCCCCGTGGATGCCCGCTGGTGCCTGGTGCATGCCACGCACATGACCCCCGATGAGTACGCTGCTGCCGCTCGCACGGGGGCTGTGGCAGGCATCTGCCCCACCACAGAGGCTAATCTGGGCGACGGCATCTTCGACATGCTTTTGTGGCTGCAGCACGGCGGCGGCTGGGGTGTAGGTTCGGACAGCCACGCCTGCGTGAACGCGGCCGAAGAGCTGCTGATGTTGGAGTACAGCCAGCGCTTGTCGCGCCGCCAGCGCAATGTGCTGGCCAGCGCTGCGCAGGCCGAGGTGGCCACCGCCATGACTCTGCAGGCTGTGGCGGGCGGTGCGCAGGCCGCAGGGCGTGCCGTTGGCGGCATTGCGCTGGGCCAGCAGGCTGACATGGTGGTGCTGGATGCCCACCATGTGGCGCTGTGTGATTTGCCCGCGCACAGCATGCTCTCGGCCCATGTGTTTGGCAGCCACCGCACCTCGGCCATCGACAGCCTGTGGGTGGCAGGTGTCCGCCGGGTGGCTGACGGCCAGCATGTGCTGCACGACGCAGCGGCCCAGGCCTTTGTGGCCGCACGTTCAGCCACCATTGCGCCGGATTGAACTTGTCTCTGTTTTGCTTTTCTGAGCCCGCCATGACCGATACCTCTCCGCCCCCGTTTCTCTTTCACCAGGGCACCCAGCCCTTGCTGATTTCCATGCCCCACGCGGGCACCTATGTGCCACCCGCGTTGGCGGCCCGCTTTACCGAAGAAGCCCGCCACGTGCCCGACACCGACTGGCACATGGAACGCCTGTACGGGTTCGCCAAAGACCTGGGCGCCTCCATCCTGGTGGCCACCCATTCGCGCTATGTGGTGGATTTGAACCGCCCGCCCGACGGCGCCAGCCTGTACCCCGGCCAGAGCGTCACGGGCCTGTGCCCGGTCGATACCTTTGCCGACACGCCCATCTACGCCAACGGGGACGTACCCGATGACGCCGAAGTGGTTGCGCGCCGAGATGCGATCTGGGCGCCTTACCACGCGCAACTGCGCACCGAGCTGGACCGCATCCGCGCCCAGCATGGCGTGGCGGTGCTGTGGGACGCACATTCGATCCGCTCGGTGCTGCCGCGCTTTTTTGAAGGCAAGTTGCCCGACCTGAACCTGGGCACAGCCAATGGCGAAAGCTGCGACCCCGCGCTGGCGCAAGAGCTGCTGTCCATCGCCAAGCAAGCCAGCGGCTACACGGCAGTGCTCAATGGCCGCTTCAAAGGGGGGCACATCACGCGCCAATACGGCCAGCCAGGGCAGGGCGTGCACGCCATCCAGCTGGAGATGACGCAATGCAGCTACATGCAGGAAGCACTGCCGTTTGACTACCTGCCCAAGGTGGCCGCAGGGGTGCAACCGCACCTGCAGCGTATGTTGAAAGCGGCACTGGGCTTTGCTGCGGCGGCATCGGCTGCATCGACTGCTTGAGGGAGCCGCGTTGTCATGGGGTGTAATTGGCCACCATGAGCGCGCCTTCGGTGCTAGTATGAGCTTACAGTCTGTCACAGACTGCCGTGTGGGTCCGTGTTGACCCACCCTGCGGAAGGAGCCGCACTGTATGGATCCCACCGCTTATTACTACATGCCCCATTTCAAGCCCGGCGTTGCCGTGCGGTGGAATCAGCAGCGCGAAACGGTGAGCCACGTCGTCATCCGCCGCAATATGCTGATGATCTATCTGGTCGGCAATGACATCCCGGTGTACCCCGAAGCCTTGCAATTGGCCCCGACGGCCTTCCATCTGACCCGCGTGCCAGACCGGGAGTAACGCTGATCTGGGCGACGCTCCCTCAGCGTGAGGGGGCGTGGAGCAGGGGAGCGGAATTCAATTTTCTGGAGTTGACGAAGGCACACGCTGCCCCATGGCCTCGCCCAGCTGAATCGCCCGCGTGGGGGCCCATTGCGAATTGAACTGCAGCGGGCCTTGGGGGAACAACATCACCACGGTCGAGCCGAGCAAGAAGCGGCCCATTTCTTCGCCCTTTTGCAGTTGAACTTGCCCTTGGGCGTAGTCCCACTGCCGCAAGGTGCCGCTGCGTGGCGGGTTCACCTGGCCATGCCATACGGTGGCCATGCTGCCGACGATGGTGGCGCCCACCAAAACCAGTACGAACGGCCCGTCGGCGGATTCAAAAAAGCACACCACGCGCTCGTTGCGCGCAAACAGGCCGGGCACACCCCGTGCCGTGGTGGGGTTGACCGAGAACAGATCCCCGGGCACATGCACCATGCGCGTCAACTCGCCCGCGCACGGCATGTGGATGCGGTGGTAGTCGCGCGGGCTCAGGTACAACGTGGCGAAGTGGCCGTTGTCGAAACGCGCGGCTGCGGCGGCGTCACCGCCGACCAGTGTGGTGGTCGAATAGCTGTGGCCTTTGGCCTGAAAAATCTGGTCCTTCTGGATGGGGCCAAACTGGCTGATGGCCCCATCGACGGGGCAAATGAGGTCGGCGTGGGCGAGTGGCCGTGCCCCGGGTTGCAGCGCGCGAGTGAAGAAGTCGTTGAACGATGCGTAGCTGGTGATGTCAGGGTTAGCGGCCTCGGCCATGTTGACGTTGTAGCGGGCCACAAAGCGGCGGATCACCGAAGTGGTCAGACCCCCCAGCTGGGCCGAAGCAAACTTGCCCGCCAGGGTGGTCAGGGCCTGCTTGGGCATGAGGTATTGCGGCAGAACTGCCAGGCGATCAGACACGGGCGAACCCCTCAAAGACGAAAGCGGACGATTCTATCGGCGCAGCGACGCGAGCCGCCGCGGTCTCACACACCCAGGTACTGCTCCAGCAACTGCGGCTGCGCGTGCAGGGCGTCGGAGCTGCCTTCAAACACCACCTGGCCTTTGACCAGGATGATGTTGCGGTCGGTGATCTGGGTGACGTGTTTCCAGTTCTTGTCCACGATCACGCTGCTGATGCCGCTCTCCTTGATCAGGCTGCAGATGCGCCAGATCTCGCGCGCGATCAGCGGCGCCAAGCCTTCGGTGGCTTCGTCCAGGATGAGGACATCCGGGTTGGTCATCAGCGCGCGGCCAATGGTCAGCATCTGTTGCTCGCCACCGCTCAGTTGCTGGCCGCCGTGGCCCAGCCGTTCTTTCAGGCGCGGGAAGGTTTCCAGCACCCGGTCATACGTCCAGTCGCGCTGGCCCCGTGTGCCGGCGCGTGCAGCCATCTGCAGGTTTTCGACCACGCTGAGGTTGCCAAAGATGCCACGGCCTTCGGGCACATACGCAATGCCCAGCCGAGCCACCTCGTAGGGCGGTTTGCCGGTCATGTCACGGCCCGACATGGTGATGCTGCCGGAGCGCGGCTTGACCAGCCCCATCAGCGACTTGAGCAAGGTGCTTTTGCCCATGCCGTTGCGGCCCATCAGGCCGATGGTTTCGCCCTGACCGACGGTGAAGTCCACCCCGTGCAGGATGTGGCTGGCGCCGTAGAAGGTGTGGATGCCCCGGGCATCGATCCAAGGTGTGTCTTTCATCTCAGTGGTCCTCGCCCAGGTAGGCGGCTTGCACCGTGGCATCGGCACGTACCTCGGGGGGCGTGCCATGGGCAATCACTTCGCCATTGACCATCACGGTCAGGTGATCGGCCAGCGCAAACACGGCGTCCATGTCGTGCTCGACCAGCATGATGGCGTGGGCGGGCTTGAGGCGTTGCAGCAGCTCCACCATGCGTTCGGCCTCTGCCACCCCCATGCCCGCCAGGGGCTCGTCAAGCAGCAGCACCTGGGGCTCTGTCGCCAGGGTCATGGCGATCTCCAGCTGGCGCTGTTCGCCGTGGCTCATGGCGCCAGCAATGGCAGTGCGCCGATCTTTTAAGCCAGAAAGCTCGATAGCGCTTTCCAGACGGGCGTTAGTAGCTCTGTTTTTGATAGTGTTTTTGCGCGTGTCCAACCACCACCGCAACGGGTTCCAGGGTTGCTGCGCATCGCGCGACTGGGCCGCCAGGCGCACGTTTTCATGCACGGTGAGCGGCAGGAAGATGTTGGTCTTTTGGTAGCTGCGCCCCAGGCCCTGGCGCGAGATGCGTTCGGGCGCCCAGCCTGTGACGTTGGTGGTGCCCACGTGGACCTGGCCCGAGGTGGGCACCAAGTCGCCAGAGAGCAAGTTGGTCAACGTCGACTTGCCAGCGCCGTTGGGCCCGATCACGGCGTGGATGCGGCCCCGCCACAGATCCACCGACACGCCATTGACAGCAGCCAGACCACCAAACCGCTTGGTCAATTGCCGGGCCGAAAGCAGTACATCAGCCATGGGGGGTGTCCTCCTGCGCTTTGCTGGCGGTGCGTTGCCCCAGCATGCCCAGCAGCCCGCGCGGTGCAGCCACCACCACCAGCACAATGAACCCGCCCATCAGCAACTGCCAGTGTTTGGTGACGTCCTTGAACACATGGAGCAGGTATTCGAACGCGAACGCGCCCACGATGGCCCCCGCAAAGTTGCCCATACCGCCCAGGATGACCATCATGATGGCGTGTGCGCTCATGTGAAAACCCATCAGCTCCGGGTTCACGTAGCCGGTCTGCGCCCCCCACAGATAGCCTGCCAGGCCTGCGAGGGCGCCCGCCACCGTAAAGGCCGTGAGCTTGTAGCCGCGGGTGCCGAAACCCATGGCACGCATGCGGTGCTCGTTGATGCGAATGCCTGCCAGCGCACGGCCGAGGGGGCTCCACAGCAAGCGACGCAGCAACACGTAGACCAACACCACCAAGGCCAGCGTGAAGTAGTAGAAGGTTTTGCGGCCTTCCAGGTCGAACGGCATCCAGCCGAACACCGAGGCGTCGGGCCGGAAGTTGATGTACAGCCCATCCGATCCGCCGAGCACTTTGTTGTCAAAGAACAGATAGAACACCATCTGCGCGAACGCCATGGTGACCATGATGAAGTAGATGCCGTGCGTGCGAACGACGAAGAATCCGATGATCAAGGCCACCAACCCCGCCCCCGCCACGGCCAGCGGCAGTGACCACCACAGGCTCACCGGCGTATCGGCCGGTGTGAGAAAGGCCAGCGCGTAGCCTGCCACGCCAAAGTAGGCGGCGTGGCCCAGCGACACTAGGCCTGTGACGCCCTGCAGCAGGTCCAGGCTCATCGCGAAGATGGCCATGATCATCATGCGTGTGACCATCTGCACATAAAAATCGCTTCCCACCACAGGGAACAGCAGCAGCGCGGCCATTCCCAGTGCCAGGGCGAACTGCACGCTGCGCGGCAGCACTTCGATATTGGCGCGGGGTGTGCTCATGAGTTGCCGCCGGTGCGCCCCAAGGCGGCGAATGCCCCCTCGGTGGGCAACGAAGTACAGGAAGTGACGGGCATGGGGGCAGTCATTGTTTAAAGAGACCTTCAGGTTTCCAGAGCAGCACGGCGGCCATCAGCATGTACACCAGCATGCCGGACATCGATGGCAGCAGCACTTTGCCAAAGGTGTCCACCAAGCCCACCAGCAGCGCCGCAATGAGCGCGCCACGAACGGACCCGATACCACCAATCACCACCACGACAAAACACATGATCAGCACCGACGACCCCATGTTGGGGTACACGCTGGAGACTGGCGCTGCCACCATGCCCGCGACGGCGGCCAGGCCCACGCCGAGTGCAAAAACGATGGCGTGAATCAACTTGATATTCACGCCCAGCGATTCCGCCATGTCGCGGTTGAAAGCGCCAGCGCGGATCTTCATGCCCAGGCGGGTCTTGGAAATCAGCAAGTACAGGCCAATCGCCAACGCAATACAGACGGCTGAGATGAACAACCGGTACGCGGGGTAGGAGAGGTTGTCTGTGAGCGGGATGGACCATTCCAGCAGGGGGGGAATCGCGACGCCATGCACGTCGTCTCCCCACAGGATGGAGCGCAGTTCTTCAAAGATGTAGATCAGGCCGAAGGTCAGCAGCACCTGGTCGAG
Source organism: Acidovorax sp. (assembly GCF_046291265.1). GTDB lineage: Bacteria > Pseudomonadota > Gammaproteobacteria > Burkholderiales > Burkholderiaceae_C > Acidovorax. Next base: position 85,949 of record NZ_JBKBTV010000010.1, on the reverse strand, counting down.
GTGGTCTCGGTGATAGAAATGGCGAAACAGCAGCCATTCCAGTGCCAGGCCAAACACCACGGCGATGGCGGCTCCTCCGAGAATGGCCAATGTGAGACTGCCGAAGTACGCGGACAGCGAATAGGCCAGGTAGGCACCCAGCATGTAAAAGCTGCCGTGCGCCAGGTTCACCACTCCCATGATCCCGAAGATCAGCGTCAGGCCAGCCGCCAGCATGAACAGCAGCAGGCCGTACTGCACACTGTTGAGCAGCTGGATCAGAAAGGTGGCGAAGTCCATGGAGGTCGGTTGAATGGTTTATGCGGCGCGGCGCGTGGCGAGAAGCAAGGTGCCCATCAGCGCGAACAACCCGCCGCAGACGCGGTTGAACCACCGCATGCGGGTGCCGGAACGCAGCACCGGGGCCAGGCGCGCCACACCCAGCGCGCACAGCGTGAGTACCGTGAATTCAAACGCAACGAAGGTGCTGGCCAACACGGCAAACTGCGGCGCCCAGGCGGCGGCAGGGTCGAGAAACTGCGGAAAGAACGCGGTGAAAAACAAGATTGCTTTGGGGTTGCTTCCCCCAACGATCAGTCCTTGCACAAACAGCTTGTGTGCAGGGACGGGTGCCAGCGCTTTCGCAGCTTTCCCATCTTGCTCGGGTAGCTCGTCGAACACGGTGGCACGGCTGCGAAAGGTCTTGATGCCCAGCCATATCAGGTAGGCGGCGCCTGCAGCCTTGAGCACCCAGAAAGCAGTTTCGGAGGCCGCCAGTAGTGCCCCCAGACCCAGTGCGGACAGCAGCATGGTGCCGAGCACAGCGGTCACACTGCCAGCCGCCGCTGCGAGCGCCTTGCGAGGGCATGCTGCAGGGAAGACGTCATGCACATGAGCATGGTGGGGCCCGGTGACAAAACCAGCAGGGCCACTGCGGCAAGGTAAAGCAGGTAGGTACTGAGCGACATGGGGTTGCGTAAAGAGGGATGGTTGGCCGCAGCGCGCGGACGCGCGATGGGACCGCCCGCCAAAATGGCAGACGGCTTCTCCATTGTGTCAAAACCTGCAGCATGCCAAAGGCACTCGGACGGTGCCGATGCCTGATGGCAGCCTAGCCTGCGCTACGGTGTATCAGCCCATGCGGCAACCGGCGCCACTGTCGGCCAGGGCCTTGGCGGCAATGCCAATGACCTTGTTTTCCTTGTTTTCAACCTGCCGCAGGTAAATATCCTGCACCGGGTTGTGTGACTTGCTCATCGTCCATTTGCCGCGGGGGCTGTCGATGACGGCACTTTCCAGCGCCTTGTAAAGCGCGGGCTTGGACGACATGTCGCCTTTGACCGCATTGGCGCCTTGCACCAGCAGCAAGCCAGTGTCATAGCCTTGCACCGCGTACACGTCGGGCTGGCTGCGGAACGCCTTGGCGTATTCGAGGCGGAATTGCTTGTTGCGCGGCGTGTCCAGCGAATCGCTGTAGTGCATCGTGGTGATGATGCCGTCGGCGGCAGGACCAGCGGCGTCCAGCACGCCTTCAGTGAGGAAGCCCGAGCCATACAGCGGAATCTTGTCCTTGAGGCCCGCCGCTGCGTAGTCGCGGATGAACTTTGCGGCACCGCCACCAGCGAAGAAGCAAGCGACAGCGTCGGGCTTGAGCGCCGCGATCTCGGTGAGCAGTGCCTGGAACTCGACGTTGGGGAAGGGCAGGCCCAACTCTTTCACGATGGTGCCGCCGGCGGCGGTGTAGCTTTGCTTGAAACCTTCAAAGGCTTCGTCGCCAGCGGCGTACTTCCAGGTGATCCACACGGCCTTTTTGTGGCCTTTGTCGACCATCGCCTTGCCCAGCGCTAAGGTGGGTTGGGAGTTGCTAAACGATGTGCGGAACACATTGGGGGCGCAGAGTGCGCGGGTCGCCGCGTGTACGCCCGCGTTGGGAATCAGGCTGAGCACCCCGGTGTCACGCGCCACCTTTTGGATTCCCATCTGCACACCGGAGTGCACAGTGCCAATCAGCACATCGACTTTGTCGCGCTGAACCAGCTTGCTGGCGTTTTCGACGCCTTTGCTGGGCTCTGATTCGTCATCTACCTTGAACCACTCGATCTCGCGTCCACCCAGCTTGCCACCTTGCTGGTCAATCGCCAGCCGCACCCCGTTTTCAATCGCAACGCCCAGTTGGGCAAAGGTGCCGGTGTAGGGCAGCATGAAACCTACGCGGACTTTGCCGCTTTGCGCACGCACGATGGAGGGCAGCAACAGGCCCGTGGAGGCGGCGCCTACGAGGGCGGCACTGCGGCTGATGACGAGGCGGCGTGTGGTCATGGGAAGGGACTCCTTTGTTTAGGCTTAAAGTAATTTACTCCAAGCCTCCTGTGGTGAAAACCTATGGCTTACCCGTACCGATGGCATGGGGGTGCATGTTGGACCGCATTCCTGAGTCGGTCGTATTTCGATGAACACGCCAAGAAACCAAAGCTGTGATTTGCTGAGCTTGTAGGAACCTGAAAGCATCGAATGTGAATTAAAATGCATCAATTCTTGCTTGATGCAGTATAGATCATGAATTTGATCCGTTGGTGGGCCATGCGGTGCTGACGCATAGGTAGTTTCCAGAATTTGCGGTTCAAAATGACCGGTAGATTGATCGTCACCCTGTTGATATCCAGTCAGAGGCGGTCTCAAGATACCCATGCAAAATGCTCTCTCTGGGTTAACGCGTTGTCAGCCCGCGTCTGCCTTGAGTTTTTGATTTCGCCATGCTTTTAGGGTGTTCACGCCGCTGCGCCCCTCGAATCTCCCATGCCCTTTTCATCGCCGCCTTCGTCATCGTCGTCCCCTTCAGCGTCGCTTTTTGGGAGGCTGGTGGGGTGGCTGCGGCATTTCTGGCCCGCTCCGCTGGGCATCGATGGTCGAGAGCGGCTTCGTTTTATCGCAGGCGCCGTGGTGGGGGTGCTGTTGACGGCCTTGATCAGCCGGTGGTGGGCGGGCGAGAGCGAAACTGGCCCCTGGATGGTGGCGTCGCTGGGAGCCAGCGCGGTGCTTGTTTTCGGGATGCCTTCCAGTCCGTTGGCACAACCTTGGCCTGTGCTGGGTGGCAGTACGCTGTCGGCGCTGGTGGGGGCGGGTTGCTCGGCCCTTGTGCCAGACACCACATTGGCGGGCGCCCTGGCGGTGGGGCTGGCCATCGCGCTCATGGTGCCATTGCGCTGTCTGCATCCGCCGGGCGGGGCGATGGCGCTGTATGTGGTGCTGGGTGCAGGCGATGGGTGGCGATTGGCGGCATTTCCCATTCTGTTCAACGTGCTGATACTGCTGCTGGCTGCGGTGGTCTACAACAGTCTCACTGGCCGCAGGTATCCGCATCCGCAGCGTGCGCGGGCCAGTGGCGACATCGCCGCGAGGGCGTTTACGTCCTCGGATGTGGATGCCGCGCTTTCGCATTACAACCAGGTTCTGGATGTGAGCCGGGCCGACCTGGAGGGGCTTTTGCACCTGGCGGGGCGCGCTGCTTTCCAGCGGACATTGGGGGATTTGCGCTGCGCTGACATCATGTCTAAACCCCCTTTTGCCGTGGAGGCGGGTGTCTCGCTCAAAGACGCGTGGACGCTGATGCGTGCTGAACAGATCAAGGCGCTGCCCGTGGTCGATGCGCAGCGTCTTGTCCTCGGCATCGTCACTGTTGCCGACTTCATGCGCTTGGCCAACCTTGACCTGCATGAAGGGCTGGGGCAGCGATTGCGCACGCTGGTCATGGGGCGCAGCGGTCAACCCGCAACGGTCGGCGAGATCATGTCGCACCCCGTGCAAACAGCCCATGTGGAGCAGCATGCGATGGACTTGGTTCCCTTGTTTTCGCATGGCGGGCACCACCACATACCGATTGTGGACCCTGAGGCGCGGTTGGTCGGGGTGATTACGCAGACCGATTTGGTACGCACCCTGGCAATCACCGTCCAGGGGCGTGAGGATGATGTTTCGTCTGGCACTCCCAGGGGGCAAATCGCACCTGTGGTAGCAGCCAAAGCCGGGCCATAGTTAAAAACAGGCACATCGCGGTACAATCAACAGGCTATGCACAGTGCTCAAGCCTGTCCATTGAAGCCGTCTCCCCGGCCTTCTGCCTGATCTGCGCCCCGGGTGCAGCGACTCCCACCGCCCGCAACGCACCGTGTGTCGAGCCCGACCACGCTGCATTGGCCGTGGTGGATGCCCCAGCGTTCAGGCGCTGATCATCAGATTTTTTGATTTTTGAAAAGACAAGAGAACATGGCCAAAGAAGAATTGATTGAAATGCAAGGCTCCGTGACCGAAGTGTTGCCCGACTCGCGCTTTCGCGTGACGCTCGAGAACGGTCACCAGCTGATTGCCTACACCGGCGGCAAGATGCGCAAGCATCACATCCGCATCTTGGCCGGAGACAAAGTGTCTTTGGAAATGTCTCCTTATGACCTGTCCAAGGGTCGCATTACCTTCCGCCATCTGGCAGGCCGTGGCCCTGGTCCGTCGAGTCGTTAATTGACGCTGAGTGTTCAGCCAGCCGGGCTGAATCGTTTTCGTAGTCTTTCTGTTCCCGCGGCTTGTTGGTCGCTTTAAAAAAATTTCAAAAAGTGACCATCGAGCTAAAAAACACAAATTTGACGGGTTAGAATACGAGCTGTCGGAGCGTAGCGCAGCCTGGTAGCGCATCTGCTTTGGGAGCAGAGGGTCGCGAGTTCGAATCCCGCCGCTCCGACCAATGTTTGAAGGCCTTGCAGCAAATGCTGCAGGGCCTTTTTTCTTGTCCGCATGCGATATGCGCCCGCGAGGGGCACTAGACTTTCGTACGATGCGTCTGTCGCTTCGGGCCAAACAAAACCCGATGGTCATTCTGACTGGTCCGTCAATGAGCGCCCCATCGTCCATTTCATCTCCCGTGTCGTCCTTGCCATCACGCGATGGCGTGTCCCATCGCTCCGGCCGCTATGAGTCGGTGGACACATTGCGTGGGCTGGCCATGGTGTGGATGACCGTATTCCATTTCTGCTTCGACCTTAGCCACTTTGGCTTCTGGCCTCAGAATTTTCGTGTGGATCCGTTCTGGACGATGCAGCGGACGGTCATCGTCAGTCTGTTTCTGTTTTGCGCGGGCCTGGGGCAGGCGATTGCTCTGCACCAGGGGCAAGGCTGGCACCGATTTGGTCGACGGTGGGCGCAGATTGTGGGCTGCGCCTTGCTGGTCAGCGCAGGCTCGTTCGCCATGTTTCCCCAGAGTTTTATTCACTTTGGCGTGCTGCACGGCATGGCGGTCATGCTGCTCATCGCAAGGTGCACCGTTGGTTGGGGCACCTGGCTGTGGTTGGCAGGGTTGATCGCCTTGGCTCTGCCGCCTCTGGCCCAACATCTTTTGACATCAGCCTGGGGCGACGTCGCGCCCTTGTTCAATAGCCGCGCGCTCAACTGGCTGGGGTTGGTGTCACGCAAACCCTTCACTGAAGACTACGTGCCCGTGCTGCCGTGGCTGGGTATGTTGTGGTGGGGCTTGGCGTTGGGCCAGTGGACGTTGGGCCGTCGCAACCATTGGATGTCGGTGTCCATGCCACGGTTTTTGAAACCATTGGGAATACTGGGCCGTTGGAGCCTGAGCTACTACATGCTCCACCAGCCGGTAATGATCGGACTGCTGATGTTGGTGGTCTGGGTGGTGCGCTGAGGCGCGGCTGAATAACCTGCGGGGTTGGCCGGTCCATAAAAAACGCGGCCTTGGCCGCGTTTTCCTTGTGACCTCACATCGAGGCCTTCATCAGACTGACTTATTGGATCTTCGCTTTGGCGCGCAGACCTTCCTGGAACTTCACCAGCTTTTGCTGTTGCAGTTGCTCTGCCACTTGGGGCTTGACGTCGTCCAGCTTGGGCAATTCGGCCTGCCGCACATCGTCCAGGCGGATGATGTGGTAACCAAACTGGCTTTTCACCGGGGTTTCGGTCATCTTGCCTTTTTCGAGCTTCACCATGGCTTCGGTGAATTCGCTTACGTAGTTGGCAGGGGCTGCCCAGTCCAAGTCACCACCCTTGGCACCGGAGCCTGGGTCTTTCGACTGCTTCTTGGCGATGTCTTCAAACTTGGCGCCCTTGCTAATGGAAGCGATGATGGCCTTGGCCTCGTCTTCGTTCTCCACCAGGATGTGGCTGGCCTTGTATTCCTTGCCGCCGTTGGCAGCTACAAATTTGTCGTATTCGGCTTTGATCTCGGCGTCTGTTACAGGGTTCTTCTTTTGGAAGTCAACGCGCAATTCCTGAATCAGGATGCCCTGGCGTGCCAGTTCCATTTGTGCCTTGTAGTCGGCACTAGCTTCCAGGCCGCGTTTCTGCGCCTCTTGCATCAAGATTTCGCGTGCGATGACTTCTTCTTTGATCTGGCCTTCCATTTCAGGCGTCACAGGACGGCCTGACCGCTCCAGTTGCTTCTTGAGCACTTCAGCGCGCTCTTTGGGCACGGCCTTGCCATTCACGATGGCGAGGTTCTGGGCGGAAACGGGGAGGGCCATCGTGCCCAGCACGGCGGCGGCCACGAGGCCGGACAGGAGCTGTTTCTTCATGCGAAATCCAAAAAATGAGGGGGTTGGTGCCAGCTGAGATCCGGCAAAGAAGGACATGGGGGCCGGTTCAGAGAACTTCAATGGCGAGGGCGTGGACGCCTTGGTCAATAAATTCTTGCAGCGCATCATACACAAGACGATGCCGTGCGACCCTTGACTGGCCGGTAAACAAAGGTGACGAAATGCGTACCCGGAAATGGGTGCCAAATCCAGTGCCGTTCGCGCCGACATGGCCCGCATGGGCGGCACTTTCATCCAGCACCTCCACGTGGTTGGGGTTCAGCCGAATGGTCAACGTGTCGTGCATGCGCTGTGCAAGATCGGTCATGGGCAGCTCGTTCATGCGGCAGGCTCGTCACTTTTGAGGTGTGGTGCTATGTAGATCCCCTGGGCAACCAGGAACACCAGCGGGAACGCATACCCCCAAAGCTTGAAGTCCACCCAGGCCTCGGTGCTGAAGTTCATGACGACATAGGCGTTGAGCGCGGACATGAAGGCGCAATACGCAATCCAGGCCACGTTCAGGCGCAGCCACACCGCGTCCGGAAGCTCCAGTTGGCTACCCAGAAGCATCTTGAGGAAGTTTTTCTTCATCGCCCACAGCGCCACCGCCAGCGCCACTGACATCGCGCCGTACAACACGGTTGGCTTCCACTTGATGAACCGATCGTCCTGCAGCACCAGGGTGAGCGTGCCAAATAACAGGATCAGCACCAAAGTGACTTTGTGCATCGTCTGCAGGCGCCGGTCGATGGCGTAGATGAGGCCCATCTGCACCACTGTGGCTGCCATGAGCACTGCCGTGCCCACATAGATGCCGTAAAACTTGTACGCCCCAAAGAACAGCAGGATGGGGAAGAAGTCGATCAGAATTTTCATGGAGTGAGAAAAGAGTCCCGGCTATCAACTTGCATCGGACTCGAAGTCCAGCGATGCCGAGTTCATGCAATAGCGCAGGCCGGTGGGCGTGGGGCCATCTTCAAAGACATGACCCAGATGAGCCCCGCATTGTGCACACACCGTCTCGGTGCGGACCATGCCATGGCTGCGGTCCACGATGTCGGTGATGGCGCCGGGGATGGCTTCGGAGAAACTGGGCCAACCACAGCCCGCGTCAAATTTGGTGACGGAATCAAACAATTTGGCCCCGCAGCAGACGCAGTGGTAACTGCCGTCGGCCCAGTGGGCTTCGAATTTTCCGGTGAACGGCCGCTCGGTGGCGGCATGGCGAGTGACCTGCAGGGCCGCCGGTTCAGCGCCTTTTTCGCGCAGGATGGCTTGCCATTCGGCATCGGTCTTCTGGACAGGGTAGGTCATGATGAACAGCTGATCTCGATGGAAGAAGCCCATTCGGGCGGGAAGGCTGCGTAGGTGTCGTGCCCCGGGTGCTCGTCAAAGGGGTGCTCCAGCAGCCGCTGAAGGGTTTGGAGTTCGCTGAAGTCGCCAAGTTTCGCAGCCTGGATGGCCTGCTCGCCCAGATGATTGCGCAACACAAATTTGGGATTAGTTTTTAGCATCAAATTGGCCGCTAGCGCTTTATCATCAAGCGCTATTAGCTCTGAATATGATAGCAACCACTGGTCAAAGCCTGCGCGGTCGGCAAACAGGTCACGCACCGGCTCGAAGTGGTTGCTTTGCACAGCCTGCGAAAGGCGGCGCCAGAAGATGGTGTAGTCCACACCGTTCTGGGCCAGCAGCAGCAGGATGCCGTCTATCAACTCGGCGTCTTCTGCGCGCGACTGGAGCAGCCCAAGTTTGCTGCGCATGCGGGCCATGAACGCTGCTGGGAACACGGTCTTGTAGGACTCCAGGGCTTCCTTGGCAATCTCCTGGTCCTTTATCAGCGGCAGCAAGGCCTGGGCCAGACAGAACAGGTTCCAGTACGCAACATTCGGCTGGCGGTTGTAGGCGTATCGGCCCTGAGTGTCGCTGTGGTTGCACACGTGGCCGGGTACAAATGCATCGAGAAACTGAAAGGGGCCGTAGTCAATCGTCAGGCCCAGAATGCTCATGTTGTCGGTGTTCATCACCCCGTGGCAAAAGCCCACTGCTTGCCACTGGGCCATCAGATTGGCGGTGCGCTCGCTCACGGCCTGCAACAGGGCGGCGTAGGGGTTGCCGCCCAAAGTGCTGGCGGACCGGCATTCCGGGTAGTACCGGTCGATGACGTAGTCGGCCAGTGTCTGCAGTTGTGGTTCTTGGTCGTTGGCGGAAAAATGTTCGAAGTTACCAAAGCGCACAAAACTCGGCGCGACCCGTGTGACCACGGCGGCTGTCTCGATCTCCTCGCGCCGCACATGCGCGGGTGAGCCGGTGATGCACAGAGCCCGTGATGTCGGAATGCCCAGCCCCTGCATGGCCTCGCTGCACAAAAATTCGCGGATGCTGGAGCGCAGCACCGCGCGCCCGTCGCCGCCCCGGGAATAGGGTGTGCGACCAGCTCCCTTGAGTTGAATCTCCAAGCCACCTTCCGTCTCGCCCAGGAGGATGGCCCGCCCATCACCCAACTGGCCTGCCCACACACCAAACTGGTGGCCGCTGTAGACACTGGCCAGCGGTCGAGCGCCTGGGAGCAACGTGTTACCGGTAAACGCCTGCAACGCCTCGTCACTGTGCAACCAGGATTCGTCCAGACCCAACAGCTTTGCTACGTCGCTGCTGGTGCCCACCCAATGCGGAGACGGCAGCGGGGTCGGGCGTAGCTCGGTAAAGAAATCCGGGCCCAAGGCGGAAAATCCGTGGTTCCAGGCCAAGCCGACGGGGCCGGTGGTGGGGTCGCTTTCGGCGGGCAAGTTCATGGGCCGGATTGTCTCGCACCGCGGATGCCCCGGCGTGTGCAGGGCCTTGGGGCGGGCGCGGCCTAAGCCGGGTGAGCGACCGCCCTGTGGTCCGCTTCGGGCTGCAGCAGTTGCGCGCGGTATTGGCCGGGAGGCATGCCAAACCAGCGTTTGCACGCGCGAAACATGTTGCTTTGGTCTGCGAACCCCAGCAAGTCAGCCACTTCGGTCAGGTTGCGGCGCGGATCTGAAAGGTACTGGCGGGCCAGCTCGCAGCGCGTGTCATCCAGTAGTTGCTGGTAGGTCGTCGATTCCGCCTGCAGCCGACGTTGCAGCGTGCGATCCGTCATGTGCAGGCGTTCTGCGATGTCGTCGCGGCGCGGTTCGCCTTTGTTCAAGATGCGCGCAATTTCGGTGCGCACGCGCGTGCTGGTCAGTGCTTGGCCCAGGTGGACGAGTTCGGTTTCGACCAGACGCTCGTGCATGGCCCACAGGCTGGGGTTGTGCGTGGGAATGTCCGCCAGCACATCGCCTTCGGCCAGTAAAAAGCGGTTGCTGGGCTGGTCAAAGCGGGGCAGCAAACCAAACGCTGCCTGGTACCGTGCATCGTTGTTGCCGGATGGTTGCGGTGTGATCAGCTCCACCGCCAGCGGCTGCAACTCGCGCCGGGTGAGCCAACAGCACAGCGTAAAGAGGGTGAGCAGGGCGTATTCCACGCGTTGGCGTGGGATGGGTCGGGTTGCGCCGATGTGGGCGATCGACAGCCAGTAGCCCCGTGAGTCGCGCTCCAGGTCGAACGTGGTGCAGTCGGATATCACCGCCATGTGGCGCACAAGATGCTGAAAGCCCACCAGAAGATTGGGGCCCGAAGCCAGCGCGTAGCCCACCAGGTCCACATTGCCAAAGCGGGCCGTGAGTTGTGGGCACAGACCCAGGTCGACCTTGCCCGAGCGTTCCACGGCCAGCTCCCACAGACGGCTGACCCGATCTACCTCGACACGGGCCTGCGGGTGCTGCAGTGCTCCCAAATCAATTCCCGCCTCACTGCACAGTTCAGCCGCGGGCAAGCCTTCGGCGGCCAGCATATCGGCAATGCCGCGCACCCAGGCGGCAGAACTTGTGCGGGGATTGGTAGGGGCTGTCATGCGATCAGGGTTTACGCCAAGGGGTGCTCTGAAGTCAGTGTTTTGGCAAGGTTGCGATAGTAGCCAAAGCGCCGCCCGTTCACACAATCGGTCCCGAGGTCGCGCCCTGGATTCTTTGTGTCAAGTGTGACGTGAGTCAGAGGCGTGACCCATTCCTGAAAACCCCCAAGGAGACAAGACATGATCGATTCGCGCTGGCGTTTGCATTGGTTGGGAGCGGCGGTTTCCGTGCTGGCAATGGCGGGCTGTGGCGGAGGTTCTGGCTTGGTCCCCGAAGTGCGCGAGACCACGTACGGCAGCGTGCGCGGCGTGGACGACAGCACCGTCAACGGCACCTACGCCTGGAAGGGCATTCCGTTTGCCCGGCCTCCGGTAGGTGACCTGCGCTGGCAGCCGTCCGTGGCTCCAGTGGCCTGGTCTGGCGAGCGCGACGCGACGCGTTTTGGCAATGCTTGTTTGCAGATGGGGCGCTTGTACGGGCCTGGCGCCAACAACCGCTTTGACAACACCATCGGCGAAACGCTGGGGACGCCGGTGGGCAATGAAGATTGCCTGACGCTCAACATCTGGCGCCCCGCGAACACGCAGGACAACTTGCCCGTGCTGTTGTTCCTCCACGGCGGCAGCGCCATCTCGGGTTACACGGCCGATCCGGTGTATGACGGCGCCGCGCTGGCGCGCGCGGCCAATGCCGTGGTCGTGACCGCCAACTACCGGCTGGATGTGCTGGGTTTTCTGCAGATGCCGCAGCTGCACAGCGGAAAAGACGCCTACACCGGCAACTATGCGCTGCTGGACAACGTGCAGGCGCTGCACTTCATCAACCGCAACATCGGCAAATTCGGTGGCAATGCGGGCAACGTGACGCTGATGGGACAGTCTGCAGGCGCCATCAATGCGCTGGCATTGCTCACCGCGCCCCAGGCTGCGGGGCTGTTTCACAAGATTCTGCCCATCAGTGGCGGCATATCTCTGCCGAGCAACCTGCCCGCGGGCACTATCCCCACGCTCAACCCGGCGACGAAATACGCCGCCCAGTCGGGTGCATTGCTGGCGGCATTGGCGCTTGCCGATGGGCTCGCGCCAGACGCGGCCGCGGCCGCAGCTTTGGTGGCAGGCTGGACGCCGGTCCAGACGGCGACCTATCTGCGCGGCAAAGATGCGCGCGTGGTGTTGCAGACGGTGCTGCAAAAAGGTCTCACTGGCTCGGGGCCCATTCCGGACGGTGTGGTGGTGCCTGCCAACCCGGTGAATGAGATCGCGGCCGGCCGCTACCACAAGGTCCCCGTGCTTGCTGGCTACACAGCCGACGAGGCCAAGCTCTTTGCGCCTTTCCTGGCGCTGCTGGGGGGCAAGCCCGGCATGAAGATCACCGACGCAGAGCGTTTTGCGATGACACAAAGCTTCAATCCGGACGCGCCTGTATCGCTCACGGTGGCGGACATCCTGGACCCTTCCTACCTGCCCGTCACTACCCCTGTCACGGGCTACAACGCCCGTATGAAGCTTTTGGGCAGTTTGTTCATCGACCCGAGCCGCGATAACTTGCTGGGCACCTTGCGCACGCAACAGTCCAATGTATGGAGCTACCAGTTCGATTGGGCCCAACAGCCCGCACCCTGGGCCGATGTGTACGGCGCGGCGCATGGTTTTGATTTGCCCTTTGTGTTTGGGAACTTTGGCCCCTCCCTGCTGGCCAAAGCGGCCAACAGCACTGCCAATCAACCGGGCAGGTTGGCACTGTCCAAGGCCATGATGGACAGCGTGCGCGCGTTTGTGCACACAGGCGATCCCAACAACACGACGGTCAACCTGAACTGGCAACCCTGGCCCAGCAAGCTGCGGTTTGACGCGGACCAGAAGTCCGTGCGCCTGAGCGTGCAGTAAACAAGGCCGCTGTGCGACAACCGCAGTTTTATGAAGCCGCCGTGGCGACGAGGTATGCGTTCAGCGCCTCATCGTCCACGATGGCGACACGGCCAAAGTCGAGTGACACGATGCCGATGCCTTCGAGTGCGCGCAGCACCTTGTTCACGGTTTGGCGCGAAAGGCCCACCAGCTGGCCCAGTTCATCCTGTGTGAGATTGAGGCGGCGCGTGCTGCGCCAGAACAACCGGCTGAGGTACAGCGCCACGCGGTGCTCGGGCGATTGCGTGCGACCCGCTTCAATGATGGTCATGGCCTGGCCCAGCCGCATGTTCAGGTGCAGGACCAGAAACTGGTTGAAGGCCATGCTGGTCTCGCGCAGCGTTGTAAACAGGGGCAAGGGCAGACACAGCAGTGTGGTGGGGCGCAATGCCACCACGTTGTACCTACGCGGCTCGGGTTTCAAGGCCGAGCCCTCGCCAAACCAGTCGCCGTCTGGCACGCCGATGAAGGCTGAGGACCGTCGGAGGCTGGTGGGGCTTTGCAACATGACTAGGCCAGACAGCACGGCATACCAGCCGTCCACCGCGCTGCCAGCGGGCAGCATCACGTCACCTTTTTCGCCGTGCACCGCTAGCACCTCTGCACGCAGGCGTTCCTGCATCGATGCGGAGACGCTGGCGAACCACGGTTGTGCAGCAATGAATCGCGAAGCGGAGGGGGCGGAGTCGAGCATGTGGTCCATTGTCGCTGCGCCTTTTGGGTCTTTGCAGGGTATTCCCTTGGCTTGTGTCAATCGGACGACACGTGTTGGCAGCCATGATGGCCAGGCGCACACTGGCGCCCTGTGGGTGATGGTCGCGGCTGATGGGCATGACCCTGGAGACAGTTCAATCCGCTGTCCCGCGCTACGATGATCAATCCATTTACTACAACATCCAAGGAGCACACATGCTGGGCCTGATGCAGAGCCAACCGTTGCTGATCTCGTCGCTGATGGAGTTCGCCGAACGCCACCATGGCGACGCCGAAATCGTCTCACGCCGGGTCGAGGGCGACATCCACCGCTACACCTACCGCGACCTCGGTGCCCGTGCTCGCCGCCTGGCCAACGCACTGGATGAACTCAAGCTGCAATTCAGCGACCGCGTGGCCACTCTGGCCTGGAACGGCTACCGCCACATGGAGATGTATTTTGGTGTGAGCGGATCGGGCCGTGTCCTGCACACCGTCAACCCACGCCTGCACCCCGACCAGATCGCGTGGATCATGAACCACGCCGAAGATCAGGTTCTGTGTTTTGACCTCACCTTTCTGCCGCTGGTGCAGGCGGTGCACGCCAAGTGCCCTACGGTGAAAAAATGGGTTGCGCTGTGCGATGCGGACAAGCTGCCTGCGGATTCCGGCATTCCGGACCTCGCCAGCTACGAAGCCTGGATTGGTACGCAATCGCCTGCCTACGCCTGGCCTGAGTTCGATGAAAACTCGGCATCGAGCATGTGCTACACCAGCGGCACCACGGGCAATCCCAAGGCCGCGCTGTACAGCCACCGCTCCACTACTTTGCACGCTTATGCCGCTGCACTGCCTGATGTGATGTGCCTCTCGGCCCGCGACTCGGTGCTCCCCGTGGTGCCGATGTTCCACGTCAATGCCTGGGGCATTCCTTATTCGGCCGCCCTCACGGGCTGCAAGCTCGTGTTCCCCGGTCCTGCGATGGACGGCAAGTCCATCTACGAACTCATCGAGGGCGAGAAGGTCACGTACGCTGCGGGTGTGCCCACCGTGTGGCAGATGATGCTGGGCCACATGAAGCCAACGGGCCTCAAGTTCTCCACTTTGCGCCGTACGGTGATTGGTGGCTCAGCCTGCCCGCCCGCCATGATCCATGCTTTCAAGGAAGACTATGGCGTCGAAGTGCTGCACGCCTGGGGCATGACAGAGATGAGTCCGCTGGGCACACTGTGCACGCTGAAGAACAAGCACCTGGCCCTGCCCAAGGACGAACAGATGAAGGTCCTGCAAAAACAGGGCCGGGCGATTTACGGCGTGGACATGAAGATCGTTGGCGGCGACGGCAAGGAGCTGCCCTGGGACGGCAAGACCTACGGAGACCTGCTGGTCAAGGGCCCGTGGATTGTGGACAGCTACTTCAAGGGTGAAGGTGGCCATCCACTCGTCAAGGACGAACAAGGGCGCGGCTGGTTCCCCACGGGCGACGTGGCCACCATTGACGCCGACGGCTTCATGCAGATCACCGACCGCAGCAAGGACGTGATCAAGTCCGGCGGCGAATGGATCAGCTCCATCGACATCGAGAACATTGCGATGGCGCATCCATCCATTGCGATGGCGGCCTGTGTGGGCATGCCACACCCCAAGTGGGACGAACGCCCGATTGTTGCGGTGGTCAAGCGCCCCGGCACCGAGGTCACGCGCGAGGAATTGCTGGCCTTTTATGAGGGCAAAACGGCCAAGTGGCAGATCCCGGACGACGTGGTGTTTGTCGACGCCATTCCGCTGGGGGCCACCGGCAAGATGCTCAAGACCAAACTGCGCGAACAGCTCAAGGATTACAAGCTGCCGGGTCTTTGAGTCGGGGCAATGCACCGTGGTGGTGCTCGGGGGAGCACCGCCGCAGTCACGTGGGCGACGCTGCTAGGGGCAATCCCTGAGCATCGCTTTGTTGCAACGCGGTACGCTGCGTTGTGTCGATTTACAAGGAGACAAGACCATGAAATTCGCTATTAAGGCTATAGCAGCCTCGGTAATGTTGGTAGGCGCTAGCGGCGCATTCGCTCAAAAGGGCGAGACCGTGAAGATCGCCTGGCTCGACCCCCTTTCGGGCCTCATGGCCGCGGTGGGAACGAACCAGCTCAAGAGCTTCCAGTTCATCGCTGAAGAGTTCAACAAAAAGAACCCTGCGGGCGTCAAATTTGAAATCATCGGCATCGACAACAAGCTCAGCCCCCAAGAAACCACCAGCGCCCTGCGCTCGGCCATGGACCAAGGCGCGCGTTATGTTGTGCAGGGCAATGGCTCGGGCCCTGCGCTCGCCATCATGGATGCGCTGGAAAAGCACAACGCACGCAACCCTGGCAAAGAAGTTCTGTTCCTGAACTACGCTGCGGTGGACCCAGACCTGACCAACAGCAAGTGCAGCTACTGGCACTTCCGTCTGGACGCGGACACCTCCATGAAGATGGAAGCGTTGACCACGTTTATGAAGGACCAGGCCGACGTCAAGAAGGTCTACCTGATCAACCAGAACTACGCGCACGGACACCAAGTCTCCAAATACGCCAAGGAGATGCTCCAGCGCAAGCGCCCCGACGTACAGATCGTGGGTGACGACCTGTCGCCACTGGCCCAGGTGCGTGACTTCTCGCCGTACATTGCCAAGATCAAGCAGTCTGGCGCCGACACGGTGATCACCGGCAACTGGGGCTCCGACCTGGCGCTGCTTATCAAGGCGGCCAATGATGCAGGCTTGAACAACGTCAACTTCTACACCTATTACGGCTCGGTCACGGGCAGCCCTACCGCCATGGGCGCAGCAGCTGCAGGCCGTGTGTACATGGTGGCTTACGCCCACATGAACCTGCCAGGGCCGCTGAACCAGATCATCCTGGACTACAAGAAGAAGTTCAACGACGACATGTACACCGGTGCCGTGTACCACGCGTTCACCATGCTGTCGGAAGGCTTTGTCAAAGCCAAGTCCACCGACCCGGTCAAGGTGGCTTCGGTGTTTGAAGGCATGAAGTTCAAGAGCTTCAATGGCGAGGTCGAGATGCGCAAGACCGACCACCAGCTGCAGCAAGGGCTGTTCATTTCGAAGTGGGAAAAAGCGAACGCCAAGTACCCCATCGACTCGGAAAGCACCGGCTACACCTTTGTCCCTGTGAAGTACTACGAGCCCTACGTGGCCAGCACGCCCACGTCGTGCCAGATGAAGCGTCCATAACGCCTGTTGTAGACCTTCGAGGCCCGACCTACTCGGGCCTTTTTTTTACCTTGTAATGAAAAATTCCAATGAATTCTGAGTTTTTCGTGATCTCTTTGCTGAACGGCGTGAGCTACGGGCTCCTGCTGTTCATGCTGAGCTCCGGCCTCACGCTGATCTTCAGCATGATGGGCGTGCTCAACTTTGCGCACACCAGCTTCTACATGCTAGGTGCTTATTTTGCGTTCACCATCTCCGGGGTGGTGGGCTTTTGGGCAGCACTGGTGCTAGCACCCCTTGCCGTATTTGCGCTGGGCGCAGTGTTTGAGCGCTATTGCCTGCGCCGGGTTCACAAGTTTGGCCACGTGCCCGAGCTATTGGTGACCTTTGGCTTGTCTTACCTGATTCTTGAACTGGTGCAACTGGTGTGGGGCCGCTCCACGGTGCCTTATGGCTTGCCAGAGCAACTGCAAGGTCCGCTGTTCTCTCTGTATGGCACGCAGTTTCCCAAGTCCCGCTCATTTGTGATGCTGGTGGCGCTGTTGATGCTGGTGTCGGTGTGGCTGCTGCTCACACGCACGCGGATTGGCCTGGTGATCCAGGCAGCGCTCAAATACCCCGCCATGGTGGAGGCGCTGGGCCACAACGTGCCGCGCGTGTTCATGCTGGTGTTTGGCGGTGGTGCGGCGCTGGCTGGGCTGGCGGGCGTGATTGGTGGCAACACCTACATCACCGAGCCTGCCATGGCCGCTTCGGTGGGTTCCATCATCTTTGTGGTGGTGGTGGTGGGCGGCATGGGCTCGCTGGCAGGGGCTTTTCTCGCGTCGCTGCTCATCGGCCTTGTGCAAACCTTTGCGGTGGCGCTGGACTATTCGCTCATTCATGTCTTCAAGGCCGTGGGTGTGGCGGTCACCGACCAGACCTTTGGCTACCCCTTGCTCAAACTCACGATCTCTCAGGTGGCGCCGATCCTGCCGTACCTGTTCCTCGTGCTGATCCTGATCTTCCGCCCCAAGGGCCTTCTGGGCACGCGGGAGGACTGATGCCATGAATTCCACTACGACAACCATTGCCGATTCCGGCGCCACGTCTTACTACCGGTTCAAGCCTTTCAATGTGGGCCGGGTCGTCATCTGGACGCTGTTTGCCGCCATGCTCATCGTGGCACCCATGGTGTTTCGCAGCAGCCTGGCGTTGACCATGCTCTCGCAGATCGGCTACCTCATCATCATCTGCCTGTCCTACAACATCCTGCTGGGGCAGGGCGGCATGCTGAGCTTCGGCCATGCGGTGTACACGGGCCTGGGCTCGTTCATTGCGATACATGCGATGAACATGGCCACCAAAGGCTCGGTCAACATCCCGCTGGTGCTGATTCCGCTGGTCGGCGGCTTGGCGGGGGCATTCTTTGCCATCTTGCTCGGCTTCGTGACCACCAAGAAGTCAGGCACCACGTTCGCCATGATCACGCTGGGCATTGGAGAGCTGGTCGCGTCCATGGCGCTGATGTTCCCCGAGTTCTTTGGCGGCGAAGGCGGTATCACGACCGACCGCGTGTACGGCACCGCGTTTTTCGGCATCAGCTTTGGCCCGGCCATTCAGGTGTACTACCTGATTGCTGTGTACTGCTTTGTGTGCACGGCCGCCATGTTTGCCTTCACGGGCACACCGCTGGGCCGTATCCTCAACGCTGTGCGCGACAACCCGGAGCGCGTGGAGTTCATTGGCTACAACACGCAGCGCGTTCGGTATTTCGCCTTCATCATCGCGGGCTTTTTTGCGGGTATTGGCGGCGGGCTGGCTACGATCAACTTCGAGATCGTCACCGGCGCTGACAGCCTGAGCGTGATCCGTTCTGGCGGCTACCTGCTGTTCACCTTCCTGGGCGGGGCCACGTTCTTTTTCGGGCCCATCATTGGTGCGGTGTTGCTGGTGCTGGCGTCGGTGCTTTTGTCTGAGCTGTCGATGGCCTGGCTGCTGTACCTGGGCCTCGTGTTCCTGTTCATGGTGATGTATGCCCCCGGCGGCATTGCCAGCCTGATCATGATGAACCTGCGCCTGGCCAAGTACGGCAAGCTGCGCCCGCTCTGGGGCTCGTACCTGGCTCTGGGTGGCACCGCCCTGGTGGGTGTGATGGGCGCGGCCTGCATGATCGAGATGACTTACCACCTGCAGCTCAATGCGGCCCTCGGGTCTGAGTTGAAGTTCCTGGGGGCCACGCTCAATGCCAAGGGCTTTACCAGCTGGTTTGGCGCCATCTTTGTGATGGTGACGGGCTTCGCCTTGTTCGAGCTCTGCCGCCGCCAGTTTTTGCGCCAGTGGAGCACGATCCAGGAAGAGATTGAACATGAAATCAAGCGTGGGGAGGCGCTGTAAAAATGGCGGCTGACAACGCAACCAACAACAACACTTACGCTCTCGAACTGCGTGACCTGCGCAAGAGTTTTGGCAAGACAGAAATCATCCGTGGCGCCAACCTGGTGGTGGCACCCGGCGAACGTGTGGCCATCATCGGCCCCAACGGCGCGGGCAAATCGACACTGTTCAATTTGATCAGCGGGCGCTTTGCGCCCACCAGTGGCGACGTGATCCTGAACGGTCAGCGCATCAACGGCCTGGCACCCTACGAAATCAATCGCAAGGGTTTGTCGCGCAGTTTTCAGATCACGAACATCTTTCCGAAGCTGTCCGTGTTTGAGAACCTGCGCTGCGGCGTGCTCTGGAGCATGGGCTACAAGTACACGTTTCTGCGGTTTCTTTCGAACCTGCACGACGCTAATGAGCGCGCCAAAGAGCTCATGGAAATGATCAAGCTCGACAAGAAGCGTGACACGCTGGCGATGAACCTCACATACGCCGAACAGCGGGCGCTGGAGATCGGCATCACCATCGCCGGTGGTGCCAATGTGATCCTGCTGGACGAACCCACTGCGGGCATGAGCAAAAGCGAGACCACGCGCTTCATTGGCCTCATCAAGGAGGTGACGGAAGGCCGCACGCTGCTGACAGTCGAACACGACATGGGTGTGGTATTTGGCCTGGCCGACAAGATCGCCGTGGTGGTTTATGGCGAGGTGATCGCTTTCGATACCCCTGACAAGGTGCGCGCGAATGCGCGTGTGCAGGAGGCCTATCTGGGATCGGCAGTGGCCGACGAACAGAGCGGGGGACACTGACTTATGCTGAAAATCGAAAACCTTCACGCCTACTACGGCAAAAGCCATGTGCTGCATGGCGTCACGTTCGACATCCAGCCCGGTGAAATTGTGGCCTTGCTGGGCCGCAATGGATCAGGCCGCTCCACCACTGCCAAAGCCATCATGGGGCTGGTGGACTGGGAGGGCACTGTGCAATGGAAAGGGCAAGAACTCAGCGGCAAAAAAGCCTATGAAATTGCCCACCTGGGCCTTGGCTACGTGCCAGAAAGCCGCGACATCTTTCCCAACCTGACGGTGCACCAGAATCTGCTGCTGGGCCAAAAGGGCAAAGGCAAGGGCAGCCGCTGGTCGTTTGATGACATGTACGAGATGTTCCCGCGTCTCAAGGAGCGTCAGCACACCGAGGCGGGCGTGATGTCGGGCGGCGAGCAGCAGATGCTGACGCTGTGTCGCACGCTGATGGGTGACCCGGACCTCATCATCATCGACGAGCCTACTGAAGGTCTGGCGCCCAAGATCGTGGAGCTGGTGGGCCAGTACCTGCAGACCATCAAGGGCCGTGGCATATCGGTGTTGCTGATCGAACAAAAGCTCACCATCGCCATGAAGATCTCGGACCGCGCGCTGGTGATGGGCCACGGCGCCATCGTGTTCCAAGGGACGCCGGACAGCCTGCGGGCCGATAATTACATTCGCAAAGAATGGCTTGAAGTCTGACGACTTCCGGCAAATCAAGATCAAGAGAGGCGCCCGATAGTTGACGGCGCCTCTTTTTTTGCCCCGCGGGATGCTGCGCTGCAAACCCCCTTGTCCCGCCCGGGACAAATTGACACGCCAAACTGGTTTGAAGTCTCTACAATAAAAACGCACGATCGTTCTTTTTCACTTTCCAAGGAACAACAGCACCATGACCGCTGAATACAAAGTCCACGGCTCCGTTGCCGTGATCACCATGGCCAACCCTCCCGTCAACGGACTGGGCCTGGCGACCCGGCAAGGCATCGTGGACGGCCTCAGCCGTGCCAATGCCGATGCAGCGGTCACGTCCATCGTCATCACCGGGGCTGGCGGCGCCTTCTCCGGCGGCGCCGACATCAAGGAGTTCGGCACCGACAAGTCGCTGCAAGAACCCAACCTGCTGTCGGTGATTGCTGCCATCGAAAACTCGGCCAAGCCTGTGGTGGCCGCCATGCACAGCGTCGCCATGGGCGGTGGGCTGGAGCTGGCCCTGGGCTGCCACTACCGCATCGCAGCGCCTGGCTGCTCGATTGCGCTGCCTGAAGTCAAGTTGGGCCTGATCCCCGGCGCAGGCGGCACGCAGCGCCTGCCACGAGTGATTGGTGTCGAAGCCGCGCTCAACCTCATCGTGAGCGGCGAGCCCGTCAAGAGCGAAATGATTGCCGGCGTGCCCGGCCAGAAGCTGTTTGACAAGTTGGCGGCGTCTGCTGAATCTCTGGCGGCCGAGGCCCTGGCCTTTGCACAGAGCGTGGCGGATGCCCGCCCACTGCCGCTGGTCCGCAACTTCCCTTGCAAGCACCCCGAAGGCGACGCGTACTTCCAGTTCGCGCGCAACATGGTCAAAGGCATGGCCAAGAACTTCCCCGCGCCTGCCAAGTGCGTGGACGCGGTCGAAGCCGCCACCAAGAAGAAGTTTGCCGAAGGCATGCTGGTCGAGCGCGAGATTTTCATCAACCTGATGTGGACGCCAGAGTCGCGCGCATTGCGTCATCTGTTCATGGCAGAGCGCGCAGCGAGCAAGATCCCTGACGTGCCATCGGACACCCCCAAGCGCGACATCAAGCTGGTCGGCGTGATTGGCGCGGGCACCATGGGCGGTGGCATTTCCATGAACTTCCTGAACGCGGGCATCCCCGTCAAGATTCTGGAAATGAAGCAGGAAGCCCTGGACCGTGGCATCGCCACGATCAAGAAGAACTACGAAGCCCAGGTCAAGAAAGGCAAGCTCAAGCAAGACAAGTACGACCAGCGCATGGCCCTGCTGTCCACCACGCTGAGCTACGAAGACTTCAAGGACTGCGACCTCATCATCGAGGCTGTGTTTGAAGAGATGGGCGTCAAGGAAGCCGTGTTCAAGCAACTGGACGCCGTGGCCAAGCCCGGTGCCATCCTGGCTTCCAACACCTCCACACTCGACGTGGACAAGATCGCCGCCTTCACCAAGCGTCCGCAAGACGTGGTGGGCATGCACTTCTTCAGCCCTGCCAACGTGATGAAGCTGCTCGAAGTGGTGCGTGGCAAAGAGACCGCCAAGGACGTGCTGGCCACGGTAATGGCCATTGGCAAGAAGATCAAGAAGACCTCGGTGGTGTCGGGCGTGTGCGATGGCTTCATCGGCAACCGCATGATCGAGCAGTACAGCCGCCAGGCCGGCTTTCTGCTGGACGAAGGCTGCACGCCCCAGCAGGTGGACAAGGCGGTCGAGAAGTTTGGCTTTGCCATGGGCCCGTTCCGCATGGGCGACCTGGCTGGTAACGACATCGGCTGGGCGATCCGCAAGCGCCGTTCCGTCGAGCGCGCCGACATGAAGTACAGCCGCACCGCCGACAAGTTGTGTGAGCTGGGCCGCTTCGGCCAGAAGACCGGCGCAGGCTGGTACGACTACCAGGCCGGCAAGCGCGACGCGATTCCTAGCGATCTGGTCAACAAGATGATCGAAGACCACCGCTCGGCCCTGGGCATCACGCCGCGCAAGATCTCGGACGAAGAAATCGTGCAGCGCCTGGTGTTCTCACTGGTCAACGAAGGCGCGCACATCCTGGAAGACGGCATCGCCAGCAAGTCCGGCGACATCGACATGGTCTACCTGACGGGCTATGGCTTCCCCATCCACCGCGGCGGCCCCATGCACTACGCCAGCGAAGTGGGCCTGTTTAACGTCGTGCAGGCCATGGACCGTTTCGCCAAGAACCCCAACGACGACGCGGAGTTCTGGAAGCCCGCTCCGCTGCTGGCCAAGCTCGCCGCTGAAGGCAAGTCCTTCCAGTAAGCCGCAAGCGCGCACCCATCTACCGAATACAAGGAATTCACATGACCTCCGCAGTGATTGTTTCCACCGCCCGCACCCCGCTCGCCAAGAGCTGGAAGGGTTCCTTCAACATGACCCACGGCGCCACGCTGGGCGGCCATGCCGTGCAGCACGCCGTGTTGCGCGCTGGCATTGATGGCGCTGACGTGGACGACGTCATCATGGGCTGCGCCACGCCCGAAGGCGCTACCGGCAGCAACATCGCGCGCCAGATCGCGCTCAAGGCCGGTTTGCCCATCACGGCCTCCGGCGTCACCGTCAACCGCTTTTGCTCGTCGGGCCTGCAGACCATTGCCATGGCTGCCCAGCGCATCATCGCGGGCGAAGCCGATGTGTATGTGGCTGGGGGTGTCGAAAGCATCTCGTGCGTGCAGCAAGAGATGAACCTGCACATGATCCAGGACCTGGCCCTGGCCAAGCAAAAGCCCGAGATCTACTGGAGCATGCTGCAGACCGCCGAGCAAGTGGCCAAGCGCTACAACATCGGCCGCGAAGCCATGGACGAATACGGCGCCGCCAGCCAGCAGAAGGCCTGCGCTGCGCAAGCCGCTGGCTTGTTCGATGCCGAAATTGCACCGATCACCGTGACGGCTGGTATTGCCGACAAGACGCTGGGCCTGATCACCAAACAGGTGACCGTGAGCCGTGATGAAGGCACCCGTGAAGGCACCACCGTAGAAGCGATCAGCGGCCTGCGCTCAGCATTGCCCGGCGGCTTGATCTCTGCCGGTAACGCCAGTCAGTTCTCCGACGGCGCAGGCGCTTGTGTTGTGACCAGCGAAGAGTACGCCAGCAAGAAGGGCCTCAAGCCCCTGGGCCGTTTCCTCGGCTTTGCCGTGGCGGGTTGCGAGCCTGACGAAATGGGCATCGGCCCTGTGTTTGCCGTGCCCAAGGTGCTGAAGAAGCTGGGCCTCACCGTGCAAGACATTGACCTGTGGGAGCTGAACGAAGCCTTTGCCGTGCAGGTGCTGTACTGCCGCGACAAGCTGGGCATCCCCGCGGATCGCCTCAACGTGAACGGCGGCGCCATCGCCGTGGGCCACCCCTATGGTGTGTCGGGCCAGCGCCTCACGGGCCACGCGCTCATCGAAGGCAAGCGCCGCGGCGCCAAGAAGGTGTGCGTGACGATGTGCATCGGCGGCGGCATGGGCGCTGCGGGCATTTTTGAAGTGCTGTAAGCGATGAAGAGAAAAGCCTCGACGGCGCGAACCGCTGTCGGGGCTTTTTTTGTTTACTCCTGTTTCAATAGCTGCTAGCGCTTATTGCATAAGCGCTAGAGGCACTTTTAGCTTGAAATGTTATGAGCCTACGTCCCACCGTTGACTTCCTGCTGTACCAGTGGCTTCAGGCCGAAAAGCTGCAAGAACGCAACCGCTTTGCCGACCACTCACGCGAAACCTTCGACGCAGTGATCGACACCTGCGAACGCATTGCGCGCGAAAAATACGCGCCCTTCAACCGCACGGTCGATACGCAAGAGCCGCACTTTGACGGCGAGAAGGTCACGCTGCCCCAGTGCACGCACGATGCGCAGAAGGCGTACGCCGCGTCGGGCATGCTGAGCGCTGCGCAGGACTACGACATCGGCGGCATGCAGCTGCCTTACACGGTGGAGGCGGCAGCCAACAGCTTTTTTGCAGTGGCGTCGATTAGCATGGGCTCAGGCCTGCTCACGGTGGGCAATGCCAACCTGTTGATGGTGCACGGCACCGAGGCGCAGCAGAAGGTGTTTGCGCTCAACGAATTCTCGGGCCGCTTCTCGGGCACCATGTGCTTGAGCGAGCCGCAGGCGGGCTCATCGCTCAGCGATGTGGCTACGCGTGCGGTGCCCGATGGCGACGGTTTTGAGAGCGACTCGTTGGGCCCGCGCTACCGCCTTAAAGGCAACAAGATGTGGATTTCGGCTGGCGAGCACGAGCTGACCGAGAACATCATCCACCTGGTGCTGGCCAAGATCCCCGGGCCGGACGGCAAGCTGGTGCCCGGCACCAAAGGCATTTCGCTGTTCATCGTGCCCAAGAAGATGGTGGACACCGACGGCAATCTGACCGGCGTGCGCAACGACGTGGCGCTGGCGGGCCTGAACCACAAGCTGGGCTGGCGCGGCACCACCAACACGCTGCTCAACTTTGGCGAAGGCAAGTACCCAGTGGATGGCGAAGCAGGCGCCGTGGGCTACCTCGTGGGCCAGGCGGGCAAGGGCCTGCACTGTATGTTCCACATGATGAACGAGGCGCGCATCGGCATTGGCATGGCAGCGACCATGCTGGGCCTGGCGGGCTACTACGCCAGCCTCGACTACGCCAAGAACCGCCCCCAGGGCCGCCCGGTGCAGGGCCCCAAGGACAAAGATGCCGCTGCCGCTGCCGTGGTCAAGGACGTGGCGCAGCCGCAGGTGCGCATCATTGAACACGCCGACGTCAAGCGCATGTTGCTGGCACAGAAGTCGTACTGCGAAGGGGCGCTGGCGCTCAACCTGTTCTGCGCGCGCCTGGTGGACGAGCAGGCCACGGGTGATTCGGCCGCGGCCGACGAAGCCCGCCTGCTGCTGGAGGTGCTGACACCCATCGCCAAAAGCTGGCCCAGCGAGTGGTGCCTGGAGGCCAACAGCCTGGCCATCCAGATCCACGGCGGCTATGGCTACACGCGCGACTTTCCCGTGGAGCAATACTGGCGCGACAACCGCCTGAACATGATCCACGAAGGCACCCACGGCATCCAGGCCATGGACCTGCTGGGCCGCAAAGTGTTGATGGAAAACGGACGGGGCCTGCAATTGCTGGCTGGGCGCATCAACGGCACCATCGAGCGCGCCATCCAGGTGCCCGCGCTGGCAGCGCACGCCAATGCCTTGGGCAGCGCGCTGCAGCAGGTGGGTGCTGCCACCAAGGCCGCGTGGGCCACCGGCCAGCCCACCGATGCGCTGGCCAATGCCGTGCCCTACATGCAGGCGTTTGGCCATATGGTGCTGGCCTGGGTGTGGCTGGATGTGGCGCTGGCCACCTTGCAGGCCGATGCAGCGCTGGCGCAGCCCGCCAGCGTGGGGCGCATGGGCGCCATGCGGTTCTTCTTTCACTACGAATTGCCAAAAATTGGCGCGTGGTTGCAGGTGGTGAGTGCGCGCGATGCGACCTGCGCCACCTTTCCCGAGGAGGCTTTCTGATGGCCAGCGCACAAAAGCTGCAGCGCCTGCACAAAATCATCTGGGCGCTGATCTACGGCGGCCTGCTGGCACTGGTGCTGGGCATTGCCACCGCGCGCACCGACAACACCACCGGTTGGGCGCTGATGGTGGTGGGCGGCATGGTGGCCGTGGCGGGTGTGGTGCTGATCGGTGTGCGGGCGCGTTTGCAGCCTGACGTGGAGCGGTGACGGCTGCGGTACTTTCGATGTCACTCGCGGCTGATGATGGGCGGTTGATCGCTCAGGAGACACTGAAGGCCCGCGTTGCGTCGCACAATCATCGTTTGTGCACAGGGTTGAGCGGCAGACACCGATGCCATTTCAGTGTCCCCCGAGCACCCCTTACAACCCATAAATTCTGAAGGAGACACAACACATGACACGCACCATCCAACAACTGTTTGACCTGTCCGGCAAGACGGCTTTGGTGACCGGCGGCTCGCGCGGCCTGGGCCTGCAACTGGCGCATGCGCTGGGCGAGGCGGGCGCCAAGATCGTGCTGAGTTCACGCAAAGCATCTGACCTGGAAGAGGCCGCAGCCGACCTGCAGGCCGCTGGCATCGATGCACGCTGGATTGCCGCCGACTGCTCCAACGAAGCCGACATCCGCCGCCTGGCCGACGAAACCCTGGAACGTCTGGGCCACGTGGACATTCTGGTGAACAACGCAGGCGCCGCCTGGGGCGCTCCGGCCGAGGACCACCCGGTGGAAGCCTGGGACAAGGTGATGAACCTCAATGTGCGCGGCTACTTCATCCTCAGCCAGCACATCGCCAAGCACAGCATGATCGGCCGCCGCAGCGGCAGCATCATCAACGTGGCGTCCATCGCTGGCTTGGGCGGCAACCCCAAGGGCATGAACACCATTGCTTACAACACCTCCAAGGGCGCGGTGATTAACTTCACCCGTGCGTTGGCCGCCGAATGGGGCGCGTACAACATCCGCGTCAACGCGATCTGCCCTGGGTTCTTCCCCAGCAAGATGACGGTGGGCACCTTGAAGGCCATGGGCGAAGAAGCGCTGGCCGCGCACGCCCCGCTGGGCCGTCTGGGCGATGACGAAGATCTGAAGGGCCTGTGCGCGTTGTACGCGTCGGATGCAGGCAAGCACATCACCGGGCAGTGGCTGGCGGTGGATGGTGGCGTGAGCATCGTGACGGGTGGTTGAATGATTGGGTCAACATCTCGAATTTGAAACACCTGTTCGGGCTGAGCTCGTCGAAGCCTCGCGCAGCGCTTTGACAAGCCTTTCCTGAGCCTGTCGAAGGGCTCAGCGTGAACGGTTTTAGGTACGTTGGTGCCCGTGTACTGAGGAAATCCCTTGAAAAGTTTTGGTGTCGAAATCCCCTTTGTCAGCCACCTCGGCTTCACGCTGCACCGCATGGAGGGCGGAGAGTCCGAGCTGCGGTATGAGGCCAAGCCCGAACACCTGAACTCGTTTGACGTGACCCACGGCGGTGCGTCGATGACGCTGCTGGATGTGACCATGGCCACGGCGGCGCGCAGCGATACGCCGGACATGGGCGTGGTCACCATTGAGATGAAGACCAGCTTCATGCAGCCTGCGCGGGGGCCGCTGGTGGCCAAGGGGCGGCTCATCCACCGCACGGCCACCATGGCGTTTACCGAGGGCACGGTGTACGACGCGCAGGGCAAGGTGTGTTGCCACGCCACCGGCACGTTCAAGTACGTGCGGCGCCTGCCAGTCGATGGGCGCAATGTGAATGACCTCAAGGTCATTTCCACCGATTGAGTTAAATTTTTAAGCCAAATTGGCCTCTAGCGCTTTATTCATAAGCGCTAGCAGCTATTGAATTCATAGTGACAGACATTCTGAAGGAGCCTTACATGCCACGCAATCAACAAATCGTTCTCGACAACCGCCCGCAGGGCGAGGCCGTGGCCAGCAACTTCAAGCTGGTGGCGGTGGACACGCCTGCGCTCAAGGACGGTGAGGTGCTGGTGCGCCACCACTTTCTGAGCCTGGACCCCTACATGCGCGGCCGCATGAACGAGAGCAAGAGCTACGCCGCATCACAAGGCCTGGGCGAAGTCATGATCGGCGGCACCGTGGGCGAGGTGGCTGAAAGCAAGCACCCCAAGTACGCCGTGGGCGACAAAGTGGTGGGCATGGGCGGCTGGCAGGAATACAGCGTGGTCGACGGCAACGCCGTGGGCGCGCTGCGCAAGGTGGACACCACGCACGTGCCGCTGTCGCATTACCTGGGCGCCGTGGGCATGCCCGGCGTGACGGCCTGGTACGGCCTGGTCAAGATCATTGCGCCCAAGGAGGGCGAGACCGTGGTGGTGAGCGCCGCCACAGGCGCCGTGGGCAGCGCGTTTGCCGCGCTGGCCAAAGCGCGCGGCTGCCGCGTGGTGGGTATTGCGGGCGGGCCTGACAAGTGCAAATACGCGGTCGAAGAGCTGGGCTTTGACGTGTGCATTGACCACCGCGAGCATGGCGACCTCAAGTCCATGTCCAAGGCACTGAAGGAAGCCTGCCCGAAGGGCATCGACGGCTATTTTGAAAACGTGGGCGGCTACATCTTGGATGCTGTGCTGCTGCGTTCCAACGCGTTTGCGCGCGTTGCGGTGTGCGGCTTGATCGCCGGGTACGACGGCCAGCCGCTGCCGCTGCAGAACCCCGCGCTCATCCTCATCAACCGCATGAAGGTTGAAGGTTTTATCGTGAGCGAACACATGGAAGTCTGGCCCGAGGCCTTGAAGGAACTGGGCACGCTGGTCGGCACCGGCAAGCTGCGCCCACGCGAGACGGTTGCCGAGGGCATTGCTGCGGCGCCCGAAGCGTTTCTGGGTTTGCTCAAAGGCAAAAACTTTGGCAAACAACTGGTGAAACTGATCTGAGCATGCGTACCTTGCCACCCACGCTGCGCTGGACCTGGGCCCGGTTCGACGACCTGGGGGTGAACGCGCTGCACGACGCGCTGGCGCTGCGCTGCAAGGTCTTCATCCTGGAGCAGGGCCCGTACCAAGACCCGGATGGGGCCGACAAACAATCGCACCACCTGCTGGGCTACGACGAGGCGGGTGTCGCACAAGCGTGCCTGCGCGTGGTGGACCCGGGCGTGAACTTCCCCGAGCCCTCCATTGGTCGCGTTGTGACGTCGAAGGAGGCGCGTGGCAACGGCACTGGCCGGGTGTTGATGCAGGAGGGCATCGCCCGCTGTCAGCAGGCGTTTCCCGGCCAGGGCATCCGCATCAGCGCGCAGGCGCACCTGCAGGGCTTTTACGGCAGCCTGGGTTTTGTGGCCGTATCGGACGAGTACCTCGAAGACGATATTCCCCATATCGAAATGTTGTGGAGCCCCCCATGACCACTGCAACCGTACCCACCGCCAGCCCTGCACGCACCCACGACGTGTTCAACCAGAGCACGCCTTGGGCGGATGTGAACCTTTTCACCACGAACCAGCCCCTGCAAGACGCGCTGCGTCTGCATGCCCCCAGCCTGCCGCTGGCCGACCTCACGGCGCTGGGCGCAGAGATGGGATCGGCGGAAATGCTGGCCCACGCGCGCCTGGCCAACACGCACCCGCCGCAACTGCGCACGCACGACCGTTTTGGCCACCGCACCGATGTGGTGGAGTTCCACCCCAGCTATCACGCGCTCATCGGCGCTGCGCTGCGCCACGGATTACACGCCACGCCCTGGTCGCGCAAAGACACCGCCCACGCCCACATTGAGCGTGCCGCAGGCTTCATGCTGTTCACCGAGGCCGAGCCGTCGGTGCTGTGCCCCGTGTCGATGAGCTACGCGGTCACGCCCGCACTGCGCGGCAACGCGGCGGTATGGGCCGACTGGAGCGCCGGACTGGCCAGCACGCAGTACGACCCGCGCCTGGCCCTGTTCTCGCAAAAATCCGCGCTCACCATGGGCATGGGAATGACCGAGAAGCAGGGCGGATCGGACGTGCGCGCCAACACCACGCAGGCGGTGGCCGATGGCGAGGATGCCTGGGGTGCGCGCTATCGGCTGACCGGCCACAAATGGTTCTTCTCGGCGCCCATGTGCGACGCGTTCCTGATCCTGGCTCAGGCGCCGGGCGGCCTCACCTGCTTCTTCCTGCCGCGTGTGCTGCCGGACGGCGGGGAGGGGGCGGTCAACAACATCCGCATCCAGCGCCTCAAGGACAAGCTGGGCAATCATGCCAACGCCAGCTCCGAGGTCGAGTTCATCGACGCCATGGCCTGGCGCGTGGGCGAGGAGGGCCGTGGCGTGGCGCAGATCCTGGAGATGGGCACCATGACGCGGCTCGATTGCGCGCTGGGCACCAGCGGCCTCATGCGCCAGGCGCTCAGCATTGCGCTGCACCACACCCGCCAGCGGTCGGCCTTTGGCAAAAAACTGATCGACCAGCCGCTGATGCGCAACGTGCTGGCCGACCTTGCTCTCGAAAGTGAAGCGGCTACCGCTTTATCCATAAGGCTTGCAAGTGCTTTTGACCATAAAGACAAAAGCGAACACGAGGCGCTGATGGCCCGCCTGCTCACGCCCGTGGCCAAGTTCTGGGTGTGCAAGCGCGGCAGCGTGTTTGCCCAAGAGGCCATGGAGTGCCTGGGCGGTAACGGCTATGTGGAAGAGGGCGGCGAAGGCGTGATGGCCCGCATCTATCGCGAAATGCCCCTCAACTCCATCTGGGAGGGCGCGGGCAACATCATGGCGCTGGATTTGATGCGCGCTGTGCGCCGCGCCGACACCGCCGCCGCCCTGGCCGCCGAACTGGCCCCCGCACGCGGTGCCCACCCGGCGCTGGACCGCCTGGCGGGCGCATTGCCTTTGCGCGTGGACGCCATGACCACCGAGGCCGAGGCCCGCCGCCTGGCGCAGGACGTGGCCCTGGCCGTGCAGGCCGCACTGCTGCTGCGCAGCGCGCCCGGTGCCGTGTTCCGCGCCTTTTGTGATTCGCGCCTCTCCGGCGACTGGGGCTACAGCTTTGGCACGCTGGGTGCTGGTGTGAACCTTGACGCCATCCTGGCCCGCGCGCTTCCGGCCTGATTCGCCCTACAAATTTTTGCGGAGAACCCCATGTCCCACCTCATCCTGCACCACTACCCCTCGTCGCCGTTTTCCGAAAAAATCCGCCTGGT
Source organism: Acidovorax sp. (assembly GCF_046291265.1). GTDB lineage: Bacteria > Pseudomonadota > Gammaproteobacteria > Burkholderiales > Burkholderiaceae_C > Acidovorax. Next base: position 55,168 of record NZ_JBKBTV010000010.1, on the reverse strand, counting down.
GCTGGGCTCCAAGCAACTGGCCTGGAAGTCTGTGGTCATCCCCAGCATCATGCCCAAGCCCGATGTGCTGGCGCTGACGGGCGGCTACCGCAAGACCCCGTTTCTGCAGATCGGTGCCGACATCTATTGCGACTCGGCCTTGATCTGCGATGTGCTCGAGCACGAGCAGCCCGAACCCGTGCTGTACCCGCCGCACTTGAAGGGTGTGGCCCGCGTGTTTGCGCAGTGGGCCGACACCACGTTGTTCTGGGCCGCCATGGCCTACAACCTGCAGCCCCGTGGCGCGGCCGTGATGTTTGCCAATTTGCCGCCCCAGGCCGCGGAGGCCTTTGGCGAGGACCGCCGCGAGATGAGCGCTGGCATGCAGCGCCTGCGCCCGGCCGACGCCACTGCTGCCTACCGCTCGTACCTGCGACGCATTGCGCACATGGTGGAAGAACACGACTTTTTGTTTGGCGCCGAGCCCTGCCTGGCCGACTTTGCGGCCTACCACCCGCTGTGGTTCACCCGCCAGTGTGTGCCGGTGATGGCCGACATTTTTGCGGCCACCCCGGCAGTGCTTGAATGGATGGACCGCATGGCCGCCCTGGGCCACGGCCGCACGGAGAAGTTCACCGCCCAAGACGCGATCACCGTCGCGGCGGGCCTCGACCCATTGCCCCTGATGGACGATGTGTTCCAGGACGAACATGGCATTGCACTGGGCACCCAGGTCACGATTGCCGCGGAGACTTTTGGCACCGAGCCCACCGAAGGCGAGCTGATTGCCGCCACCCGCACCCGCTACACGGTGCGACGCACCGACCCGCGCGCCGGAACAGTTCACGTGCATTTCCCACGCATTGGGTACGTGTTGAGGGCTGCGTCGTCCTGAGTGGCACTGCCGCTGCGTCGCCCCGCGCACCGCTTGCGCGACATGCGCCACGGACGCCGCACCAAAGGCCCTCTGCCCATACGTTTCGCCATCCCACCCCACCCGTTCGGGCTGAGCCTGTCGAAGCCAGGGCGCGCATCGCGCAGAAAGCGCTTCGACCCTTCGACAAGCTCAGGACAGGCAGGCTCAAGGCGAATGGGCGTAGATGCACCGTACCGACCTGGACCCTGATCAACACAACCACCGTTCAATTCAAGGAGACAACAACATGATCGACAACTTTTCTGGCAAAACCGCCGTACTCACCGGCGCAGGTTCGGGCTTTGGCCTTGAATGCGCGCGCATTGGTGCTCGCCTGGGCATGAACCTCGTGCTGGTGGACGTGCAGCAAGACGCGCTGGACGCCGCCACGGCCGAGATGCAAGCCGCCGGTGCCCAGGTGCTGGCCCGCAAGGTCGATGTATCGAACGCCGCCCAGATGGAGCAGCTGGCCGCGGACGTGGAGCAGCGTTTTGGCGCGCCGCACCTTGTATTCAACAACGCAGGCGTGGGCGCGGGCGGGCTGGTGTGGGAAAGCTCGGTGAAAGACTGGGAATGGGTGCTGGGCGTGAACGTCATGGGCGTGGTGCACGGCGTGCGCCTGTTCACCCCCATGATGCTGGCTGCCGCCAAAAAAGACCCGGCCTGGCGCGGCCACATCGTCAACACCGCCAGCATGGCGGGCCTGCTGGCGGCGCCCAACATGGGCATCTACAACGTGAGCAAGCACGCAGTGGTCAGCCTGTCGGAGACGCTGTACCAGGACTTGGCGCTCGTCACCGACCAGGTCAGCGCCAGCGTGTTGTGCCCCTTCTTTGTGCCCACCGGCATCAGCCAGAGCCACCGCAACCGCCCGGGCGAGCTGCCGGCCGACAAGCCCACCAAGAGCCAGCTCATCGGCCAGGCCATGAGCGACAAGGCCGTGGGCAGTGGCAAGGTCACCGCTGCCGAGGTGGCGCAGAAAGTGTTCGACGCCGCGGCGCAAGGCCAGTTCTACATCTACAGCCACCCCAAGGCCATTGCCTCCGTGCAGACGCGCATGGAAGACATCATGCTGATGCGCAACCCCACCGACCCGTTTGCCGCCAAGCCTGAGTTGGGTGCGCAGCTGCGCACCGCGCTGCGGGCGGATTGATGGCGTTGATCGGTTAGTGTGGCAAAAATATGAGTAAAAATGGCCTCTAGCGCTTATCCAGTAAGCGCTGATAGCTATTAAAAGAGTAGTAAATGGTGTCTCTTGCCGCATCTGCTCACCCCGTGCCGGGCAGCGCTTGGGGCCATGGCCATGCGCTCTTCGACACGGCCATCGGCACCTGCGGCATCGCCTGGGGGCCGGGCGGCATTGTGGCGGTGCAGTTGCCCGAGGCGGATGCCCAAGCCACCCAGGCGCGTTTGCTGCGCGGCCTTTCTCCGTGTTGCGCCGGTTCTGCAGAGTCACCGCCCGCCGTGCGCAGCGCCATCGAAGGCATCCAGGCGCTGCTCACCGGGCAGCCACGCGACCTGTGCGAGGTGCCACTCGACATGTCTGGCATCTCACCGTTTCACCAGCAGGTCTATGCCATTGCCCGGGCCATACCGCCGGGCAGCACGCGCACCTATGGCGAGGTGGCCGAGCAGATCGGCAGCAAGGGGCTGTCGCGTGCGGTAGGCCAGGCACTGGGGCTGAACCCCTTTGCGCCGGTGGTGCCATGCCATCGTGTGCTGGCGGCGGGCGACAAGCCCGGTGGCTTCTCGGCCGGTGGGGGCGCGCTGACCAAGCTGCGATTGCTTCAGATCGAAGGCGCTTGTCCAGGTGGGACATTGCCGCTTTTTTAGGTAGGCCAAAGGCCCGAAACGGCACGGCGCGTGTAGGCCAAATACCCCGTGTCCCCATGTGTTCGGCAGCGCACAGACCCAGTGTGTTGGCGCCTTGTACAAGAACCTCAGAGCGTTGCTGCCACGCAGCCGCGCAGTTCATTCGTACAAGGAGGTTTTCATGTCCCATTCATCCACTTTCTGCTCTGCGTGGGACACCTCTTGCGCAGGGCAACCTGCGGACATGTCCCTCGTAGAGCTGTCCACCCTGGGTGACCACCTGACCCATTGCGGCGCGCAGCGTGGGCCGTTGGATTCGGTGCTGGCGGGAGCCGCTTTTCTGCAGTCGGTGGTGGCCACGCATGTGGTGACCGCAGCGCTTGGCATCACGCTGCTGGTGGGGGCTGTATCGCTGGTCGGTTAGGCGTGGCGCGCCAGGGGTTGCGCACGCAGTGGCCCTGGGTAGAACCCGCCATCGACCGCATGCTGGACCCGCTGCGGGCAGAAGTGTTTGGTATTGCGCGTTTTGAGGAGCATGGCCGCCACCTGGGGGCATCGCACGAGGCTGGCAAGGCGCCCTTTGGCCGCACCACGTTCTACCCCCGGCTGCAGAGCAACATCCGCGCGCTGCGGGGGGCGTACCGCTACATCTTCGACGCATCGCACGATGAGCACGCCGTCAGCCCCGCGGCGGAATGGCTGTTTGACAACTTTCACCTCATCGAAAGCCAGCTCAAGGAGATCCGCGCCGGGTTGCCGCCGCGGTATTACCGTTCGTTACCGGTGTTGCAGCACGCGCCGCTGGAAGGGCTGCCCCGTGTCTACGGCGTGGCCTGGTCGTTTGTGGCGCACACCGACAGTGCGTTTGACGAGTCGCTACTGGTTCACTTTCTCGATGCTTACCAAGGCACGCGCGAACTGACGCAGGGGGAGCTGTGGGCGTTGCCCACCACCTTGCGGGCGGTGCTGATCGAAAACCTGCGCCGTCTGGCAGAGCGCCTGGCCAGCCACAAGGCGGCCCAAGAGCTGGCCAGCCAATGTGCCACCCACTACAAGGACCTGACCATGGAGGCGCTGGACGCTGCCGGGTCGGCCATGGCACAGCGCGGTGTGGCCCCCGTCTTTCTGGTGCACTTGGCGCAGGCGCTGGCGGGGCGGCGTTCGCTGGGGGGGCATGCTCAAGAGGTATTTCCTGCGCTGCGCTGGCTGGACACGGCGGTGCCGGACCTGGTGGCGCTGCAAACCCGTCAACAAATCGACCAGGCAGCCGACCAGCTGAGCATAGGCAACGCCGTGACCGCACTGCGGTTGATTGGCGCGGCCGACTGGGCGGACATCATTGCCCAGACCAGCCTGGTGCTGCGCGTGATGCTGCAGTCACCCGTGTTCGCAGCCGAAGACGAATCCACCCGCAACACCACGCTGCACGGCATAGAACGCTTGTCCGCGCGCAGTGGCTGTGGCGAGGCCGCCGTGGCCAAGGCGCTGCTGGCCCTGATGACGGGCGCCACCGGGCCTGCCGCACTGGCGGGCTACTGGCTGCAGGGGGCAGGGTGTGCGCAACTGGAGCAGGTGCTGGGCGCGCGCCGCCACACCACCGATGCGGTGGCGTTGTGGCGCTCAGCCGCCGCGCTGTCGCGCGTGCCGGTGTATCTGGGGGCGTTGTTGCTGGGCACCCTGGTTTTGCTGGTGGGTTTGATGGTCTCACCCGAACTGTGGGGGTCGTCCGGTTGGCACTACGCAGACGCATTGCATTGGGCTGGCGCTTTTCTGGTCGCCGCCTTGCTGGTGCTGCCGCTGTCTGAAATTGTGGTGGCTGTGGTCAACCGGCTGATTGGCGAGTCGGTCAAGCCCACCTACATGCCGCGTTACTTGCTCCCCGCAGGCATTCCGGCTTCTGCCCGCACGGTGGTGGTGATCCCCGCCATGCTGAGCAGCCAGGGCGCCATCGCCCGGCTGGTGCACCGCCTGCATCTGCATTACCTGGCCAACCCCGAGCCGCACGCGCAGTTTGCGTTGCTGACCGATGGGGTCGATGCCCACACGGCCGAATTGCCCGAAGACGCTGCGCTGCTGGCCCATGCGCAGGGCCTGATGCGGGCCTTGAACGCGCAGTACCCAGCCGTGTTCGGAAGCCCACAGCGCTTTGTGCTGTTGCACCGCCCGCGCACTTTCAGCGCCACCCAGCAGCAGTGGATTGGCTGGGAGCGAAAACGGGGCAAGCTGGAACAACTGGTGGCCGCGCTGGCAACGGGTGCGTCCGATGTGTTCGCCAACCTGGGCAGCTTGTCGCGGCTGGCGCCGCACACCCGGTATGTGCTCACACTGGACAGCGACACCCAGTTGCCCCCGGGCCGCCTGCGCAGCCTGGTGGGCGTGGCCGAACACCCCGAGAACCAGCCCCGGCTGGATGCCTCCGGGCAGCGGGTGGTGCAGGGATACGGCATTTTGCAGCCGCGCGTGCTGGCGCCGTTGCCCGTGCACGCCACCACGTCGCTGTGGCAGTGGTTGTTTGCAGGCCAGCAGGGGCTGGACCCCTACAGCGCCATGACGTCCGACGTCTACCAGGACTTTTTTGCCGAAGGCAGCTTTACCGGCAAGGGCCTGCTGCATGTGGCCACCGTGCACGCCGTGCTGGGCGGGCGGCTGCCGGAAGGCCAGGTACTCAGCCATGACCTGCTGGAAGGCGCGCTGGCACGCTGCGCCGTGGTGAGCGACGTGACGCTGGTGGAGGCCGAACCCGAACACAGCGACACCGCGGCATCCCGCCTGCACCGCTGGACGCGGGGGGACTGGCAGCTGTGGCCGTTTTTGCGAAACGCTCACCGCTGGGGCATTGGCCCGATCCACCGCTGGAAGCTGCTGGACAACCTGCGCCGTTCGCTGGTGGCGCCCGCGTCGTTGCTGCTCACGGTGCTGTCGTTCATGGGCGTGGGGCTGCCGCTCAAGACCACCTTGGCGGTGGTGGTGGCCGCCTATGCGGCCGCACCGCTGATGGGGGCGCTGGCAGGCTGGGTGCCCAGCCGCTGGGGGCAGGTGGGTGTGCGGTTTGTGCACGAGGCCTCGGTAGACCTGTTGCGCGCGCTGGCAGCGGGTGTGTGGCACCTGGCGCTGCTGCCGCAGCAGGCCTGGTTGCTGGGCGATGCGGTGGTGCGCACCGTGCACCGGCAACGGGTGAGTCGCCGACGTCTGCTGGAATGGACCACCGCCGAGGCCGCGCAGAACGCCCTGAGCACGGGGCTGCTGGCCACGCTGCGGCGGCATTTGTTTGCACCGGTGTTTGCCATGGGCTGTGCGGTGGCGCTTTGGGGCCTGAGTCTGAACCAGGGCGCAGGCTCCGATGGCCTGCTCACCGCGGCCTTGCCGGTGTTGGTGCTCTGGGCCCTGGCCCCGTTGCTGGTGTGGTGCGCGAACATCGCCCGGCCCGTGCCCAGCGCACAGCCGCTGACAACGGAAGACCGCCTGCTGCTGGAAGGTGTGGCACGCGACACGTGGAGGTTGTTCGAGCGCAGTGTGGACGCGCAAAACCACCACCTGCCACCCGACAACCTGCAAACCGTGCCCTACGAGATGCTGGCGCGCCGCACCTCGCCCACCAACATCGGACTGTATTTGCTCAGCACCATCTGCGCGCGGCAGTTTGGCTGGATCGGGACACAAGAACTGCTCGACCGCCTGGAGGCCACGTTGGCCACCTTGCACACCATGGAGCGGCACCGTGGGCATTTTTTGAACTGGTACGACACCGAGACAGCGCTGCCGCTGCACCCACGTTATGTGTCTACGGTGGACAGTGGCAACCTCTGTGCGCATTTGGTGGCAGTGGCGCAGGCGTGCAGTGTTCTGGCCCTCCACCCGCTCGACCCGCAGGCGGGTGCCACGGCCCGTCGAGCGTCGCTGGCCAGGCTGCAACCGCGCTTGCGTGCGCTGCCGCGTGTCGGGGTGGACATGGCGCGCCAGGTCGCACTCAGCCGCTTGCTGGGCATACATTCGGCCACGGATTTGGCCACCGGCGAGCCGCTGCCCGGTACGACAGCCTTCCGTACTTTGCTAAGCCAAGCGCAGGAGGAACTGCGCCTGCTGGCTGTACCCCGCCATCCGGCCATCGTCCACTCCCATCCGACAGAACACGACGAACTGCTGTGGTTGCTGGCCGACCACCTGGCCACGCTGCATTCGGCCGACCGGGACGCAACGGCAGTGCAACTGGGGGGTGCAGAAGCAGCGAGCAAACGCCTAGTGGCCTTGGCAGAGGCGTTGGATGCCCTGGCCTGGCAGGCGGACTTCCGGTTTTTGTACCACCCCAAGCGGCACCTTCTGCACATTGGTTACCGGCTGGAGGACCAACAGCTCGACACCTCGTTTTACGACCTGCTGGCGTCTGAGTCGCGCACCACCAGCCTGTTTGCCATGGCCAAGGGCGATGTTCCGATGCGGCACTGGGCCGCGTTGGGTAGGCCGTTTTTTGCCAATGGTTTTCACGCGGTGCTCCGGTCCTGGTCGGGCTCGATGTTCGAGTACCTCATGCCGACCCTGGTGATGGCAGAACCGCACCACAGTGCGCTGAGCGAAGCGGGGCGGTCCGCCCTGCGCGAGCACGAAACCTTTGTGCAGCGCACGGCATTGGACATGGGGCTGGGCGGCAGCATTCCCTGGGGCATTTCTGAGTGTGCCTATGCGGGGCGGGATCACACGCTGGCCTACCAGTACGCCCCGCAGGGCGTGCCGCGCCTGGCACTGCGCCGCGCGCCCGTGGGCGAGCTGGTGATCGCGCCCTATGCCACTGCGTTGGCCACACAGGTTGACGTGGGCGCGGCCTGCGCCAACTTTCGCGCGCTGACCACGCTGTCGGCGCGTGGGCGCTATGGTTTTTATGAGGCGCTGGACTTTACGCCCGAGCGCCAGACCCATGGCGAAAAACACACGCTGGTCAGCACCTACATGGCACACCACCAGGGCATGACCATTGTGGCGCTGGCCAACGTGCTGCTGGGCGGAATAGCGCAGCGCTGGGGTGTGGCGCATGCCCGCATCGAGGCCATGCTGCCGTTGCTGCAAGAACGCGCCCCGCGCGAGTTGCCTGCGCTGCTGGTCACGCCGCCACGCCTGCCGCTGCACACGCGCCAGAAAAAGACGCCCGACCACGTGCGCCCCGTGGTGCCCGGCGCCCAGGCGCTGGAGCCCACGCACCTGCTCAGCAACGGGCGCTACAGCGTCACCCTGCGCGCCAACGGCGCGGGTTGGAGCCGCTGGCACCAGACGGGCATCAGCCGCTGGCGCGACGATGCCCTGCGCGATGCGCAGGGCAGTTTTTTGTATGTGCGGCAGTCGGGCTCCAGCGTGCCAGCCTCCATCACCAGCCACCCGGCGCCCGACGAGCGTGCGGTGTACCACAGCATTTTTCACACCGACCGCGTGTGTTTCGACGCGCTGTGGCCCGGGCTCAAGGCGCACACCACGGTGTGGGTCAGCCCCGAAGACGACATCGAGCTGCGCAAGGTGGTGGTGAGCAATCTGGGCGACGCGGTGATCGAGCTGGAGCTGATCTCCGCCCTGGACGTCACGCTGGCCACTCATGCCGCCGATGAAGCGCACCCTGCGTTTTCCAACCTGTTTGTCAAAGCCGAATGGCTGCCCGCCCAACAGGCGCTGCGGTTTGTGCGCACGCCGCGCCTGCAGACCGAAACCACGCTGCAGGCCGCCCATTTTGTGGCCGACGTTGAGGGCCATGTGCTGGGTCTGCGTTGCCAGACGGACCGGCAGCTTTGGCTGGGGCGCAACCACACGCCCGCCCAGCCGTTGGCCCTGCTCAGCCGGGTGCCTGAGGTGCCGTCCACCCTGGACACCGGGCTGGACCCGGTGGCCGCCCTGGGCGTGATGCTGCGCATAGCACCCGGCGCCCAGGCCTGTGTGACGTTTGCCACGGCGGCCTCGCAAGACCCCGCCACGCTGGAAGCGATCATCGACAAATACCGGCAACGCACCTATGTCGAACGGGCTTCGGCCATGTCGGCCACGCTGGCCAGCATTCAGTGGGCATCGCACCGGCCGCACCGCGACTATCTGCCCGCATTGCAGGCGCTGACCACCGCGCTGGTGCTGACACTGCCCAAGATGGAGGGGCAGGGTGTTGGCATGGTGGCCCTGCAAGCGGCCCCACACCGGGTGTGCGACCGGCGCGTGTTGTGGCCGCTGGGCATCTCGGGCGACCGGCCGCTGGTACTGGTCATGGCGGGGTCGCCCCAGGGCATGGGCCTGCTGCGCACCATGGCCCAGGCGCTGCGTGAATGGGCCCATGGTGGCGTGGCGTGTGACATGGTGGTGCTCAGCAGCGAATCGCACTCGTACCACATGCCGCTGCAGCGCGAGCTGACCTTGCTGCGCGAGCACCACGACGCCGATCTGCTGACCCGCACGGGGCCCGCGGTGACCAGCTTGCGGGTGCTGCGCATGGACGAGCTGTCCGTCAACCAGTTGAGTACGTTGGCAAGCCTGGCGCGCATCACGCTCCATGCGGATGGGCACCCCTTGATGCACCAGATCAAGGCATGGATCGCGGAGCAAGGCGCATCCACGGCAACCGCCTGGCGCGGCGGCGCCACGGACGAAGTACCCACCCACCAGAGCAGCACCCGTGTGCTGGCACCCGAGGGCAGCTTTGCACCGGTGACCGCAACGTTCGGCTTTGATGTGGGAACCGGGTTGCGCCCGCCCCGGCCCTGGGTGAACGTGCTGGCCAACCCCCACCTGGGCACGCAGTTGTCCGAAACCGGCGCAGGCAACACCTGGGCGCTGAACAGTCGGCTCAACCAGCTCACCGCGTGGTCCAACGACCCCGTGGCCGACCCGCCCGCCGAATGGCTGCTGCTGCAGGACCGCCGCACGCGCGAGGTGTGGAGCCTCGCGCCATCGGCCTGGGGTGCTGGTGATGTCATCTACCACGTGGCGCATGCGCAGGGCACCACCACCATCAGCCACCGCCGGGGCGCGCTGGACGTGGTGGTGCGCTGGTGTGTGGATCCGGTCACCGCGGTCAAACAGGTGCATGTCCAGGCCCGCAACCTGGGGGGGCGGCGCGCGCACCTGCGTCTGGTCGGCATGGTGGAGTGGATGATGGGCGAAAAACGCGGTGACCGTGCCACGCTGGCCACCGCACCCTGTTTTGCGCCGCAGCCTGATGGCAGGTTGCAGGGCCTGTTGTGCACGCAGACCGAAGAGGCTGCAGGGTTTGGCGGGGGCACGGCTTTCTTTTGCGAATCATCGGCCGGGCCGGGCGCGGATGAACGGGTCAATGAAAGCCTGGACTGGACTTGCGACCGCCGCGAATTCTTTGACGCCTGGGGTGACCTGGTACTGCCCCTGCAGATGGGGCAGCGCAGCGGGTTTGGGCTGGACCCGTGCGCGGCCTTGTCGCGCATGGTGACGCTGCGTGCGGGTGCGTCGTTTGAGCATGTGTACCTGATGGGCTACGCAGCCAATGAGAGCGCAGCGCGCAAGCTGGTGGGGAGCGCTCTAGCGGTGGCGGCGACCGCGCGCGCAGCGGCCTCGATAGCGCACTGGAATGCGCTGCTGGGCGCTACGCATGTTGTCACCCCCGATCCGCTGTTTGATGCCATGGTCAACCGCTGGTTGCTGTACCAGACCGTGGCGTCGCGCCTGTATGCCAAGGCGGGCTTTTACCAGGCGGGGGGGGCCACGGGTTACCGCGATCAACTGCAGGACACCATGGCCCTCAGTTGGGCGCAACCTGGCGCCTTGCGGGCGCAGATCGTGCTGTGCGCATCGCGCCAGTTCGAGGCGGGGGACGTACAGCACTGGTGGCACAGCCCGGGCGGTGCGGGCGTGCGCACGCATTTTTCAGACGACCTGCTGTGGCTGCCGTTTGCCTGCGCGCACTACCTGCAGCGCACGGCAGACAGCGCGCTATTGAACGAGCAGGTGCCTTTTCTCGAAGGATCGGCCATTCCAGAGGGCGCAGAAGATATCTACGAGACACCCCACGCCAGCACCACCACCGCCAGCGTGTACGAACATGCCGCTCGCGCCATTGACCACAGCCTGCGCGTGGGGGACCATGGCCTGCCGCTGATGGGCGGCGGCGACTGGAACGACGGCATGAACCGCGTGGGCGATGGCGGACGCGGCGAGTCGGTGTGGCTGGCGTGGTTCCTGTGCGCCATCGCCACCGACTGGATTGCGCTGGCCCGCCAACGGGGCGACCTGGCCCGGGTGGAGCGCTGGCACACGGCGTTGACCGGCTGGCGCGCCGCCCTCGACACCCAGGCGTGGGATGGTGACTGGTTCAAGCGCGCCTACTTTGACGACGGCACGCCGCTGGGGACACACACCCGGGATGAGGGCCGTATCGACCTGATCGCCCAGGCCTGGTCGGTGCTCTCGGGCGCGGCCAGTGTGGAGCAACAGCACCATGCGATGGCTGCGGTCGAGGCACACCTTGTGGACCACGACTCCGGGCTCATCCAGTTGCTGGCGCCCCCTTTGCGCCATGCCGAACCCAGTGCGGGCTATATCCAGGCGTATCCACCGGGCGTGCGCGAGAACGGCGGGCAATATGCCCACGGCGGTGTCTGGGCACTGATGGCCGCGGCCGCATTGGCGGTGCAGGCATCGCCAGAGATGGGAGACATTGATGGTGCTGACAGCGAAGGGGCCGGTGATGTGCCTTACCGGTACTTCACGTACCTGAGCCCGGCGCACCGTGCACGGCACCCCGTGTGGGGCCCCTTGTATGGGGTGGAGCCTTATGTGATGGCGGCAGACATCTACAGCCAACCGCCGTATGTAGGGCGCGGTGGCTGGAGCTGGTACACGGGGGCTGCGGGTTGGCTGCACCGGGCGGCCGTGGAGTCGATCATGGGCTTGCAAATGAGCGCCCACGATCTGTTTTTTATCCCGTGCCTCCCCTCCCATTGGCCGGGTGCAGAAATCTGCCTGCTGCGGGCGGGCGTCACTTTGCGCTTCGTTCTGGTGCGCATGACCGCCGCACAGGAGGCCGGCCGCCATCTGCCCGATTCCGTACCCTCCGGCGCCCGATGGCTGTCAGTGGGGCAGCGGCTGCGCTGGGTGGAGGAGAAAACCAATGCGTGTTTTGTGATCCCGCTGCATCCCACGGATGATTTTTCAGTGCCGCTCGCTGAAAACGTGTTGGAAGGGGTGGTTAGGTAAAAGCAGTTATGTGCGATACCGTACAGACCGACCCGCCGTTGCGTTGGCACACTGGGCGCCACGCGCAATGCGGCGGCACTGTCAGCGAGTGCTCGCCGCCTGACCCAAGGTACCGCCATCAAAAAGACCGCCACCCCTCTGCAGAATCAGCTACTGGCTGCGTTGCCCGACTCCGAATTCCAGCGCTGGCTGCCTCAGCTGGAGCCGGTGGACCTGCCGCTGGGGCAGGTGCTGTACGAGTCGGGCGCGGCCATGCCCTTTGTGTACTTTCCGACCGATGCCATCGTGTCACTGCTCTATGTGCTGGAAGACGGGGCCTCGGCCGAGATCGCGGTGGTCGGATTTGAGGGGCTGGTGGGCATCTCCATCTTCATGGGCGGAGGCTCTACCCCCAGCCGGGCGGTGGTGCAAAGCGCTGGGTCGGGGTTCCGCATGCGCGCTGATGTGATGAAGGCAGAGTTTGAGCGCTCGGGGCCTGTGGTGCATTTGTTGCTGCGCTACACGCAGGCGCTGATCACCCAGATGGCGCAGACCGCTGTGTGCAACCGCCACCATTCTCTGGACCAGCAACTGTGCCGCTGGCTGCTGCTCAGCCTGGACAGGCTGCAGAGCAATCAGCTGGTGATGACCCAGGAGCTGATCGCCAACATGCTGGGCGTGCGCCGCGAGGGCGTGACCGAGGCGGCCCTCAAGTTGCAAAAAGCAGGGCTCATCAGCTACGCGCGCGGGCACATCAACGTGAAAGACCGGACCGGGCTGGAAGCGCGCACCTGTGAGTGCTACGACGTCGTGAAAAAAGAGTACGAGCGGCTGCTGCCCAAACGCACCGCGAGTTAGTCGAGTTAGGCGAGTTAGGCGAGTTAGGCGAGTTAGGCGAGTTGGCTGTGGGGTGGCGGCCATGGGCTGCCTGCAGTCCTTCCGTTGGGCTTGTGTGCGCTGGCAGACAGTCAAGGTGCAGCGCCATGCCCACACTGGGCACAGACTTGTTCCGCCCCAGCGCCGGTGCAGTCGCCATGACACTGCTTCTTTGAGTGGTGCTGGTCGACCAGTGAAACGCCCCGATGCCCCGTCCTGAAAACAAAATCATCCATTTGTTACCGCCTGCTGCGCGCAGGCAGTTTTTGGATCACTGCGAGCCCTTTGAGCTGATCCTGTCGGCTGAACTGAGCGCACGGGGTGAGCCACTGGCGCACGCGCACTTCCCCAATGAAGGTTTCTTGTCGCTGGTGGTCGATGTAGACACCCATCCGCCCCTCGAAGTGGGCATGTTGGGGGTCGAGTCCATGCTGGGTTCCGAACTGATTCTGGGAACGGCGGCCACGCCCTGGCGAGCGCTGGTGCAAGGCGCTGGCTCCAGCTGGCGCATCAGTGCCGCAGCGTTGCGCGCGCAGAGCGATGCCCTGCCTGCGCTGAAGACCTTGCTGCAAGCCTCCCTGCTGGTGCGGTTGCACCAGCAGACCCTGGCCTCGGCGTGCCAGCGCTACCACGCCATTGCGCCGCGCCTGGCGCGCTGGTTGTTGATGAGCGAAGACCGTTCGCGCACCAAGAGCTTTCACGTCACCCAAGAGTTCATGGCCTTGATGCTGGGCGTGCGCCGCGTGGGCGTGACGGAAGCGGCCAGCCATTTTCAGGACAGTGGCCTCATTGCCTACCACCGCGGCGAACTGACGGTGCTCGACCGGGCGGCATTGGAGGCGCAGGCCTGCAGCTGTTATGTCGCCGACAAAACCATCTACAGCCGCTTGATGAAAGCCCGCAGCTGAGCGGCTTGCTGCGAGCCTTGGCGGAGCCGTTGAAAGCGCAGCAGCGCCGCTGCTAGCCAGCTTCCCACGCCACTCCTAGGGCTTGATTTGAAGTTCGTCGTGGATGCTGCTGATCCCCAACACCCCATAGCTCAGTCTCACCCACCTGCGAATGGAAGAGCTGCGTTCGGCAGTTTGCAGAGGGCCTGTGTCTGCCGAGGCTTCGGCGGCCACCGCCTGTGATTGCCAAGGTTGCTGGGGCAGCAGCTGCGCCGTCAACCACACGTTGGCGCTGCAGCAGCGCCGCGGCGGCGGGTGTGTCGCTGACAGCGCCGGTGGCGCCAGTGCCGCTGAGTTGGTGGGTGCGGCTGACGATGGTGGGAGGCGTTTTGACGAAAAACAGAAAACTGTCCACTTTGTCTACGCCGGGCACGTTCTGAGCGACGAATAGGGCCAGATCCAGCTGTGTCTGGTTGGCCACCATGCCGCTGAGCAGCACCACACCTTGGTGCGACTCCACACCGATGTTGATGCTGTGAGACACCGGCGACAGCAAAAGCGCCGCCTTGACCCGCGAGGTCAGCACGCTGTCTTCCAGATAGGCCGAGGGCGATGCACTGGCCGGTGTCCAGCTGGCACCCATCTCCGCCCGTTTACAGCTTTGCAGCAACAGCACCGAAGCGAGAACAGCCGTTGCCATCGCACTGAAAGGGATCCGCGAAAGGTGTCGGGAGCGGGGGTGGAGTGTCATCGTGCAGGCCCTCAAAAAAGGAAACGGCATGGAATGGACCGGTCTTTGCACTGTTCCACATGGCACAGGCGTCGTCTGTGCGCAACCGTACCCACGGGGCGCAACCTCCGTCAGTCGAGCGGGCTTGAAGCTTCGTGAAACGCAAACCCGCAGCCGTCGCGTTTGGCTGCGTACATGGCTGCATCAGCGCAGGCGAGCAACTCGTCCGCCGTAGTGCCGTGGTCTGGGCAGATGGCGACGCCGATGCTGGGGCGCACCAGCAGTTGCAAAACACCAATTTTCATGGGGGTGGACACGACGTCCAGCAGCTTGTTGCACAGCTGGCGCAACGGCACCTCTTCTGCCACATCGTGCAGCAGGCACACAAACTCATCACCGCCCAGGCGCACCACGGTGTCGCCCTGGCGCACGGCACCGCGCAACCGCGCCGCGGTGATGCGCAGCACCTTGTCGCCTATGCCATGGCCGTAGGTGTCGTTCACGGCCTTGAAGGCATCAAGGTCGAGGTACAGCACCGCAAGCCCCGGGCTGTCGTGGCCCCGGTGTGCGAGTGTCTCGCCCAGTTGCTCCAGCAGGTGGCGCCGGTTGGGCAGGGCGGTCAGTTCGTCGTGCAAGGCCAGATGGCGGGCGCGGCGCTCACCCCCACGCACACGGTCCAGGTCGGTTTCGGCCTGCAGCAGTGCGGTCTGGGCGCCGTGAAAAGCGCGCTCCAGTTCTTGCCGCTGCGCGGTTTCGCGTTGCAGGGCCATGTGCATTTCATCCAGCGCCGCCACACATTCGCGCACGCTGAAATCAGGCCCCGGTTTGGAATGGGAAAAGGGCGTTTCTTCATCCCGCTGCGGGTTGCCCGAAAGCTCCCGGTTGACGAGCCGTGCACGCAGCGTGCGCAGAACCTGGTTCCAGTGCTGAATCTGGGCGGCACTGGGCCACGACGTGGTGAGCGTCTTGCCGAAAAGAAACTGTCTTTGGTTGATACCCATACGTTGGTCCTTGCAATAACTGGCCTGCGGCAGAGAAAATCCGCGCGGCGGGGAGTTGGGACAAACGCACCGCTATCAGAACAATGTCCTTACTCGTGACGCAGTCTGACGGGTTGAAACCTTCCTCACTGTCTGCCAGCGCACATAGCTGCGGCGCTGGGCCTGCGGTGCAATGCGAGCGTGGATGGCAGTGGGTGCATGTTGCGTACACCCACCAGAGCCTTTACACATGGGCGTGGAGTGCTACATTCATCAGAGCGCCGGGCCGCAGCCTGTGCTGCAGGACGCGCCCCTCCACCCACCGCTGATTCACAGGAACCCGCCCATGTCACCGGAACGCCAGCGACTGATCCGCCTGTTGTTCGATGAGTACATCGAGATGTATGCCGCGCGGGACGAGAGGTTGGTCACGCGGTTCAGCGACAGCTTCAGTGGCTTTGCAGGCAGCAGCGACCAGCTCATCAAAAGCCGCAGCGAGTGGATCGACGTCACGCTGCAAGACTTTGCGCAGGTGCCTGGCCGCATCGGCATCGACGTGGTGGACCTTTTCCCCCAAGAGCTGAGCGATGACGTGGTGGCCGTCACCGCGTTTTTTCACATCCACCTGCCCATTCCCGATGCGCTGTTTGCGCGCGAGACCGCGCGGCTGGTGCTGGTGTTTCGCCACGAGGGCGACGACTGGAAGATTGCGCACAGCAGCGTGTCCATCCCCTTTGGTGTGGCCCGACAGGGCGAGGTGTATCCGGAGGACCGGCTGGCGGAGCACAACCGCGAGCTGCAGGTGCTGGTGGAAGAACGCACCCAAGCCTTGGAGCAGGCCAATGAGCGGCTGCAGCTGATCAGCAATACCGACGCGCTCACGGGCATTGCCAACCGGCGCCACTTTGACCAGGCCCTGGCGCACGAATGGGCCCGCGCCCAGCGCTCGCATGCGCCTGTCGCGTTGATCATGCTGGACGTGGATGTGTTCAAGCATTTCAACGACCAGTACGGCCACCTGGCCGGTGACAAATGCCTGCAGGCGCTGGCATTGACCTTGGCGCAAAGTGGCGGTCGGCGCGAGGGGGACCTGGTGGCGCGTTTTGGGGGCGAGGAGTTTGTGGTGCTGTTGCCCGCAGCGGATGCCCAGATGGCCATGGATGTGGCCCACCAGATCCAGCACGCCATTCAGGCGCTGGCCCTGCCGCATGAGGGCGCGCCCTATGGCATCGTGACCGTGAGCTTTGGCGTGGCCACCGTGGTGCCCCAGCGTGACCAGGCGCCCGAAGAGCTGGTGCGCCGTGCCGACCGCGCCATGTACCGGGCCAAGCAGGGCGGGCGCAATCGCATCGAGTTGGCGCCCGACTGAGGTGTTGTTGAGTCAGCATCTTTGAACTTGAGACACCCGTTCGGGCTGAGCCTGTCGAAGCCTTGCGCGGCGCTTCGACTGCGCTCAGTCAGCGGCTTCAAGTGGGTTGATGCCGACTCCATAGGTGTGGCGCTGACTGATCAGCCGCCGATCAATGCGCACGCTGCCATCCGGTCTATACAGGGTTTACCCGAAACGCATGCACCGAAATGGTGACAATGGGCGGCTATGCATTTTTCCCGCTTTCTCAAAATGGCCCTCATCCTGGGCCTGCTCTCGGCCATCGGGCCGTTTGCCATCGACATGTACCTGCCCGCACTGCCAGATATCGGCGCCAACCTCGGCGCCTCGGTGGGCGCCGTGCAGTGGAGCCTGACGGCATTTTTTGTGGCGCTGGGGGTCGGGCAGTTGTTCTATGGCCCCGTCTCTGACATGGTGGGCCGCAAGCCCCCGCTGTACTTTGGCTTGGGCCTGTTCACGCTGACCAGCGTGGGCTGCGCGCTGGCCACGGACATTGAAACGCTGGTGGCGCTGCGCTTTTTGCAGGGCCTGGGTGCGGCGGCGGGCATGGCCATACCGCGTGCGGTGGTGCGTGACCTGCACACGGGCACCGATGCGGCGCGGCTGATGTCGCTGCTGATTCTGGTGTTCAGCGTGTCGCCCATCCTGGCTCCGCTGGTGGGCAGCGGGGTGATTGCGCTGACCGGCTGGCGCGGCGTGTTCTGGGTGGTGGCCGTGGCCGCCGTAGCCGGGCTGGTGCTGGTGTACGCCAGCCTGCAAGAGACGCGGCTTGCTGCTGACCGCGTGGAAAGCAGCCTGGGCGGTGCGCTGCGCGCCTATGCCCTGCTGCTGCGCGACTGGCACTACCTGGGCCTCGTGTTCATTGGCGGCTGTGCCATGGCCGGGTTTTTTGTGTACCTGGCGGGCTCGCCTTTTGTGCTCATCAACCACTATGGCCTGACGCCCACGCAGTACAGCCTGGCGTTTGGGGTCAACGCAGCGGCGTTCATCGGTGCCTCCCAGTTCACCGCCACGCTGGGCGAGCGGTTTGGTTTGGTGCGGGTGGTGAAGGCGGCGGCCACGGCGTCGGGCGCGGTGATGGCGTCGTTGCTGCTGTATTACCTGCTGGGCGGTGACGACCTGACCGTGCTGATCGGTTTGTATTTTGTGGCCAGTGCGCTCATGGGGCTGGTGATCCCCACCACCTCGGTGCTGGCGCTGGAGCAACACGGTGCCATCGCAGGCACGGCGTCGGCCCTGCTGGGCACGCTGCAGATGCTGACCGGCGCGCTGGCCATGGGCGTGGTCGGCCTGTTTGCCACCGGCAAGCCGCTGCCCATGGTGATTGGCATGGCCACGGGTGCGCTGGTGGGCGTGGCACTGGCCTGGATCACGCTGGGTGGCAAACGCGGTGCGATGGCGCACGCCTAGCCTGCGCAGCAAGTGTTTCGCAAAAATATGAGTAAAAAGTGCCTCTAGCGCTTATTGGATAAGCGCTAGTAGCTATCAATAAGTGAGTATTCGGCTGCGCGCCCGGCACCGAGGTGCGCGTACAGCCGTGATGCCTGCATGCAACAGCGGGCACGCCCCGGCCCTGCCGCCTGCTCAGCGCAGAGGTGTGGCAGCCAGCGCCGCTGCCACTTCTTCTGCCACGCCCCGCACCGTCCAGGGCGCAGAGCCTTCGGCATGGTTGCTGATGGTCACGAACGCGTTCTGCCCCCGGCGGGTCATGCCTGCAATCACGCTGGCAAGCTCCGCCCGGGTCGGCAGGTCGGGGTGGTGCAGGCGGTTGTAGGGCTCGTACAGCCGTTCCGCGTCTTCATAGCCATACGGGCCGTGCACCGGGTTCAGGTTCCAGCGGCAGACCAGCGGGCCGGGCCACAGCGCGCGCAGCAGGGGCAGTTGCTGCTGCAGCGGCGGCATCTTGGCGTGCAGGCCCAGGCAGTAGGTGGCACCACATTCGCGCAGCACCGCGGCAAAGTCGGGGGTCAGCCATTCGGGATCGCGCACCTCTACGGCAATCACGCCGTCGGGCGCTTGCGGCGCCAGCGAGGGCAGGGCCAGCAGCATGGTGCGCAGGCGATCCAGCAGCAGCGGCATGCGGTCCAACTGCGCCAGCGGCAGGGGGCTGAGCTGGAACACCAGCGCGCCCAGCTTGTGCCCCAGGCCCTGCAGGGCGGGCTCCACACATTCGCTGCGCGCGAGGTAGGGGCTCAAAAACGCTGGGTTGGGCTGGCGGCCCCGGCCGTCTTCGCTGCGCACCAGCGCATCGGTCACCACGCTGGGGGCCTTCACCACAAAACGAAAGTCGTCGGGCACCTGGGATGCGTAGCGCTCGAACTGGCTGGCGGTCAACGGGCGGTAAAAGCTGCGGTCAATGCTCACCGTGCGCATCAGCGGGTGCTGGGCGTACACCGCCAGGCCCTGTTTGGACAGTTGGGTGTCGGAATGTTCTCCCTCCCACACCAGTCCTTGCCAGCCCGGGTAGGTCCAGCTGGAGGTGCCCAGGCGCAGCGTGGGTGGCAGGTTGCGGGCCAATGCGTGCACGGCCTCATCCTGCGGTTGGGCCGTGACGGTGGCGCTCTTCTTGCGCTCGGCTGGCGGAGTGGGGGCGGGCGGCGAAGCAGGCGCTGAGGAAGGCGGCGATGGCGGTGCCGCCGGAGGGCCACCAAACAAATCGTCCTGAATGCTCATGCTGCCGCCATGTCACCGGGTTTCACGCCAGCGGTGCGGTCGCTGCGGGCTGCTCAGGGTGCTCGATGGCATCGGCCGCTTCATCATTGAGCGCCTGGGCGGTGCGCTGGGGCTGTGTCAGCGGGGTTTGAATCCACTTTTTGCCCTGGAAGAACTGGCGGGCACCGTCCTTGTCACCGGCCAGCTCCAGTTGCAGGCGTTCTGCGTCGCGCGCGCGGATGCTTTCTGCCACCTCGGCCACTTCGTCAGGGTCTACACCCAGGGTTTCCAGCGCCTGCATGCCAAAGCCCATGGCCGACTCGAAGGTTTCGCGCATCTGGTAGTCCACGCCCAAGCGCAACAGCTCGATGGCGTGCTGCCGGTCGTACGCGCGCGCCAGCACGGGGATCAGCGGGCACTCGTGCTTGAGCAGCTCGACGATGCGCGTCGTGGTCTTGGCATCGTCCGTGCACACCAGAATTGACTTGGCGTGGTGGGCGCCGCTGGCGTGCAGCACGTCCAGGCGCGTGCCGTCGCCGTAGTAGACCTTGAAGCCAAACTTTGCGGCCGCGCGGATCATGTCGGTGTCGTTCTCGATGATGGCGATGTCCACCCCGCGGGCCAGCAGCAGCTGGCTGGCAATCTGCGCAAACCGTCCGAACCCGATGATGAGCACCGTGCCCTTGAGGCCGTCGGCGGCTTCCACGCCGTTCATGTCCTGCGCGGGTTCGGGCGGCATCAGCCAGCGCAGCGACAACACCGCCAGTGGCGTCAGGGCCATCGACAAGATCACGGCGGCGGTCAGCACCGCGTTCACGCGCGCTTCGACGATGCCCGTGGCGGCGGCGGCCGAATAAAGCACAAACGCAAACTCGCCGCCCTGTGCCATCAGCATGGTGCGCTGCAGGGCCTCGCCGTGTTTTGCTTTGGTAAAACGCGCCACCGCATACACGCCAACGCCCTTGACGAACATGCAGGCCACCACACCGCCCAGCAGCAGCGGCCAGTTGTGCAGCACCAGCTGAATGTCCAGCGACATGCCCACACTCATGAAAAACAGGCCCAGCAGAATGCCGCGAAACGGCTCGACATCGGCCTCCAGCTGGTGGCGGAAGGTGGATTCGGACAACATCACCCCCGCCGCAAACGCGCCCATGGCCATCGACAACCCTCCCCACTGCATGGCCAGCGCCGCGCCCAGCACCACCAGCAGCGCGGCGGCGGTCATCACCTCGCGCGCTTTGGCGCGCGCCAACAAATTGAACAAGGGGTTCAGCAACCAGCGGCTGACAGCGATCAGCCCGACCACGGCCACCAGCGCCACGCCCACCGTTACCCACCGCGACACCGCCTGGTCTGCGGGTGCGGGCGACAGAAACGCCACGATGGCCAGCAGCGGCACGATGGCCAGGTCTTCCAGCAACAAAATGGACACGATGCGCTGGCCGCGCGGGGTGGACGTGTCTCCGCTTTCGTCCAGCAACTGCATCACGATGGCGGTGGACGACAGCACAAACCCCGAAGCGGCAATGAAGGCCACCGCCGCTGACAGCCCGGCCAGCACGCCCGTGGCCATGAGCAGTGCAATACACACCACCACCTGCGCCAGGCCCAGCCCAAAGATCTGCCGCCGCAGGTTCCACAGCCGCGAAGGCTGCATTTCCAGCCCAATGACGAAGAGGAACATCACCACGCCCAGCTCAGCCACGTGCAGGATGGTCTGCGCCTCGCTGAAAAAGCCCATGCCAAAAGGACCAATGGCCAGCCCCGCGGCCAGATAGCCCAGCACCGAGCCCAGGCCCAGGCGCTTGAAGAGGGGGACGGCGATGACGCCAGCGGCCAGCAGCACGACAACTTTGACGAGTTCGGTGCCTGATTCAGCGGCCATGGGGACTCCGGGGGTGACGAATGGAAAGAAAGCAGAAATGCAGGATAGGTTCGGCGAGGATGGTAGCGTCATCCGAGGGGGGGCTCAGAAGGTGTTCACCATCTCTAGGAAGTTCTCCGGGAGATCACTAGCAAGTCCCGAGCCGCGGCGCGGCGGCTGCGGCCTGTGTTCACGAATCCGAAAACAGGCCGCCTTCGTTCAGCAGCTCGTAGGTGATCTCGGGCCGCTGGTCCATGCCCTTTTTGATGGCGGCGGGGATCGCCTGGCGTGTTTTGCGGCACAGGCCGCGCTGTTCATGGACCAGGATGGTGATGCCGCGCAGGGTGCGCACCTCGTTGGGGCTGGGGGCAATGGTCAGGCCGATGCCCAGTTGCTGCTGCATGCGGTCCTGCACACGGCGCAGGTCGCTCAGGCTGGCGATGTTTTCCAGCCGCTGCAGCAGTTTTTTCTCTTCCACCTGGGTGAGCTGCAGGATGCGCGTGTCGCCATCGGGCGATTGCAGCAAGGCGTCCCGGTCACAGACACAGGCGCCGGGCGGGCATTCTGTGCGGATGGGAAAGCGACTATCGATGGGCATGGGCAAGTTGCGTGGACAGTCAAGTCAGGTTTCGAAATGGAAGGCGCTGCATTCGGCGGGGGCATTACCGCACTCATTGTGAGTCGATTGCATTTTATGGAGCCACGATGGTGAAGTGTCTGGTGAGGAGACGGTATCTGCTGAGAAGGGAAAGACCGGACGGCAAAAGCGGGCCGCTTTGGCGATGATCTGGATGACATTGCCGGTTCAGCCCCGCCGGTTTCCAAAGTAAAACCCGAACCACGCCTTGTAAGCATGGAGTCTGTCTCCGAAGAGGCTTTTGGGGATTCTCAGTAGACACCATGTATTACCGCACTTTCTTCACCGCTCTTGGGCTCAACAAGCCAGCCGACCACTCAGGGAGCCAGTTGGGCATGTGCCGTCTCTTTGCGGCTCTGCCCGCGCCCGGCACGGCGGGCCTTGTCGGGCGTCAGGCCCGACAGGCGGGCATGCGCTGCAGCGCGCAAGGTGATTTGCACCATCGTTCTCATTCGGGCGCTCCACACGCAAGCTTGCACAACCCGGCTGCTCTGCGATGGCTGCGCCAGCGCCTCGCATGGGGCTGCTCGGCGCTGCTGTTGGCCTGCCACCCCATGGCTTTGGCGCAGGAGGCCGAACTGCAGGCGCAGGATGCGCTGCAAACACTGACCTACCAGAACCTGGCGCTCGCCAAGGCGCAGCTGAAAGCGAAGGCGCCAGAGTGGATGGCCTCGCCACATGTGCAGGTGCGGCGTGGTCATCTCGAAACGGTCATCGCGGTCGGGTTGGAGGAAGGTCAGATGGACCAGGTAGACGGCGCTATTGCCGCGCTGCTGGCGCTGTCTGCGGAAACCGGTGACGATGTGGCGCGCGTGACAGCGCACAGCGCCAGGGCTTTCAGTCAGGGTGCGCGGGGCAAAGCGGGCGAGGTGCTGCAGGCGCTCAATATGATTGAACCGGTGGCCCTGCGCAGCCATGACCCGCAGGCGCTGTGGATATTTCATCTGGCGCGCGGCAGCCTGCACAACACCATGGGCCAGTTTGAGCCCGCTTTGGCCGATATTCTGCGCAGCAAGGACTTTGCGCTGCAGCGGCCACGGCAGTCGCGGGTGTCGTTGCTGCGCTCGCAGACTTACGCGGGGCTGGTTCACCTGTCGATGAAAAATGCAGACAAGGCGCTGGAGTCCATCGACGGCGCGCAGGCGCTGGCCAAGGAGCTGGGCGCAACGCAGGCGCTGGGCACCTTGCAACTGAACCGTGGCTATGCCGAGTCGGGCAGGGGGCGCCTTGAAGCCGCTCGTACCGCGTATCTCGCGGCGCTCCGGGTGGGGGAGTCTTCCGGGGTGCTGTGGCTGCAGGCCACGGCGCTCAACAACCTGGGCGACTTTCACCTCCTTCGCAAGGAATACAGCTTGGCGGAGCCTTACGCACGCCGCGCACTGGCCACGCAGCAACAGGCGGGCGACGCCGCAGGTGCCGCCATGGCGCGTTGCAACGTGGGCTTTGCGCTGATGGGGCAGGGCCGCATTGACGAGGGCGTGGCAGAGGTCAAGGCTGGGCTGAAGTTCATGCAGGACGCGGGGGCCCGCACCACCGAAGAACTCATTTTGGAAGAGCTGTCGCGCATGTACGAGCAAGCGGGCCGCTACCCCGAGGCGGTGGCCACCGCCAGAGCCCAGCAAGCGCTGGCCAAAGATATTTTGCGGGCCGACCGTGAGCAGGCCGTGGCTGAGCTGCAAGCCCGGTTCGACGCAGTGCAGCGCGACCGGCAGATCGAGACACTGGCGCACCAAAACAGCCTCAAAGACATTGAGATCAGCCAGCGCCAGGGGCAGTTTGTACTGGCCGCCATCGGCGCACTGGTGGTGCTGCTGGCGGCCAGCGTCATCGGCGTGCTGTACCGCCGCACGCGGCAGGCCAACCACGGTCTGCAGGAGGCCAAGCGCAGGGTCGATGCGGCGTTGCAAGACAAGAGCCTTTTTCTCGCCACAGCCAGCCACGATCTGCGCCAGCCGGTGCACGCCATGTCGATGCTGGTGGAGGCAATTGGCCTGCGCAATCGCAACACAACCATCGCGCCACTGCTGGCCGACCTCAAGAACAGCATGGCGGCCATGAACCAGCTGTTCAATGCGTTGCTGGATCTTTCCAAGCTGGAAGCAGGCGCCAGCGCCACCCATCGGGTGCCGGTCGACCTGAACGCGCTGGTGGAGGAGGTCGTGCAGATGCTGCGCAGCCAGGCCAGCAGCGGCGGGTTGCAGCTGCGCATGCACCTGCCCGCGCGCGGCGCCGTGGCCACGGCCGACCCCATGCTGCTGCGCCAGGTGCTGCTGAACCTGGTGCACAACGCGATCCGTTACACCCCAGAGGGCCAGGTTCTGGTGAGCGTGCGGTCACGTGGCCGCCAGTGGTTGGTGGAAGTGTGGGATACCGGCGTCGGCATTGCGGCGGCAGATGATCGGCGGCTGTTCAACCCCTACGTTCGCAGCAGCGCTTCAAAGGCGATTGACGGATCTGATCGCCTGCACGGCGGTGTGAGCGATGGCCACCCTCCATCGGGGGATGCAGACAGCGTTGAAGGGCATGGTCTGGGCCTGGCTGTGGTGGCGCGCTGCGCCCAGTTGATGGGCGCGGAGTACGGGTACCAGTCCCGCCTTGGAAAAGGTTCGCGCTTTTGGCTGCGCCTGGCGGTCACGGCGCAGGTTGCCGCACCGGCCACGTCTGTGGCCACACCGCCAGCGCTGCAGCATGCGCCCCATTTACACGCCATGCCGCTTGCTGACCTGCGGGGCAGGTGCCTGGTCGTAGAGGACGACCCACAGGTATTGAGAGCCTGGCGTGCGCTGCTGGAAGGGTGGAGCGTGGAGCTGCGTTCAGCCACCAACGCCGCCGAGGCCGTGCAGCACCTCAACGCTGGCTTTGTGCCCGAAGCGATCTTTTGCGATCAGCGGCTGCGCAGTGGCGAAAGCGGTTTTGCCGTTTTGCAGGAATTGCTGGCCCGTTGCCCCGATGCCAGTGGCGCCATGGTCAGCGGCGAGCTGGACTCCGAGGACCTGCGCGCCGCCGACCAGGATGGCTATCTGGTGTTGCGCAAGCCGCTTGACCCTGCCGTGCTGCATGCGGTGCTGACCCGCTGGCTGAGCGATGCGCAGGATCTGGGCCCGGCACGGAAAATCGACTGAAAGATCTCATCGAAAAGTGCTTCTGCCGCTTTATTGGTAAAGGCTTTTAGCTATGAATTGAGGAGTATTTTTGGCATTCTCTGTGTTCACGCGACGGTGACACATTTTTGCAATTTCGCGGCCCGGGTGGCGTGGGCGGGCCGCAGCGGGTGGTGCAGGCCGTGACGGCGCCCGGCGCGGTTGCGGCGATGCAGAACACGTGTGGCAAACTTCGCCGCTTCGCGTTTTGAACGGGCTACCAAAAGCCCGCCCCCTCCCATGCAGCAGATCATTCGGCAACTGGCCGCAGAAATCCGGGTCAGTGAACAACAGGTGCGCGCAGCGGTAGAGCTGCTCGACGGCGGCGCCACGGTGCCCTTCATCGCGCGCTACCGCAAGGAAGTGACGAATGGGCTGGACGACATCCAGCTGCGCGAACTGGAAGCCCGCCTGTCCTACCTGCGCGAGCTGGACGACCGCCGCGCAGCGGTCATCAAGAGCATTGACGAGCAGGGCAAGCTGACCGATGCGTTGCGCGCTGCCATTGCTGCCGCGCCCACCAAACAAGAGCTGGAAGACATCTACCTGCCCTTCAAACAAAAGCGCCGCACCAAAGGCCAGATGGCCCGCGAATTCGGCATCGAACCGCTGGCCGACAAGCTGTTTGCCGACCCCACGCTCGACCCGGCCACGGAAGCCGCGGCCTTCACCAAGCCCCCTGAAGTGCTGGACGATGGCAAAACGGGCGCCGACTTTTCGACCGTGCCTGCCGTGCTGGACGGTGTGCGCGACATCTTGAGCGAGCGCTGGGCCGAAGACGCCGTGCTGGTGCAGAACCTGCGCGAATGGCTGTGGACGGAAGGGCTGCTGCGCAGCAAAAAGGTCGAAGGCAAGAACGAGACCGACCCTGAAGTCTCCAAGTTTCGCGACTACTTTGAATACGACGAACCCATCGGCCGCGTGCCATCGCACCGGGCGCTGGCCGTGTTCCGCGGCCGGGGCCTTGAAATTCTCGAAGCCAAGCTGGTGCTGCCGGTCGAACCCGAGCCCGGAAAGCCCAGCCTGGCCGAGGGCAAGATTGCCCTGCACCTGGGCTGGAGCCATGCCGGCCGCCCAGCGGACGACCTGATCCGCAAGAGCGTGGCCTGGACTTGGCGCGTGAAGCTGAGCCTTTCGACCGAGCGCGATTTGTTCGCGCGCCTGCGCGACGACGCCGAAAAAGTTGCCATCAAGGTGTTTGCCGACAACCTGCGCGATTTGCTGCTGGCCGCGCCTGCCGGCCCGCGTGTGGTGATGGGGCTGGACCCCGGCATCCGCACGGGTGTGAAGGTGGCGGTGGTGGATTCCACGGGCAAACTGGTCGAGACGGCCACCGTGTACCCGCACGAGCCGCGCCGCGACTGGGAAGGCTCGCTGCACACCCTAGGCAAACTGGCCGAAAAACATGGCGTGAACCTGATCGCCATTGGCAACGGCACCGCCAGCCGCGAGACCGACAAGCTGGCGGCCGAGCTGATCAAATTAATGGAAAAAGTGCCTGTAGCGCAGACAGGACAAGCGCGAGCAGCTATCGAAAAGGTAGTGGTCAGCGAGGCAGGCGCCTCCGTCTACAGCGCCAGCGAATACGCATCGCAAGAGATGCCCGATGTGGACGTGAGCCTGCGCGGCGCGGCATCCATCGCCCGCCGCCTGCAAGACCCACTGGCCGAGCTGGTCAAGATCGACCCCAAGAGCATCGGCGTGGGCCAGTACCAGCACGACGTGAACCAGAGCGAGCTGGCGCGCACGTTGGGCACGGTGGTGGAAGACTGCGTGAACTCGGTGGGGGTTGACCTGAACACGGCCAGCGTGCCGCTGCTCAGCCGTGTGTCGGGCCTGTCGGGCAGCGTGGCCAAGGCGGTGGTGCGCTGGCGTGAGGCCAACGGCGCGTTCAAAAGCCGCAAGCAGTTGATGGACGTGGCGGGCCTGGGTGCCAAGACGTTTGAGCAAAGTGCGGGCTTCTTGCGCATTCGGGGTGGCGACAACCCCCTGGACATGACGGGCGTGCACCCCGAAACCTATCCCGTGGTCGAGCAGATCATGAAAACCACTGGCAAGTCCGTGGTGGAGTTGATGGGCCGCGCCGACATGCTCAAAACGCTCAAGCCCGAGCTGTTTGCGAACGACAAGTTCGGTGTCATCACCGTCAAAGACATCCTGACCGAACTGGAAAAGCCCGGCCGCGACCCGCGCCCCGACTTCAAGGTGGCGCGCTTCAACGACGGCGTGGAAGACATCAAGGATTTGAAGGAAGGCATGATTCTGGAGGGCACTGTGAGCAACGTGGCCCAGTTCGGCGCCTTCATCGACCTCGGTGTGCACCAGGACGGGCTGGTGCACGTAAGCCAGCTGGCGCACAAGTTTGTGAATGACGCGCGCGAAGTGGTCAAGACCGGCGACATCGTCAAGGTCAAGGTCATGGAGGTGGACGTGGAGCGCAAGCGCATCGGCCTGTCGATGAAGTTGGGTGAGGCGCCACCACGGCAAAGTGGTGATCGCGGCGCATCGCAAGGCAACCGCTTTGAAGGCGCTGCCCGCGGCTACCAGCAGGCTCCACGCCGTGGGCCCGAGCCCGTGCAACAGTCGGCGATGGCCTCGGCCTTTGCGAAGTTGCAACAGGCGAAGAACCGATAGCGAGCGGGATGTTGCGGGGGGCCATAATCGCCGCAACGAAACCTCTGGCGCCCATACCCCATGGAGTTGAACGCACTGCTGGCCCAACCAGTGGCACTGCCCAGCCTTCCGCGCGCCGTGGCGCTGCTGATGAGCGAGCTGGCTCAGGCCGAACCCAGTTTGCGGCGCCTGAACCAGCTTTTCAGCACCGACCCGGCCTTGGCAGGGCGGTTGCTGGAGCTGGCCAATTCCCCCACCTTTCAAATGCCGCGGCAGATCGCCGGCATCCCCGAGGCCCTGGCCTTGCTGGGCACGGTCCAGGTGCGTTCGCTCGTCACCTCGGCGCCGCTGGGCACCACTTCGCGGTCGGTGCCAGGGGTCAACATGCAGCAGTTCTGGCGCTACAGCCTCAACACGGCCAAGCTGGCGCGGTCGTTGGCCGGCATCGTCCACCAGAACCAGATTGCCGCGTACACGGCGGGCTTGCTGCACGCGGTGGGTGAGCTGGTGATTCACCTCGCCGACCCCGAAAAAGCGCAGTCGATCAATACGCTGGTGGCACCGTTTGACCTGCGGCGCGACAAGGTCGAACAGCGTATTTTTGGCTACAGCTACGGCCACGTCACCGCAGGCTGTGCGCGCCGCTGGCAACTGCCCGAGGTAGTGATTGACGCCTTGCAACACCAGAGTGCGCCGTTTGACAACAACGCCTACGAACCGCTGGCCGGTGTCATCCATCTGGCGGCCTGGCGCGCCCGGGCGCGCGAGGCCGAGCTGAGCGAAAAAGAGCTGGCCGTGTCTTTCCCCGGCGAAGTGGGGCTGACCTTGGGGCTCGACATCGACATGGTGCTGCAGCAAGACCCCATCGACTGGACGGCCAAGCCGGAAGCGCCGGACTACGTCGTTTGAAATATTTGTATTCTTGAAATAGAAATATAAATTTCGTCGGACGGCTGGTTTGTGATATTTATTTTTTTAATGAAATTATTTTGGTGTCGAATTGGATTTCGTCTTGAAGTCACATGAGTAATTATAACGAACGCGGGATGTCTAGGGTTTATGGCTGGGATTTTCTTCGCGGATTATGTGCTCTGGCCGTTGGTCTCTATCATTTGCTAATGTGGTTGCAAATGGTGGAGTGGTATTCTTTTGGTAGTTATGGAGTGTATTTGTTTTTTGTATTATCTGGTGCAAGCTTGGCTTACACCTACGGAAATAAAATTTCTCAAGGTAATTTTGTTTTTTGGAAATTTTTAGGGATGCGTTACGCCCGTCTAGCCCCGTTATATATTTTGTTGATGTTCTTAATTTTGCCGTGGAAAATTATGAAAGACGGAGCAACCGCATCGCTAATGAAAATTTTTCTGATGAACGGATTTTTTATCTTTGGATTTTTTGATCCAGCTGTGAATTCGATACTGATTGGTGGTTGGTCATTGGGTATAGAGTTCGTATACTATTTTTTATTTCCATTGATTTTGTTTTTTGTTCTGAAGTGTCATTTTTCGATTATTGTGTTCATGACAGCAGTGCTGGTTCAGTTCTGGTGGATTTATCACACCATTGGGCTGCCAAGTGGCTATGCTCAAAATGCAACGGAATTTCATCATCCTCAGGCTTTTATTGCTTATTTTGTAGGAGGCTGCATATTAGGTAATTTGCGCCGCGGGCAGAAGTTTTTGGTGATGCCCGCCCATGTGTTTGCTATTTTTGTTCTTTGTGGATTTTCGATAATTGCTACGTTGACATCAGTTGGCGCTGGGGATGAATTGTTAGGTATGCGAGGTGCATTTGGGTTTGTAGTGTGCTTTTTTCTTGTCTGGGTCGCCGGTGCAGCAGATCTCAAGAAAAAATACGCCAGAACCGCTCAACTGTTGGGTGATGCTACTTATGGCTTGTACCTCATTCATCCTGTTGTTTTTTTTGGGTTGATATGGGTGATTTTCCCAAGAATTGGTTTTTCTGACCCTGCGTCGTGGTGTGTGAGTTTGCGGATTGCAATGGTAGTAGTGATTTTGGCAGTCTCTTTTTTGCTCGCTTTAGTTAGTGAAAAGTATTTTGAAAATCCAATCAGAAAAAGATTGAAAAAGGCTTTTGCATGAATTGGTGCGTCATTTCCCGCCCATGAAAGCCCTGCGCATCCATGCTGGCCCCCGCGCCCGCCAACACCTTGAACAACACGGCCTGCAACCCGGCGACGTGAGCGTCATCCCGGCCGCGGCCGGAGGCCCCAAAGGCCTCATCCTGGGCCCACTGGACCGATTCATCTTTGGCCAGTGGCTGGCGCAGTCCAGCCAGCCCGTGCACCTGGTCGGTGCTTCGATTGGCGCCTGGCGCATGGCTACAGCGTGCTTGAACGAATCCGTGGCCGCGTTCGAGCGCCTGGAGCATGACTACATCCACCAAAGCTATGACCTGCCCCCCGGCAAAAAGCGGCCCACCGCAGCACATGTCAGCGAACGCTTTGGGCAGAACCTGCAGGCGTTTTATGGCGGGCGCATCGACGAGGTGCTGAGCCACCCGCGGTACCGCTTGCACATCGTCACATCACGCGGACGCCACCTGCTGGGCCGCGAACATGGTGTGGCCACACCGCTGGGCTACTTGGGGGCGTTTTTGACCAACACGGTGCACCGCAAGGCCATGGGCGCCTGGCTGGAGCGCGTGGTGTTCTCATCCGCCGGTGCAGCCCTGCCATTTGCCACCACCGACTACCGCACCCGCCAGATCGGACTGAACGCCGACAACTTCATGCAGGCACTGCAGGCCAGCTGCTCCATCCCCTTTGTTTTACAGGCGGTGCACAACATTCCGGGGGCCCCACCGGGCGCTTACTGGGATGGCGGCATTACCGACTATCACCTGCACCTGGCCTATGGAAAGCAGTTGGAAGGCAGTTCAAAAATGATAGCTACTAGCGCTTATCCAATAAGCGCTAGCGGCCAAAAAGACTCAAAATTGTGTGCGGCGGACAACGAAAAGGCCTCCGCAGGCATCGTGCTCTACCCCCACTTTCAGCACCGCGTCGTGCCCGGCTGGCTGGACAAAAGCCTCAAGTGGCGCCACAAGTCGACATCGGCGCTCGACAACATGGTGGTGCTGTCGCCGCACCCTGACTGGGTGCGCAGCCTGCCCAACGCCAAGCTGCCCGACCGCAACGACTTCACCCACTACGGCGCCGACAGCGCCGCCCGCGCCGAGGCATGGCTGGCTGCGACACAGGCCAGTCAGCAATTGGTGGACGAGTGGGTTGAGTGGCTGGAGCGGCCGGATAGGGCGGCGGTGCAGCCGTTGTAGTGGTCGTTAACCCGGTTCAGCTCAGGCCGAGGTGGGGCGCCGAGCTTCAGCCTGAGCCGCTTTTGCGGCATGGTGGTCAGAGTGGTGGCGGGCCCAGCCCATCACCTCCTGCGCCGGCATGGGCCGTGCAATGCCAAAACCTTGCGCCCGCTCGCACCCCAGCTCCAGCAGTTTTGCGCATTGTTCGGGCGTTTCCACGCCTTCGGCCACCACGTGGCGGTTGAATGCTGCGGCCAGGGCCACGATGGCGCTGACCAGGGTGAGGTCGTCGCCGTCTTCGAGAATGCCGCGCACAAAGGACTGGTCGATCTTGATCGTCTCGGCAGGCAGGCGCTTGAGGTAAGACAACGATGAGAAACCGGTGCCAAAGTCGTCCAGCGCAAAACGCACACCCAGCGCCTGGCAGCTTTGCATCATGCGGCGCATGTACTGCATGTCTTCCAGCGCTGCAGATTCCAGAATCTCCAGCTCCAGCCGGGTGGGTGACACCTCGGGGCAGGTGTGCAGGATGTCTTTGAGGCGCTGGACGAAATTGGGGCGGTGAAAGTGGGGGGCGGCAATGTTGACGCTGACCTCCCACAACATGCCAGCGTCCGTCCATTGCCGCATCTGGGCCAGGGCCTGGCGCAGCACCCATTCGCCCAGTTCCACCACCAAGTCGATGTCTTCGATCAGCGGCAGCACATGCTGCGGGCCCAGCAGGCCTTGTTCGGGGTGCTGCCAGCGCAGCAGGGCTTCGAGGCCCAGGATCTGCCCGGTGCGCAGGTTGACCTTGGGCTGGTAGTGCAGCACCAGCTCGCCCGCGTGCAGGGCCTGCGCGATGCGGGTCTGGCGGGTGTGCTGGGTCTGCACGGCGTGGTCGTGCTGCACGTCAAACACATGCATCTGGTTGCGGCCAAAGCTCTTGGCCTGGCACATGGCCTGGTCGGCGTGGCGCAGCAGCGTGTCGGGGTTGGCGTCGTCCTGCGGAAACACTGCCACGCCGATGCTCACGGTGGTGTTGAGTACGCGGTCGTCGATGGCGTAGGGCGCGGCGAGCTGCTCCATCAGCACCGCTACGCGCGCTGTGATGGCCGGTACATCGGCTTGTTCGCCGAGCAGCAGCACAAACTCGTCCCCGCCCATGCGGGCCACCGCGTCGCTGGCAGTGGCGAACGCGCCCAGGCGGCGCGCGGTTTCCTTGAGCAGACGGTCGCCCACGCGGTTGCCGTAGGTGTCGTTCACGGTCTGGAAATGGTCCAGGTCCAGCATGCAGACCGCCAGCAGCAGGCCTTTGTTTCGGGCGACAAAAATCGCATGGGTCAGGCGTTCTGCCAGCGCCGCGCGGTTGTACAGGCCCGTCAGTGCGTCGTGCCGTGCGTGCCAGGAGATCTGGTGGCGCAGGTTGCGCGTTTCCGTCACGTCGCGGAACACCAGCACGCAGCCCACGGCCATGCCGTCGCCTTTGCGAATGGCCGACGCGGTGTATTCGATGGCGTAGCGTTCGCCTGAGCGGTGGATCAGCACCTCGTAGGTCGCCTGCTTCAGCGCGCCGGTCTGGCTGTCGCGGTCCGGCGCCGCGCTGGCGGTGCGGTTGGCAGGTTCTTCGTACAGGCGGAACACGCTGTCTAGCTGGAGCCCCGTGGCCTGTTCGGCTGTGAACCCGGTCATGAGCTGGGCGGCTTCGTTCAGGCTCTCAATGCGCCCGGACAGATCGGTGGTGATCACGCCGTCACCGATGGACGCCAGTGTCACCTCTGCCCGTTCTTTTTCTGCGTGCAATGCCTCCTGCACGCGCTTGCGCTCGGTCACATCGACCAGCGTGCCGATGGTGCCCGCCAGCGCGCCGCTGGTGCTGGTGAATGGCGCTTCGTAGTACGCCATGTACAGAGGCGCCTGGTGGGCGCGCTGAATGCGGATTTCGTTGTCCTGCGCTTGAGCGATCTGGGCCGAACGTTCGGGCGACAGCTCTTCGGGGTAGGCTGGGGCCGGGGTTCCGCCGCGCGCAGCGGCTGCGTTGGGCGGGGCCTGAAAAAGCTGCTGCCAGGCGCGGTTGGCATCCAGATAGCTGCCATCTGCGTCTCGGACGAACACGGGCAGGGGCAGGGCGTCGATCAGCTGCCGTGTGAAATGCAGCTGCTCGCTTTGCATTTGCTGGGTATCGCGCAGCGACAGCACCAGCGACTGGATCTTGCCCGCCATGTCGTTGAAAGTGGCCGCCATGGCACGCGATTCGAGCGTGCCGGTCTCTTGCATGCGCGTGTCCAGGCGGCCTTGGCGGAACGCGTCGGTGGCTTCGGCCAGGCGGCGCAACATGCGCGCATTGGCGCGCAGCAGCACGGTCAGCAACACCAGGATGGTGATGATGTTGAGTGCCGAGATGCGCGCTTGCACGATGACCGTGCTCCAGATATCGCTGACCATGGGCTCGGTGCGCAAGGTCACGGTCAGCCGCGCGTTGGGCCGGTCGGGGGCCGTCTGCGCAAACTGCTGCACGGGAGGCTCCAAAGCCACCCAATCCACAAGCCACTGGGGGGCCGCGGCGGTGTCCGCAGGCAGCACCGGGGAGACTTCGACGGCGGGTTGCTCCCCAGCTTGCCACTTCAGCGATTGCACGTTGCGCCCCAGGCTGGCAGCGCCTTCGCGCAAGACGGCAGTGACTTGTGTGGGGTCGGTAGTGGTTGGCGGCAGGGCTGTCAACAAGGGCAGCAGCCGGTTTCCGGCGCGCTGCAGCTCGGTGGCTGCGTGGCGGCGCACCTCATCGGTTTCTGCGGCCAGCAGGTAGTGATAACGCACGGCAGTGACGATCAGGATGATCAGCACAATGGGCAGATACAGCCGGGGATAAGTGCCCCGAAGGAGCCATGTACTGAGATTTCCGGTGCGCATCGATACAGGCCCTTCTCTAAAAACCCCAGGGTAATGAATTGTTAATTAATTGTTGACTGGGGCGAGTCTAGCGCGTAGGCCTGCACCAAATCTGTAACGGGGTAGCGCAATCCCGCCCCGTTGCAGATGTGTGACGTTTTGTAAACAAACGAAAGGCTGGTGCAAGGTGCGTGCGCCAAGGGGACGGGCGTGGAATGTGGCGACCCACACGCGAGCAGCTGCCCCAACCCAGGTGGGCTGACGGCGTGTTGTCTCTGATCTCGATGTCGGCAGTGACTGGTTGGATCGCCGCAACTGCTGCAACGGCCTTGCCGCCGCGAACTACAGCGATTGCGTCAGCATGTCCCGGTATTCCTGCGGCGTAGCCACGCGCGGATTGGTCTTGTGGCAGTGGTCTGCCATGGCGCCCTTGATGATGTCGTCGAACATGTCCTCCGTCACCCCCATGGCCGCCAGACCCGTCGGCAGGCCCAGGCGTGCGTTCATGTCGCGGATGGCCTCGGGGATGTCGCCTGCGCTGGCCAGGCCCATGGCGTGGGCCATGCGCTCCAGGCGCTTGTCCTTTTGCACCGATTCGGCCGTCGCGTTGAACCGGATCACGGCGGGCAAGAACATGGCGTTGAGCGTGCCGTGGTGCAGGCGCGGGTTCACACCGCCGAGGCTGTGGCTGAGCGAATGCACGGCGCCCAGGCCCTTCTGAAACGCCATGGCGCCTTGCATGCTGGCGCTCATCATGTGCAGGCGTGCATCGCGGTCGCTGCCGGTGTGCGTGGCTTGTTCGATGTTCGCCCAACCGCGCGTGAGGCCGTCGAGCGCAATGCCGTCAGCCGGTGGGTTGAAGGCCGCCGACATGAAAGTCTCCATGCAGTGCGCAATCGCATCCATGCCCGTGGCGGCCGTCAGCATGGGGGGCAGGCCCAGCGTCAGTTCGGGGTCGCAGATGGCGGTCTTGGGCACCAGGTGCCACGAGTGAAAACCCAGCTTGCGGTGATCATGAACGATGATGATCGCGCCGCGCGCCACTTCGCTGCCCGTGCCACTGGTGGTGGGCACGGCGATCAGCGGTGCGGCACGCTCGGTGATGCGGGGCGAGCCGCCTTCGATGGTGGCGTAGTGGGTGAGAGGGCCTTCGTGGGTGGCAGCAATGGCAATGCCCTTGGCGCAGTCGATGGCCGAGCCGCCGCCCACGGCAATCAGGCCGTCGCAGCCTTGGGCCTTGTACATCTCCACGGCCGCGCGCACGGCGGCTTCGGTGGGGTTCGACGGCGTCTGGTCAAACACGGCCACTGTCATGCCGGGCAGGGCGTCCAGCGCCTTTTGCAGCACGCCTGCGGCTTTCACGCCGGGGTCCGTCACGATCAAAGGGCGTGTGATGCCGACACGTTCGCATTCTTGCTTGAGCAATTGGACGGCGCCGAATTCGAACTGGATCTGGGTGACGTAGTAGATGAATGCCATGGTGCAACAGGATGTGTGAAAGAAAGCGCCAGCGATTACGATAGCCCGCCAGCGTTGAGAGCAACCAACGAATAGCCCACTTTATAAGGAGGAGACACCCATGAACACGAAGCAAACCCTGATGGCAGCACTCTTTGCCGTCACCTCTGCGACAAGCGCGCAGGCCCAGTGCCTCAGCGATGCGCAGGCAGCCGAGCTGGTGGCCCACTACATCGCCAAGACCCCCGCAGCCAATCCCGAGAACCTGTCGGACGCCGATGGCGCCTGCACGCGCGGCAAGGTCAACGCACTGCTGGCCCAGCGCCTGGGCAAGGTGATTGGCTACAAGGCGGGCCTGACCAACCCCGCGGTGCAAAAACGCTTCAACACCGACAAACCGGTGTGGGGCAAGTTGTACGAAGGCATGGTGCTGCCGAGCGGCGCCACGGTCGACGCGGCTTTTGGCGCCCGCCCTTTGTACGAAGCCGACATGCTGGTGCGCGTGAAAAGTGCGGCCATCAACCACGCCAAGACGCCCATGGACGTGCTGGACGCCGTGGACCAGATCATCCCCTTCATCGAGCTGCCTGACCTGATGGTGCAGGCACCGCCCAAGCTCAACGGTGCGGGCGTGACGGCCATCAACGTGGGCGCGCGCCTGGGCGTGGCGGGTGCGCCCATCGCAGTGCCCGCCTACCGTGGCGAACGGTTTGTGATGCTGAAGGCGCTGGCCGACATGAATGTGTCGCTGGCCGATGGCGCGGGCGCCCGACTGGGTGGTGGCAAGGGCAGTGACATCCTGGACCACCCCCTCAACGCCGTGGTGTGGTTGGCAGCAGCGCTGAAGCAAGAGGGCTTGGCCATGCAGCCAGGCGATCTGATCAGCCTGGGCTCGTTCTCGCCGCTGCTGCCGCCCAAGGCGGGATTGGCGGTGACGGCCACTTACGAAGGTCTGCCAGGCGCTGCCCCGGTGCGGGTGACCTTCAAGTAAGTAAAACACCCATGATTTGCCCGCGCTCTGCGGGCTTCTTTCTGTTGCCGAGACTTTGAACGTTGACCGATCTGCACATTCACCACACCCGCCTGACCCCCCAGATGCGCAGCGTGCTTGAACGCATGGCCCGCGCAGGGCATGCACCGCTGCACACCCGCTCTCCGCAAGATGCGCGCGTTGCCTACCAGGCGGGCGCCGATGTGCTGGAGGTGCCCAAGGCGACCCTGGCGCGCGTGGAGGACTTGAAGATCCCGGCCCGCGACGGCCATGCGCTGCCCGCGCGGCTGTACGCACCCACCACGGAGGTTGGCCTGCCGGTGCTGCTGTACACCCATGGCGGCGGGTTCACCATTGGCAACATCGCCACGCACGACATCCTGTGCCGCGAACTGGCGCGTCTGGCTGGGTGCATGGTGGTGTCGCTGGACTACCGGCTGGCGCCAGAGCACCGCTTTCCCACGGCCAGCAACGACGCGTGGGATGCACTGCAGTGGTTGGCGGCCCATGCGGAGTCCTTGGGGGCAGACCCCGCGCGATTGGCGGTGGGTGGCGACAGCGCCGGTGGAACGTTGGCCGCTGTCAACGCCATCCTGGCGCGCGATGCGGGCCTGCCGCTGGCGCTGCAGCTGCTGATCTACCCCGGCTGCGCCGCCCACCAGGACACGCCGTCCCACACCACCTTTGCGCGCGGCCTGGTGTTGGAAGAACCCGCCATCAGCTGGTTCTTCGGCAACTACGTGAGCAGTCGCGAGGAACGAGACGACTGGCGTTTTGCGCCCCTGAACGCACCCGATGTCGAGGGCGTGGCGCCCGCGTGGGTGGGCTTGGCCGAATGTGATCCGCTGGTGGATGAAGGCATCGAATATGCCGACAAACTGCGCTTGGCAGGCGTGGCTGTCGACCTCGACATCTACCGTGGGGTGACCCACGAATTCATCAAGATGGGCCGCGCGATTCCTGAGGCGCGCCAAGCCCATGTCGACGCAGCCCGTGCGCTGCGCCAAGCGTTTTCCACGGAGTGACAGAAAAGATGCAACGAAGTGACTTCCGCTGTTTTCACCGCCTGCGCGTGCGCTGGGCCGAGGTGGACATGCAAAAAATCGTGTTCAACGCGCACTACCTGATGTACATCGACACCGCGATGAGCGACTACTGGCGCGCGCTGGCTTTGCCTTACGAGGCCAGCATGGAGGCGCTGGGCGGCGAGATGTATGTGAAGAAGGCCACGGTCGAATACCACGCGTCTGCGCGTCTGGACGACACGCTGGATGTGGGGCTGCGCTGTGCGCGTGTGGGCAACTCATCCAGTCTCTTCGAGGCAGGCATCTTCAGTGGCGACCAGTTGCTGGTCTCCGCCGAGTTGATTTACGTGTTTGCCGACCCCACCACCCAGACCTCGCGCCCCGTGCCGCCTGCGCTGCGTGCCATTTTTGAGAGCTTTGAAGCAGGCGCAGAGATGGCGGAGGTGCGCACAGGTGACTGGAACACGCTGGGCCGCGACGCCGGCCGCCTGCGCACTGCAGTGTTTGTGCGCGAGCAGCACATTCCGGCAGAGATTGAAGCCGATGCGCTGGACGCCACTGCGCGCCATGCCGTGGTCTACAACCGCCTGGGGTTGCCGGTGGCCACTGGCCGGTTGCTGCAAGAGTCGCCGGGCGTGGGTCGCATTGGCCGCATGGCTGTGGACCGGTCGGTGCGCGGCGCGCAATGGGGGCGGCAGGTTCTGGAGGCGCTCGTCGCCGCATCGCGTGCCCGCGGCGACGCTGCGGTGCATCTGCATGCCCAACGCAGTGCCGAAGGCTTTTATCGCCGAGCGGGGTTTGTGGTGCACGGCGAGCCGTGGGAGGAGGCAGGCATCGCGCACATCGCCATGAAACAGCAGCTATAAATGATTGCTATAAAAAAAGAAGCTGGTGCCGCTTGATACCAAAGGTTTGTAGATAGTTTTCTATCTGAAAGCCTTTCGATTCAAGCGCTACAAGCTCCTGTATTGATAGCGTTTGAGAGCTGCAGCGGGCCGGTGACTGAGTCGACCTCGTTACATCCTCATGTATCAGATGTCTGCGAGCAATTCGTAGGGCAGGGGGGCCAGCGTCAGCGGCACGCCGTCCGCATTGCCCACTTGCAGCGCGCCCTGGGTCGCCGACGCAATCTGCAAAGACACGATGGCATCGACCCCACCGCCCGGTGCAGGGGCGACTTGCACCACGGTGCCACAAGGCTGCTCCAGGTCGGTGGCCGCAAACACTTCGGCGCCCACCGCCACGTCGGCGGCGGCGTGCGCAATGTAGGCCCGGCGCTTGAGCGTGCCGCGGAACTGGCTGCGCGCAACGACCTCTTGTCCGGGGTAACAGCCCTTCTTGAAGTTCACGCCACCCACAGATTCGTAGTTGAGCATCTGCGGGACAAAAGATTCGAAAACGGGGGTGGTCAGCGTGGCCACGCCACTGCGCACTTCGCTCCACAACCAAAGGGCCGGGTCGATGGCCGTGCCCGCGGGGGCGGGGTCTGACGCGGGGGCAAGCCACAGTGCGCGGGGTTGACCATCCGCCGGATATAGATGCACCACGCTGGCTGTACCGATGTCAGCTTTGCTCCATGCCGACTGCGGGCCACTGGTCAAGGCCGTGACAGCGTCTCCGACCAGACCGTACAGCGCAAAGTCGGCAGTCGCATCGGTCAACTTGGCCTTGCTGCGCATCACAAACATCGACAGGCGTTTGAGCGTGGTGGGCAACAGGTCGTGGCTGCAGAGCAAAAGTATTTCGGTGGGGCTGCGCTTGAAGCCAATGAAACTGGCCTGCATGCGGCCTTTGGCGGACAAAAAGGCAGAAAGACGGGCCTGGTCTAAACCCAGCAGCGCGAAATCCTGGGTGAGCTGGCCATGCAGAAACTTGGCGGCGTCTTCGCCTTCCACGCGAATCACGCCCAGATGGGACAAGGGGGCAATGCCGTTCAGGGGGTAAGTCATCGCTGAATTATGATGCCCGGTCCCATTCATACAGGCAGCAGGGTTGTGCGACGTTTACTGGTTTTGATCGTGTTGGTGGTGATTGCATCGGGTGGCGCCGCCTTCTGGTGGCTGCATCAGCCTATGGTGGCGGGTAGCGACGCGCTGGAGCTGGCCATCGAGCCCGGCACCACGCCGCGCGGCGTGGCCCGCGACGTGGTGACAGCCGGGGCGCAGACCGACGCGCGCCTGCTGTATGCGTGGTTCCGTTTCTCGGGGCAGGACCGGGCCATCAAAGCGGGCAACTACGAAATCCCCCCCGGCACCACGCCCCGCAGCCTGCTGCAAAAACTGGTGCGCGGTGAAGAAAGCCTGCGCGCCATCACCCTGGTGGAGGGCTGGAACTGGCGCCAGGTACGGCAAGCGCTGGCGAAGGAAGATCAGCTCAAGCGCGACTCCACCAACCTCACCGATGAAGCGCTGATGGCGCAACTGGGCAGGCCGGGCGTGCACCCGGAGGGGCGATTCTTCCCGGACACATATACCTACGCCAAAGGCTCCAGCGACATCGCGCTGCTGCGCCGGGCACTGCATTCGATGGACCGCCGCCTGGAAGCTGCATGGGCGCAGCGCGCGGCAGACACGCCCCTCAAGTCCGCCGACGAAGCGCTGATCTTGGCCAGCATTGTCGAAAAGGAAACCGGCCGCGCCAGCGACCGCGGACAGATCGCCGGCGTGTTTGCCAACCGCCTGCGCATCGGCATGCTGCTGCAGACCGACCCGACCGTGATTTACGGCCTGGGCGACAAGTTTGACGGCAATCTGCGCCGACGCGACCTGCAGACCGACACGCCGTGGAACACCTACACCCGCGGCGGTTTGCCGCCCACGCCGATTTCCATGCCGGGCAAGGCGTCGCTTGTGGCGGCCGTGCAGCCAGAAGCCACACGTGCCCTGTACTTTGTGGCCAAGGGCGATGGCACCAGCCATTTCAGTGCGTCGCTGGAAGAGCACAACCGCGCGGTCAACCGCTACCAGCGGGGCCAATGACGGCACACAGCACACGCCGTCCATAGCGTCGTCTGCTGCGCCCATTGGGTCATTGCCTGCACACCCACCCGCATCAACCCAAGGTTTTCATGTCACGACCCGGTCTGTTCATCAGCTTTGAAGGCATCGACGGCGCAG
This sequence comes from Acidovorax sp., assembly GCF_046291265.1. Classification (GTDB taxonomy): domain Bacteria; phylum Pseudomonadota; class Gammaproteobacteria; order Burkholderiales; family Burkholderiaceae_C; genus Acidovorax. The sequence continues at coordinate 14,790 of NZ_JBKBTV010000010.1, read as the reverse complement.
GCAAGTCCTCGCACATCGAGGGACTGGCGACGGCGTTTCGCGCGCAAGGCCGTGCCGTCACCGTGAGCCGCGAGCCCGGTGGCACGCCCCTGGCAGAAAAGCTGCGCGAGATGGTGTTAAACGACCCCATGGATGCGCTCACCGAGTCGTTGCTGATTTTTGCCGCCCGGCGTGACCATCTGCGCAATGTGATCGAGCCTGCGCTGGCGCGCGGAGATGTGGTGCTGTGCGACCGGTTCACCGACGCAACGTTTGCGTACCAGGGCGCGGGGCGCGGCTTCGATCTTGAAGTGCTATCAACTTTGGAGCATCTCGCCCAGACAGGACTAGCGCTAGACCCTGATTTGATGCGTGAACCTGATCTGACGGTGTGGTTTGACCTGGCCCCCGAGGTGGCAGCGCAGCGCCTGGCGGGTGCGCGCGTGCCTGACCGGTTTGAGGCCCAGCCGGTGGAATTCTTCCGCCGCGTGGCGCAGGGCTATGCAGACCGCGCGTTGGCTGCGCCCCAGCGATTTGCCCGGCTCGACGCCGCTCAGGACCGGCACCGCGTGTGGCAGCAGCTGACCAGCGTCTTCGTGCGTAAGGGGTGGCTGGCCATCATGGTGGCGTCCCAAGGAGGACCGCAATGACCGAAACGGCAGAAGCAGGCACCACCGCCCTCGCGCCCTGGTTGGCCGCCCAGCGCGCCAGCCTGCTGGCACAGCGCGGCCACGCGTGGTTGCTACAGGGGCCGTCCGGCCTGGGGCAGTACCGCCTGGGGTTGGAGCTGGTGCGCGCGTGGTTGTGTGACGCACCCACCGAGCACGGCGCCTGCGGCCACTGCCGCAGCTGCCACGCCATTGATGTGCGCACACATGCTGATCTGTGCGTGCTGATGCCTGAAGTGCAGATGATGGCGCTGGGCTGGCCTTTGTCCGAAAAAGCGCAAGCGGACATTGACGACAAAAAACGCAAGCCCAGCCGCGAGATCCGGGTGGAGGCGATGCGCGACGCGGTCGAGTTCTCTCAACGTACCTCGGGGCGGGGCCGCGGCAAGGCCGTACTGGTGTATCCGGCCGAGCAGATGAACCACATCACGGCCAATGCACTGCTCAAAACACTGGAGGAGCCGCCTGGCGATGTGCGGTTTGTGCTGGCCAGCGAAGCTGCCCACCAGTTACTGCCCACCATCCGCAGCCGCTGCCTCGGTCACACCATGGTGTGGCCCGCCGATGCCGAGATGCAAGCCTGGATGCAGTCGCAAGGCATTGCACGCGACGCTGCCGCATCGTTTTTGCGTGCTGCCGGAGGGCGGCCTGACGATGCCCTGGCGCTTGCCCATTCGGGCCGCAGCCCCCAGGCCTGGGCCGCGCTGCCGCAAGCCGTCGCGCGGGGTGATGTGACGGCATTGGGTGACTGGGCCCCCGCCCAGGTCATCGATGCGCTGCAAAAGCTGTGTCATGACCTGCTTGCGGCCAGCGTGGGCGCGGCCCCGCGGTACTTCGCCCTGGCAGACCTGCCCAAAACGCCGCCGCTGGGGGCGTTGACACGCTGGTCGCGCGCGTTGACCAAAGCCGCGCGCACGGCCGATCACCCGTTCAACGCCGGACTCATGCTGGAGGCGCTTGTCGCCCAGGCGCGAAACACCCTACACTCCAAACACTAAGGCCACCACTCCCACCCATGAGCAGTCCATCCACCGCCCCCCGCCCCAGCGTCATGCAGCTGGCCATCAAGGAAAAGGGCGCCTTGTATGCGGCCTACATTCCCTTTTTTGCCGAAGGGGGCATTTTTGTACCCACGCAGCGCGACTACAAGCTGGGCGATGATGTTTACGTGTTGCTGACCTTGCCAGACGACACGCAACGCTACCCCGTTGCAGGCCGGGTGGCTTGGGTAACACCCGCGCGGGCGGCTGGCAATCGCACGCAAGGGGTTGGCATCCAGTTCCCCAAAGACGAGAAATCGCGCCAGCTCAAGGTCAAGATCGAAGAATTGCTGGGCACGGCCCTGGGTTCTGACCGCCCGACCCAGACCATCTGAGCCCGGCCTTTGCTTGTGCCGACCTGCGCTCGCGGGTCGGCTTTTTTATTTTGAAACCACATGTTCACTGATTCGCACTGCCACCTCAACTTTCCAGAGCTGGTGAGCCAGTTGCCCGCCATCCGCCAAGCCATGGCCGAGGCGCAGGTTACCCGCGCTCTGTGCATTTGCACCACTCTGGAAGAGTTCGAGGGAGTCCATGGCCTGGCCATGGCCCATGACAATTTTTGGAGCACGGTGGGCGTGCACCCCGACAACGAAGGAGTGACCGAGCCCACGGTGGACGACTTGCTGACCCGTGCGGCCTTGCCACGGGTGGTTGCCATTGGTGAAACGGGTTTGGACTACTACGGCATGGAAGACCGCAAGGGTGGCCGCAGCGTTGCGGATCTGGAGTGGCAACGCGACCGCTTTCGCAACCACATCCGCGCGGCCCGTGCGTGCGAAAAACCGTTGGTCATTCATACCCGCAGTGCGTCAGAGGACACCTTGGCGATCTTGCAGGAAGAGGGCGAGGACGGCGCGGGCAACCGGGCGGGCGGCGTGTTCCACTGCTTCACAGAATCCATGGTGGTGGCTCGCGCTGCGCTGGACCTGGGCTACTACATCTCGTTCTCAGGCATCGTGACCTTCAAGAGTGCGCAAGAGTTGCGTGATGTGGTGGCGTTTGTGCCGCTCGACCGCATGCTGATTGAAACCGACAGCCCTTATCTGGCGCCCGTGCCGTACCGCGGCAAAACCAACAATCCATCGTACGTGCCGTATGTGGCCCGGCAGGTTGCCGAGACCAAAGGCATTGCACTCGAATCGGTGGCGGCCGCCACCAGCCACAATTTCGACATCCTATTCAAGGGAGTGACGGTATGACTATCTTGGATCGCCGCGCCACATTGGCAGCCCTCGCGCTAGCGGCTTGCGGGGCGCTTGTTTCATTGCCCGCCAACGCGGGAGCCTATGAGGATTTTTTTATCGCCATTCAGCGCGATGACGGGGACGCCATCACCACGTTGTTGCGCCGCGGGTTCGATCCGAACACGGGCGACCCGAATGGACAGGTGGGGCTCACGATTTCGTTGCAAAACGGATCGCTCAAAGCGTTCGCTGCGCTGATGGCGGCGCGGCAGGTCAACGTGGAAGCGCGCAATGCCCAAGACGAGAGCCCGTTGATGATGGCTGCGCTCAAAGGCAATGTGGATGCGGTCAAGGCCCTGCTGGCGCGCGATGCCGATGTCAACAAGACGGGCTGGGCTCCCTTGCACTACGCGGCATCGGCGGGGTCGCCCCAGCACGCGCAGATCATCTCGCTGCTGCTGGAGCGTCACGCCTACATCGATGCAGCGTCGCCCAACGGCACCACCCCCTTGATGATGGCCGCACATTACGGCTCGACCGAAGCAGTGCAACTGTTGCTGGAAGAGGGCGCCGATCCAACGCTCAAGAACCGGTTGGGCCTTGCAGCAACCGATTTCGCAATGCGTGTGGGCCGCACCGAATCGGCCGAAAAAATTGCCACCGCTATCCGGCGCCGACAGCCCAACCGGGGCAAGTGGTAAAAAAGTGTTTTGCCCCGATGGGGCAATTTGGGCTGTTACTGGCTGCGCCCCTGGCCTTCGGGTAGTTCGTCGGCGGCGGATGGGGGCCGCGATTGCAGGCGTGCATACAGACCTCCGCTTGCCATCAGTTCGTCGTGGGTGCCCTGTTCGGCGATGCGCCCGCGCTCCATGACAACCACCCGATCGGCATGTTCGATGGTAGAGAGGCGGTGGGCAATGACCAGGGTGGTGCGCCCCTGCATCAACCGCTGCAGCGCTTCTTGCACCAGCCGTTCTGACTCTGTGTCCAGTGCCGACGTGGCCTCGTCGAGAATCAGTATGGGGGCGTCTTTGTAGAGAGCGCGCGCAATCGCCAGCCGTTGGCGCTGCCCGCCGGATAGCTGCGTGGCGTTGTGCCCCACCACAGTGTGGATGCCCTGCGGAAGGGCTGCCACATGCTCTGCCAGGTTGGCGGCCACCAGACATTCGTTCACCCGTTTTTCATCTACGGCGTGGCCCAGTGCCACATTGGCAGCAATGGTGTCGTTGAACATCACCACGTCCTGGCTGACCATGGCGAACTGCGAACGCAGTGAACCCAGGTCCCAGTCCGGGAGGGCGTGTCCATCCACCTGAATCTGGCCCGACGCGGGCAGTGCAAATCGTGGCAACAGGTTGACCAGTGTGGTCTTGCCCGCGCCGGACGGGCCCACCAGCGCAACAATCTCGCCGGGTTCTACGCGCAGGCTCACACGGTCCAGCGCAGGCGCGTGGTCGGGCCCAAAGGACACCGTCACGTTATCGAGCATGAGCGCGCCCTTCACACGGTCAGCACGGTGTTGTCCGCCGGTTTCGGCGCCAGTGTCGCCCAGGAGGCCCAGGCCCCGCTCCAGCGCGGCCACGCCGCGCGTGATGGGACTGGCCACGTCAGCCAGGCGCCGTATGGGCGCGATCAGCATCAGCATGGCGGTAATGAACGAAACGAATCCGCCCACGGTGACGTCTTTGGTGTCCACCGCACCGCGGCTTTGCCACAGAGCAATGCAGATCACGACCGACAGCGCAGCCGCTGCAAGCAACTGGGTCAATGGCGTCATGGCCGCAGAGGCGATGGTGGATTTGATGGCCAGCCCCCGCAGGCTGTGGCTTAGGCCCGCAAACCGTTGTGCCTGGCCCGCCTGCGCGCCGTGCAGGCGCACCATGCGATGGGCCAACACGTTTTCTTCCACCACGTAGGCGAGTTCGTCGGTGGCTTGCTGGCTGCTTTTGGTGAGGTGGTAAAGACGACGCGACAGCGTCTTCATGATCCAGGCCACACCGGGCACGACCACGGCCACGATCAGCGTGAGCTGCCAGTTGAGATAGAGCAAGTAAACAAGCAGCGCCACCAGCGTAAAACCGTCGCGCGACAGGCCCAGCAGGGCTTGCACAAGCAGCGTAGCGCCCGTCTGAACTTCATACACCACCGTGTTTGACAAGGCACTGGCAGACTGCCGCGCGAACAACCCCATCTCTGCGGCCAACACGCGTTCAAACAGCGCTTTCCGGAGCGCCAACATGCCTTCGTTGGCGATTCGTGCAAGTGCGTATTGCCCGACAAACTGCGCTATCCCGCGCACAAAAAAAACGCCCAAGATCGCCAGAGGTACAGCCCACAGTGGCAAGGTTCCTTGGGTAAACCCCTTGTCCAGCAAGGGTTGCAGCAGCGCTGGAATCAGCGGCTCTGTGATTGCGCCAACAAGGGTGGCAACAACCGCCAGACTCCACGCCATTCTCTGGTTGCCAAAGTAGACAGAGAGCCGCCTCAGGCGCGCAGTCAGGCTGGACGAGGGGGCGGAGGCAGGAGAGGGCTTGGCGCCCGTGTCGGTAGCTTGCATGTGGCCGCGATTTTACGGGCGTGAAACTTTTGCCTGCACAGTTTGTCACAGGGGGTCTTCCGCTGTGTGTAACATTCGGGTTTGCCCTTCGGCCCCTGTTCAGCTAATGCTGGCTGCCAATGACCACTGATCGCAACTCCTCAAATTCCTCTCCTGCGGCTTCGCTGCACCCGCTTCGCCGCCATGTGCTGGCCGCGCTTATTGCCACCCCTTCTTTGCCTGTGCTGGCCCAGTTCCGCGTCGAGGTGGTGGGCGTGGGCTTGAAGCAACGACCTATCGCCATCGCCCCCTTTCGGGCAGAGGCGCAGGCCCCCCAAAAGATTTCGGCCATTGTTCAAGCCGACCTTGAACGCAGCGGGCAGTTTTCCGCGGTGGATGCATCCGGAGTCGCGCTGGATGAAACCTCGCGTCCGGATGTCGCCCTGTGGAAGCAGCGGAATGCAGAGTCTTTGGCGACCGGCAGCATCACGCGCTTGGCAGATGGCCGGTTTGACGTCCGCTTCCGGTTGTGGGATGTGGTGAAGGGGCAAGACCTTGGTGGTCAGAGCTTCGTGGTCACCCAGGGTGATCTCCGCTTGGTGTCTCACCGGATCGCAGATTTCATCTATGAAAAGCTAACAGGCGAGCGCGGCGTGTTTTCCACACGCATCGCTTACGTCACCAAAACCGGGCCCCGTTACAGCCTTTGGGTCGCAGATTCGGACGGCGAAAACGCCCAGTCAGCGCTGTCCAGCCCCGAACCCATCATTTCGCCCGCATGGTCGCCCAATGGCGGGCAATTGGCTTACGTGTCATTTGAGTCCCGCAAACCCGTTGTCTACGTTCACGACGTAGCATCGGGTCGCCGGCGCTTGATTGCGAACTTCCGCGGCTCCAACAGCGCGCCAGCGTGGGCGCCTGATGGCCGTTCATTGGCCGTGACACTGAGCCGGGACGGTGGTTCGCAGCTGTACATGATTGACGCAAACGGTGGGGAACCCCGGCGACTGATGCAAAGCGCTGGTATCGATACCGAGCCAGCTTTTTCTGGCGACGGCCGATCTATCTATTTTGTGAGCGATCGGGGCGGTGCGCCGCAGATCTACAAAGTCAGCGCCTCCGGTGGCAATGCCGAACGCGTGACGTTCACGGGCAGCTACAACATCTCGCCCAGTGTCAGCCCGGACGGCCGCTGGCTTGCGTATATTTCGCGGGTGGGCGGAGCTTTCAAGTTGCATGTGATGGACCTGTCCTCCGGCACGGTGAATGCGGTCACAGACTCCACCGCGGATGAAAACCCCAGTTTTGCACCCAACAGCAAACTCATCGTATACGCCACCCAACAACAAGGCCGTGAATCGCTGATGACCACGACCTTGGATGGAAAAATAAAGGCCCGCCTTGCGGGACAGGCGGGAGACATTCGCGAACCGGATTGGGGTCCGTTTCAAAAGCAGTGAACCTTCACTCCATTTCAATTACCAAGTTTTCAGGAGATTTTTGGATGATCAAACGCGTAACTTTTGCCCTTACCGTCTTGGCACTTGTCGCTGGATGTAGTTCCGGCGTCAAGCTGGACGACGTGCCGGTGGAAGACAAAACCGCCACCTCCACCATGGGTGGTGCAAACACCGGTGCAAATTCTGGCAGCACAGGCCAGAGTGGTGTGGCGGGTGTGGACCTGAATCAGTCCGGCCGTGACGCTGCGGGCCCGGTGGGAGTCAGTCGCATCGTGTACTTTGACTACGACAGCTATGTCATCAAGCCTGAGTTTCAGTCCCTCATCGAAGCCCATTCGCGCTTTATCAAAACGGGTCAGGGCCGCAAGGTCATGATTGAAGGTCACACCGACGAACGCGGTGGCCGCGAATACAACCTGGCGCTGGGTCAGAAGCGCGCCGAAGCCGTGCGCCGCTCGCTTGGGCTCCTGGGCGTTCAGGACGGCCAGATGGAAGCCGTGAGCTTTGGCAAGGAAAAGCCAGCAGCTCAAGGTGGCACTGAAGACGTACACGCGCAAAATCGCCGTGTAGAACTCTCCTACCGCTGATGCAGCAACGACTTTTGCACCTGCCGCAACGTACTTTGGCTGCGTTGGCATTGTCTGTGCTGACCATGTCCGTCAGCCACGCCGCATTGTTTGAAGACAGTGAGGCGCGGCGCGCGATCATTGAGATGCGCCAACGGGTAGATGGTTTGCAGCAATCGGGGCAGAGATCCGCTGAAGAGCTGCGCAAGCTGGGGGAGGAAAACAGCCAATTGCGCAGGAGTCTGCTGGACTTGCAGACCCAAATTGAAACCCTGCGTGTGGATCAGGCGAAGCTGCGTGGTCAGAACGAGCAGCTGCTTCGGGACGCCGCGGACTTGCAGCGCCGCCAGAAGGACATTGCACAGGGGGTGGACGAGCGCTTGCGCCAATTCGAACCCGTCAAAGTGACGTTGGATGGCCAAGAGTTTCAGGCCGACCCAGCCGAAAAACGTGACTTTGAAGCCGCGCTGGCGGTGTTTCGTTCGGGCAAATTCTCAGAAGCTGGCGCCGCCTTTGGTGCGTTCGTCAAGCAATACCCGCGCAGCGGCTTTACACCCTCTGCAAGGTTTTGGCTTGGCAATGCCCAGTACGCTGGCCGTGAGTACAAAGAAGCCATCACCAACTTCAAACTGATGTTGTCGGAGGCACCGGCCCACGCACGGGCCCCTGAAGCGGCTTTGTCCATTGCCAATTGCCAGGTCGAACTCAAAGACACGCGCACAGCGCGCAAAACGCTTGAAGACTTGGTGCGCGCATATCCGCAATCAGAAGCGGCCGTGGCCGCCAAAGAACGTCTTTCACGATTGAAGTGAAGTGATGTCGGCTGAGGAACCCGTGCGGGCCCTTGTGGCCGAAGCCGCGTCCGAAAGTACGGTGCAGCGCCGCTTCGGGGGGCTGGAGCGCCTTTACGGAGTGGCGGGCGCTGCAAGGATTCGAAACGCCCATGTCGTCGTGGTTGGTATCGGTGGCGTAGGGTCATGGGCTGCCGAAGCGTTGGCGCGAAGTGGGGTGGGTCGCATCACGCTGATTGATCTTGACCATGTGGCGGAATCCAACATCAATCGCCAGATTCACGCTTTGACGTCCACCGTAGGCCAAGCCAAGGTGCTGGCCATGCGGGATCGTATTGCCCAAATTCACCCGGATTGTGTCGTGCAATGTGTGGACGAATTTGTGGACGCGAATAACTGGCCAGGTTTGCTTCCGCACGGCACTGTGGATGCCCTTATCGATGCCTGTGATCAAGTAAAAGCAAAAACTGCCTTGGCTCAGTGGGCAAAAGACACCGACGTTGTGCACATTGCCGTGGGTGCCGCGGGTGGCAAGCGATACGCGCACAAAGTTGACATCGATGACCTGGCCAATACCACCCATGATCCGCTGCTGGCCCAGTTGCGCTACCGCCTGCGCAAATTCCACCAAGCACCGCGCGAGGGCAAGAAAATCGGCGTGGTCTGCGTCTTCAGTCGTGAAGCGGTGGCGCAGCCAGATGCGTCATGCAACATCGATGGAGATGGATCACTGAACTGCCACGGCTATGGCTCAGTGGTTGCTGTCACGGCAACCTTTGGCCAGTGCGCTGCTGGCTGGGTCCTCGACAAACTCGCCACGACTTCTCAAAAGTCATCAAAAATAACGCTATAATCTAAGGCTTTGCAGCTATCGATAAGATAGTTTCAAATGTGGGACGTTAGCTCAGTTGGTAGAGCAGCGGACTTTTAATCCGTTTGTCGTGGGTTCGACCCCCGCACGTCCCACCACTCTTTTCAAAGCTCACCGCTTGATTTCAAAGGCCTCCTCGCGGAGGCCTTTGTCTTTCTGGAATCTTATCTATCACCTGCCCCTTCGGTGCGTCAGATGATGGTGGCTTGCCACCATCACGGATCACGTCGTCGGCGTATCTACATGGCTGGGTGCGAAAAGATCCCAGCAGGCAATGAACAGTGCGGCGATCACAGGGCCTATGACGAAGCCGGTAAGCCCGAACATGGACATGCCGCCCAGCGTGGAGATCAGCACCACGTAATCCGGCATTTTGGTGTCTTTGCCCACCAAAATTGGGCGTAGCACGTTGTCCACAAGCCCGATAACGAAGATGCCAAAGGCGGTGAGAACAACCGCTTGCCACACAGCGCCCGTGGCCAGAAAGTAGATAGCCACGGGTACCCAGATCAGACCTGCACCCACTGCGGGCAGGAGCGACAGAAAAGCCATCAGTACGCCCCAAAGGACCGGCCCCTGAATCCCCAGGATCCAAAAAATCATGCCGCCCAGCGCACCTTGGGACGCGGCGACCACGATGTTGCCCTTCACCGTAGCGCGAATGACGGTGGTGAACTTGCTGATCAGTTGCCGCTTGTGCGCATCGTCCAGGGGGGTTGCCTGGCCGATCCGTAGCGCGAGGCGTGACCCGTCTCGCAGCAGAAAAAACAGCAGGTACAGCATGATGCCGAAGCTCACCACAAACTGCAGCGTGTTCTGACCAATGCTGAGTGCTTGTGTTGCCACAACCTGGCTGGCTTGTACAGCCACGGAAGAAAATTTCTGCTGCAACTCTGCGACCGTGGTCAGATTCAGTCGGTCTAGCAAGTTGGCTGCCCATTCCGGCAGCGCGGCGATCACTTGCTGAAGGTAGAGGCCGAAGTTCAGTTGCCCTGACCTGACCCGTTCGTAGATCACCGTTGCTTCCTGAATCAACGATATGGTGATGGCCGTCATGGGCAAGATGACAACGACCAGACACAGGCCTAAGGTGCACAGCGCGGCCAGATTCTTCTTTTGGGGCATCCGCCGCAGGAGCTTGCGGTGCAATGGGGCAAACAGGATGGCAAGGATCACGCCCCAGAACACTGCGCCATGAAACTCCCACAGGATGGCACCGAAAGCGACGGTGACCACGATCAGCAGGAGCAGGAAAGTTTTGTTTTGGAGGGTCGAAGGTGTCATGTTTGGGTCAAGCAATCGAATACCCGGAATGTACGCGAGCGCCCGCCGCAGGCCGCAGTTTTGGGTGCGTTTGTTTGATGCGCGAAACCACCATGGTTGGGCGCACTCCCGTTCAGTGGCACAATGGCGCCCGTACCAAGGCCCTTCCCTAGCCACAGTCGCATCCGCCAACCGGTTCAGCCGTGCCGCGGAAGGTTTCTCAACCAACTAATGCTTTCCCAAGGAAAGCGGAGGTCAGCGGAATATGAGCGATACGACATCCGTCTATCAAGCCTACCAAGGCAACACCTACCTCTTCGGCGGCAATGCGCCCTATGTCGAAGAGATGTACGAGAACTACCTCGAAAACCCCGGCAGCGTGCCTGACAACTGGCGCGAGTATTTTGACGCGTTGCAGCATGTGCCTGCCGTCGATGGCTCCAATGCCAAGGATGTCCCCCACCTGCCAGTCATCAATGCTTTTGCCGAGCGTGCAAAACAAGGTGGCACCAAGGTCGTGGTTGCTACGGGTGCCGACTCTGAACTGGGCCGCAAGCGCACCGCCGTTCAGCAACTGATCGCCGCTTACCGCAACGTTGGTCAACGCTGGGCCGATCTCGATCCGCTGAAGCGCACCGAGCGCCCAGCGATTCCTGAACTCGAACCCTCTTTCTATGGTTTCAGCGATGCTGACCAGGAAACCGTGTTCAACACCAGCAACACGTTCTTCGGCAAAGAATCGATGCCGCTGCGCGAGCTGATCAATGCGCTGCGCGAAACCTACTGCGGCTCTATTGGTGCCGAGTACATGTACGCCACCGACCAGAACCAGAAACGCTGGTGGCAGGAAAAGCTGGAAAAGATCCGCAGCAAGCCCAGCTTTGGCGTAGAAAAGAAAAAGCAGATTCTGGATCGCCTGACGGCTGCTGAAGGCTTGGAGCGTTTTCTGCACACCAAGTACGTCGGCCAAAAGCGTTTCTCCCTTGAAGGGGGTGAAAGCTTTATCGCCGCGATGGACGAGTTGATCCAGTCCGCTGGCGCCAAGGGTGTCCAGGAAATCGTGATCGGCATGGCCCACCGTGGCCGCCTGAACGTGTTGGTGAACTCCATGGGCAAGATGCCCAAGGACCTGTTCGCAGAGTTCGACCACACCGCGCCTGAAGACCTCCCATCCGGCGACGTGAAGTACCACCAAGGCTTCAGCTCCGACGTGACCACCCCTGGCGGACCGGTTCACCTGTCGCTGGCGTTCAACCCGTCCCATCTCGAAATCGTGAATCCAGTGGTTGAAGGCTCGGTGCGTGCCCGTATGGACCGCCGCGCTGACCCGCTCGGCAAACAGGTGCTGCCTGTGCTGGTGCACGGCGATGCGGCCTTTGCTGGCCAGGGTGTGAACCAGGAAACCCTGGCGCTGGCCCAGACCCGTGGGTACTCCACGGGTGGCACGGTGCACATCATCATCAACAACCAGATCGGTTTCACCACATCCGATCCTCGCGACACGCGTTCCACGTTGTACTGCACCGACATCGTCAAGATGATCGAATCGCCCGTGCTGCACGTGAACGGTGATGACCCAGAAGCTGTGGTTCTGGCCACCCAGCTCGCCCTGGAGTTCCGCATGGAATTCGCCAAGGACGTGGTAGTGGACATCATCTGCTTCCGCAAGCTGGGCCACAACGAGCAAGACACGCCTGCTCTCACCCAGCCACTGATGTACAAGAAAATCGGCCAGCACCCCGGCACGCGCAAGCTGTATGCCGACAAGCTGGCGGCGCAGGGCATGGGCGAAACCTTGGGCGACGACATGGCCAAGGCCTACCGCGCCGCCATGGACGCTGGCAAGCACACGGTCGACCCTGTGTTGACCAACTTCAAGAGCAAGTACGCCGTCGACTGGAGCCCGTTCCTGGGCAAGAAGTGGACCGACGCAGGTGACACAGCCATCCCGTTGGCCGAGTGGAAGCGTCTGGCCGAAAAGATCACGACCATCCCAGAAAGCGTGACTCCTCACCAACTGGTCAAGAAGGTGTACGACGACCGCGCAGCCATGGGCCGCGGCGACACGCCGGTGGACTGGGGCATGGGTGAGCACATGGCGTTCGCCTCGCTGGTGGCCAGCGGCTACCCGGTGCGTCTGTCGGGCGAAGACTGTGGCCGTGGCACGTTCACGCACCGCCACTCGGTCATTCATGACCAAAAGCGCGAGAAGTGGGACATCGGCACCTATGTGCCTTTGCAGAATGTGGCCGAGAACCAGGCCCCGTTTGTCGTCATTGACTCCATCCTGTCCGAAGAAGCTGTGCTGGGCTTTGAGTACGGCTACGCTTCCAACGATCCCAACACCCTGGTGGTCTGGGAAGCCCAGTTTGGCGACTTTGCCAACGGCGCTCAGGTCGTGATCGACCAGTTCATCGCGTCGGGTGAAGTGAAGTGGGGCCGCGTCAACGGCATCACGCTGATGCTGCCGCACGGCTACGAAGGCCAGGGCCCGGAGCACAGCTCGGCCCGCCTGGAGCGTTTCATGCAGCTGTCGGCCGACGCCAACATGCAAGTGGTGCAGCCCACCACGGCCAGCCAGATCTTCCACGTGTTGCGCCGCCAGATGGTGCGCGATCTGCGCAAGCCGCTGATCATCATGACGCCCAAGTCGCTGCTGCGTAACAAGGATGCAACGTCTCCGTTGTCCGAGTTCACCAAGGGCAGCTTCCAGACGGTGATCCCGGAGCAGAACGAGGCAATTGTCAAGAAAGCAGCCAAGGTCAAGCGTGTGATCGCCTGCTCGGGCAAGGTGTACTACGACCTGGTGAAGAAGCGCACTGAGCGTGAAGACGAGGACGTCGTCATTCTGCGCGTCGAACAGCTCTACCCCTTCCCGCACAAGGCGTTTGCAGCCGAGCTCAAGAAGTACCCGAACGCCACGGACATCGTGTGGTGCCAGGACGAGCCACAGAACCAGGGCGCCTGGTTCTTCGTTCAGCACTACATCCACGAGAACATGCTCGATGGCCAGAAGCTGGGCTACTCCGGCCGTGCGGCGTCGGCATCGCCCGCCGTCGGCTACTCGCACCTGCACCAAGAACAGCAAAAGGCGCTGGTGGACGGCGCGTTTGCCAAGCTCAAGGGTTTTGTCCTGACCAAGTAAGGCCAGTTGCACCCCGAAAACAGAACAGAACAAAACCCATTCCGAAAGAATTGATATGGCTATCGTAGAAGTCAAAGTCCCCCAGCTGTCCGAATCCGTGGCGGAAGCCACCATGCTGACGTGGAAGAAAAAGGCCGGCGAGACAGTGGCAATCGATGAGATCCTGATTGAGATCGAAACCGACAAGGTGGTGCTGGAAGTGCCCGCACCGGCAGCGGGCGTGCTGACAGAAATCATCCAAGCGGACGGTGCCACGGTGGTGGCTGAGCAGCTCATCGCCAAGATTGATACCGAAGGCAAGGCTGGCGCGGCTGCGCCTGCTGCCGCTGCCGCAGCACCTGCTGCTGTCACGGCATCGGCTCCTGCAGCCGCACCGGCGGCTGCCGGTGGTTCCAAGGGCGACGTGGCCATGCCAGCAGCCGCCAAGTTGCTGGCCGAAAACAACCTGTCTGCGTCGGCTGTGGCTGGCACGGGCAAGGATGGCCGCGTGACCAAGGGTGACGTGCTCAGCGCAGTCGCCGGTGGTGCCGCCAAGGCCGCCATTGCGGCGCCTAGCGCCATCCCTACGGGCGTGCCCACCAAGACGCTGCCGCAAGTGGCAGCACCCGCAGGCAAAGAGGACCTGAGCGGTCGTCCCGAGCAGCGCGTGCCCATGAGCCGCCTGCGTGCCCGCGTGGCCGAGCGCCTGCTGCAATCGCAATCCACCAACGCCATCCTGACCACGTTCAACGAAGTGAACATGGCCCCGGTGATGGACATGCGCAAGAAGTTCCAGGACGCGTTCACCAAGGAACACGGCGTGAAGATCGGCTTCATGAGCTTCTTCGTGAAGGCCGCCGTGCATGCCCTGAAAAAGTACCCGGTGCTCAACGCTTCGGTGGATGGCAACGACATCGTCTACCACGGCTTCTTTGACATCGGTATTGCCGTGGGTTCGCCCCGCGGCTTGGTGGTGCCCATCCTGCGCAATGCAGACCAGATGAGCTTTGCCGACATCGAGAAGAAAATTGCTGAATTCGGCAAGAAGGCCGCCGAAGGCAAGCTGGGCATTGAAGAAATGACCGGCGGCACCTTCTCCATCTCCAACGGCGGAACGTTCGGTTCGATGATGTCCACCCCCATCATTAACCCGCCCCAGTCCGCCATTTTGGGCGTGCACGCGACCAAGGACCGCGCTGTGGTCGAAAACGGCCAGGTCGTCGTTCGACCCATGAACTACCTGGCGATGTCTTACGACCACCGCATCATCGATGGCCGCGAAGCCGTGTTGGGCCTGGTGGCGAT
>NZ_JBKBTV010000109.1:0-8607 GCF_046291265.1 Acidovorax sp. | reverse complement strand
GCGCAGTGAGTACCACGGCGCACCCCGCAACCGTCCCGACGCAGGTCGCCCCTTCGCTCCGCGAAGGGGTCGCAGACTGGGGGTCGCCCTTTCTTTGGTGACTTTCTTTCGGCGACGCGAAAGAAAGTTACTCGCACGCCGGGCGACCCCCGGCCTCCGCCCTCAACGCGAGCATGCTTTCCCGAAGAGCACGCCCCAGCGTCGACAAGCTCAGCCCGAACGGCCTGGGGACAAACACACCCAGGCTTCGACAAGCTCAGCCCGAACGGATGAAATTCAGTTGCAAGGTCACAGAGCAAAGAGCGAGCAACCATCACCGCCCCAAATAAACCTCAATCACCCGCTCATCCGCCTGCACCTGATCCAACGTCCCCTGCGCCAAAACCGACCCATCACACAACACCGTAACAATCTCCGAAATGGTGCGAATGAACCCCATGTCATGCTCCACCACCATCAGCGAATGCTTGCCCTTGAGCGTCAAAAACAGCTCCGCAGTCCGCGCAGTTTCCTCATCCGTCATCCCCGCCACAGGCTCATCGAGCAACAGCAACTTCGGATCCTGCATCAACAGCATCCCAATCTCCAACCACTGCTTTTGCCCATGGCTCAGGTTCCCCGCCATGCGCGTCACGCTGTCCGCCAGATGAATGGTGTGCAGGATCTCCGCCAACCGGTCTGACTGCGCAGAATCCAACCGGAAGAACATGCTCGACTTCACACCCTTGTGCGTCTTCAAAGCCAGTTCCAGGTTCTCAAAAACACTCAGTTGCTCGAACACCGTGGGCTTTTGAAACTTGCGTCCGATCCCCAGGCTCGCGATCTCCGGCTCGTTGTGGCGCAACAAATCGATGGTCGAACCAAAGTACACCGTGCCGCTGTCCGGCCGCGTCTTGCCGGTGATGATGTCCATCATCGTCGTCTTGCCCGCACCGTTGGGGCCGATGATGCAGCGCAGCTCGCCGGGGGCAATGTCCAGGCTCAGGTTGTTGATGGCCTTGAAGCCATCAAAGCTCACATTCACGTCTTCCAGGTACAGGATGCGGCCATGGGTGATGTCCACCTCGCCCGGCGTGGCGATGCGCGAGAAGCCTGCGGCACGGCCGCCGGATTCCGTCTGGCCCGTAGCCACAGGTGCCAGCTTGTCCTGAAAACGCCGCGCGCCTTCTTCCATCAGGTCGGGCGTCATTGCGCAGCTCCCTTCTTGCTTGTCTTGTCTTTTATTTTCTTCACCAGGCCCACCACACCATTGGGTAAAAACAGCGTGACGGCGATGAACAGCGCGCCCAGAAAATACAGCCAGAACTCCGGCGCCGTCACCGTGAGCCAGCTCTTGGCACCATTGACGATGAACGCGCCCACGATGGGACCGATCAGCGTGGCGCGGCCACCCACGGCGGCCCACACCGCGATCTCGATGGAGTTGGCGGCGCTCATCTCGCCGGGGTTGATGATGCCGACCTGGGGCACGTACAAGGCCCCTGCCACGCCGCACATCATGGCGCTGATGGTCCAGATGGTGAGCTTGTAGGGCAGCGGCGAGTAGCCCGAGAACATGACGCGTGTTTCAGCGTCGCGCACGGCCTGTAGCACGCGGCCGAACTTGCTGCGCACCAGCCAGCGCGCCAGCAGATAAAAGCCCAGCAGCGTCAAACCCGTCAGCACAAACAGCGTCATGCGCATGTTCTGCGTGGCAATGGGCGTGCCCAGAATGCGCTTGAAGTCGGTAAACCCGTTGTTGCCGCCAAAACCCGTTTCGTTGCGAAAGAACAGCAGCATGGCCGCGTACGTCATGGCCTGGGTGATGATGGAAAAGTACACGCCCTTGATGCGCGAGCGGAAAGCGAAGTAGCCGAACACAAACGCAATGACACCCGGCACCGCCACCACCAGAATCAGCGTGGCGGCAAAACTGTCGGACAGCATCCAGTGCCAGGGCAGCTCCTTCCAGTCAAGGAACACCATGAAGTCGGGCAGGTCGCTTTTGTAGTTGCCGTCGCGGCCAATCTGGCGCATGAGGTACATGCCCATCACATAGCCGCCCAGCGCAAAAAACAGCCCGTGGCCCAGGCTGAGGATGCCGGTGTAGCCCCAGATCAGGTCCATGGCCAGCGCGCAGATGGCGTAGCACATGATCTTGCCCAGCAGCGCCACGGCGTAGTCGCTCATGTGGAACGCGCTGCCCGCTGGCACCCACAGGTTGAGCACGGGCGCCACGGCGCACACCACAATGAGCGCCACAAAAAAGGCAGACCAGCCGCTGCGCGAAAGCAGGGGCGCCGGGGCGGGCAGCTGGATAGAGGCAGGGGTAGAAGAAGAAGGAGTAGTCATGGTGTGTCTGCTATCGCTGTCGGCCACTCAATCCGCTGTGCGGCCTTTGACCGCAAAGATGCCTTGGGGCCGCTTCTGGATGAAGATGATGATGAACACCAGCACCGCAATCTTGGCCAGCACCGCGCCCGCCCAGCCTTCCAGAAACTTGTTGAGCACACCCAGGCCCAGGGCCGCGTAAACAGTGCCTGCCAGCTGACCCACGCCGCCCAGCACCACCACCATGAACGCATCCACGATGTAGCTCTGGCCCAGGTCGGGGCCCACGTTGCCCACCTGGCTCAGTGCGCAACCGGCCAGGCCCGCAATGCCCGAGCCCAGCGCAAACGCCATGGTGTCGATGCGTGCGGTGTTCACGCCCATGCACGAGGCAATGGGGCGGTTTTGCGTGACGCCGCGCACGAACAGGCCCAGACGCGTGCGGCCAATCAGGTAGCCCATGCCCAGCAGCACGGCAATCGCAAAGCCGATGATCACCAAGCGGTTGTAGGGCAGCGTGAGGTTGGACAGCACCTGCACTCCGCCGCTCATCCACGCGGGGTTTTCCACGCCCACGTTCTGCGCGCCAAAAATCGTGCGCACAAGCTGCATCAGTACCAGGCTGATGCCCCAGGTGGCAAGCAGTGTCTCCAGCGGGCGGCCGTACAGAAAACGCAGCACGCTGCGCTCCAGCACCGCGCCGACAGCGGCGGATGCGCCAAACGCCAGTGGCAGCGCGGCCACCAGATACCAGTCAAACGCGCCTGGGAAATACTTTTGAAAAATGCCCTGCACCACGTAGGTCGCATAGGCGCCGATCATCATCAGCTCGCCATGGGCCATGTTGATGACGCCCATCAGGCCGTAGGTGATGGCCAGGCCCAGCGCCACCAGCAGCAGGATGGAGCCCAGGCTGATGCCCGAGAACGCGGCGCCCAGGCGCTCGCCCCAGGCCAGTTGTTCGTCAAGCCCCTTGAGGGCCGTTTGCAGTGCAGCTTTGACCTTGGGGTCTTCTTCTACCGTCACGCGCTCGTTGAGCAGCAGGCGCGTATCGGGCGTGGCGCTTTTCGACAAGGCCTCGGCTGCGGCGATGCGCTGTGCGGCGTCTTCGCTGCCCAGCAGTGTCGCGGCGCGGGCCAGTTCCAGCTGCACCTTGATGTTCTCGCGCGTTTCTTGCGCCAGGGCTTTGTCCAGCAGCGGCAGGCGACCCACGTCGGGCTCACGGGTCAACGCTTTGGCAGCGGCCATGCGCTTGGCTTCGTCTTTGCCAAACAGCGCCAAGCCCGCCAGGGCCGTGTCGATCTCGCCGCGCATGCGGTTGTTGTTGATGATGTCTTCGGCGTCCGCAGGCACTGCCACTTCGGCGCCGGTGGCGGGGTCCACACCTTTGTCATTGCGCACGATGAGCGCCTTGCCTGCCGCAACCTTGACCTCATCGGCGGCCAGCGCTTTCAGAAAATCTTCAATGCGGTCGCTGGGCTCCACCACGGCTTTCTGCAGGGCGGCTACGCGGTCGTCGGTGTCGCCTGCGGCCATGGCCAGGGCCTGCTCGGCGGTGAGTGCGTGCGCCTGCGCAGTTGCACACAACAGAACGCAGGCGATCAGTCGGGAAAAAATGGAGGAAAGCATGGAAGGGCCATTGAGTCAAGAAAAACGGCCAGCCTGTGCAGTGAGCGCAGCCCATGCCAGTGCCCCGCGCAAGGGCCGCCAAGCCGCGCATGCGGGGCTTCGCTTGCGTGCGCTGGGGGCGTCCCCCTCCCACGCGCAGCGTGAGAGAGGGGGAAGCGGCGCAGCCGCTCAGGGGGTGCTTACATCTTCGCGGGTTCGTCAGGCTTCTTGTCGTTGCCTTCGATGTACGGAGACCATGGCTTGGCCTTCACGGGGCCAGGTGTCTTCCACACCACGTTGAACTGGCCGTCGGCCTTGATCTCGCCGATGAACACGCTCTTGTGCAGGTGGTGGTTCTTTTCGTCCATCTTGCTCACGATGCCCGACGGTGCCTTGAAGGTCTGGCCGGCCATGGCGGCGATGACCTTGTCCACGTCCGTGCTCTTGGCCTTTTCCACCGCTTGCTTCCACATGTTGATGCCGATGTAGGTGGCTTCCATCGGGTCGTTGGTCAACGGCTTGTCCTTGTGGCCCGCGATGTTCTTGGCCTTGGCGTAATCGCCCCACTTTTTCATGAAGGCCGTGTTTTCGGGGCTCTTGATGGACTGGAAGTAGTTCCAGGCGGCCAAGTGGCCCACCAGAGGCTTGGTGTCCACGCCGCGCAGTTCTTCTTCACCCACGCTGAATGCGACGACTGGCACGTCCTTGGCCTTCAGGCCCGCGTTGCCCAGCTCTTTGTAGAAGGGCACGTTGGAGTCGCCGTTGATGGTGGAAACCACCGCCGTCTTGCCACCCTGGCTGAACTTCTTGATGTCGGCCACGATGGTCTGATAGTCAGAGTGGCCAAACGGGGTGTACTTCTCGTCAATATCGCTGTCCTTCACGCCCTTGGACTTGAGGTAGGCGCGCAGGATCTTGTTGGTGGTGCGGGGGTAGACGTAGTCGGTGCCCAGCAGCACCCAGCGCTTGGCAGAGCCGCCGTCCTTGCTCATCAGGTAGTCCACCGCAGGGATGGCCTGCTGGTTGGGCGCGGCGCCGGTGTAGAACACGTTCTTGGACAGCTCTTCACCTTCGTACTGCACGGGGTAGAACAGCAGGCCGTTCATTTCTTCGACCACCGGCAGCACCGATTTGCGCGACACCGAGGTCCAGCAGCCAAAGATGACCGAAACTTTGTCCTGACCCAGCAGCTGCTTGGTCTTTTCAGCGAACAGGGGCCAGTTGGAGGCTGGGTCCACCACCACGGGTTCGAGCTTCTTGCCCAGCACGCCGCCCTTGGCATTGATCTCGTCGATGGCCATCAGCACGGTGTCTTTCAACACGGTTTCAGAGATAGCCATAGTGCCCGACAGGCTGTGCAGGATGCCGACCTTGATGGTGTCCTGCGCGTGGGCTGGCAGCGCAGACAGGCCAGCGAGCGTAGCGACGGCCGCAAGGGCCTTGAGGGAATAACGACGTTGCATGTGTGCTTCTCCGGTGGTGGTTTCAATCAATCCAACAATCAAACCGCTTCGCTCGCCGGTCCCTTGCGGGGCCCTGGGTGATCGAGCGATGGAATGGATTCTGGAGAGCGGGGCCTGCTTGGGAAATACGCCGGGTGGCGTACACGGAGGTCCGGCTGCCCATACGCAGAGCTTGGGCACCTGCGTTGTGTCGGGTAGGCGAAACGCTATGCAATTAGTAGCTATTAGCGCTTGATATATAAGCGCTAGAGGCCAAAAACACTCAAAATCTGCTGCCCCACTCTGGTGGTGAAAAGCCCTCACGGATTTACGATGGGCAGCAACGACCCTCCCCCGCTCACCCCAAAAGGAATGAACCCATGGTGAAACGACGCACAGTGCTCCTCGGCGGCGCCGCAACGGCGGGCGCGCTGGTCATTGGCTGGGGCGTGATGCCGCCGCGCCAGCGCCTGCACCCGTCCGACCCGTTGCCGCAGACCAGCGGGCAGGCCGCGTTGAACGGCTGGGTCAAGGTGGGGGCCGACAACACCGTGACGGTGATGATGGCCAAGTCGGAAATGGGCCAGGGCGCGCACACGGGCCTGGCCGCCATCCTGGCCGAAGAGCTGGACGCTGACTGGGCGCAGGTGCGGGTCGAGATGACACCCATCGACGACATCTACAACAACCTGGCCACGGTGGTGGATGGCCTGCCGTTTCACCCCGACAACGATGGGTCGATGAAGGCCGTGGCGGGCTGGTTGACGGCCAAGACCATGCGCGAGGTGGGCGTGATGATGACGGGCGGATCGAGCAGCATCAAGGACCTGTGGCTGCCCATGCGCGAGGCTGGCGCCCATGCGCGCGCGATGCTCATCCGCGCCGCCGCCGCGCAGTGGGGCGTGCAGGCCACCGAGTGCACCGCCAACGCAGGCTGGGTGGAACACTCCGCGGGCCAACGCGCCACGTTTGGCGAGTTGGCGGCGCTGGCCGCGCAGCAGCCCATGCCGGGCAAGGTGACACTCAAAGAGCCCGCGCAGTTCAAGCTGATCGGCAAGCCCCTCACGCGCATCGAGGCGCCGTCCAAACTCGACGGCACGGCCGTGTTCGGCATCGACGCCAACCCGCCTGGGTTGCTGCACGCGAGCATCGTGATGTGCCCCACCCGCGGAGGCAAGGTGGCCCGCTTTGATGCAGCCGCGGCCCAGAAGCTGCCCGGCGTGAAACACGTGCTGGCCGTGGCGCCGTACCACGGCGGCACCGGCGGCGTGGCGGTGATTGCCGACACCCCCTGGCACGCCAAGAAGGCGGTCGCCGTCGTCACCGTGGAATGGGACCACGGCCCCGCCGCCACCTTGTCGAGCGACACCGTGATGGCGCGGCTGACCCAGGCGCTGGACGAAGCCAAGGGCTTTGGTTACCACAGCGCGGGCGATGTGGACGTCGCCATGCAGGGCGCGGCCAGCACCATCACCGCCGACTACCGCGCGCCCTACCTGGCCCACGCGGCGCTGGAGCCCATCAACTGCACCGTGTTGTTCAAGGACGGTGCCGCCACCGTGTGGACATCCACCCAGGTGCCGGGCCTGGCCCGCCGCGCGGCCGCCAAGGCGCTGGACATTGATGATGAAAAAGTGACCGTGCACCAGCTGCTGCTGGGTGGCGGATTTGGCCGCCGGCTGGAGGCCGACTACGTAGCCCAGGCCGCCGCCATTGCCAAGGTGGCGGGTGGCGCGCCGGTGCAGACGCTGTGGAGCCGCGAGCAGGACACACAACACGACTTCTACCGCCCCGCGTGTCTGGCACGCTTCAAGGCCGGGTTTGATGCACAGGGCCAGCTGGTGGCATGGCACAACGTGTCGGTCGGCCAGGCTATCGTGCCGCAGGTGCTGATCCGCACCTTTGGCCTGGCGGGCGCGGGGCCGGACAAAACCACCGCCGAAGGCGCGTTTGACCAGCCCTATGAATGGCCCCATGCCCGCGTCGCGCACGAGATCGTCGACCTGCCGCTGCCCGTGGGCTTTTGGCGATCGGTCGGGCATTCGCACCAGGCGTTCTTCAAAGAAAGTTTTGTGGACGAAGCCGCTGCGGCTGCCAAACAAGACCCCGTGGCCTTCCGGGCCGCACTGCTGCAAAAACACCCGCGCCATCTGAAGGTGCTGCAAAAGGCGGCCGAGCTGGCGGGCTGGGGCAAGCCACTGGCGCCGGGTGCAGCGGGCGAGCAGCGGGCGCGGGGCGTGGCGCTGCACCAGTCGTTTGGATCCATCGTGGCGCAGGTGGCCGAGGTGTCGGTGGGGGTGGACAAGGCCATTCGCGTGCACCGCGTGGTGTGCGTTGTCGACTGCGGTGCGGCCATCAACCCCAACCTGATCGCGCAGCAGATGGAAAGCGGCGTGGTGTTTGGGTTGACTGCGGCGCTTTATGGCGAGATCACGCTGAAAGATGGGCAAGTGCAGCAAAGCAATTTCCACGACGTGCCGCTGCAGCGCATGGCCGACTGCCCGCGGGTGGAAACCCACATCATCGACAGCGCCGAACCGCCCGAGGGCGTGGGCGAACCCGGCGTGCCGCCCATTGCGCCTGCGGTGGCCAATGCGCTGTTTGCCCTGACAGGGCAGCGCCTGCGCGCACTGCCCCTGAAACTGGCCTGAATCGATTCAAGGAACCACCATGTCCACCACCCTGCGCCTCAATGGCAAAGCCATCTCCGTCACCGCCGAGCCCGACACCCCGCTGCTGTGGGTGCTGCGCGGCGAGCTGCATTTGAACGGCACCAAGTTTGGTTGCGGCATGGCCCTGTGCGGCGCCTGCACGGTGCACCTGAACGGCGAGCCCGTGCGCGCATGCATCACGCCCCTGTCGGCCGTGGGCGATGCCGACGTGACCACCATCGAAGGCCTGCAAGGCCCCGAAGCCACCGCCCTGCGCACCGCGTGGACGGTGCTGGACGTGGCGCAGTGCGGCTACTGCCAGAGTGGGCAGCTCATGTCGGCCTGCGCGCTGCTGAAAAAAACACCCAAACCCAGCGATGCAGACATTGATGCCGCGATGGGCGGCAATGCGTGCCGGTGTGGGACGTATCCGAGGATTCGGGCGGCGATTCATCAGGCGGCTGAGGGGCGGGGTTGATTTTTTGTTTCGCTCGCTGATCTGAGCTGCATGCCTACTTGAAGGGCGGAGGCCGGGGTGTGCGCCCGGCGGCGCAGTAACTTTCTTTTGCTTCGCCAAAAGCAAGTCACCAAAGAAA
>NZ_JBKBTV010000108.1:0-8635 GCF_046291265.1 Acidovorax sp. | reverse complement strand
GGTGTTGGTGTTTCCCGACCGACTGCGCTTCACCCCCGGCGCCCACTTGGTGACCACCGCAGCCAAGGCCGCCGGCCTGACGACCCTGCTTGTGTCCGGCGGCTTCACCTTCTTTGCCGACCGCGTAAAGGCTGGCCTGGGTATCGATTTCGCCCGCTCCAACATGCTCGAAGTGCAAGATGGCCAACTCACCGGCCGCATGGTCGACCAACCCTGGGGTGACATCTGCGACGGCGCAGAAAAGCGCCGCACGCTGCTGGAAGTGGCCTCGCTCATGGGCATCTCGCCCCAGCAAGCGATTGCCGTGGGCGATGGTGCCAACGACCTGCCCATGATGGGTGTGGCAGGCCTGTCGGTGGCCTACCACGCGAAACCCGCCGTGCGCGCGCAGGCCAAGGTGGCCATCAACCAAGGCGGGCTGGACCGCTTACTGGAAGTGCTGCGTTGAGCACCGAACGCCCACTTGAGCCGCAACCCTCCCTGGTCCGGTCTGCCCTGCACCGCGCATGGCAGTCTCTGCGCTCCGGCTGGAAGCGCCACCTGGTCACATTGGCCTTGGCCTGGATGGCCATCGTGGCGGTAGACACCTGGCGGACCCGTGACCTGCCCCAAGGCCCCGCGCCCGATGTGCCCCTGGTCATGGCACCCGCACAACCCACCAGCGCAAACAGCGCAACCCTGTCCACCACCCTCGCGCAGTGGCGCGCCCAGCACCCCGGCCAAGCCGTGGCCGTGCATTTTTGGGCTGAATGGTGTGCGGTGTGCAAGCTGGAAGAGCCCAGCATTGCCAGCCTGTCCAAAGACTGGCCCCTGCTGGGCGTGGCCATGCAATCGGGCAGCGCAGAAAAGGTGGCACAGGTGCAGCGCCAACGCGGCATGGCCTGGCCCACGGCGGTAGACCCACAAGGCACGCTGTCGCGCAGCTGGGGCGTGCGCTCCGTGCCCGCGCTGGTGGTCATCGACGCGCAGGGCCAGGTGCGGTTTGCCACCTCGGGCTACACGCCGGAATGGGCCATGCGCTTGCGGCTGTGGTGGGCCCAAACCATGCCCCAGTGGAACTCAATGCCTCCAAAATGATAGCTACTAGCGCTTTATACATAAGCGCTAGAGGCCATTTTGACCAATATTTTGACGTATTAAGCCCACAGCGGCAGTGATTCGTTTGGCGCAGATCTTCAAGACCTGCACCCCCCTGCCTTTGCACACTGGCCTGCGTACCACCCAAGGAGGCCCGCATGCACATCACCTTGAACCAACAACACCAGCCCGTCCCACCTGGCTGGGAGGACGAACCCCTGCTCTGGCTGCTGCGCGAGCCGCTGGGCCTGGTCGGCACGCGCTTTGGCTGCGGCGTGGGCCAATGCGGTGCCTGCACCGTGCTCATTGACGGGGTCGCGCAGCGGGCCTGCCTGCACACGGCACGTGGACTGCAAGGGCGCTCGATCACAACCGTGGAAGGCTTGGCGGCAGGGGACGGCACGCTGCACCCCGTTCAGCAAGCATGGCTGGACCTGCGCGTGCCCCAGTGCGGCTACTGCCAGAGCGGCCAGATCATGGGCGCGGTGGCCCTGCTGCGCGCCACGCCCCGTCCCACCGACGCACAGATCGACGGCGCCATGGCGGCCCACCTGTGTCGCTGCGGCACCCAGCACCGGGTGCGCGCGGCCATCCACCAAGCTGCCGGGGGAACCAAACCATGAAGCGCCGCCAGTTTTTGGCAACGGCAGGCGCCGGGGCGCTCACCGTGACTCTCGCAGGCTGCAGCCTGGTGCCGGTGATCCCCAAGCGCCCCACGTCCACCCCCGATGACGCGTTGGGCTGGATACGCCACGAACCGGGCCCAGGCAACCGCTACACCCTGTGGCTGCCCAGTGCCGAGATGGGCCAGCAGATCAGCGCCGCGCTGCAGGGCCTGGCCGCCGCCGAGTTGGGCGTGCCCCCTGCGCAGGTGCAGCTGCGGTTGCCCAGCACAGGCGACATCGCCCGCGTGCGTGCCACCGTGGGCAGCGCCAGCGTGCAGGACTTTGCCCTGCCCCTGGCGCGCGCCTGCGCCACCCTGCGCGAGGCCCTTGCCCAGAGGCAGACCACGGGCACGCTGGCCGCGCGCGACATCCCGGCCAGTGCGCTGCGCAGCCTGCAGCCGCCCACCGGTACACCCCGGCCCACGCCGCCCGCACCCGGCCAGTTACACGCCATCGTCACCGGCCAAGCGCTGTTTGCGGGCGACACGCGCCTGCCGGGCCTGCGCTATGGCCGCGTGCTGCGCGCACCGGTGTCGGCCGAGCTGGGCTCCCGGCCACTGTCCTTTGACGAAGCCGCTGCACGCGCCGACCCGGCCTGCGTCGCGGTGGTGCACAACCCGCGCCTGCAGCAAATGGGCAGCCTGGGGCTGGGCATCGTGGCCCGCACCCCCTCGGCGCTCGACCGCATCGAGGCCGCACTGGCCGTTCGGTGGCAGGTGGACAGCGGCGCGTTTGAGCAAACGGCCATCGACGAGCGCATCGACATCGACACTCACCTGCGCCGTGGTCACCTTCCACACACCCTGCGCAAGGACGAACTCCCCGCAGACACCGCCTGGACGCTGGATCTGCGCAT
Organism: Acidovorax sp.; assembly: GCF_046291265.1. Lineage (GTDB taxonomy): Bacteria > Pseudomonadota > Gammaproteobacteria > Burkholderiales > Burkholderiaceae_C > Acidovorax. The sequence goes on along the minus strand of NZ_JBKBTV010000108.1, from coordinate 6,037 downwards.
GGACGTACCCCTGGCCGCCCACGCCCCGATCGAGCCCCGAAGCGCCACGGCCTTGTGGCTTCCGGCGTCCGGCAACGGCACCGCCCTGCGTGTTTGGGCAGGCACCCAAGACCTGTTCTACGTGCGCGATGTGCTCGCACGCCACCTCGCGCTGAGCGCTGAGCGCATCGAGGTGCAGGCCTGCCGCATCGGCGGTGGCTTTGGTGGCCGAACGCTGTGCACGGTGGAGCTGGAAGCAGCCGTGCTAGCGCAAGCGGTGGGAGCCCCCGTCAAGGTGCAATGGAGCCGCGCGCAGGAGTTTGCCCAGGGCTTCCAGCGCCCACCCTCCAGCCACCGCGTGCGGGCACGGGTGCAAGGCGGGCGCATCACGCACTGGTGGCACGCCTTTGCCAGCAGCCACATCCTGTTCACGCCCGCCGCCATGCCGGTGTGGATGCAAAACCTGGCCGACCTGGTGGGCGACAGCGGCGTAGCACGGGGCGCGCAACTGCCGTACGACGTGCCCCAACAGCGCATCGAGTTCACCGCCCAGCGCCTGCCCGTGCACACCGGCCCCTGGCGCGGCCTGGGCGCGGGGCCGAACACCCTGGTGGTGGAAAGCGCCATGGACGAATGCGCGCGCGAGGCCCAGGCCGACCCACTGGCCTGGCGCCTGTTGCACACCACCGATGCACGCCTGGCCCAGGTGCTGCGCCGCGCCGCCGCAGAGGCCCGCTGGCCCCTGCGACCCACCAGCGACGCCACCACCCTGCGCGGGCGCGGCATCGCGGGTGGCATCTACAAGGGCGTGAGCTACGCCGCCGCCGTGGCCGATGTGGAAGTGCAGCGCGCCACCGGCCAGGTGCGCGTGGTGGCGCTGTGGTGCGCGCACGACTGCGGCCTGGTGCTGCAGCCCGATGGTGTTCGGGCACAGACGGAAGGCAACCTGGTGTGGTGCCTGGGCACGGTGCTGCTCGAACAATTGCCGGTGGCCCGCTCGGGCGTGGCAGCCGCCACTTTTGCCGACTACCCACTGCCACGCATGGGCGACGTGCCACCGCTGCATGTGCACCTGATAGACAGCACCGAACCACCCACAGGCGCCGGAGAAACCGCCATGGTGGCCGGGGCCGGCGCCATTGCCAACGCGCTGCGCGACGCCACAGGCGTGCGCTTTACCCGCCTGCCGGTGCGCAGTGCGGATGTACTCCGGGCCCTGGGCGCACAGGGCTGAACGCCCCACAAGCAACGGCACAATCCGCCCATGCAAGACTTTGCCAGCGCCGCCATGGTCCGCCTGCTGGTGCGCGCCATGCGCGCGCAGGGCCTGGACCCGCCGCCGCCAGGCCTGGACGGGCTACAAGGCAGCCATGTACCGCTGGCCTACAAACGCAGCGTGGTCGAAGCCGTGCTGCACCAGGGCGGCCTGGGCACACTGCTGCAGCTGGCACAGCGGGTGGACCTGCTGGCGGGCGACCCGGTGCACCGAGCCCTGCTGGGCGCAAGCAGCCTGCCCGAGCTGATGGCACGCTGGCAGCGGCTGGAGCGGTATGTGCATTCACGCCACCAGGTCAGCATCACGGCCAGCGCCCCGGGCACCCTGGCGCTGCACCACCATGCGCGCCCCGGCGTGCTTGAAAAGCCCCTGCCCACGGAAAGCCTCGCCGTGCTCGGTGTACTGATGGGCGCCAGCCAAGCCATAGGAGTGCGTGGGCTGCAGGTGGACCTTGGTACCTCAGAGGCCGCAAGCCAACGCGTGAGCCTGCGGATTGGAGTCCCTGCCACCCCGGCCGAGCTGCCTGCGCAACTGGCGCCGATGGCCGCAGAAGGGCAGATGGGCCATTGGACCTTGCGTTGGGAAGTGCACACAGACGAAGGCAAGGCCCCTATCGCCCCCGCCGTGGAGCCCCAGCCCGCCACCCACCTGTGCGACGCCCTGCCCTGGCCACCCCTTGCGCACCAGTTGGCGCGCCATGTGCTGCACGACCCGGCCGCGCAACACACGGTGGATGCACTGGCTGAGCATGCAGGCCTGGCCCGCCGCAGCCTGCAACGGGCACTCACCGAAGGCGGCCTGAGCTGCCGCCACATCGTGACCGAGGCCCGCGCGCGCCTGGCGGCCCAGTGGCTGCTGGACAGCCCGCACGGCCTGGCAGAAATCGGTTTCGCCTGCGGCTTTGCCGACCAGCCCCATTTCACGCGCGAGTTCTCCCGCCACGTGGGACTGACCCCTGCACGTTACCGGCAGGCGTTTGCAAGGAGCAGCGCGCCCCGCGATGGATCACTACAAATTAGATAGCTAACAACCCTTACTCATCAAGCGCTAGAGGCCAATTTAATTCAATTTTTATTTTGCCGATGGCAACCCTGCTACTGGCGAGCGCCGTAGCGCCGTTGCACGCGGGCATTGAGTCAATGCCCTTGCCAGAGAGCCTTGGCGCCGGGGCTAGTTACTTCTTCTTGTCGCCGGGCGTGAAAAACAGCGCCAGGCCCACCGCAATCAGCGCCACCGGCCACCACACCCGCAGCAGCTCGCGCAGGCTGATGCTGATCAGCCCCAGGTTGGTCAGCAGAAAAAACACGCCCAGTACGACCAGAACAATCGCAGCGATATGGCCCTTCATGTGCATTCCCTCAGAGTAGTTGTTGGTGTGGCGGCGTTCATTATGGTGGAGGCCGGTAGACAAGGAACGTCCCACTCAACGCCCCCGCAGGGGCTTGAGCAGGTCCCCCAACCCGTTGTGGTCAATCTCATGCATGAGTGCCAGCAACTGCCCCAGCTCGCCCTTGGGAAAACCCTCGCGCGCAAACCAGTTCAGATAATTGCCCGGCAGGTCGGCCAACAACGTGCCTTTGTATTTGCCATAGGGCATCTCGGTCGTGACCAGGCGCTGCAGTTTCTCCGAATCCATCGCCCCAGCCTCCTCAGCCACCCGCCCGCTTGACCTTGTGGCCCAGCTTCTGCAGTGCGGCCATCACGCGCTCCACGTGGTCGCCCTGCACTTCGATCACGCCGTCCTTCACCGTACCGCCGCTGCCGCAGGCAGACTTGAGCTGTTTGCCCAGTTGTTCCAGGGCCGATGCGTCCACCAGCACGCCCTTGACCAGCGTGACCGCCTTGCCACCACGGCCCTTGGTTTCACGCGACACGCGCACGATGCCATCGCCCGTGGGCATCGGTTGGTTCTGCTTGCAGGTGCACTGCGCTATGGGTTGTCGGCAGTCGGGGCACATGCGGCCCGATTCGGTGGAATACACCAGGCCGCCCAGGTCTGCGAACGACTTCATGGGTTTTTCCCTTCCACTTCTTTCTGCAGCATGTGAAAGTTGAGCAAGCGGGTCGCCAGAAGTGTCTCCGTCAAAAAACACACGAGGGCCAAAAGAAACGAAACGACCCCCGCCAGAAAACCGGCCACAGCCAAGCGGTTGGACTGGAAGTTGGTGGTCTCTCCCAAAAACAGCAAGATGATGGTGATGCCAATCAGGAACGCACAGAACGTGAGCAGCCCGATGCAGCCGTTGGCCAGCCGTCCGCGCAGACGCAGATCGGCCAATTCACTGTAGGCGCGGGCCAAAAACTCGGGTTCGGTGTTGGCTCGGGCGCGGTCTTCCACCACACGCGCCCGGTCGATGATGCGGGCCAGCCGGCTGGCCACGGCGCCGATCATGCCGGACACGGCCGTGAGCAAAAACACAGGGGCCACCGCCAGCTGGATGCCGTGGGTGATGGCAGAGGAGTCAAGGGTGAGGGCCATGGGCGCTTTGAAAGAAGAATGAGCTGTAGGAAACCGCTGAAGGGCCAATTATCGGCGGCACAGAAGCCGAGCAAAAGCGCCTTGCACCGTGCCCCAAACGGCCAGATCTATCCGCATGGCGCACAAGCATGCCCGCCGGGCGGTGCCTCAGCACGGACGACCGTGCCCCATCACCGGCAACTGCGGCGACAATCCTGCCTATTCCTTCCCGTTTGCGCTGCCGTGCGTGCCCCTCATACGCCGCCTCAGCGCCCTGCCCATGCCCTTTGCCTCCCTCGGTCTCTCCCCCGCCCTCGTCCACGCTGCAGAAAAAGCAGGCTTTACCGCGCCCACGCCCATCCAGGCCAGTGCGATCCCCGCCATCTTGCAGGGGGGCGACTTGTTGGGCGCCGCGCAGACGGGCTCGGGCAAGACCGCGGCCTTTGCGCTGCCTCTGCTGCAGCAATTGCAACTCAGCGCCACCGGTGGCCCACGCCGGGTGCGCGCCCTGGTGCTGGTGCCTACGCGCGAACTGGCGGCCCAGGTGGGCGAGGTGCTGCGCAGCTTGGCACAGCATCTGCAGCAGCCCCTGAAGGTGGCCATCGTGTTCGGCGGCGTGTCCATCAATCCGCAGATGCTGGGTCTGCGGGGCGGCGCCGACATCGTGGTGGCCACCCCAGGCCGCTTGCTGGACCTGGTGGAACACAACGCTTTGCGACTGGGCTCGGTGGCGCACCTGGTGCTCGACGAAGCCGACCGCCTGCTGGACCTGGGCTTTACCGAAGAGCTGACGCGGGTACTGGCGCTGCTGCCAGCGCAGCGGCAAAACCTGTTTTTCTCAGCCACCTTCCCCGCCGCCGTCCAAGCACTGGCCGACGGTCTGCTGAAAAACCCGGTGCGTGTGGAGGTGCCTCACACACCCGGCAACGAGCCCGCCATCGAGCAACGCGCCATTGCCGTGGATGCCATCCGTCGCACCCAGTTGCTGCGCCATCTGGTCAAGGAGCACAACTGGTCGCGGGTACTGGTGTTTGTGGCCACCCAGTACGCGGCCGAACATGTGGCTGAAAAGCTCTATCGAGCGAAGATTTTTGCCACGCCCTTCCACGGCGGACTGAGCCAGGGCGCGCGCAAGCAAGTGCTGCAAGAATTTAAGGACGAACGCTGGCAGGTGGTGGTGACCACCGATCTGGCAGCGCGCGGTATCGACATTGCGCAGTTGCCCGCCGTGGTCAACTACGATCTGCCCCGGTCTGCGGTGGACTACGTCCATCGCATCGGCCGCACCGGGCGTGCGGGTGAAAGCGGGATGGCGGTGAGTTTTGTGACGGCCGATGCGGAAGCGCATTTCCGTCTGATAGAAAAACGCCAGCATCTGAGCCTGCCTCGCGAGCAGATTGCGGGTTTTGAGCCCACCGAGGCGCCCCCGCCCGCGTCGGTCACCGATCCCGAGGGCACCGGCGGTGTCAAAGGCAAGCGGCCCAGCAAGAAAGACAAGCTGCGTGCCGCAGCGGCTCCGTCAGTGACCGACGGCGACAAAAACGAAGACGCCTGAACCCAGGCGCCTGACCACCGGCTAGCGGCGACTCGCCTCAAATCTCGTCGTCGTCTCCACTCAGATCGTCACCTTCATTGCCTTGGGCTTCGCCCGCTGGCCGTGGCGTGCGCTTGCCGGGTTTGGCAATGATTTCTACGTAAATTTGCGGGCCGTCTTCGGCAGCCACCTCGTTGATGAGGCCGGTCAGTGCAGACAGGTGGGCCACTTGGGCAGCTTCTTTGGTGCGGCCAAACTGGCAGTCAAAGTCCCAGAAGTCGGCGCCTTCGGGGAGATCGCGGCGGCGTTCACGCTTGATGTATTTGCGGATTTCGTGCTTGACGGCCTCTAGAACGCGATCGCGGTTCTTGCCTTCAACGTGGAGTGGAAAAATTTTTCTCATGGGCGATGGTAGCGCTTGTGACAGGACTGGATTCCCAGCCGCACACCAAAGTGCCACAATGGTGCATTACTTTTGGTTACCACCAAGCCCCATGCTTCACGACCTCCGTCTGCTGCAAGCGCTGCCAGCGGCGGTGCTCGTCACGCAAGCGGGCGCCATTCGCTTTGCCAACGCCGCCAGCATGGCACTGCTGGAGGCGCCGAGCATTGACAGCCTGATTGGCCGCATGTCAGGCGACTTCGTGCACCCCATGGACCAGGTGCGCTCCACCAACCGCATCCAGGCCGTGGCGGTGCCCGAACAAGGCGGGCGGCCCAACAAATCGTCTGAATTCCGCATCCGCACCATTCGGGGCAACTTGCGCATGGTGCTGATCAGCAGCGTGGC
>NZ_JBKBTV010000107.1:0-8843 GCF_046291265.1 Acidovorax sp. | reverse complement strand
CATCAGGGCAGACGATGCGGTCAGTAGACAGCGAGCGGCATTCGGGTGGCCAGTCGGATGCGCTCAAGCAAGTAACGGACTGACCACCACTGATGGCATAGCACTGACCCGGTCGGAAGGTTGACCATGGCACCCCGGAAGCGTCGATCTCCGCTTGGGTGACCGGGGGCAGTTTTGCAGTGACGAATCGAGTGTCGGGGCAGACGACGCGGTCAGTAGACAGCGAGCGGCATTGGGGCGGCCAATCGGATGCATTCAGGCAGGTGTCGTCACGACCTCGTCTTGTGTTGTAGCACTCGCCAGGGCGAAAGGTGTTCCATGGCACCCCGGACGCATCGATCTCCGCCTGGGTGACTGGCGGCAGTACCGGGAGCGAGGGTGATGGCGTTGGCGGCACTGGTACCGGCGCAGTGGTCACGGGTGGCGTGACGACCTGATCTACGATTTTTCCGGTGACGACTGGGGCCTTGACTGGCAGCGCGCCCGGCCCGGTGGAAATGCCATTGACCGGGCCCACATTCACCAACGTCGAAGTCGGCTTGATCTTGGAGACGCCGCGCACGCCCTCGGGCAGCACCAGCCAGCGGCGGGTGTAGTCGGGCAGCGTAGGGTCGGCGCCCACAAAGATCCCGTTGCCCGCTGTGGGCGGCTCGGCCCGGAATGCCCGGGTGGACCAGGCAGGCGCCGTGACGGTGCCCTGGATCCCGTCCGCCGTCACGGTGGCGTCAAAGGCTGTGCCTGCCGCGCTGACGACGTGGATCTCGCCCTGTTTGATTTGTGTGCCGAACCATTCGCCATCAATGCCATCGCAGAGATACACGAGGGCGTAGTCGCCCTGCACCACGAAGCCGATGTAGGCCGCCGCATTCAGCCCGACCGCACCTACGAAAGTACCGCGCGCCTGCGCAGCGTCTGGCGCGAGCGGGGCAGGAATCTGAGCCAGAACTGCCGCGTCCACCGGCAGCGGGCCGGTAGCGTCCGGGGGCGAATCCGAACCAGAACACGCCACAAGGGCTGCAGTGACCAAGGCGCCGAGTGTGTGCAAGAGACGGTTCATGCAAACAATTTGACCCGTTGCAATTGGCCATGTCAACGCAATACCGAACCAGCCCACCATTCAGCGCAGTTCATTTCGAGACTTTCGATTGAGGGCTGCCAATCAATCTCTGCACAAATCCCTGTGGGATGTGCGTGCACAGTTTCGGATCCAAGACCATTCGCGCATGAAGTAAAGCAGCTTGGCAAGTCAACGTGTGCATCCGGGTCAGGGGGCGCACCCTTTCATGTGTTGGACCAACAGATTTAGCACAAAAATGCGCTGCAGCGCTCGTTACATAAGCGCTTACAGCTATCAATTTGGTAGTGAATGTGTTTTTCACGTACCTCTGCAGAAATGCTCATGGCCTCGCGCCCAGCGATCCCCTACAGTGCTGCCATGAACACTGTCGCCGAACCCGCCGCAACCCTGTCCGAACGCGCCGCACGCCAGGCCGAGGTTGTCCAGGCCCTGGGGCGTGTGCTGCCCGCGCATGCGCTGCTCTGGCACGCTGAAGACACCACGCCCTACGAATGCGACGGCCTCACCGCCTACCGCCAGCGTCCGTTGGTGGTGTGCCTGCCTGAAACCTACGACGAAGTGCAGGCCGTGCTGCAGGTGTGCCACCAATTGCAGGCGCCGGTAGTGGCCCGGGGCGCTGGCACGGGCCTGTCGGGCGGCGCCATGCCGCATGCCATGGGCGTGACGATGTCGCTGGCCAAGTTCAACCGCATCCTCGACCTGAACCCCGAAAGCCGCACGGCCGTGGTGCAGTGTGGCGTGCGCAACCTGGCCATCAGCGAGGCCGCCGCACCCTACGGCCTGTACTACGCCCCCGACCCCAGCAGCCAGATCGCCTGCACCATCGGCGGCAACGTGGCAGAAAACTCCGGCGGCGTGCACTGCCTCAAATACGGGCTCACGGTGCACAACGTGCTCGCAGTGAAGGGCTTCACCGTGGAAGGCGAGCCCGTCGAATTTGGCAGCCAGGCCCTGGACGCCCCCGGCTACGACCTGTTGGCCGCGGTGATCGGCAGCGAGGGCATGCTGGCCGTGACCACCGAGGTCACCGTCAAGCTCATCCCCAAGCCCCAGCTGGCGCGCTGCATCATGGCCAGCTTCGACGACGTGCGCAAAGCGGGCGACGCCGTGGCCGCCGTGATCGCCGCAGGCATCATCCCCGCGGGCCTCGAGATGATGGACAAACCCATGACCGCCGCTGTGGAAGATTTTGTGCACGCAGGCTACGACCTGACGGCCGAGGCCATCTTGCTGTGCGAAAGCGACGGCACGCCCGAAGAGGTGGAAGAAGAAATCGGCCGCATGAGCGAGGTGCTGCGCGCTGCGGGCGCGACCGCCATCTCCGTCAGTAACGACGAAGCCGAGCGCCTGCGCTTTTGGAGCGGCCGCAAGAACGCCTTCCCCGCCAGCGGCCGCATCAGCCCCGACTACATGTGCATGGACTCCACCATCCCGCGCAAGCGCCTGGCCGACATCCTACTGGCCATCCAGGAGATGGAGAAGAAGTACCAACTGCGCTGCGCCAACGTGTTCCACGCGGGCGACGGCAACCTGCACCCGCTCATCATGTTCGACGCCAACGACGCCGACCAGCTGCACCGCTGCGAGCTGTTTGGCGCGGACATCCTGGAGACCAGCGTGGCCATGGGCGGCACGGTGACGGGGGAGCACGGCGTGGGCGTGGAGAAGCTCAACAGCATGTGCGTGCAGTTCACCGCCGAGGAAAACGCTCAGATGTTCGGGCTAAAACATGCGTTCGACCCGGCGGGGTTGTTGAACCCGGGGAAGGTGATTCCCACGCTGAACCGGTGTGCGGAGTACGGGAAGATGCTGGTGCGCGGGGGGCAGATCAAGCACCCGGATTTGCCGCGGTTTTGAAGGTTGCTCCACAAGACGTTCCCACATAGGCCGCTCGTGTCAGACTCCCAAGATGGCTAAGAAAACTCGCCGCCAAATGACATCTGATGAACTGGAGACTCTGTACCGCAGTGTTGGGCGATGCATTTGGCACATTCAGTATCTTGAAGACGCTTTGCACACGCTCCTGACACTGAAAATTGAGATCCGCGTACCTGGAAACGTCACAGCACAGGAAGCGCAGGAACTGCTGTCAAAACATCGCCGAGCAACCCTAGGAACGGCGCTGGGGACGGCCTCAAAGCATGAGGCACTGCACCCCCAACTACTCTCCGGTTTGCGCCACCTGAAAGAAGAGCGAGATTGGCTTGTTTATCGTTCGATGCATCAAGATGGAGATTCCCTGTACACCGATGAAGGCAGAAAAACGGTCTTCAATAGACTGGACCTTCTAATGGAAACGACGTTGAGCCTGAAAAAGCAAATGCTTGAAGAAGTGGAGTCCTTCTGCGCAAGCCATGGCATCTCACCTGAGGAAGCGGAAAGGCAGGCGCGTGAGCAAATTGCAAAACTCAAAGGCGATGCATAACCTCTCTATAAGGAACAATTATCGGGTGGCCATCAGCCGTCTCCGTGCCTGCTGGGTGGTCCGTTTGCTCCAGCCACAACTGACGGCCCCAAGTTCATAGGAGCCAGCGAAACCGCCGACAATCCGCATCCTCGTCATCCCTCTTCCCGACCCCATGCTCAGCGACTCCCCCTCCACCCTCCTCCAATCCGGGAACGCCCTCGTCGCCCAGGCACAGGCCGTAGCCACGCAAGACTTCGCAGCAGCACGCGCGTTGTGGCGGCAGGCGGGGGTGCTGTTTCAGCGGGCGCACGAAGCCGACCCCACGCAACATGCTGCTGCGTTTCGCCTGGGCCAGGCGTGGGTGGCCGAAGCCCATGCGCTGCAGAAAGAAGGATCAGAGGATGCGACGGCCATGTGGCGCCAGGCGGCGCTGCAGTGCGAGGTGGCCTTTGCGCTCGATCCGCACCACGCGGTGACGGCCATGCACATCGCCAGTTGCTACGCCTGGGCGCAAGACGCCGAGGCCAAGCAGGCCTGGGCGCAGATTGCGCAGCATTTGCAGGAAGAACACGCGGCCAACATGGCGGCGGATGAGGCGGCACGCTAGGCCCACGCCCCACGCAGACTGGGCGGGGCCGAGCAACGCGATGGCCCGAGTGGCTGTTTGGATGTTTGGCCCCACCCCTGCTGACTGCGCCTGCGGCGGGGCGGTTGCGGGGTGGCACGCGCGTCGGAGCGCGCGTGCTTCGTGATCTGACTCGCCGTGGCTGTTTGAACGTAGCGCCGAAGGCGCGCAGTGAGTTCCACGGCGCACCCCGCAACCGACCCGACGCAGGTTGCCCCTTCGCATCGCGAAGGGGTCGCAGACTGGGGGTCGCCTTTTCTTTGGTGACTTTCTTTTGGCGAAGCAAAAGAGAAGTTACTCGCATGCCGGGCGACTCCCGGCCTCCACCCTCAAATTAAGCACGCGGCAAGATCAGCGCCAAGGCTTCGACAGGCTCAGCCCGAACGGATGGGGGTGCGCCCAGGCTTCGACCCTTCGACAGGCTCAGGACAGGCAAGCTCAGCCCGAACGGTCAGCAGAAAACTCAGGAGCTATAAAAACAATAGCTACTAGCGCTTACAGGACAAGCGCTAGAGCCCATTTTTATCAAAAATCCGCTCAAATCCCCGTCACTCCCCCGCCTCCAACCGCCGCCCATACTGCACCAGACTCGTCTGCTTCAACGCCTTCATCATCACCTTCGCCGCAGGCGACAACAGCCGATCCGTGCGGGTAATGATCCCAAACGCATCCATATGGCACGGCATCGCCATCGGCAACACCGACACCATCCCGTGCGACGCGTAGTAATGCGCCACATCCGCCCCGACCACCGCAATCATGTCGCTCTGCTGCAGCATCCGCGTGATGAACAGCAACGCAGACGTCTCCACCGTATTGATCGGCGGCGCAAGCCCGTCCTGCTGAAACATCAGGTCAAACCGGTGCCGCAGCACACTGCCCGCAGGCGGCACGATCCAACCGGCAGACACGACATCGCGCAGGGTCAGCCCGCTCATACCCAGCAACGGGTGGCCAGGGCGGGTTACCGCGCAGACCAGTTCTTCGGTCAGTGACTCATAGCGCAGGTTGGTCTTGTCGTGCTCGGCAAACAGGCGGCCAACCACGATGTCGAGCTTGCCCTGCTCCAGCCGGTCCAGCAGCACGGGGCTGGTTTCGATATCGAGCGATATCCGAAGGCTGGGGTGTTCCTGCTTGACCAACGCCAGCGCGGCGGGCAGCAGGCTCAGGCCCGGGGAGGTGATGGCGCCGATGCCGACCTGCCCGTAATGCCCGGTCTTGAGCGCGCTCAGTTCGTCGTGCGCCTGGTTCAGGCTGGCCAGGGCCATGCGCGCGTGGCGGATCATGGTTTCGCCGTACCAGGTGGGGCGCATGCCACGTGGCAGGCGCTCGAACAGGGGCACCTCCAGCACATCCTCCAGGTCCTTGAGCAGCTTGGACGCGGCGGGCTGGGTCATGCTGAGCACCTGGGCCGCGCGGTGGATGTTGCCCTCCTCCGCCAGGGCCACCAGCAGCAGCAGTTGGCGGGTCTTCAGGCGTGCGCGGATGAACCAGTGGTTGTAGGTGCTCATGGGGTTTTCCAGAATGCGGGGATAGATATGTATTTTGTCTAAAAAACTATTAGATTGATATCAAAATCAATCATAGACTTTCTGCCGAGTCCTCCACAAAGCAAGCAAGCATCCTCTTCATGAAACTCGGCGACATGCAGCAAAACCCCCGGCACCTGATCAATGGTCGCTGGGAGATCGGCACCACCACTGGTGTCAGCACCAACCCGTCGGACACCCGCGAAGTGGTGGCCGAGTACGCGCGCGCCGACCGCAACCAGACCGACCAGGCCGTGCGCGCCGCCGCTGACGCCCTGCCCTACTGGAGCCACAGCACGCCCCAGCGCCGCGCCGACGCGCTGGACCAGATCGGCACCGAGCTGCTGGCACGCAAGGACGAGCTGGGCGCCCTGCTGGCCCGCGAAGAGGGCAAGACCCTGCCCGAAGCCGTTGGCGAGGTAGCGCGCGCGGGTCAGATCTTCAAGTTTTTTGCCGGTGAAGCGCTGCGCATCCCTGGCGAACTCATGGCGTCCGTGCGCCAGGGCGTGCAGGTGGACGTGACCCGCGAACCCGTGGGCGTGGTGGGCATCATCGCGCCGTGGAACTTTCCGTTCGCCATCCCGGCCTGGAAGATCGCCCCAGCGCTGGCCTACGGCAACACGGTGGTGTTCAAGCCCGCCGAACTGGTGCCCGCCTGCGGCTGGGCGTTGGCCGAAATCATCAGCCGCTGCGGGTTGCCCGCTGGGGTGTTCAACCTGGTGATGGGCAGCGGCCGCGAAGTGGGCCAAACGCTGGTGGACCACCCGCTGGTCGATGCGCTGAGCTTCACCGGGTCTGTGGCAACAGGCGAGCGCATCCTGAAGGCCGCCTCTGCGCGCCGGGCCAAGGTGCAGCTGGAGATGGGCGGCAAGAACCCGCTGGTGGTACTCGCGGATGCCGACATGGACCAGGCCATCGACTGTGCGCTGCAAGGCTCGTATTTTTCAACCGGTCAGCGCTGCACGGCATCCAGCCGCCTCATCGTGGAGTCGAGCGTGCACGATGCCTTTGTGGCCCGGCTGCGCCAGCGGCTGTCCACCCTGAAGGTCGGCAACGCGCTGGAGCGGGGCATCGAGATGGGCCCCGTGGTGGACGCGGGCCAGCTCGACCAGAACCTTGGCTACATCGAGATCGCGCGCGCAGAAGGCGCCGAGCACGTATGGGGCGGCGAGCGCCTGGAGCGCGCCACCCCCGGCCACTACATGAGCCCGGCGCTGTTTCTGGCCATGCCAGAACACCGCATTGCGCGTGAAGAAATATTTGGCCCTGTGGCCTGCGTGCTGCGCGCCGATGACTACGAACACGCGCTGGCCCTGGCCAACGACACGCCCTTTGGACTGTGTGCAGGCATCTGCACCACGTCGCTCAAACACGCCATGCACTTCAAGCGGCACGCTGATGTGGGCATGACCATGGTCAACCTGCCCACGGCGGGGGTGGACTTTCATGTCCCCTTCGGCGGGCGCAAGGAATCGAGCCATGGCCCGCGTGAACAGGGCCGGTATGCCGCCGAGTTCTACACCACCGTCAAGACCGGCTACATGCTGGCCTGACGCCCCCGCACAGGTTCTTCATTGCCTGCGATTTTCGATCCATAACAACCAGGAGACAAAACCATGAAACTGAATCGTCGCACCGTTGTATCCGCGCTCGCGAGCGCCCCGCTGGCAGGGTTGCTCCCCGCCGCTGCCTGGGCCCAAAAGCCCATCGTGCTGGGTTTCAGCCAGGTGGGTGCCGAGAGCGAATGGCGCACCGCCAACACCGAGTCGATCAAGTCAGCCGCCAAGGAGGCGGGCATTGAACTGAAGTTCTCGGACGCCCAGCAAAAGCAGGAAAACCAGATCAAGGCCATCCGCTCCTTCATCGCCCAGCGGGTGGATGTGATTGCGTTCTCGCCCGTCGTGGAATCAGGCTGGGAGCCCGTGCTGCGCGAAGCCAAGGCCGCCAAGATTCCCGTGGTCCTGACCGACCGCGCCGTGAACACCAAGGACCAGTCGCTGTACGTGACTTTCATGGGATCGGATTTTGTGGAGGAGGGGCGCAAGGCGGGCCGTTGGCTGGTCGAGAAGATGAAAGACAACAAAGGCGAGGTCAACATCGTCGAGTTGCAAGGCACGGTGGGCTCTGCCCCGGCCATCGACCGCAAGAAGGGCTTTGAAGAAATCATCAAGGCCGACCCCAAGTTCAAGATCGTGCGCTCACAGACCGGCGACTTCACCCGCGCCAAGGGCAAGGAAGTGATGGAAGCCTTCCTCAAGGCGGAGGGCAAGAAGATCAACGTGCTGTACGCGCACAACGACGACATGGCCATCGGCGCGATCCAGGCCATCGAAGAGGCCGGCATGAAGCCCGCCAAGGACATCGTGATCATCTCCATCGACGCAGTGAAGGGCGCCTTTGAAGCCATGATCGCGGGCAAGCTCAACGTGAGCGTGGAGTGCAGCCCGCTGCTGGGTCCGCAACTGATGACCGCCGTGAAGGACATCAAGGCCGGCAAGGCCGTGCAAAAACGCATCGTGACGGAAGAGGGCATCTTCCCGATGGAAGTGGCGGCGAAAGAATTCCCGAACAGGAAGTATTGATACCGGCACGCGCTCAACACTCCCCATTCGTTCACGCTGAGCTTGTCGAAGCGCCGCGCAAGGCTTCGACAGGCTCAGCCCGAACGGCTCTGGATGATGAACCGCCAATCCGACACCCATCCGGAAGTGCCCCAAAAGTTACCCCCAGCCCCATTGCAGCGGCATGGGCATTCAAAAAAAGCAGGAGACAGAACCCAATGAAGCGTGCAATTTTCAAGGCCGTGCTGGCCACCGTGGCCCTCGCCGCCATCGGCGCCACGTCCGTGGCATCGGCCCAGGACAAGGGCAGCATCGGCATCTCGATGCCCACCAAGTCGTCGTCGCGCTGGATTGCCGACGGCGACAACATGGTCAAGGTGCTCAAGGAGCGCGGCTACAAGACCGATCTGCAGTACGCAGACGACGACATCCCGAACCAGCTCGCGCAGATCGAGAACATGATCACCAAGGGCGCCAAGGTGCTGGTGATCGCCTCCATCGACGGCACCACGCTGTCGCGCGTGCTGCAGAGCGCTGCGGACAAGGGCGTGAAGGTCGTGGCGTATGACCGCCTGATCAAGGGTTCCAAGAACGTGGACTACTACGCCACGTTCGACAATTTCCAGGTGGGTGTGCTGCAGGC
>NZ_JBKBTV010000106.1:0-9026 GCF_046291265.1 Acidovorax sp. | reverse complement strand
CGTCTGGCTGTGCTCGAGATGCGGTCCATCGAGTTGGCTAAGGCCCAAGAGAGGGCGACTCAGCCGGCGCTGGACGCCGCCGAAAGAGACATCCTTCAACGAGCGTCGGAGTTGGCTCAGTCCTGCGGTGAGTTGCCCGCATTCGTGTCGCCGTCGGTGCGTAGGGTCCCGCAGGTGTCTCGGCCTGGGCGACCATCGCGTCCGTCGGCGCCGCCGAGTCCATAAAGCCAGTGGCCCCGCAGTTGCGGGGCCACTTCTTACTCAGTGCAGACCAGGTCGTCTGCCCAGCTTTGGCTTCGGACCGGGCATCGGTGTGTTGATCCTGCTGCTCCGCCATTGCTCCATTGATTCTGGCATTTCCGGTGGTGGGAGTGAGCGGTCAACAAGCATGCTCTGCGATCTGCCAGTAGCGGGCGGGGAAGTGCAGCCCCTTGGGGGCGTAGTCGGTTCCCACTGCCTCATCAGTTCGGCGGCGAGATCCAAAGCATGCCGAACATCTACGTCCCGATCGTCGATGTCCCGACTCGAGGTGTTAACCATGAGAGCGCTGAGCAATTGGCTGGCGATGTGTAGCTGTGTGTCGTGGTGCATAGAACCTTCCTTTTCGTTAGTGGACGGCCCCATCCAAGCACCCATACTCATAGTCGCCAAATGAGAAATGAGAGAAATTTCACATATCTGAACATCTAATTTGACCATAGATCTCGCCCTTAGATGTATCTCCGAACCCGCTGCCATCAGGGGTCTCGGTTGGCTAGTTTGGTAGCCGACTGCTCCTCCATCGGAGGAAGCCTGGTCACCCGGGGAAGCAGTACCAACCGTACCCAGGACTGGCTATGATCGAGGAAACATCCCAAGGAAACCTGCCGAAGAGGCTTTCTGCAACGGAGAGAATCGGTTAGATCGGTGGTGATCCGATCCCACTCTCTCCGCCAATCACGATTGCACCCGCGGCATATCCCTTCGACCACCGCGCAGCTTGGACCCTCATGATGAGCAGGTTCAGCTGTCTGCGTCGTGGCTCCCGTTTGGCGACGCCACGGTGCCCGACTGAAGTCTGTGTGCTCGAAGCAGGATCAGGTGTAGCAGCGGCGGACCTCGATCTGCGGGTGCACCAAGCTCAAGGCGGGCCAAGCACCGACGGCGCAGCGGCGATGAGCCGCGAAGCGCGAGGCGGTTGTTCGAAGGCAGGGGCGGCGGCCCCCCCTATGGCGAGGCCGCGTGGCGCCCGCGCCGAGTCGCGCCAGGAGAGTGCCCCATCACGCGCTTGTAGGCGCGGCTGAACGCTGCCTGCGAGGCGTAGCCCAGGCGCGCTGCCACGACCTCGATGGACAGGTTTTGGTGGGTCAGCCATTGACTGGCCAACTGCATTCGCAGCTCAGTCACGTACCGCAGGGGCGCGGTTCCAATGACGGTCTGGAACCGGTCTGCAAAGACAGAACGTGAGATGTTGGATTCTGCGGCCAGCGCTTCAACGGTCCAGTCACGCCCAGGGTCTCTGTGCAGGGCAAGCAACGACAGCGATAGACGCGGGTCGCGCATGGCCATGACCAGGCCTGATGCGCCGTCGCAACCGCGCTCGACCCAGTCACGCACGATCATGGCGGCAACGGCATCCGCCAGCCGGGCGAGTATTCCTGCATAGCCAATACGTCCGGAGCACACCTCGCGCTTCATCGCGTCGACCATCGGCAACAGCCCAGGAAACTGAGTGGCGTTGCCATCGGCCAACATCACCGCCGGCATCAACTTGCTCAACCCTTGCATGCCCCCGAGATCGAACACCATGCATCCGTGGAAGAGCACAGCGCTTGGCACGGCATGGGTGCTCGGGCACGTGTCTATCCCGCTGACCGTGTCAGTCAGTGGGGCGGCGTCTATTGTTTCCAGGCACTGGACAGGATGGTCCTCGCCCGACAGCAGCGCGTGGCCTTCTCCGCGGGGAAGAAGCACGACATCCCCGGCCGATAGAAGGTATTGGCTGCCGTCCGCGCCACGAAGAATCGCGCTGCCCACGGCCAGGTAATGGAAATAGGCATGGCCTGGCTTCGGTGGAAATCCAAGCCCAAAGGTCGGCCCGGTCTGAATGCGTCTGTATTGAACGCCATGCAGCCGCATGCCGGTCAGCAGCTCGCTGATCAGGTCGGAGGACTGGGCTGGAGCGTGGCGCATTGAGACGGTCCGGGGTTTCGATCAAAAATACAGGCTGGACAATCATAGATCATCCTGACATGGCTCCCTAGACTCTCGGCTGCACGAATGCACTGGGATCTTTGATGAGAAATAACGTAGTTGATGCCACAGACGCGCCAGAATCCGTGGCAGCGGAGAGCGGGGAGCCGTCTTCATCGGCATGGGTGGCCGTGTTTTCGCTGGCCATGGGTGTCTTCGGGCTGCTCACGGCCGAATACCTGCCCGCCAGCCTGCTGACGCCGATGGCGGCGGACATGGGGGTGTCGGAGGCGCTGGCCGGTCAAGCCGTGACGGTCACTGCGGTTGTGGCGCTGTTCGCTGGCCTGCTTGTGCCTCGGCTGACCCGGTCGATAGACAGGCGCCTGGTGCTGTTGAGTTTCACGGGTCTGATGGTCCTCTCCAACGCCTTGGTAGCGTTGTCGTCCAGCATGGGCGTCCTGCTGGTGATGCGCGTCCTTCTGGGCGTCGCGCTGGGCGGTTTCTGGAGCATGGCAGCGGCCGTGGCCATGCGGTTGGTGCCGCCACAACGCGTGCCTCGCGCGCTGTCCATCATCTTCAGCGGCATTGCGGTCGGCACGGTGGTGTCGGTTCCGTTGGGGAGCTACCTCGGCGGGCTGCTGGGCTGGCGCAGCGCGTTCTGGGCTGCGACGGCGGTAGGTGGACTCACGTTTGCGTTCCAGTGGTTCACGCTGCCCCGAATGGCCCCGCGCAAGGCGGCGCTTCCAGAGTCGGTGGTGGGCCTTTTGCGTCGGCCAGGCATTGCGGTAGGCATGCTGGGCTGCGTTCTGGCACACACCGGTCAGTACTCCCTCTTCACCTACATCCGCCCCACGTTGGAGAGCCTGGGGCAGATGAGCGCTGATGGCTTGGCGCTGATCCTGCTCGGGTTCGGTGTGGCGAATTTTGTCGGCACATTACTGGCCGGTTGGCTTATGGAGCGCAGTTTGAAAGTCACGTTGGTGATCATGCCCGCCTTGGTGGGCGTAGCCGCTCTGGGCATGCTCCTGTTGCCGGTGGGCGTTGGCGGGCTATCGATGCTGGTCGCGCTCTGGGGCCTGGCCTTCGGTGGCGTGCCCGTGGCCTGGTCGAGCTGGGTTGCGCGTGCGGTGCCTGACCAGGCCGAGAGTGCCGGCGGGATGGTGGTGGCTGCTGTGCAGTCGTCCATCGCAACGGGCGCCGCCTTGGGCGGTCTGGTATTCGGGCTTGGGGGCATTGTTGCAGTCCTCACCGTAGCCGCAGCAGTGATGCTGCTTGCCAGCCTGCTCATTGCGCTCCGGGTCAGGGTGGGCGCGCCGACGTTGTCGGCAGGTCCGGCGTTTCATATTTAATCGACATCCGCGCAGGCTGGCCGCGTGATCGCCACGCACGCCTTGGAGCGACTACTTTGTCGTGGAAGAGAGCGACGGCGACCACGTCTGGAACGGACGTCGGGACTGGCGGACAGTCGATATGGTCGGCGTCCTTCTTCCACTTCCGCTAAAGTGCCCGACCCTGTTTTGACTGGCGCCCGCACCCGAGCGTGCGCTTGGAGGACGTCGTTGTTGATGGTGTTGAAAGGTCTGGTGGTTTTGCTTTTGGTTTTTGCTTCGGTTCCTGGTGTGGCAGCAGAGCTGGTCGGCCGCGCCACGGTCACGGATGGGGACACCCTCACCGTGGCCAAGCAGCGCATCCGCCTCTGGGGCATCGATGCGCCGGAAAGCGCCCAGCAATGCACCGCCAAGGACGGACGTCCTTGGCCCTGTGGCCGACGGTCCGCCGCCGTGCTGGACGCGTATCTGCTGGACCAGACCGTGCGTTGCCAGCCCAAGGACACCGACCGCTACGGTAGGGTGGTGGCCGAGTGCTTTGTTCGGGGTAAGTCGGTCAATCGGTGGATGGTGCGCTCGGGTTGGGCGGTCGCGTATCGCCAATACGCCACGGCATTCATCGCAGACGAAGCCGACGCGCGCCAGCACCAGCGGAACCTCTGGCAGGGGCGGTTCCAGATGCCAGCAGACTATCGCCGCAGCAAGCGTGACCAGATGGTACGACACGCCCCGGTGGCCGCGCAGCCGGCGCCGGGCGGATGCCGCATCAAGGGCAACATCTCCCAGCAGGGCAGGAAGATCTACCACGTGCCCGGCCAGCGGGACTACGCGCGCACACGCATCGACGTGAGCCGTGGCGAGCGCATGTTCTGCAGTCCTTCGGATGCACTGCGAGCTGGGTGGCAGCCAGCAAGGCGATGAGCTCCCTCGCTGCGTCAGAACGAGTAGCGCGGTGTTGGGTGTGTGCCTTTTCCGTCTGCCCACGTCGGCGATCGTGCCGGTGGACCCTGCCCGATTGGGGGGGGGGACGGCCTCATCTTCGCAGCTGGCTAAGCGGGCGCACGGCCCTCGGCAAGTGGCGTCAACTTCAAGAAATTCGTCGCCGAGCGCCAATGCCGTGGACAACAGCCCGTCCGCGGTCGGTCGTGCTTCATAGACCTGCGGGTTCCGTCCTGAGCCAACGTCGCTAGATTGAATGTAGTCGTCGGAGCTAAGGGCGGCGCCAGGAGCGCGCGAAGGACGTTGTGGAATCCATCGCTTGGTCAAATGTGCTCGCATTTCCGCCGCATCGAAGGTCGAGAGTTCTTCAGGGTAAACAGAAGCTTGTCGCATATGTGGAAGCCAAGCTATCTCCAGACTGTGACAGTGAGCTGTTTAGGCTTTCCGTATTTGCGAATGAGTCGTGATAGCATCTTTGCGCCGCAAGTTTTTATCGCGGTCATGGACGACTCCCAGCCCAAGCAAGACGGAAAACATGAATAGACGCACCTACATTGAACTTGTTCTTGAGTTGTTTGCGTTTATCGCCTTGTGTCTGGCGATGATGGCAAGCGGTAAAGCAGTTGTGGTCTTCTCACTGATAACTACCGCTTTGGTCATCTGGATTCCATTCCAAGCCAATGTGGGCAACCGCCTGACCCGGGCCTTAAGCATCGCGCTTCCCATTGCTGCCATAGCAAGGACTGTCGTTCACTTCCTACCAAACCCTTCGCTTTAGGAGCTGAACTACATGAATGTGCTTGGATATTTCGCGGCGGCAGCCTTGGCGATATCTGCCGCAAGCGTAAACGCGCAAAATTCGGAACTTGCGAACGTTGCATGCGAAGGCTGCTCACTCCAGCAGATGGAACAGGCGGCTCTGTCTGAGATAGACGTTGGTGGCGTAGTGGTTTTCAGTGTTTCGACGGGCGACATCAGAAAATTCATCATCACTTGGGATAGGAGCCTCCATGAGGCGCCCATCGACCAGCCGCTCGAGGACTATTTCGTCGCGCTTGCTCGCTTTTGGAATGAAAACGGCGGGACGTTGGAGATGAACTACTACGTCAGTTCCTCCTCCTGGGACACAAACGCTCGAGTAGCCAGCTTTACCGCTGGGCGCTCGGCATCCCTTCGGTCTGACGCCCCGGTGCCAACCACCATCTACGAAGCATTACAAAACCCTGCAAAGATGAACACCGTGATGGAGCGTTTAGATGCATCTTTGGCGGCACGGGGTTACCTTGCTTACAACACATTTGCAAATTCCGTGGTCCTTAAATTTTTAAACGCGGAAGCGGGTCAGCCGGTCGCGGTGCTGAACTTCTCGGATGGATCTCGCTCGAAGGCAACCTACGATCTAAACGAGAAAACCTGGAAGCCCATCCCCGGCACGGGCCGCGATGTGCATGGCAATTTTGTACCGGAGAAAAAGGAGGATTTCGTCAAGGAAGGCCAGCCAACCGTTTACGAGTTCCCTGGCGGCTGGGCGAGTGACGCTTACATGGATTTTAGCCGCTACGCGTTTGACTACGGAATCAGACTGGACTTCCGGGAAGGCGATACCTCGATGATCTGCACTTATGAGAGCGATGACATTCGGACCGAGGTCAAGTGCATGGGCATCCGGTAAACAAATCGAGAGTTTGAACCTGTGACGGTGGATTTCTTCGCATTTGGTGGTGAGGAGAAACGCCTTGCTCGGCGGGGCAGCAGTGGCTGCCTCGTTTCTCCGTCATTTGCTTCACATCGGCAAGGCAACTCAAGCCATCCCATGCAGGCGACGACGCCACGCCCCGGCCGTCGCCGCGATAGCCATCGCAGGCACCGCCAGCACCAGTGCGTACACCAGCCCCGCCAGCAACAACGGGCCAACGCCAGACATCACGGCCACCACGGGCGCCTGCAGGACCATGAGCAGCAGCCCCCAAAGCCACGCCCGCCGGGGAAAACAGGCACCTAGAACGGCGGCGATGCCCAATGCGATGGGATAGACGACGGTCCAGAACGCAGGCGCGTCCCACGGCTCGCCCCCCGGTGTCCGCCAAGCCACCAGTACCCAGAACACCACGCCGACCTTCAGCGTGACAGCACTTGCTGCAAGAAGATTTCCCGTCGCCCGCATCGTTGTTCTCCTGCACGAACATGCAGGATGCCATTGTTCAACGGATGAGTACTGCTACTTCATGGCCTCCAGCGGCACCAGCGACGCCCACACCAACAACAGGGCCAGCCACAGCCAGCGCCAGCGACCTATGCCGTGCCACGCCGCGCGCCAGGGGCCGGGCAGTTTTTCATGACTCATGTCTGCCGCCTTTTGGCTGCTGATCGCAGCGAATCCACTGTGCGAAGTCCGTAGAGATACACGCCGGTGAGGCACAGCCCGGTCAACAGCGTGCCGGCCAGCAACCAGAGCAGTCGGATGGGCCAACCGCCGAAGCTGCCGAAGTGCAGGGGGTCGGCCATTTCGGCGATGCGCTGATGGACCCCCAGCGCACGGCCGTCATGCATGCCGATCACCTGCCCGGTGTGCAGGTCTACGGCGATATTGTTCGCCCGTTCCCGCACCAGCCAGGCGTCGGCCTCCCCCAGGAACAGGATGCTCCCGCCATCGCGTGCGGGGATGGCGCCGAGGATGTCGAGGCGGGGCCAGTGCTGGCGGACGGTCTGCACAGCGGCGTCGACGGCGCCCGGGTCGACGGCGGCAGCGCGGTCATCGCCCTTGGCCAGTCGTATGGTCGGCGCGGCCGGTGCATCGCCGCCAAGGGATTCGATCAGATACCACGCCCCGGTCACCCCGATCAGCAGCAGAAACCAGAGTGACCACACCCCGGCCAGGCGATGGACATCGCCCCACAGGCGGCGCGGTCGTGAGGGGTCGGGCCGTTTGAAGAAGCCACGCCACCACTTCTTGTAGATGTACAGACTGCTCAACAGCGACAGCAGCAACGGGATGGACAGCGCCGCTACCAGTGGCACGCCCCAGGCCACCGGCAGCATCAGGTGGCGGTGGGTGTTGCGCAGCAGCCGCTGCGTATTGAACCAGCCGGTGTCGCCGGTCACCTGCGCGGTGTAGGGGTTGATCCAGACAAAGCGTCGCTTGCCATCGGGCAGGCGCATCTGCGCGCGCGCCGCGAACAGGCGGGTGTGGCCGGCGGAGATGCCCTCCAGCTCCCAGTCCGGATGTGCCGCCTGCGCGGCGTGGATGACCGGCCCCCAGCCGGCCTGCTCACCACCATCGGCCACGCGCATGGGGGCGTGCAGCAGCCAGTCGATCTCCTGCGAGAACACCGCCAGCGTGCCCGTGAGGCAGACAAAGCCCATGAACAGGCAGAGCTTCAGGCCGAGCCAGCTGTGCAGGTCGAACCACAGCCGGCGCCCACTCCCGCTGCGCGCAGGGCGGTTGGGGTGCGCTGGCGTAGGCTGGCGCATGGGCAGGCTCAGAAAGCGTACGCCGCTTGCACGTACACGCGGCGTGGCTCACCCGGGAAGTGGCCGGTGCGTTCGGTGAACCCACTAGCGGCATAGACCTTGTCGAACAGGTTTTTGACGTTGGCCTGGAACTGCCACTGCTGCCACTGCGTCTTCCAGCTCATGTCGAACACGGTGTACGGCTTTACCCGTTGGCCATCCAGGCTGACGCGCTCATCCACGTAATCGGCGCCAAAGCCGATGGCCGAATTGATCGCCGGCAGGTCGTAGCGCGTCCACAGGCCGAGTTTGTTCTGCGGCGCATTGGCGAAGCGGTCGCCGGAGGCATTGGTGATGCCGTTGCTGCCGGCATCCTTCACCCGCGCATCGTTGTAGGCGTAGGTCAGGTTGAGCACCCAGCGTTCGGTGACATCGGCCAGCAGATCCAGCTCCATGCCCGTACTGCGCACCAGGCCCAGGGCGGCCAGCTGGTTGACGCCGTCCACGATCTCGCCGGTGGCCTGCACGATATTGCTGCGGTCGATCCGGTACGCGGCCAGGTTCAGGGTGACGCGCTCGGCCAGCAGGGACTTCAACCCGACTTCCCATTGTTTGCTGCGCTCGGCATCGAATGGGCCGCCCGCCTCGGCGCTCTGGTTGGCCGCGCTCTGGGGCATGAAGCCGCTGGTGATATTGGCGTAGACATTGAC
Organism: Acidovorax sp.; assembly: GCF_046291265.1. GTDB lineage: Bacteria > Pseudomonadota > Gammaproteobacteria > Burkholderiales > Burkholderiaceae_C > Acidovorax. Next base: position 427 of record NZ_JBKBTV010000106.1, on the reverse strand, counting down.
GCCTTCCCGCACGGTGTACGTACTGCCCAGCCGCCAGCTGATGTCGTTGCCGTCCACGCGGGTGCCGGCAATGCGGTCATCGTCCTTGAAGCCATCCCAGCGCAGTCCGGCCAGCACATGCCAGCGCGGGGTCAGCGTCAGTTCGTCCTGCAGGTAGCCGCCATAGCGCTTGCTGCGCGTGCTCGTGCTGCGCCAGGGCAGGGCGGCCAGGTTGTAGTCGCGCCACGAACTTGCGCCATACACCGGGTTGAACAGGTCGATGCCCGGCACCGGGCCGGCACCCCGCGCCAGGTCCGCGCTGTTGGCGGTCTGCGCGGTGAAGTCGGCATCCTGCTGGTACACATCGGCGCCGAACAGCACCTTGTGCTCGATGCTGCCGGTGCTGACGCGCCACACGGCGTTGCCGTTGGCGGTGAATGCATCGTTG
>NZ_JBKBTV010000105.1:0-9115 GCF_046291265.1 Acidovorax sp. | reverse complement strand
TGGCGCCGGAGATGGCCGACCGGGGGCGGGCCAAGGTGGCGGCGGAGCTGGCGGTGCTGACGCCGCAGGAGGACGAGGCGATTCTTCGGGAGGCCGGGTTCAGCGACGTGCGGATGTTTTACATGGGGTTTGCGTTCAGGGGCTGGGTGGCAACGGCGTCCAACGAAGGCGGCGCCCAATGACTCCAAACCGTTCACGCTGAGCCTGTCGAAGCGCCGCGCAAGGCTTCGACAGGCTCAGCCCGAACGGTTGTTTCAATCCAGTGATGCCGATGCGAACAGTGATCGGTAGTCAGTAATCAGTGATCGCTGGAAGCGGGCAGTGCTTGGAACCGCACAAGCACCGCGCCCGGCTGATCTCCAAACCGGCTTGCTGCAGCACCAGGTCAGCAACCCCCGTACCAGCCAGCCGATGTGGCACAAGAGCCCCTCAACGCACAGGCGCCAGCTCCCACCGGTCCTTCGACGCCGTCACCAGAAAATCAATCACCGCCTTTACTCTGGCCGCATTGCGCCGGCCCGGTGATGACACCGCGTACAGCGTGTGCACCGTGCGGGACGCAAAGGGCGCCAGCACCTCCACCAACCGGCCTTGCGCCACATCGGCCGCCGCGAGCGGGCTGGACAGCATGCCGATCCCCGCGCCGCCCACCAGTGCGTGGTGCACCAGGGCTGAACTGCTGGCGGCCAGGCGCGAGCGCACGGTCACCTCCAGCGGCTTGCCTTGCGGGTTGCGAAAGGCCCAGGTCACCGCCGGCCCCTGCGCGGTGTGCGTGACGGTGTGGTGCTGCTGCAGATCGCTGGGGTCGGAGGGGGTGCCGTGCTGTTCCAAATATCCAGGGGCCGCGTACAGGCGCCGCTCAAACCGGCCCAACTCGCGCGCCACCACCAGGTCGCTGTGGCCCACGGTGGTGCGCAGCGCCACGTCGATGCCCTCCGTCACCAGGTCGGCCACGCGGTCATCGGCCAGCAGTTCCACCCGCAGCGCGGGGTAGCGCGCCTGCAGGTCCGCCAGGTGGGGCAACACCAGCGCTTCGCAGATCTCCTGGCTGGAGGCCAGGCGCAAGGTGCCCGCCACGCGGTTGCGCTGGTCGGACAGCGATGCGGAGATGTCCTCCAGCTGCGCCAGCAAGGCACGCGCTTCCTGCGCCAGTTCTGCGCCCTCGGGCGTGGCCGACAGGCCGTGTGTGGACCGGCGCAGCAAGCGCACGCCGTAGCCGGCCTCCAGCCGGTCCACACCGCGCGCGACGACCGACACCGCCACATCCATTTCGCGCGCCGCCGCAGAAAACGAGCGCAGATCGAGCGACCGCACCAGCCACCGCAGGTCGGCCGGATCGGGGAGGAAGAAAGCGTTTTTCATCGAGCGCGCCTTTGCGTGCGGAGCAAAAGCCATTATCTCCACCGGCGGTTTCCGTGGCGGGGCGCAATTTCTACAGTGAAGGCTCCTTCGACCCAACGCATTCAACAGGAGCCCTCCATGCCCATCCTCAACGTCAAAGTGTCTGCCCAACGCACGCCCGAGCTGTCTGCCCGCATTGCAGAAACCCTGCTGGATCTGACCACCCGCGTGCTCGGCAAGCGGCGCGACCTCACCGCCGTGGTGATCACCTTTGTGGACCCGGCCGACTGGTACGTCGCCGGCCGGTCGCTGGCCGACCTGAAACAGTCGAGCTTCTACTTCGACGTCAAGGTGGTGGACGAGACCAACACCAAGGCCGAGAAGGCGCGCTACATCGCCGAGGCGTTCGCAGCCTTTGAAGGCCTGCTGGGCGCGCTGCACCCCGAAAGCTACGTCTACGTGCAGGACGTTCGCGCTGCCGCCTACGGCTTTGGCGGCCGCACGCAGGAGTACCGCCACCAGCATCCCGGCCAATAAGCAATCAATCAATAAATCAATCACTACCCAGGAGCACCGACATGACGATGACGACAACGAACAACCACCTTGCCGATGTGATCGTGGCCCAGACGTTGGAGCGCGCAGGCTTGCCGGACTGGATTCCGGAAGGCGAAGGCAAGTGGTCCCTGCCCATCCAGTTCTTGCCCGACGATGCCGGTTGGGTGGAGCTGATGCGCCTGTCGCCCGGCACGCGGCTGGGCCTGCACCGCCACACGGGCGAAGTGCACGCCCTGACGCTGGCGGGCGAGCGCCGCCTGAACGATGGCCGCGTGGTGCGGCCGGGCGACTACATCCCCGAGCCCGCGGGAAATGTGGATTGGTGGGAGGCGACGGGGACCGAAGAGCTGCTGGTGCATGTGGTGGTCAAGGGCAGTGTCGAATACCTGGGGCCACACCATGCAGTGCTGCAGCGAATCACCACGGCCGACCGGCGGGCGGATTACCGTCGGTGGTGCGAAGCGGTGGGCGTGCCGCCGCGTGATCTTTGCTATCGGCGTGCGGGAACTTAGCCGGGCGAGGCACTCCATGCAGTGCAGGCAAGCACATGCCTCGCGGAAATATGAGTGAAAACAGGCTCTGGCGCTTATTGGTAAAGCGCTAATAGCTATCAAATGCAGAGCAAACCTTCCAGCCCCTCCGTCGCGTGCGGGTCGCGCTAACCGGCATTTCAGGTGGCGTCTAGCATGGCGCCGGAGCATACGGCCAGGGGGTGGGACAAGATTGCTGCGGAGTTGGCTGTGCTGACGCTGGAGGAAGTTGAGGCGATTCTTTGGCCGGCGGGCTCCAGCGATCACGGAGGCTTTGTATGAAGCTCGTGTTTCGGGGTCGGGTCGCTCGGGTGAACACATGACCGCGTATACCTTTCAAAAAAAGCGGCGGGGCGGCGTTTTCTGAGCGCAAATCTCCATTGCTCAACGCTGGTTGATTGATCTATGCTCTTTGGTTAAAGCTGCACAAAGCACTGCGTTCAAGAAAATCACGACGTTGGGGGGATTTAGATGGCAACGAATTTTATTCTGCCGAAAAAGGCATTAGAGCGTATTCAAATTGGTCAAGCTTTTGCAGAGTACGATTTGATTCGAAATGAGCCAGAGCTTTTCGTCTCAACGCCAGCAGCTCTGGCCGCTCTTGATCAGGCATCGCAAAAGTGCTTTTTTGTGGGACGCCGGGGCGCTGGGAAAACGGCAATTACCTATGAACTTCTTCGACGCACGACGGACTCTGTTTCTATAGTTCCGCAAATCTTTGACCTTTTGGAGTTGCCTCTGGCGCATGAGGAGTTCCGCGATACGAGACAGCGACCGTTCAAATCTCTTACGCATACATTCGAACGAGCTTTACTGGACGAGTGTGTCAGGCATCTGTTGGCTACAGGCCGTGTGAAAGACCGAGCACTTCCTCCAACTATAACGAAAGAACGAAATCTGATCGAAGATTGCGATTTTGATCAACGCGTTTTAAGCTTGACGCAAGAAATATTTGATGCATATTCAAAATCGCAGGACAAACTATGGCTGAGGCAGATTAATCGTAGTAAAGAATTGTCTTCAGAGTTGAATTCACTTGGAGATAAAAGTGGACTGCGAGTTACGTTGCTAATTGATCGATTGGATGAGTCCTGGGACGGATCTGAGTCGGCAATTATTTGCCTAATGGCCCTGATGCATGCGACGGTCAGGCTTTGCGCATCCACGCCGGCGGTTCGTCCTTACATATTTATTCGGGAAAATATCTATGATCGAATTCGCTCCCTAGACAACGAATTTGCCCGGCTTGAGACAGCCGTTGTGTTTCTTGATTGGTCAGAACAGAAGCTTGTAGAGCTTGTAGAGAGGCGTCTCGTGAGGCCGTTTTCTACGAAACCAAAACTAGGCGGTGAAGCATGGAGTTCCTTCTTTGAAGAGTCCGCGGAGAAAAGTAGTAGAGAGGCTGTAATGTCGTTGTGCCAGCATCGGCCGCGCGATGTCCTAATGCTCACCAGCTATGCAATCGAAGCAGCCATAAATTCTGGCCATCCAACCATGATGTTGGAAGATGTTGAAGCCGCTTCCCGGCGATACAGCACTAGTCGGCTCAAGGACCTTGGAGATGAGTTCGCTGAAAATTACCCAAATATAAGCGTGTTGCTGGAATTATTCTATGGACTGGGGAATGAATATTCCCTTATAGGTATTGAGGACTTTATAGCTAAATTGCTCGTTAATGAAAAAATAAAGAAACATTGTGCTTCTTGGTTTTTTGATTATACGACCGCATCAAGACTTGTTGAATTGCTCTACGGAATCGGGTTCTTAGGTCTTCGCCGATCAGGACGAACGTTTTTTAAGGAGCCGGGCAAAGATTCGAATGCTAAGTTGCCAATAGATCAGACAACTCATTTTGTCGTGCATCCGACATATAGGCCTGCGCTGAATCTGAGGAACATTCTGATCCAAGCAGTTTCGGAGGACACCTCGCTAAAGCATGAAGGGATTCTTGAGGATTTGCCTGATAATTATCGATTTGATCAATATAAAGATGAGCTTAAGAGAGTTCTTGAAGATCTTAAAACGCTTCCTTTGGGATCTCCAGGCGCTCAAGCATTTGAAGAGGTTGTTGGAAAAGCAATAAAGCTCTGCTTCTTTCGTTCACTCACAAATGTTCAGCCAAAATGCCGCACGTCAGATGGTTCTCAGATTCGAGACTGGATTGCATCTAATAGAGCTAGCGGAGGATTCTGGGATGTTGTTAGGTCTAAATATGGCGCTACGCAAGTTGTTTTTGAATGTAAAAATTATGTAGATCTGGCTGCAGATGATTTTCACCAAGTTCAGTATTATTTTAGTGAAAATTTTGGCCGATTCGGAATTATATTTTTTCGTGGAAATGAGATAAAAGACTCTTACTTAAGGCATATTTCAAACGTTGTCAATAAAAATCAGTCTGGGTTAATTTTGCTCTTGACGCAAAGAGACTTGGAGGTATTCCTGCGCCAAGCAATTAATGGTGTTTTCAAAGAAAGCCACATTCAGGATAAATTTGACTCCCTGATCCGTTCTATATGAACGTCGTTGCCGAAATAACCACTCACAGCTTGATTTCGCACGGGTAAGCAAAGGAAGAAGCTTTCTCCTCCTATGTTTGGTTTAAATTAGGTCAAAGTTAAGTCTTGCCCGGCCAAAGTAGACCGCATAGCATCCCTGTCAAGCACCCACCCCCATGAGGTGCTGCACAAAACATGACAGGAGACAAGCCTTGCCATCCACCCGCTGGAGTCACTGCGGCACCGAAGACCTGGACGTCTTGCAGACCATCTTCTGGTCCGCCGGCGCGTCGCGCAATGCGCTGGCGCAGCGCCTGGCCTATTCCAAGAGCAAGGCCAACGCCATGGTCGCGGCGCTGCTGGATGAGGGCCTGCTCGACGAAGTAGGCCTGCAGGAGTCCTCTGGCGGCCGGCGGGCCGAAACCCTGCGTTTGAGCGAAACCCTGGGCGTGGTGATTGGCGCCGACCTGGGCGCCACCAGCATGCAAGTCGCGGTGATGCGGCCAGACATGACGGTGCTGGCGCGGCACCGCGAGCCCATTGATGTGCGCCAGGGGCCGGGCGTGATCCTGGCGCGGGTGCGAGGGCTGATGCGGGAGCTACTGGCACGCTGTGGGGTGCAGGCTTCGCAGGTGATTGCCATCGGTATGGGGCTACCGGGGCCGGTGGATTTTGAAAGCGGGCAACTCGTCAACCCGCCGCTGATGCCCGACTGGGACGGCTTTTCCATCCGCGACTACCTGCGCGAGGCATTCGCCGCGCCGGTGTTTGTGGACAACGACGTGAACCTGATGGCGCTGGGCGAGCTGTGGCGGCTGCAGCGCAACCTGCCCAACTTCCTCGTGATCAAGGTGGGCACGGGCATCGGCTGCGGCATCGTGTGCCACGGGCAGGTGTACCGGGGCGCCAATGGGTCGGCCGGTGACGTGGGCCACATCTGCGTAGACCAGGCCGGGCCGCGCTGCCACTGCGGCAACCAGGGCTGTGTAGAGGCGATGGCCGCTGCACCCGCCATGGCGCGCATGGCGATGGAGGCCGTGGAGCGCGGCGAGAGCGCGATGCTGGCCGAGCGCCTGTTGGCCACCGGCACGCTGACCACCGAGGACGTGGCCCAGGCCAGCCGGGCGGGCGATGTGGCGGCCAACGCGATCATCCAGCGCGCTGGCAGCCTGGTTGGGCAGATGCTGGCGTCCATCGTCAACTTTTTCAACCCGTCGCATGTGTTCATCGCCGGGCGGGTGACGGACATGGGGCCGCTGTTCCTCGCGTCGGTGCGGCAGAGCGTTTACCACCGGTCGCTGGCGCTGTCCACGCGGCACCTGGAGATTCAATACGCGCCGCTGGCCGACGATGCGGGCGTGGTGGGTGCGGGCGTGCTGGCGATGCAGGAAAGTTTGGTGCGGTCTTCTTCACGCCCGACCGCAGCGGTTGGCGTTGCAACGGCAGGAGCGATGCGATGAGTGTTGCTGTCGAGTTCCGCAATGTGACCAAGGAGTTCGGCCCCGTGCGCGTGCTGCACGGGGTGGGCTTTGCGCTGCAGCCGGGCCGGGTGTACGGCCTGCTGGGCGAGAACGGCGCGGGCAAGTCCACGCTAATGAAGATTCTGGCGGGGTACGAGAGCCCCACCACCGGCGAGGTGGTGGTGGACGGCGCGGTGCGCGCCCCCGGTGGTGGATCGCGCGCGGCCGAGGCGCAGGGCATTGTGTTGATCCACCAGGAGTTCAACCTGGCGGACGATTTGACGATTGCGCAGAACGTGTTCCTGGGCCACGAGATCAAGCGCGGCCCTTTTCTGGACGACAAGGCGATGCGCGAGAAGACGCGCGCTGCCTTGGCGCAAGTCGGCCTGCAGCTGGACCCGGACACACGCGTGCGCAAACTCATCGTGGCCGAAAAGCAGCTGGTGGAGATTGCCCGAGCATTGGCCCGCAATGCGCGCCTCTTGATCATGGACGAGCCCACGGCCACGCTGACCCCGGGCGAGACGGAGCGCCTGTTTGCGCTGATGGCCGAACTGAAGGCGTCGGGCGTGACCATCATCTACATATCGCACAAGCTCGACGAAGTGGAGCGCACCACCGACGAGGTGGTGGTGATGCGCGACGGCCTGCTGGTGGCGCGCGAGCCCACGGCCAGCGTGACGCGGCGGCAGATGGCCAACCTGATGGTGGGCCGCGAGCTGGCGGATTTGTTCCCACCCAAGCTGCCTGCACCGGCGGGCGAGCCCATCATCAAGGTGCGCGGTTTGACGGTGCCCGGCTGGGCAGAGGACGTGAGCTTTGAAGTGCGGCGCGGCGAGATTCTGGGCTTTGCCGGGCTGGTGGGCGCGGGGCGCACCGAGCTGTTTGAAGGCCTGCTGGGCCTGCGCTCGCGCTCTGCAGGCACGGTGGAGATTGCTGGCAAACCCGTGCAGCTGAAAAGCCCGCGCGATGCGGCGCGCCATGGCCTGACCTACCTGAGCGAAGACCGCAAGGGCAAGGGTCTGCACGTGCACTTCAGCCTGCGGCCCAACCTCACGCTGATGGCGCTGGAGCGCTACGCCAAGCCCTGGCTGAACCCCACAGCCGAGCAGGCCGCGCTGCGCGATGCGGTGCAGGAGTTCGGCATCCGCACCGGGTCGCTGGATGTGCGGGCGTCATCCCTGTCGGGCGGCAATCAGCAAAAGCTGGCGCTGGCCAAGGTGCTGCACCCCGGCCCCAGCGTGGTGGTGCTGGACGAGCCCACGCGCGGTGTGGACGTGGGCGCCAAGCGCGAGATTTATCACCTGGTTCAGCGCCTGGCCGAGCAGGGCCTGGCAGTGGTGGTGATTTCGTCCGAACTGATGGAGCTGATCGGCCTGTGCCACCGCGTGGCGGTAATGCGCGCCGGGCGGCTGCAGACCACGCTCCAAGAGCCAAATTTGACCGAAGAGGAGTTGATCGCACATGCCACAGGTACCCGCTGAAAACGCAACTACCGCAGCGGCTGCCGCAGCAACCGCCGTACCCGGTGCAGGCCGCCACGGCGGCGCCATGGCCTGGTGGGGCAAGCTGCACGGGCTGGGCCCGGTCATCGGGCTGGTGCTGCTGTGCATTGCCGGCACGCTGCTCAATAGCAACTTCGCCACCTACGACAACGTGATGAACGTGCTCACGCGCACGGCCTTCATCGGCATCATTGCGGTGGGCATGTGCTTTGTGATCATCTCGGGCGGCATCGACCTGTCGGTGGGGTCGATGGCGGCGCTGATCGCGGGCTCGGTCATCTTGTTCATGAACGCGATGGCGCCCTTGCTGGGCTCACCCATGGCGGCTGTGGTGGTGGGCATGTTGCTGGCCGTGGTGCTGGGCGCGGTGTTCGGGCTGGTGCATGGTTTGCTAATCACCAAGGGGCGCATCGAGCCCTTCATCGTGACGCTGGGCACGCTGGGCATCTTCCGCGCGTACCTCACGTATTTTTCGAACGGCGGGGCCATCACGCTGGAGAACGATCTGTCGGACATCTACAGCCCGGTGTACTACGCCAACCTGCTGGGCGTGCCCATCCCCGTGTGGATCTTCCTGCTGGTGGCTGTCATCGGCGGCGTGATCCTGAACCGCACGGCGTATGGCCGCTATGTGCAGGCCATCGGCTCCAACGAGCAGGTGGCGCAGTACGCGGCGGTAGATGTGCACAAGATCAAGATACTGACGTACATGCTGCTCGGCGTGTGCGTGGGCATTGCCACGCTGCTGTATGTGCCGCGTCTGGGGTCGGCATCGCCCACCACGGGGCTGCTGTGGGAGCTGGAGGCGATCGCGGCCGTCATCGTGGGCGGCACGGTTTTGAAGGGCGGGGCGGGCACGATCACCGGTACGGTGGTGGGTGCGATCTTGCTGTCCGTCATCAGCAACATCCTCAACCTGACCAGCATCATCAGCGTGTATCTGAACGCGGCGGTGCAGGGCTTCGTGATCATCGCGGTGGCCTTTATGCAGCGGGGGAAGCGGTGATGCCTGTGTCGCAACTCCATCCTTTTCATTCACCCCACAGGGCAGTCCCAACCCCCAGACCGTTCGGGCTGAGCTTGTCGAAGCCTGGGCACACACGCCCTGTGGTGGCAGCCCTTCGACAAGCTCAGGGCGAACGGGGGCGGGGACGGGCCGCGCACGACGTTGATCTGCGACTCGTCCCCAATCCGTTCGGGCTGAGCCTGTCGAAGCCTGTGCACTC
>NZ_JBKBTV010000104.1:0-9370 GCF_046291265.1 Acidovorax sp. | reverse complement strand
AGGCAGCCGTTGCAATCGGGCTGCGCAATGCGCTCTTTCACCAGGTTGATGATCAGGTCGTCGCTGACCAGCGCACCGGACTCCATCACCGCCTTGGCCTGCAGGCCCAGCGGCGTGCCGGCCTTGACGGCGGCGCGCAGCATGTCCCCGGTCGAAATCTGGGGGATGCCGTACTTCTGGCAAATGAACGTCGCCTGCGTTCCTTTGCCGGCTCCCGGCGCGCCCAACAAAATCAGTCTCATCGCTTTCCTTCTTTGATGTTTCAATGGCTTGGCCGCTTGTCCCGAGCGGCTGCCCCTGGGCGTGGGGCCGGGGCGACCGTTTGAGGATAGCATGCACATCCTCGCGCCCGGCTTACAGAGCGCGACCCCAAAAAGCCTGCCCCGCAGGGTATGGATTCAGCCTTGGGCCAGCACCCGGCGGACCCGCTCAAGGTCCTGCGGTGTGTCCACACCGGCACCGGGTGCGACCGAGCTCAGGTGCACGGCAATGCGCTCGCCATGCCACAGCACCCGCAACTGCTCCAGCGATTCCGTGGCTTCCAGTGGTGCGGGCTCCAGGCTGGGGAAGCGCTGCAAAAAGCCGGCGCGGTAGGCGTACACGCCCACATGGCGCAGCGGGCGGGGTGAAGGCAGCGCTGACGCTGCTCCGCTGGCCATGCCGTCTCGCCACCACGGAATGGGTGCGCGGCTGAAATACAAGGCGGTCCTCTGCCGGTCCAGCACCACCTTGACCACATTGGGGTTGAGGAAGTCGGCCAGCTCGTCAATGGCATGTGCCGCCGTGCTCATGACGCAATCGGGCCTGGCGTGCAGCTCCTGCGCCACGGCGTTGATGAGGTCGGGGTCGATCAGGGGCTCGTCGCCTTGCACGTTGACCACCACCTCGCCATCGGCCAGGCCGAGCAGGGCGCAGGCCTCAGCCAAGCGGTCGCTGCCGCTGAGGTGGTCGCTGCGGGTCAGGATCGCGCTCACGCCGTGGGCTTTGCAGGCCTGCACGATGCGTGCATCGTCGGCCGCCACCACGCAGCGTTGGGCTGCGCTGCGTTGCGCTTGCCGTGCCACCCGCACCACCATGGGCAGGCCGCCGATGTCGGCCAGGGGTTTGTCGGGCAGCCGGGTGGAGGCCAGGCGCGCGGGAATCAGAACCGTGAAGCTTCCAGGAACCTCGGGCAGGCTCATGGCTGCGGGGTGGGCGCGTTGGGCCGAGCGGCTTCTTCGTCGGTCAGGGGGCGGGCCTCGTGCTCCAGCAAGATCGGAATGCCGTCGCGCACCGGGTACGCCAGACGCGCGCTTCGCGACAGCAGTTCCTGGCTGTCGCGGTTGAAGATCAGGGGCCCTTTGGTCACGGGGCAGACCAGCAGTTCGAGCAGTTTGGTGTCCATGGGGGAATGATAGTCGCGCGGCTGGCCGCTCTGCCGCTTCAGGCGCGGGGTTTCAAGGGCTGAAGGCGCTCGTCCAGCGCGGTGAAGAAGGCGGGATCGGGCGCCAGTTCCAGCGGCACAGCCCAGACCTGGGGACGCTGGCCCGCCGGGCTGGCAACGAGGGCGGGAAACAGCTTGACCGCGTCTTTTTCCGTGCAAAGCAGGGTGATCACGCTGTCCTGCAAGAGCGCTGCATAGTCCGGCAACCCCGCGTGGTCGGGCAAGCCCACTTCCAGGGTGGGTTCGATCCCGCGCGCGCGCAGCATGTCGAAGAAGACGCCGGGTCTGGCGGTGCCGGCCACAGCCGTCAGGCGTTGTCCACGCAATTGCTCCAGCGGCAGTTGTTCGCCCGTGGGTCCCACCACATGGTCGTCCAGGCGCCGTACCGCGCCGAACACCGGCGTGCCAGGCGCGCAAGCCAGAGCAGGGGCGGGCGAGTCTTCACGGCGCTGGTACAGCACCAGATCCGTCGCATGTGTGCGGGCGGTGCGCGGCCAGGGTTCGCGCAGCAGGCCGGCCGGCAGCAGCCAGCCGTTGCCCGTGCCCCGGTCGTCGAACACGATGATCTGCAGGTCTCTGTGCAGGGCCAGGTGCTGCAGGCCGTCGTCGCAGACGAGGATGTTCACCTCCGGGTGTGCGGCCAGCAGCGCCCGGGCTGCGGCCACGCGTCTGGCTGCAACGCAGACGGGGGCATGGGTGCGGCGGTGGATCAGGGCTGGCTCATCGCCGCTGTCCGCGAGTGCGGTGTCGGCTTGAACGAGCACCACCTGCTGGCTGTGGCGGCCGTGACCGCGTGACACCACCCCGGGTCGCCAGCCTTGGGCACGCAGGTGGTTGACCACGCTGATCACCGTGGGCGTTTTGCCCGCGCCACCGACCACCACATTGCCGATGACGATCACCGGCACGTCGACGCGTTGGCTCTGCTTCAGGCCAAGCCGGTACAGGGCGCGGCGCATCGCGAATAGAGCGCCATACAACAACGACAAGGGCCAGAGCAACCGGGCCAGCCAACCGCGCCGCTGTGAATTGAGCAGCCAAAGAGCCTGCCAGCGGGCCTGACTCATCGGTGCAAAAAAATGCCGCCGCTCAGGGCTTGCCGCGGGCAGCGGCAGCGCCAGTCTGCTGCGTGGCGAACGTGATCTGCACGAGGCCGGCGCGCCGCGCGGCGTCCATCACATTGATCACCGACTGGTGCGTGGCTGCTGCGTCGGCGCTGATGATGATCACGGTCTCGGTATTGCCCTCGGAAGCGCTGGCCAGCGCGCTGGTGAGCAGCTCGACGCTGGTGCCTTCCAGCACCTGCTTGTTGATCGAATAGCGCCCATCGTTGCCCACCGCCACCACCACTTCGCGCTTGTTGGTCTTGGGCGCTTGCGCGTCGGCCACGGGCAGGTTGACGTTGAGTTCGGTGAACTTGCTGTAGGTGGTCGTGAGCATCAGGAAGATGAGCACCACCAGCAAGATGTCGATGAACGGGATCAGGTTGATCTCGGGCTCGTCGCGCGTACCGGGACGGAAGTTCATGGCCTCAGTGCTTGCGCAGGTTCAGCAGGTGACGGGCAAAACGTTCGGCGGCCAGTTCCAGGCCCAGCAGGTAGTCGTCCACCCGGCCGCGGAAATAGCGCCAGAAAATCAAGGCGGGGATCGCCACGATGAGACCGAAGGCGGTGTTGTACAGGGCAATCGAGATGCCCCGCGCCAGCTGCGCCGGATCGCCCATGCCGGGCACACCGCCCGCACTGCTGGCACCCTGCGCGCCGAAGATCTCGATCATGCCGATGACGGTGCCCAGCAAGCCCAGCAGCGGCGCGGCCGATGCAATGGTGGCCAGCGCGCCGAGGTAACGCTGCAACTGCGCTGCCGCTTGCCGCCCGGCGCCTTCCAGGCTGGCGCGCAGGTCGTCTTCGCTGGCGCGCGGGTTGCTGTTGAAGGTGCGAAACCCGCTGGCCAAAACGGCACCGAGCACGGAGTTCTGTTCGAGCTGGGTCACCACATCCGGCCCTGGCACGCCATTGCGCGAAACCATGATGGCTTCATCCAGCAACTTGGGCGGAATGATCTTGGCGGTTTTGAGGCTGACGAACCGTTCGATGACCAGGGCCAGTCCGAGAACGGAACAGATGATCAGTGGCCAGATGGGCCATCCTGCGGCTTGTATGATGGAAAGCAAGTCTGAACTCCAGGCGTGTGCCGTTGGGTTGCTCGGCGCTAGTCGGTCGGCCGATTATGTCTCAGGGGTGGCGCGCTCCCGGCGCTGGCTTCCCAACCCCCCACCCCATGCCCCGCACGACACGCCGATGTCGTGCACAGATTCTGTGGATAACTTTGTGAAGAACCTGACGAGCATGTGCTGCGGGCCCGCGCCGGGCTTGGGCTTCGTCAGAACGATCAGCAAACAGGCAGTGCAAAACGCTTTCGAATCAATGCGCTATTCGCCCGAGCCTGCCCACGCAGGCCACAGCAGCCGGATCACCAGCATCCACGCGGCCTGTGGACACTTTTGCGCGGGAGACGCCCGTGGTTGACGCGTTTTCAACATCGCAGGCCCCGGCGGCGGGGCGTGTGTGGGCGGTTGGGCCGCTGATGCGCGCCGTTGCAGACACTTTGGCTGCCCGGTTCAATCCGGTGGCGGTGCGGGGCGAGATTTCGGGCTTTTCGCGCGCGGCCAGCGGCCATTGTTACTTCGCACTGAAAGACGAAACCGGCCAGGTGCGCTGCGCGCTGTTTCGCCGCGCGGCCGATCAGCTCACCTTCAGCCCGCGCGATGGACAACTCGTGGAGGCCCGCGGCAAGCTCGACGTGTACGGCGCGCGTGGTGAGCTGCAACTCATCGTGGATTCGCTGCAGCCAGCGGGGCAGGGCGCCCTGTTTGAGCAGTTCCTGCGCCTCAAGGCCCAGCTGGAGGCCGAGGGCTTGTTTGAAGCGGCGCGCAAACGGCCCCTGCCGCCCCAGCCCCGCAGCATCGGCGTGGTCACCTCACTCGGGGCGGCCGCACTGCGCGACGTGGTCACCGCCCTGCGCCGGCGCGTGCCGCACCTGCCTGTGGTGATCTATCCCGCCTCGGTCCAGGGCGCACAAGCCCCGGCCGAACTGCGTGCCGCTTTGCAGACCGCTTACCGCCGCCACACCGAGACGGGCGAAAGCGAGGTCTTGCTGCTGGTTCGCGGCGGGGGTTCGCTGGAAGACCTGTGGTCGTTCAACGACCCCGAACTGGTTCGCCTGATTGCGCGCTCGCCCATGCCGGTGGTCTGCGGCGTGGGCCATGAAACCGATTTCACCCTGGCCGACTTCGTGGCCGACCTGCGGGCCCCCACGCCCACCGCCGCGGCCGAGTTGTGTGCCCCCGCGCGCGAGCAGCGGGTGGGCGAGCTGGACTATTTGCAGGAGCGGCTGGATGCGGGCGCCTGGTCCAACATCGATCAGCGCGGTCAGCGGCTGGACCGCTTGGCGCAGCGCATGGGGCGCCCCTCGGTGCGCCTGCACGACAGCTTGCAGCAACTCGGGCGTTTGCAACACCGCCTGCAGAGCGGCTGGATGCTCACCACGCAGCAGCGGCGCAACCGCCTGAACGTGTTGCAGACGCAGCTCCCGCTGGCCCTGCGCCGCGCGGTGGACGCTCAGCAGCGGCGGCTGCAACGGTGCGAACTCTCGCTGAGCCTGTTGGATCCCCAATTGGTGCTGGAGCGCGGCTACGCGTTTCTGACCGACGCTCAAGGGCTGGCAGTGACAAGGGCCGTGCAGGCGCAGGTCGGGCAGGCGCTCACCGCCAGGCTGGCCGATGGCACCCTGGCCGTTCGGGTGGAGCCCGACATTCAGAGACCCTGACACCTTCGCTGCACAGTCGCGTGCCTACAATGGCCGCCTGATCGCAGGCGCGCCCAGCCCGGCGGCAAGCTTTTTTAACAACAGCACTCACGAGGAACCCCATGGAACACACCCTTCCCGCATTGCCCTACGCCTTGGATGCCCTGGCCCCCCACTACAGCCGCGAGACGCTGGAGTTCCACCACGGCAAGCACCACAACGCGTATGTGGTGAACCTCAACAACCTGCAAAAAGGCACTGAGTTCGAAGCCATGGACCTCGAGTCCATCGTCAAGAAGTCCAGCGGCGGCATCTACAACAACTCTGCGCAGATCTGGAACCACACCTTCTTCTGGAGCTGCATGAAGCCCAACGGCGGTGGCGAGCCGTCCGGCGCGCTGGCCACGGCCATCACGGCCAAGTGGGGCAGCTACGCCGCCTTCAAGGAAGCCTTTGTCAAGTCCGCCGTGGGCAACTTCGGCTCTGGCTGGACCTGGCTGGTCAAGAAGGCCGACGGTTCGGTCGACATCGTCAACATGGGCGCCGCCGGCACCCCGCTGACCACCGGAGACAAGGCCCTGCTGACCGTGGACGTGTGGGAGCACGCTTACTACATCGACTACCGCAACGCCCGCCCCAAGTTCGTGGAAACCTTCCTCGACAAGCTGGTCAACTGGTCGTTTGCCGAAGCCAACTTCGCCTGAGTCCCGGGCTTCCTGGTGAGAGGGCTCGAAGGGCAACCTTCGGGCCCTTTTTCTTGGCTGTCAGCGGGAAAAGAAGGCAGAAATTTCACCTCGATTTTTGCATTGTGAGATTTGGGTCCTAAAAGCGGGGTTCTTGGGAAGCCCCGGAAAGCAAAATCACGGCTGGTCTGTTTGTCCTCTTCGTCATACCCTGCCGGGAAGAGTCAGATGGACCCTACCCAACAATTTTGGAGATACGCGATGAGCAGTCAGCAACCCACCATCATTTACACCCTGACGGACGAAGCCCCCTTGCTGGCGACCAGTGCGTTTCTCCCCATCATCCGCACCTTCGCGGCGCCAGCCGGCATCAAAGTGGCCACCAGCGACATCTCGGTGGCCGCTCGTGTGCTGGCGGCTTTCCCCGAATGCCTGACCGAAGAGCAGCGTGTTCCAGACTTTCTCGCCGAACTCGGCAAGCTGACGCTCAAGCCCGAAGCCAACATCATCAAGCTGCCCAACATCAGCGCGTCTGTGTCGCAGTTGGTGTCCTGTATCAAGGAACTTCAGGCCAAGGGCTACGCCATCCCGGACTACCCGGAAAACCCCAAAACCGACGAAGAGAAGGAACTGCGGGCGCGCTATTCAAAGTGCACCGGCAGCGCTGTCAATCCTGTGCTGCGCGAAGGCAACTCCGACCGCCGCGCTCCCCGGGCCGTGAAGGAATACGCCCGCAAGAACCCGCACAGCATGGGCGAGTGGAGCCAGGCCTCGCGTTCGCATGTGTCGCACATGCACGCGGGCGACTTCTACCACGGCGAAAAGTCCATGACGCTGGACAAAGCGCGCGACGTGAAGATGGAGCTGATCACCACGAGCGGCAAGACCATCGTGCTGAAGTCCAAGGTGTCGCTGCTGGACCGCGAAATCATCGACTCCATGTTCATGAGCAAGAAGGCTTTGCTGGAGTTCTATGAAAAAGAGATTGAAGACGCCCACAAGACCGGCGTGATGTTCTCGCTGCACGTCAAGGCCACCATGATGAAGGTCTCGCACCCGATCGTGTTTGGCCACTGCGTGAAGATTTTCTACAAGGACGCCTTCGAGAAGCACGGCAAGCTGTTCGACGAACTGGGCGTGAATGTCAACAACGGCATGGTCGATCTGTACAACAAGATCGGCACGCTGCCGCAAAGCAAGCAGGACGAGATCAAGCGCGACCTGCACGCCTGCCACGAAGGCCGGCCCGAGCTGGCCATGGTCGACTCGGCCAAGGGCATCACCAACTTCCACTCGCCCAACGATGTGATCGTGGACGCCTCCATGCCCGCCATGATCCGCAACAGCGGCAAGATGTGGGGGGCAGACGGCCGCCTGAAGGATGTGAAGGCTGTGATGCCCGAGTCGACCTTTGCCCGCATCTACCAGGAGATCATCAACTTCTGCAAATGGCACGGCGCCTTCGACCCCAAGACCATGGGCACGGTGCCCAACGTGGGCCTGATGGCGCAACAGGCCGAGGAATATGGCTCGCACGACAAGACCTTCGAGATCACCGAAGACGGTGTGGCCAACATCACCGACCTGGCCACTGGCGAAGTGCTGCTGAGCCAGAACGTGGAGCAGGGCGACATCTGGCGCATGTGCCAGGTCAAGGACGCCGCCATCCGCGACTGGGTCAAGCTGGCTGTGAGCCGCGCGCGCAACTCGGGCATGCCCGTGGTGTTCTGGCTCGACCAGTACCGCCCGCACGAAGCGCAGATGATCACCAAGGTCAAGATGTACCTGCACGAGCACAACACGGCCGGCCTGGACATCCAGATCATGAGCCAGGTGCGCGCCATGCGTTACACGCTGGAGCGTGTGGCTCGCGGGCTGGA
Source organism: Acidovorax sp. (assembly GCF_046291265.1). Lineage (GTDB taxonomy): Bacteria > Pseudomonadota > Gammaproteobacteria > Burkholderiales > Burkholderiaceae_C > Acidovorax. The sequence goes on along the minus strand of NZ_JBKBTV010000104.1, from coordinate 1,577 downwards.
CACCATCAGCGCCACCGGAAACATCCTGCGCGATTACCTGACCGACCTGTTCCCCATCATGGAACTGGGTACCAGCGCCAAGATGCTGTCCATCGTGCCGCTCATGGCCGGTGGCGGCATGTACGAAACAGGCGCTGGCGGCTCGGCACCCAAGCATGTGCAGCAGTTGGTGGAAGAAAACCACCTGCGCTGGGATTCGCTGGGTGAATTCCTGGCGCTGGCCGTGTCCATGGAAGATCTGGGTCTGAAGACCGGCAACCTGCAGGCCAAGGTGCTCTCTAAGACATTGGACGCGGCCACCGGCAAGCTGCTGGACAACAACAAGAACCCCTCGCCCAAGACCGGCCAGCTCGACAACCGCGGCAGCCAGTTCTACCTTGCGCTTTACTGGGCCCAGGAGCTCGCCGCGCAAAGCGAAGACCCGGCGCTGGCCGCAAAGTTTGCGCCACTGGCCCAGCAACTGGCCGACAACGAGAAAACCATCGTCGCCGAGCTCGCCGCCGTGCAGGGCAAGCCGGTGGACATCGGTGGCTACTACAAGCCAGACTTCGACAAGCTCGAAGCCATCATGCGGCCCAGCAAGACCTTCAACGCGGCGCTGGCTTCGGTGCAAGCCTGACGAAGGCGTGTGAGTGGGTTGAGGCGGCCTACCGTGTGAACGGTGGGCCGCTCAACTTGGAGCCGGCCTTCAGGCCGCGCTTGTCGAACCATCCCTTGTTCATCTCCAGCACAAAGCGCACAGGCTTGGTGGAGCAGTGCGACGCCAGGCTTTGCGGCTGCATGTCGGCCAGGTTGACGATGGTGCCGTCATCCGACACGAAGGCCGCCGTCAGCGGGAGCAGGGTGTTCTTCATCCAGAAACATTGTTCGGAGGGCTGCTCAAAGGCGAACAGCATGCCTTCGTTAACCGGCATGTCCTTGCGGAACATCAGGCCCACCGCACGTTCCTGCGGGGTGGCCGCCACCTGCGCCTGAATCAGGTGCATGCCGGCCGACAAGGTGACCCGCGGCAACTGAAGCTGGGGTGATTCCTGGGACCAGGCCGACCCTGTCGCAAGGAACAACAGGCACAGCAAGCGGATGGACAGTTTTTTCATGCGTGGAATCGGGTGGTGCAGATCGAGCATTCATTCTCCGCCATCCGCTGGCGGGCCGTCGACCGTGCGAAAATTTCACCCATGTACCAACACATCCAGGTGCCCACCCAGGGCCAGAAAATCACCGTCAACACCGACATGTCGCTCAACGTGCCGGACCAGCCCATCGTGCCGTACATCGAGGGCGATGGCACCGGGGTGGACATCACGCCCGTGATGCTCAAGGTGGTCGACGCCGCCGTGGCCAAAGCCTACGGCGGCCAGCGGAAGATTCACTGGATGGAGGTCTATGCGGGCGAAAAGTCCACCCGGATCTACGGCCCCGACGTGTGGCTGCCCGGAGAAACCCTGGCCGTGCTGCGCGAGTACGTCGTCTCGATCAAGGGCCCGCTCACCACGCCCGTGGGCGGCGGCATCCGTTCGCTGAACGTGGCGCTGCGTCAGGAGCTCGACCTCTACGTCTGCCTGCGCCCGGTTCAG
>NZ_JBKBTV010000103.1:0-9587 GCF_046291265.1 Acidovorax sp. | reverse complement strand
CACCTGCTCCTGGTAGACCATGATCCCGTAGGTCTCGGCCAGCACGGGCTCCACCAACGGGTGCGGGTACTCCACCACTTCCTTGCCGTGTTTGCGGTTCACGAAACTGGGAATCAGGTCCATAGGACCAGGGCGGTACAGCGCATTCAGCGCAATCAGATCTTCCAGGCGGCTCGGCTTGGCTTCTTTGAGCATGCCCTGCATGCCGCGGCTTTCAAACTGGAACACCGCCTCGGTTTTGCCCTCCGAGAACAACCGGTAAGTCGGCCCGTCGTCAAGTGGAATGGTTTCAAAGGCGAAGTTCTCTTGTCCCTTGTGGCGCTTGATGATGAACTCGCGCGCGATTTCCAGAATCGTGAGTGTGGCCAGTCCCAAGAAGTCGAACTTGACGAGGCCAATGGCCTCCACGTCATCTTTGTCGTATTGGCTGACGGCGGAGTCGCTGCCTGGCTGCTGATACAGCGGGCAAAAATCGGTCAGCTTGCCCGGCGCAATCAGCACACCCCCGGCGTGCATGCCGATGTTCCGCGTCATGCCTTCCAGTTTTTGCGCCATCTCGATGACGGTCTTGACGTCTTCTTCTTTGCGCACCCGCTCGTAAAGCATGGGTTCGAGTTCCAGCGCGTAATTGTTTTTGTCGCCCTCTTTCTTGGGCTCTGGCGGGTACTGCAGCGTGTACGACATGCCGGGCTTGCCGGGCACCAGTTTGGAAATGCCGTCGCAGAAGGTGTAGCTCATGTCCATCACCCGGCCCACGTCCCGAATCGCCGCTTTGGCAGCCATCGTTCCGAACGTGGCGATCTGACTTACCGCGTTCTTGCCGTATTTGTCCTTCACGTAGTCAATGACACGGTCACGGTTGGACTGGCAAAAGTCGATGTCGAAGTCGGGCATGGACACCCGTTCCGGGTTCAGAAACCGCTCAAACAGCAGGTTGTATTCCAGCGGATCCAGGTCGGTGATCTTGAGCGCGTACGCCACCAGCGACCCTGCACCCGACCCCCGTCCCGGTCCTACGGGACAACCGTTGGCCTTGGCCCACTGGATAAAGTCACCCACGATGAGGAAGTAGCCCGGGAAACCCATCTTGAGAATCGTGCCGATCTCAAACTCCAGCCGCTCTACATACCGAGGACGCTGCTTGTCCCGCTCCGCCGTGTTGGGATAGAGCAGCTCCAGACGCACTTCCAGGCCGTCAAATGACGCAACGCGAAAATACTCGTCGATCGGCATGCCGTTGGGCGTTGGAAAGTCCGGCAGTTGCGGCTTGCCCAGCACGAGTGTCAAGTTGCATCGCTGTGCGATTTCGACCGTGTTGGCGATGGCCGAAGGCACATCGGCAAACAAGGCTTTCATCTCGGCGGATGACTTGAAATACTGGTCGCGCGTGAACTTGCGCACCCGGCGCGGGTTGGCCAGGATTTCGCCTTCCGAGATACAGATGCGCGCTTCATGCGCCTCATAGTCCTCGGCGGTCGCAAATTGCACCGGATGGGTTGCCACCACGGGCAGGTTCAGGCGCGCAGCCAATTGGGCTGCTGCCACTACATGGCTTTCATCATCGACACGGCCTGCGCGCTGCAGCTCGATATAAAACCGATGCGGAAATATCCCTGCCAAGCGCAGCGCCACATCCGCAGCCCCGGATTCGTCCCCCTTGACCAGCGCTTGCCCCACAGGCCCGGCTTGGGCGCCCGCCAGCGCTATCAGCCCTTCGGAGAGCTCTTGCAGCCAATCCCAGGTGCACAAGGCCTGGTTCTTGACGATATTGCGGGTCCAGGCGCGGGCCAATAGCTCTGACAAGTTGAGGTAGCCCTGGCGGCTTTGCACCAAGACGATGATGCGTGACGGAGCACCGCCCGCCTCACCTTCCAGAAAGATCTCGGCCCCGAGAATGGGCTTGACGCCCTTGCCCCGGGTTTCCTTGTAAAACTTGATGGCGCCGAAAAGGTTGTTGAGATCGGTGATGGCCAGCGCTGGCTGACCGTCTTTGGCGGCCGCCTTGGCGACCTCGTCGATGCGGTTGGTACCGTCGACGACGGAAAACTCGGTGTGCAGGCGCAAGTGAACAAACATGGGGCCCATTGTAGAAACCCCCGCGCCCCTACCAAGACAAACACGGTGGCGTAACGTCTATTGACAGGGACGGCCACCAGTACAATGCCTTTTCGTGCCCGGGGACCGCCAACCGGAGCGCCTTGCAAGCCATGCAAGTTGCCTCCAACCCGCAACCCCTTCCACACCTGTTTTCCCCTTTTGCTGAAAGCTGCTTGCGATGCTGCGTGCCCCACTGCCCCTCGTTTCCGCCCTGCTGGTTGCTGGCCTGCTGGCAGGTTGTTCCAGCACTTCCGAAGACAAAACGGCGGGATGGAGCCCCAACCGCATTCATTCTGAAGCTCAGGATGAAATGAACAGCGGAGCGTACGACAAGGCGGTTCCGCTGCTCGAAAAACTGGAAGGCCGCGCCGCTGGCACGCCGCTGGCGCAGCAAGCCCAGATCGACAAGGCTTACGCGCACTACAAGGCCGGCGAAAAGGCCCAGGCGGTTGCCACGCTGGACCGTTTCATGAAGTTGCACCCCGCCAGTCCCGCGCTCGACTACGCGCTGTACCTCAAGGGCTTGGTGAATTTCAATGACAACCTGGGGTTGTTCTCCTTCATTTCGCGCCAGGATCTGTCCGAGCGGGATCAGAAGGCGGCCAAGGATTCGTTTGAAGCCTTCAGCGAACTGGTCACTCGCTTTCCGGAGTCCCGCTATGCGCAGGACTCACGCCAGCGCATGACCTACATCGTCAATTCGTTGGCACAGTACGAAGTGCACGTGGCCCGCTACTACTTTCAGCGTGGCGCTTATGTAGCCGCCATTGGCCGCGCGCAGGTGGCGCTGGCCGACTACCAGGGCGTTCCTGCCCTCGAAGAAGCGCTGTACATCCTCATCCAGTCCTACGACGCGCTGGGCATGACCCAGTTGCGCGACGATGCGCGGCGGGTGATGGACACCTCCTATCCACAAAGCACCATGGTCAAGGGCGGCCTCAAGGGCAAGTCGGATCCGTGGTGGAAGTTCTGGTAAGCGCCCGCAAGGCCTCGTCAAAATCCCCGGCGGTTTCCAGTCGCCGCATGGGCGGCAAGGCCGCCAGCAACCGCTTGCCATAACCCATGGTCACCAAGCGCGTGTCTCCTACCACCAGTATTCCCCGGTCTGACTCGCGGCGTATCAGGCGCCCCGCGCCTTGTTTGAGTGCCACGGCGGCCTCGGGCAGCGCGTAAGACTTGAACGCCTTCCCGCCCGACTGCTCGATCTTGTGTGTGCGGGCCTCCACCAGCGGGTCTCCCGGGGGAGGAAACGGCAGTTTGTCGATGACGACCAGTTCAAGCGCATCGCCCGGCACGTCAAACCCCTCCCAGAACGTGGCAGACGCCACCAACACGCAGCCCGGCCGCCCTCCGTCGCTGCCTTCGCGAAACCGCTCCATCAAGCGGCGTTTGGGCCATTCGCCCTGCACCAAGACTTCAATGTCTGCAGCGCTGCCAAACCGGTTTTTCAGCGCTTCGCCGATGGTGCGCAAAGCCTTGAGCGTGGTGGTCAGCACCAGAGTCCGACCACCCAGCTGCGCGGAGGCATCGCCTACCCATTGCGCCAGCGCACTGCTGTGCGCCGGGTCCGCAGGGGACGGCAGATGGCGCGGTACATACAGCGCAGCCTGGGCCGCATAGTCAAAGGGGCTCGCAACCCGCAAAATCTCTGCATCCTGCAGGCCTGCGCGCTCGGTAAACCAGGTCAGACGCTCGTCATCCCCCAGCGTGGCCGAGGTAAATACCCAGGCCCTGCCGCGCACTGCCGCTGGCTCATCAGGCCAGCCGTCAGACTCGGATGACTCAGCAGGTGCCGCCAATAGCCGCGTGCGCATGGCGTCTGCAATATCAAGCGGCGACTCGATGAGCCGCAGTTGCGCACCCACATCGACCCAGCGCACTGCGTCAGGGTTGCCCGGGCCCGAAAACCGACTCACCTTTGCCAGCAGCTCGGAACCTCTTTCATACAAACGGACAAAGTCCGGCGCGATTTCGCTCATGGTGTCGAGCGCCTCCTGGGCCTGCGCGCACGCTTGGGCCACGCGTGCCAAGGTGGCCTTCCACACGTTGCCGTCGGTACCCTCTGGTGCCTCGTCGGTCCAGCGCAGCTTGGCAGCGATCCGCTCTCCACCCACTGCCAACCGCAAATCCCGCGCCGATAGTTCGACCATCCCGGCCAACCCGGTCCAGTCGGCCAGCCCTCGGGCGTGTTGCAACCCCACCGCCAGCAGGTCTCGGCTGAAGTCGATCAACTGCCCGGTAGACAGCTGCATGCCCAAGAACTGCACCCCGGTTTCGTTGATCTGGTGCGCTTCATCAAACACCACCACACGCACGGTGGGCAACAACTCCGCCATGCCCGACTCGCGCACCGCCACATCGGCAAAAAAGAGATGGTGGTTGATGACCACAATGTCAGCGGCCAGCGCTTCGCGCCGCGCCAAATGAACATGGCAGTCCCGAAACCGCGGGCACTGCGAGCCCAGACAGTTCTCGCGCGTCGATGTCACCAGTGGAATCACAGGCGATCGATCGTCCAGTCCCGCCAGCTCTGCCAGATCGCCAGACCGGGTGCTCTGCGACCAGGCTTCGACCTTGGCCAGCACTCGCACCACACCGCGGTCCTGCCCTGCCGCATCGTGGCGCGCCTGCTCCATGCGGTACAGGCACAAATAACTGCCGCGCCCTTTGAGCAAGGCCATTCGCACCGGCGTGCCCAGCGTTTGCGCCAAACGGGGCAGGTCGCGCGCAAACAACTGGTCTTGCAACGCCTTGGTGGCGGTCGACAACAGGACACGTTCGCCGCTGAGCAACGCGGGCACGAGATAGGAAAAGGTTTTTCCCACCCCAGTACCCGCTTCGACCACCAGGGCTCCGCCCTCTTCCATGGTGCGCGCCACCGCCACCGCCATCTGGGTCTGGCCCTCCCGCGGCTGAAAATGCACATCCGCCCGCGACAACACGCCGCCGTCGGCAAAAACCTCGTGCACCATCGCGACCAGAGACATCAGGCGGGCTCTTGCGGTTGGAGTTCGCGCTCCAGCCGCTCCAGGGCATCTCGGAGTACCAAACGGCGCTTTTTCAGGCGACGCCATGTGAGGGGGTCAGGTACCGCGTCGGAGCCACAGCGGTCAATCAAGGCATCCAGGTCCGCATGTTCCATGCGCAGCTCAATCAGTTGTCGGTGGGGAGAGTGGAGGCTGGGTTTCAAGGCAAGACGCCGTGGGATGGCAAAAATGCCACAGGCGGGCGGATAATACGCGCTTGGCCTGCCACCCCGGTGGGCGTTTGTACACACGCCCCCCACAATCACCAGCATGACCAAAGCGTTCCGCCTTATCGCGTCCACCGGCATCCACAAAGGTGACCGGGAATACCAACAAGACCAGGTGGCCTTGATCTCTCACGAGCGGCACAACGGTTGTGTGCTGGGCGTGGTGGCTGACGGGATGGGCGGGCGCAGCGGCGGGCGCAAGGCGTCCGACCAGGTCATGATGACGGCACGCCAGCTGTTTGAGCGGTATTCACCAGACACTGATGACCCGGTGGCCATGCTCAAAAGCATGGTGGAAGAAGCCCACATCGTCATTCGCCTGACGGCCATCTCGGCAGAACAGGAGCCTCACAGCACCATTGCGGCCTTCCTCATCAACCCCCGCGGCGACTGTCACTGGGTGCATGCAGGTGACTCGCGCATCTACCATTTCCAGGGCCCCCGGCAAGTGTTTCGCACCAGCGACCATTCCTACGTGCAGGCGCTGGTAGACCGCGGCGAGCTGACCGAAGCCGAGGCCAACAACCATCCGCACTCCAACATCCTGGTCGGCTGCCTGGGTACCGAAAGCGATCCGCCCATCACAACCCATGTGATTCCGCAACTGCAGCCCGGCGACGTGCTGATGGCCTGCAGCGATGGGGTGTGGCACTACTTCTCCCCCACCGAACTGGCTTCCGTGGTCGACTCCCTGTCGCCGCGGGAGGCCACCGAGTTCCTGATCGAAAAAGCCCGCTCGCGCGCGCGCGGAGGCGGCGACAACCTCTCGCTGGTCATTGTGAAGATTGAAGCGCTGGTGGAAGAAAAGAAGGTGGCACGCCTCGCCCCCGTAGAAGCGGGTCGCGCCTGAGGCGCATCCAGCGGGTGCATGGCGGCGCCCTTTTTTGGCGGGAGGGCATTCGAAACGCCCTGCCCGGCTTTGATCAGGCGTGGCGTCTACCGCCCTGATGGCGATCCAGCAGTTGAAGCGGGCAACGCAGGCAATGGAGCAGCCGGTTTGCGGCCTGCAGCGGCGGCATCGGCCTGCGATTTCTCCACCCGCGCACGACGCTCTTCGGCCGCCTTGATCACCTCCGCCTGACGGGCACGCGCCTTGGTGGCGCGGTCTGCGTTCTGAGTGTTGCGGGTCGCCTGCTCGGTGGCCTGGGTCTGCACCCGATGGCGCTGGTCCTGTGCACGGCGCTCCGCATCGTGCTCGCGCTGGGACATGGTGGCCTTGTTGGACTGCGGGTTGGCAACAGGCGCGCGCCGCACGGAGGCACCCGGCACCCCACCCTGGGCAGGCGCGACGGGCACGCCTTTGGTTTTTTCTTCGATAGAACGCAGGCGCTCTGCGGCCTTTTCCTTGCGCTCGGCATCGTTCAGTTCGATCTCTTGGTTGCGCAAACGTGTCTCCGCATCGCGCACCTTTGCACGCACACCGCGCAAGCAGTCTTCTACCGAAAACCGCTGATAACACGCTGCCTCATCTTGCTGACGCTTGGCAGTGATCGCCGCGCGCTCGCTGTGAATGCGCTCGTGCTCGGCTTTGCGATGGGCGGCGGACGCCGCTTTGGCAGGATCGTCGACAACTTCTGCAGGCTGGGCCCCGGCGGCAGAGGCCACCACAGCCAAGGAAGCCAGCGCAGATGCAAATACCGAGGCCTTGAAGGCACAACGCATAGGCACTCTCATGTCAGCCCCGTGTCCACCATGCGGCGTTCCAACGCGAGAAACTCTTTGGACTGCATTTCATTGAGCCGCGACACGGTGCGAGGAAACTCGTGGGCCAATGGGCCGTCGGTGTAGAGCTGCTCCGGCGGCACAGCGGCAGACAGGATCAGCTTCACCCGTCGGTCGTACAAAACATCCACGAGCCAGGTAAAACGCCGCGCGGGGGACGCCATGCTGACTGGCAGATAAGGCACATCCGACAACAGGACAGTGTGGAACTGGGTGGCGATTTCCAGGTAGTCATTTTGCGAACGTGGCCCGCCACACAGGGTCTTGAAGTCGAACCAGACCACGCCCCCCGCCTTGCGACGCGCCCGAATCTCGCGCGCTTCGATGTGCAGCACCGGGTCCTCGTCATGCACTTCGGCCAGTTGGTCAAACGCTTCGTTCATCTCCGCATCGGCTTGCGGTCCGAGCGGCGTGTGGTACAGCTTGACCTGTTCCATGGTGCGCCGGCGGTAGTCGGTGCCGTTGTCCACGTTGACGACTGCAAGCCGCTCGTTCAGCAAGGCAATCGCTGGCAGGATGCGGTCGCGGTGCAGCCCGTCAGGGTACAGGTCGTCGGGCTTGAAATTGGAGGTGGTGACAAACCCCACGCCGTTCTGGAACAGCGCCGCCAGCAAGCGGTGCAGGATCATGGCGTCGGTAATGTCCGCCACGTGAAACTCGTCAAAGCAGATGAGTTTGTAGCGTTTGGCAATGCGCGCGCCCAGCACGTCCAGCGGGTTGACTGTGCCTTGCAGGCCCGCCAGCTCGCGGTGCACTTCGCGCATGAACTCATGAAAGTGCAGGCGCACTTTGCGCTTCAGGGGCACAGCGTCAAAGAAACATTCCATCAGGAAGCTCTTGCCCCGCCCTACCCCGCCATACATGTACACGCCGCGCGGCACATCAGGCCGGTTGATCAGCTTCTTGATCGCGTTGGAACGCTGGGCCTTGTAGGCGGCCCAGTCATCAGCGCAACGTTGAAGGGCATCCACTGCGCGCAACTGGGCAGGGTCACTTTGGTAGCCTTTAGCGGCCAACTCGGCCAGGTAAGCCTGTTTTACAGTCACGTGGTGGATGCTCAGAAACTATGATTTTTATAGCTACTAGCGCTTATTGGATAAGCGCTAGAGCCCGATTTGACCAAAAAATCAAAAGTTCAGAGTGCGTTTATCCACGGCCAGGGCCGCTTCCTTGGTGGCTTCGCTCAACGACGGATGGGCGTGGCAGATGCGTGCGATGTCCTCGCTGCTGGCCTTGAACTCCATGGCCACGACGGCCTCGGAGATCAGCTCGCTGGCCTGCGGGCCCACGATGTGCACGCCCAGGATCTCGTCGGTCTCGGCATCGGCCAGCATCTTCACCATGCCGGTCGTGTCGCCCAGCGCACGTGCCCGGCCATTGGCCAGGAACGGGAAGGTACCGGACTTGTACTTGACGCCGTCGGCCTTGAGCTGCTGCTCGGTGCGGCCCACCCATGCGATCTCGGGGCTGGTGTAGATGACCCAGGGCACGGTGTTGAAGTTCACGTGGCCGTGCTGGCCGGCGATGCGCTCGGCCACGGCAACGCCTTCTTCTTCGGCCTTGTGCGCCAGCATCGGGCCGCGCACCACGTCGCCCACCGCCCACACGCCGGGCAGGTTGGTCTTGCAGTCGGCATCGACGACGATGGCGCCGCGCTCGTCCAGGGCCAGGCCCACGGCTTCGGTGTTCAGGCCGATGGTGTTGGGCACGCGGCCGATGGAGACGATGAGCTTGTCCACCTCTAGCGCCACGGCCTCACCCTTGGCGTTGGTATAGGCAATGGAGACGCCCTTCTTGCCAGTCTTGATCTCACCGACCTTCACGCCCAGCTCGATCTTCAGGCCCTGCTTGTCAAAAGCCTTCTTGGCTTCCTTGGCGATCTGTTCGTCCACCGCACCCAGGAAGGTGGGCAGGCCTTCGAGGATGGTGACTTCCGCACCCAGGCGGCGCCAGACGGAGCCCATTTCGAGACCAATCACGCCAGAGCCGATGAGGCCCAGCTTCTTGGGGACCGCGCCCACGCGCAGCGCACCGTCGTTGGACAGCACGAACTCTTCGTCGAACGGCGTGCCAGGCAGCGCACGGGCGTTGGAGCCGGTGGCGATGATGATCTGCTTGCCGGTCAGCGACTCTTCAGCTGCGCCTGTCACCTTGATCTCGTAGCCACCTTCGGCGGCGCGCGCGAACGAACCACGGCCGTGGAAGAAGCTGACCTTGTTCTTCTTGAACAGGTACAGGATGCCGTCGTTGTTCTGCTTCACGACGGTGTCTTTGCGGGCAATCATCTTGGCCACGTCCATCTTGACGCCGGTGGCCGTGATGCCGTGCTCTGCAAAGTGCTTGTTGGCATGCTCGAAATGCTCGGATGACTGCAGCAGCGCCTTGGACGGGATGCAGCCCACGTTGGTGCAGGTGCCGCCGGGTGCAGGGCCGCCCTTTTCGTTCTTCCACTCGTCGATACAGGCCACGTTAAAGCCCAGCTGGGCGGCGCGGATGGCGGCGATGTAGCCGCCGG
>NZ_JBKBTV010000102.1:0-9846 GCF_046291265.1 Acidovorax sp. | reverse complement strand
CCATCACCGGGCCCAGGCAGTTGGGCAGCAGGTGGCGCAGCATGATGCGCCAGGCCGGAAAGCCCAGGTTCTGCGCTGCCTCGATGTATTCCTTGCGCCGCTCCTGCAGCGCGCGGCTGCGCATGATGCGCGCGTAGTGCGCCCATTGCACCATCACGATGGCAATCACCACCTTGTCCACACCGCGGCCCAGCATGGCCAGCAGCACCAGCGCCACCAGGATGGTCGGAAAGCCGAGGATGAAGTCCACGATGCGCATCAGCACCGTGTCGACAAAGCCGCCCACATAGGCAGCGATGAGGCCAATCAGGCTGCCAATCACCGTGGCCAGCGCCACAGCGGCCAGGCCCACGGTCAGGCTGATGCGCAGCCCGTACAGGATGGCGCTGAGCATGTCGCGCCCCTGGCTGTCTGTGCCCAGCCAGTAGGTCAGGCCGTCCATGCTCTTGGAGCCGGGCGTCAGCCGCCCGTCCATCAGGTCGAGGGCGGCCAGGTCGTAGGGGTTCTGCGGCGCCAGAAAGGGCGCGAACATGACGACCACGAGCAGGACGATGAACGCGATCACCGAGCCCTTGACCGACGGGCGGCTGCGCAGCTGCTGGAGGATGGCGCGGCGGCGCGGCGTGTCCGTCAGCGGCGTCTGGGGGGTGGAGGGAGATTCTGGAGTTTGCATAAAACGCTTGTGCCCGCTCTGTTTAATCGGACTCTTGCAACTGCACGCGCGGGTCGAGCGCCGCATACAGCATGTCCACCAGCATGTTGATCATCACGAAGATGAAGGTCACCAGCATCACGTAGGCCACCACCACGGGGCGGTCGAGCTGGTAGATGCTGTCGATCAGCAGCTTGCCCATGCCGGGCCAGGCGAACACGGTTTCGGTGATGGTGGAGTAGGCGATGAGCGAGCCAAACTCCATACCGATCACGGTGACCACCGGGATGAGGATGTTGCGCAGGATGTGGCGCGTGAGGATGCGGCGGGGCCGGATGCCCTTGGCGCGCGCGAACTTCACGTATTCCTGCGTCTTGGCGTCCACCACACCGGTGGCCGTCAGGCGCAGCACCAGCGCGATGTTGGCGAGCGACAGGTTGATGGCGGGCAGCATCACATGCGACCAGCCATCGGCCGTCAGCAGCGACAGCGGCACGCCGAACACGGCCACGGTGTCACCCCTGCCCGCCGCTGGCAGCCATTGCAGCCACACCGCAAAACACAGAATCAACACCATGCCCTGCCAGAAGCTGGGCAGCGAAAAGCCCAGCACCGAGCCCGCCATCAGGCCGCGCCCCGTGGGCTGGTCGTTCTTGAGGCCAGCCAGCAGGCCCAGTGGAATGCCGATCACGATGGTCAGCGTGATGGCCACGAGCACCAGCTCCAGCGTGGCCGGAATGCGCTGCACGATCAGCTCGATGGCGGGCATCCCGTGCACGAACGAGTTGCCCAGGTCGCCCTGCAGCGCGCGAAACAGAAAGCTCGTGTACTGCTGCCAGATGGGCAGATCCAGGCCCAGGCGCTTGATCATGGCCTGGCGGTCGGCCTCGCTGGCTTCGGCGTTGACGAGCAACTCGATGGGGTCGCCCACCGCATACACGGCAAAAAACACCACCAGCGACACCGCCAGCAAAACAAAAAGGCTCTGCATGAACCTTCGCAGAATGAAGATGAGCACTCAGGCACCCCCTTGCGAAATGAATGAAGACCGCGCCCTGCAAGCATGGTGCGGGTGCACTTCGCTCCGTTGGCAAGGCAGAAGACGCACCACAACCAGGCGCACCAGGCGCACCGGGCGCGCGGTGCGGCGCTGGGCCGGGACTGCGGCGGGAGTGGGGAGGGGGCAAGAGTGGGGCATGGCGAGCCTGCGACAACAACGCGGCGTGGCAAATGAAAAACGGAGTGCGCAAGCGCACCCCGTATCGTTCACCACCGGTCGAGACTTACTTGGACTTGACCGATGTGGCCAGCGTGTACTGGTCGCGGCGGCCTTCGTAGGTCAGGCCCTTCTTGAAGGCCCAGATGCTGCTTTCAAAGTGCAGCGGGATCAGGGCTACGTTGTCCAGCGCGATCTTGGTGGCTTGTTCCAGACCGGCCTTGCGCTTGGCGCTGTCGACCGTGTTGGACGCAGGCAGGTACACCTTGTCGAACTCGGGGTTGTAGTTGGCGCCGTAGTTGCTGGTGCCCTGGCCCTTGGGCGCGTCGAGCGACGCCACCCACAACTGGAACAGCGCAGACGCCTCACCCGTCTCTGCAGGCCAGCCACCCATGGGCAGGCTGAACTCGCGCTTGGCGCGCTTGGGGAAATAGATCGACGCGGTCATGGCGTCCACGTTGGTCTTGATGCCGATGCGTGTGAAGTACTGCGCCACCGCCTGCGCGATTTGTGCGTCGTTCACGTAGCGGTCGTTGGTGGATGACAGCGTCAGCTCAAAACCATTGGGGTAACCGGCTTCGGCCAGCAGCTTCTTGGCGCCTTCGGGGTCGAACTTGACCTCGGGGCCCTTGGGCAAAGCGCCAAACATGCCGTCGGGCATGTACTGCGTGGTGGGCGTGGCCATGCCGTCCATGATGCGCTGCGTGATGGCATTGCGGTCGATGGCCATGTTCATGGCGCGGCGCACGCGCACGTCGGCCATGGGGTTCTTGCCGTCATGGGCCTTCACCATCGGGCTGGGGTTGCGGCCAATGTCGGGCTGCAAGAACACCAGGCGGGTGGAAGGCGTGGCCACGAAGTCGAACTTGGCGTTGTCTTTCACGCGCGTCAGATCGCGGGCGGCGGGGTTTTCGATCACGTCGTAGTCACCCGACAGCAGACCCGTCAGGCGCGGGCCAGCGCTGGGCACGGGCACCATCTTCACGGTCTTCCACTCGGGCTTGGGGCCCCAGTGGGTTTCATTGCGTTCGAGCTGAATGCCCGTGCCCTTGACGTAAGACTTCATCAAAAACGGGCCGGTGCCAATGGCGACCTTGCCGGTGTTGAAGTCGGTCACGGTGGGGTAGCCCGCCGTCACGCCGCAGCCCGTCTTGGGCGCGAAGCTGAGGGTTTTGAACTGGGCCATGCCGCTCCAGATGATGGGCAGCGACCGCGCCATTTCGGCGGGCAGCAGCGGCAGCGGCTCTGCGGTCTTGATGATCACGGTCAGGTCATCGGGCGTCTGCACATCGGACATGCGCTTGGTCGTGTCGGTGTACGACTGCGACACATTGGTTTCGTTGTTCAGCGTGCGGCAGATGGTGAACAACACGTCCTTGGACGTGAACGGCTGGCCGTTGGAGAACTTGACGCCGGGGCGCAGCTTGAACTCCCAGGTCAGATCGTCAATGTTCTTCCACGACGTGGCGAGCGAGGGGACCAGCTCCATCTTGGCGTTGCGGGCCACCAGTGTGTCGTACACGTGGGCGGCAAACGCATCGTTGGCCGTCATCTTGTGATAGTGCGGATCGGCCGCCGTGGGCTCGGCCGCCAGCGCCATGGTGAGCGAGGTGGACTGCGCGTGCGCGATGCCCACCAGGCCTGCTGACATTGCCACGCCGCCTGCCACGGCGAGCGCCGTCTTTCGAATGCCCATATTCATTTCAGATTCCTTTTTCATCAACTAGGGAGAGAAACACAAGAAGCGAGACCCAAAGCCAGGCGAAGCGCTTTGGCGAACGGGCCGCCCAGGTGGGCCCCGATCGCGGACTTGCTGCTGCTCTGGATGCTTTCGGTGCGTGGGGTGCCAGAAAGCGCGCCGTGGGTAGCGGCAACTTCACCCTGACAGCCCGCCTGCAGTCGCTATGCATGCATATTATCTGTTGAAATTCCGGGCGCCACTGGGGTATTCCTGCCTTGCTTGCGCCCCTTCCCGGGGATGCACGCAGCCGGCAAACACGCACCTGAACGCTTTTGGAAACGCCCAGGGTTCCTGCAGGCAGTGCAATGAATTGCTTCTAAATTAATAGCTAATAGCGCTTGATGGATAAGCGCTAGAGGCATATTTGGCTTCAAATCACGCTGCGATTCCTGGGCGAGGCCGTGCTGCCGCATGTGGGTGCGCCGCGTGCTGCGCCATCCTGGGGCTGGTATGCCGACACCCGCCCTGGGTCATCTACCAGCAAGTAACATCGCTCGGCCTACAACCCGCCCCACCGGGGGCCCCAAACGGAGACAGAAGAATATGTTCAGTCATGTGATGGTCGGTGTGAACGACCTGGAAGTGTCGAGAAAGTTTTACGACGCGCTGCTCGGCACCCTCGGCGTTCCGCCCGGCGTGGCCAACAAGAACCGCTATTTCTACCGCGGCCCCACGGGCACTTTTTGCATCAGCACGCCCATCAACGGCGAGCCAGCCACCTTTGGCAATGGCGGCACCATCGGCTTTGCCATGCAGTCGCCCGAGCAGACCGACGCGTTCCACGCAGCGGGCATAGCCAACGGCGGCACCACCTGCGAAGACCCACCGGGCTACCGCGAAGGCCCCAGCGGCAACCTGTACCTGGCGTATTTGCGCGACCCGGATGGCAACAAGATTTGCGCGCTGCACCGCCCGCCCAAGCCGGTGTAGAGCGACTCACAAAACTCTTCTGGCGTCGTTGCTGCGTGTTGTCGTACTGAACGTACTGCCTGCGACGCAGTGCCTGGCCAGAACCGCTTCGCTGAGTTTTGTGAGCCGCTCTTGGGCGTTGCTTCTTTCTCAGCTTCCTCAAGCCGCAGTGCGGGCCTGTGGCCGCCGCACTGCGCGCACCTTGCCGCTGCCGCCGCCACCGCAGTAAAACAACCCGGCACCGTCGGATTCGAGCCCACTCACGCCCACGCCCTGGGGCATGTCCAGCTGCTGCAGCACCGCGCCGCTGGCGGGGTCGATGTGGCGCAGGGTGCTTTCTTCGCCCTCCCAGGTGCCGTGCCACAGCTCGCCGTCCACCCAGGTCACACCCGTGACGAAACGGTTGGATTCAATGGTGCGGCGGATGGCACCCGTGGCGGGGTCAATCTGGTGGATCTTGCGGTCGCGGTACTGGCCCACCCACAGGCTGCCCTCGGCCCAGGTCAGGCCTGAATCGTTGCCGCCGCCTGGTGCGGGAATGGTGGCAATCACTTTGCCCGTGGCGGGGTCGATCTTGTCGATGCGCGACTCGGCGATCTGGTACAGGTGCGTGCCGTCAAACGCGGTGCCTGCGTCGCAGATCACGTTGAGCGTGCGGGTGGTGGCGCCGCTGGCGGGGTCAAAACCCACCAGGTGTTCGCCCGTGGCGGCCCATACACGCTGGCCGTCATGTGTCACGCCGTGGATGGTGCTGGCCCCGCCGAACGGGCCGTATTCGCGCACCACTTCGGCAGGCTGCCGAGCCGCGATGGACAGCTGTTTGTGGGAGGGCGGGGTGCCCGCCATGTCGCTGCTGCAGGCGGTGTCCTGGGTGGTGGTGTGGGTGGTTGTGGTCATCTCGTAGCTCCTTGGACAAGTGCCCGGTGCACTGCAAAGGGCGCTGTGCGTTGGGCGGTGAGGCCACTTTAGGGAATCGGCTGCGATGTGGGGAGTAACAAGATCGTCGTGAATCCCACCAGCGGCGCGGCCAGCCAGCGGCGGGCCCGGGCCTAGCCGATGGCGCGCACGCGGCCGGTGGATTCCAGCTCGCCCAGCGCGCGCTGCACGGTGCGCTGGCTGTCGCCCAGGGCCAGCGCCAACGCCGATGTCGACCACGCCGCGCCATCCGCCAGCAGCGCCACCAGTGCGCCCTGCTCGCCATCCACCGGCGGCGCCAGCACAGCCACACCGCGCCCGCCGTGGGGCCGCAGCACAAAGCCGCGCGGCGTGGCCTCCACGCCCGCCAGCGGCGCGATGAGCTTGCGCAGGCGGCCTATTTCCACCCGCAGTCGGGCGCGGTGGGTTTCGTCAGGGTGGCGGGTGCGGAATACGTTGGCGATCAAGGCTTCGCGGTCCACATCACCGGGCCAGGCGGTGGCCAGCGCGCGCATCAGCGCAAACAACACCGGGCGGCGCGCCAGCGGCTCCCACAGGTCGCCCGCGCGCACGCCGTGGCGGCAGGCATCCACCACCACTTGCTTGGGTGAGGCCAGTAGCGCGGCCACATCGTCCAGCCGCAGCATGTGTTCGGCGCCGTTCGCAAGGCAGCGCGCGGCGGGTTGGGTGAGCAGCGCGTGCGCCTGCGCCACCTCGGCCAGCAGCGCGGGCACGCCCGACTCGGCCGCGGCCTGTTGCGCGCGCTGCAGGGCGGTGCGTGCAGTGCCGATGTGCAGTGAACGCAGGGCCAGTTCTGCGGCGGCAAGCTCGGCCACGGCGACAAGCGAAGGGGGCAGTCGCGTGGTCGCATCGGCGGTTTGAGCGCCTGCCAGCGCAGCGGTTGCTTCGTTCAGCTTGCCCAGCAAAATCAGCTTGCGCGCTGCCACCAGCCGCGCTTGCAGTGCGTTGGCAGCGTCGCCGTGGGCCTGCAGCGTGGTCGCAGCAGTTACCAGCGCATGCGCTTGCCCGCCCAGGTCGCGCATGGCCAGCGCCACCTCGGCCTCGGCCACCACGCAGCGGGCGCGGGCCACGGGCTCGTGCGTGCCAAAGCCGCGTGCTGCGCGGCGCAGCAGATCGCGGGCGCGCGGGTGCTCACCCAGTTGGGCCATGGCAATGCCACGCAGGGCCAAGGCCGGTGGGTCGTCGCGCAGGGCCACACGCTGCAGGGCGGCCAGCGCATCGCCTGCGGCCAGCGCGCGGGCTGCGGCGGAGATGAGCGAATCCATGGCGACAGCCTAACGCAGCGTGCTGGCTGGATGGCATGCGGGAGCGCGTGGGGGATACTTGGCCGCTTCGCTCCACCACCCACCGGGTGGTGTGCACACACCAAAAAACACGAGGACCCGCCATTGAAATCCGCCAGCGCCACCACCTTCGACGAGGCCTACTACCAGCGCTTTTACTTCGACAAGAAGACCAGCGTGGTGGACCCGGCGCACATGGAGCGCCTGGGCACCTTTGTCTGCAGCTACCTCAAATACCTGCGTGTGCCGGTGGTGCGTGTGCTGGACGTGGGCTGCGGCATCGGGCTGTGGAAGGGCATCGTGGCGCAGCACTTTCCAGGGGCCAGCTACCAGGGTGTGGAGTTCAGCCCCTACCTGTGCGAGCGCTTCGGGTGGCAGCAGGGCTCGGTGGTGGACTACGCGGCCGATAAGCCGTTTGACCTGGTCATCTGCCAGGGCGTGCTGCCCTACCTGAGCCCGCCGGACCTGAAGGCCGCGCTGCTCAACCTGGGGCGCCTCTCCAAAGGCGCGCTGTATGTCGAGGCCGTGTCGCGCGAGGATTTTGAGCGCGACATCATCGACGAAGAGATCACCGACAACCGCGTGTTCCGCCACCGCGCCGAGCTGTACCGGCGTGGCCTGCAAGAGGGCGCCATGGAGCTGGGCGGCGGCTTGTGGCTGAGCCGCAAGGCCGAAGTGCCGCTGTTCGCGCTGGAACACGTGGGCGGGCACTGAGTTGACGGTGGAGCGCCCTGCCAACCCGGCGCCGCACGCCGTCTCCCGCCTGCGCACTGAACGCCTGGCCCGCAGCGCCAAACCCTTTCTGGCCCGCGGCGGTATCAAGGGCGAGCGCTGCCCCGGTTGCCGCCTGGTGCCCAGCCACTGTGTGTGTGGGGTGTGCCCGGTGGTGCCCACCCGCGCCGGGGTGTGCCTGCTGATGGCCGACATCGAGCCCCTCAAGCCCAGCAACACCGGGTGGCTGATCGCCGACGTGGTGCCCGACACCTTTGCCTTTGGCTGGGCCCGCACCGAGGTTCATCTTGACCTGCTCACGCTGCTGGCCGATCCGCAGTGGCAGCCGTATGTGGTGTTCCCCGGTGAGTTTGTGGCGCCCGAACGTGTGGTGACGCAGGTGCCCGCGCCCGAGCCCGCGGTGGTTGGCACGCAGGTGGCGGTGGCCAGGCGCCCTCTGTTCATCCTGCTCGACGCCACCTGGCCCGAGGCGCGCAAGATGTTTCGCAAAAGCCCGTACATCGACCGCTTTCCGGTGCTGAGCCTGGAGCCCGATCACATCTCCCGCTACCAACTGCGGCGCTCGCGGCGGGACGACCACTTTTGCACGTCCGAGGTGGCATCGCTGTGCCTGGACCTGGCGGGCGATACCCACGCCGCGCAGGTGCTCGATGCCTATCTGGACGTCTTCACGCACCACTACCTGCAGTCCAAGCACCAGTTGCCGCCAGACCGGGCGGGCGACGCCCACCAGCGGCTGCGCCAGCTGACCGCTGGCGACTGAGGGGATTGCGCACAAAGCGCAAAATGCACCCATGAAAGCACCCCCCCGCCTGCAATCCCTCATCGAGGAAGGCCTGATCGACACCGTGGTCCGCCAGCTCATGAGCGGCAAGGAAGCCATGGTTTTTGTGGTGCGCAGTGGCGACGACACGCTCTGCGCCAAGATCTACAAAGAGGCCAACAACCGCAGCTTTCGGCAAGCCGTGGACTACACCGAAAACCGCAAGGTCAAGAACTCGCGCTCGGCGCGTGCCATGGCCAAGGGCAGCAAGTTTGGCCGGCAAGAACAAGAGGCCGCCTGGCAAAGCGCCGAGGTCGATGCGCTGTACCGGCTGGCCGCTGCGGGCGTGCGCGTGCCGCAGCCCATCAACTTTCACGACGGCGTGTTGCTGATGGAGCTGGTGACGGATGCCAACGGCGACGCCGCCCCGCGCCTGAACGATGTGAGTTTTACGCCCGAAGACGCGCGCACCCACCACGCCACGCTGGTGGCCGAGGTGGTGCGCATGCTGTGTGCGGGTGTGGTGCACGGCGATTTGTCGGAGTTCAACATCCTGCTGGCGCATCTGCCGGGCGTTGATGGCGAGGCCGGTGAGGGTGGGTCGGATGGCCCGGTGATCATCGACCTGCCCCAGGCCGTGGACGCCGCAGGCAACAACCACGCCCAGCGCATGCTGCTGCGCGATGTGGCCAACCTGCGCGACTTTTTCGGCCAGTTCGCGCCCGAGTTGCGCACCACGCAATACGGCCCCGAGATCTGGAGCCTGTACCAGACCGGGCTGTTGAGCAACGAAACACCGCTGACCGGTCGCTATGCCCCAGAGCACGTGGACGTGGACATGCAGGCCGTGCTGCGCGAGATTGACGATGCGCGGGATGAAGACGCGGCGCGCAGGCTGCGCATGGCGACGGCGGCCTGAGCCGTTCGTTTCACGCGGTGCCGCCGCTGGCACGAATGGCCAAAACACTCGCTATTGCATGGAACTCCTGATTTGATAGCTGCTAGCGCTTATGGATAAAGCGCTAGAGGCCTATTTGGCTTGATTTTGGATGGCCACGCAGTGCCATTCCGGGCGCAGGTGCCTTACAGTAGCCGCCCGCAGCACGCAAACCCGCCCGCTCGTCCACACACCACAGCCCACCAGGGCTGCCCCCACATGCTGACCAAAGACATAGTCCGACAGAACGACCTCAAACCCATGGTGCTGTGCGAGCCCTGCCAGGGCATCCAGCGCAACTGGCGCAAGGCGCCGGGCCACGCCGAGCTGGTGCAGCGCGGCAACCGCAAGGAAGAGCGCGACGACGGCAACGTCACCATCACCCGCTACGTGTGCGACCGCTGCGGCACCGGGTGGGAGTATGAAAACGACAAGAACAACCAGAAGGCCGGTTGGTCGGTGGTGGGGCGCTGAAGATCAAAAATAATAGCTACTAGCGCTTTCTGGATAAGCGCTAGCGGATGTTTTAATCTGAAATTCAGAAGGCCCATTCATCGCCTTCTTGGGCCACACCCTCCGCGTGCTGCAGGGCGTTGGAGGCTCCCTTGTATCTTTCGTTTTCGATGTTTAGGCCATTGAGTTTGGACAGTTATCCACAGCCCGTAAGCCCTCTGGGA
>NZ_JBKBTV010000101.1:0-9961 GCF_046291265.1 Acidovorax sp. | reverse complement strand
CAAGCTGCTGGCCTACCCCACGGTGACGCTGCGGCAGGGCACAGTGGTGTCGGCCACGGCGCAGCAACGCGCCGGGTCACCAGAGAACGGGTTTGAAGTGGTGCTGGACGATGGCGCACACATGGAAGCTCACAAGCTGGTGCTGGCCTTTGGCGTGGCGGATGGTTTACCAGACATTGATGGCCTGCGCGAGCGCTGGGGCGCCAGCGTGCTGCACTGCCCGTATTGCCATGGCTATGAATTTGCAGGCCAGCAGCTGGGCGTGCTGTACCACTCGCCGCCATCGGGCATGCATGCTCAGCTGATAGCCGACTGGGGCCCGACCACCCTCTTTTTGAATGGCGAGACCACGCTGGAGCCCAGCGAGCACGAGCGCCTGCGGGCACTGGGCATTGCCGTGGAGCCCGCACCCATCGCCGCGCTGGAAGGTCCGGGCCAGGCGCTGCACGGCGTGCGGCTGCAGGCCACCGGCGGCGGCGATGCGCGCGTGGTGCCACTCGATGCGCTGTATGTAGCGGCATCCACGCGCCCATCCAGCCCGCTGGCCGAACAGCTGGGCTGCGCGTTCGACGATGGGCCCATGGGCCCCTACGTCCGCACCGACGGGAACAAGATGACCACGGTGCCCGGCGTGTATGCCGCTGGCGACCTGACATTGATGCGCCACAACGCCACGCTGGCGTCGGCTGAAGGGGTGCTGGCGGGCGTGTCTGCCCACCAGGCCATGGTGTTTGGGCAGTAACTAGCGCAGTGTTTCACGCTATCCGGCACATAAAAAGGCGTCTTTTCGCCCCTGGCGGCGTTGCAAATCCTCGCGATACACCCGGTATCGCTCCGGTTTGCGCCTTGCCAGTGCCAAAAATCCATCATTTTTATTTGTGCCATCAAGCGTGAAACACTGCACTAGCGCTGCTGCAGCACCCGCCCTGACCGGCACCGGGCAGGCCGCACGCTTGCAAGATCGGTGAAGCCCGGGTGCGCACGCTGCGGCACACTCGGCGGGCACAGCCTCCGTGATTCCTAACTGCGTCACTACATCGCCATGACCATTTCATCGCTGCATCGCTTGCGCCTTCGTGCCCGTTCTTCTTCACGCTTCGGCCTGGGCATTCGTTTGCTGTCGGCCGCAGCGCTTGGCTGCGCCGCCACCCTGGTCCAGGCTGCGGGCTTTGCCTTTATCGAGGTGCCTGCAGACAAGGATGGGCCTGCGTTGCGCGGTGCCGTGTGGTCGCCCTGCAGCACGCCGCCGGGCCGTATTGACCTGGCGCCGCTGGTGCTGCAAGGCACGCGGGACTGCCCCCTTAACGGCCAGGGCCTGCCGCTGGTCGTGGTGTCGCACGGCGCGGGCGGTTCGGCCCTGGGGCATCACGATACGGCGGCTGCGCTGGCCGATGCGGGCTATGTGGTGGCCGCCATCAACCACCCGGGGGACAACTTTCAGGACGTGAGCCGCCAGGGCCATCTGTCGGCTTTTGCCACGCGGCCCGTGGACATGAAGCGGCTGACGGATTACATGCTGGGCACGTGGCCCCTGCGCGCGCAGCTGGACGCCAGCAAGGTCGGCCTGTTCGGCTTTTCGCGCGGTGGCTACACGGGGCTGGTGGCCATCGGTGCCAAGCCCGACTGGACGCTGCGCCCGGACCTGTGCCCGCCGCTGTCCATGCGGCCCCTGTGCGGCGAGATTCGGCGCAACGAAATCCCCGCCACGCCTTCACCGGACCCGCGCATCAAGGCGGCGGTCATCGTTGACCCGTTGAGCGTGTTTGACGCCAAAGGGCTGGGGCAGGTCAGCACGCCCGTGCAGCTGTGGGCCTCGGCGCTGGGTGGCAGTGGCGTCACGCTGCAGAGCGTGGAGACGGTGCGCCAGGGCCTGCCCCGCGCGCCCGACTGGCACGTGGCCGCGAACTCGGAGCACTACGCGTTTCTAGCGCCCTGCTCGCCCGCGCTGGCCGAGGCAGCGCCCGACATCTGCCGCGATGCGGCGGGGTTCGACCGGGTCGCGTTTCATCAATTTCTCAATGCGCAGGTGCTGGCGTTCTTTCAGCGGCACATCGCAGCAGTCAAAGCGCCCTGAGGGCAGTTCGGCATTCGTCGCGCACGCTGCGCTGCCCGGCGACGCGGAGTGCGCGGAACGCACGTTGGTGTTCGTATCCCTGGCAACCTGATGCGGCGCAACACCACTCCGCCAAGCGGTAGCGACTCAGGCGCTCCGCGCGCAAAATGCCGCGTCGTCTTGTTTGCCCTTGTAGCCATGCCCACCCGTTCAGCGGTTTCCCACTTCATCACCGCCCGCGCCCAATGGCTGGTTTGGCTGTGCGCACTGGGCGCGCTGACGGCCCCGCTGTCGCGCGTGCTGCCCGCAGACCACACGCCACTGCTGCAATGGCTGGTGGAGCTGGCTGCACACTGGCAATGGCTGTATGCCACCGTAGGCGCGGTGGCGCTGGGTGTGCTGCTGGCGCTGCGGCGGGCGTGGTGGCTGGTGGTGCCCGCGCTGGTGCTGGCGGGGTGTTTCCTATGGCAGTCGGCCACCTTGCCGCGTGCAGCAGCCCTGCCTGCAGACGCGCCGGTGCTGACTGTGGGCACCGCCAACCTCAACCTGGCCACCACCGACTTCGACCCGCTGGCGCAATGGCTGACATCGGCCGACGCGCCCGATGTGGTGGTGTTGCAGGAATACACAGCCCTGGCCGATGCGGCGCTGGCCAGCAACCCCGCCATTGCAGCGCGCTACCCGCACCGGCTGGCCGTGCCGCAGCCCGACCCGTTTGGCTTGGCCGTGCTGTCGCGCCACCCGATGGCAGACACGCAAACGCTGCAACCGCGCAGCGAGTGGGACACCCTGCGGTTACGCGCCACGTTGCTGTGGAACGGACAACCCGTGCATGTCATCGCACTGCACCCCATGCCCCCGCTGAACGCCGCGTTTGCGAGGGCACGCGACCAGGCTTTGGCGCAAGAGGCGCAACACCTTTCTGAAAAGGGTGGCCTGGGCCTGATGGCAGGCGACCTGAACATCACCCCTTGGGCGCGCGGCCTGTTTGCGGTGGAGGTGCAAATGCGCCGCGCCAACGGCATGGCAGCCAGTTGGCCCAATGCGTGGGGAGGGTTGTCGGTGCTGCCGCTGGACCATGTGCTGGCGTCGTCGGGCTGGCAGGTGGTTGGCTCGCGCACGGGGCCAGACCTGGGATCGGATCATCGACCCGTGGTGGTGCGGCTTGTGGTTTCTGACACTGATTGATTCGGCCGCCGAATCGTCCACAACGCTGCGGCCATCAGCACCACGCCCGCCAGCTGCACCGGGCTCAGCGTGCGGCCATACACCGCCCAGTCCACCAACACAGCGGTCAGCGGGTACACAAACTGCAGCACCGCCACCTTGCCCAGCGCCAGCCTCGCCATGCCCGCAAACAAGATGACGTAGGCCAGCCCCGTGTGCAGCACGCCCAGGCCCGTAAGCCAGGCCCAGGCACCCGCCTTCTGCGGTCCGCCAAACACGAACGGTGCCCACACCAGCAGCACCGCACCCACCAAACACTGCCACAGCGACAGCGCATAGGGGCTGATGGCCTGATCGGCCTGGTCGGCTTGGCGGGTGCGGCTGGCCAGCAGGGTAACGGCGGCGTAACACAGAGAACCGCCCAGGCACATCAGCACCCCGGCCACATAGGCCCCACCATCTGCGGTGCCCGCCGGTATGCCGTCAAGCAGCCCGGTGGTGAGCATCAGGCCGCCCAGTGCCACCAGCGTGGCCACCCACTGGCTGGTGGACACGGCCTCGCGCAAAAACAGCGCGCCAAACACGATGACCCAGATGGGCTGCACATGAAAGATGACCGTGGCCACAGCGATGGAGGTGCGCGGGATGGCCGCAAAGAACAGAGCCCAGTTGAGCACCATGAACACGCCGGTGGCGCAGGCCACCCAGCGGCTGCGGGCCTGGTGGCGCAGCAGAAGCTCGCGCCCGCGGCCTGTTGCCAGGCACCACGCCACCAGCGCCAGCGCACCAAAGGCGCAGCGGAACCACACCGTGACCAACGGATGCTGGCCCGCCTCTTCCACAAACACGCCGATGCTGCCCAACAGCACGCCACCGGCAATCATCAGCCACTGGCCCTGGCGGTCGCGAGTGGCGGCTGGTGTGCCGATGGCGGTGGTAGTTGCAATATTCATTCGGCATGAATCCACGTCAACCGTTCACTGAGCCGCGTCGAAGCGCTGCGCGAGGCTTCGACAGGCTCAGCCCGAACGGATATTTCAAGTTCAAAGAAAAGGCCCAATTCATAGTGACGGTTGAATCGAGCGTTGAGAAAGCGGCGGCCTTGTGGTTCATGGCGCCAATGGTCGGCGCTTTGTCTACGCTGGTAAAGCGCATAGTTCGAACGATTACTATTCGATAACCGAATACACAAAGAGGCCTGCATGAGCTACCCCGACTTTCAGATCGACTGGCTGCGCGCCTTTGTGGCCGTGGTGGATGCAGGCTCGCTCTCCGGCGCGGCGCCGCTGGTGCACCGGTCGCAGTCGGCGGTCAGCATGCAGATCAAGAAGCTGGAGGCGGCCCTGGGCCGCCCGGTGCTGCTGCGCGGCCCGCGGCATCTGGAGGTCACCCCCGCAGGCGTGGAGCTTCTGTCGTACGCGCGCCGCATGCTGGAGCTGCAGGCCGAAACGCAGGCCGCCCTGTTTGGCCCGCAGCTGGCGGGCCGCGTGCGGCTGGGCGTGCCAGACGACTACGCCAGCACCTACCTCACGCCGGTGCTGCGCAGTTTTTCGCACCGGTACCAGGGGGTGGAGATTGAGCTGACGTGTGAGCAGTCCACCGCGCTCATCCCGCGCCTGATGGCGGGCGAGCTGGACCTGGCGCTGGTATCGCGCGACCGGCCGCAGCGCGGGCGTTTTCTATTTCAGGAGCCGCTGGTGTGGGTGGGCGCCGCGCAGTTTGAAGCCTGGCGGCGCGACCCGTTGCCGATTGCGGTGTACGAGTCGGGCAGCATGGCGCGCATTGCCACGCTGTCGGCCCTGGTAGCACGGCGGCGTGCCTATCGCATCGTGTACCACAGCTCCAGTCTGGCGGGCCAGTTGGCCGCGGTAGAAAGCGGCCTGGCCGTGGCGGTGCTAACGCGCTGCAGCGTGCCGCCTGCGCTGCAGATCTTGCAGAACCTTCCGGCAGAGTTTGAGCTGCCGCCGTTGCCGTCGATGGACGTGGCGGTGCTGCGCAGCAAGGCGTCGCTGCGCGCACCGGCGGTGGATGCGATGTATGAGCAGATGGTGCGGACGCTGGGGGCCAAGGGTAGCGATTGAGTCGGCATCCATCCAATTGAAACCGTTCAAAGATGACCACGCAGGAACCACCCTGCTCGGTAAATCACTTGCGCGACCACGCATGAAGCACAAACCCGTTTTAATAGGTTTCCGCCGCCCTCCGAGCGCGCGCCCACCTTCTCACTGAAAGCACCCAATGACCACACCCACCATTCCTGCCACCGCACTGCAACTGCGCTCGCTGGTTCAGCCTGATGGCACCTTGCAAGTCAGCCTGGAACCCACGCCCGTGCCCACGCCGGGGCCCGATGAGGTGTTGATTCAGGTTCAGGCAACGCCGATCAACCCATCCGATATCGGCCTGCTGTTTGGGCCCGCCGATCTGTCGACCGTGCAAGTGGCGGGCACGGCTGATCGCCCGGTGGTGACGGCCCACATCCCTGAGCGCGCCATGCCCGGCATGGCCGCGCGCCTGGGCCAGAGCATGCCGGTGGGCAACGAGGGCGCGGGCCTGGTGGTGGCGGCGGGTTCATCCCCAGCCGCCCAGGCGCTGGTCGGCCGCACGGTGGCGGTGATTGGCGGGGCCATGTATGCGCAGTACCGCTCCATGCCTGCTGCGCAGTGCCTACCGCTGCCTGCGGGCACCACGGCAGCCGAGGGCGCATCGTGTTTCGTCAACCCGCTGACGGCGCTGGGCATGGTCGAGACGATGAAGCGCGAAGGCCACACCGCGCTGGTGCACACCGCCGCGGCCAGCAACCTGGGCCAGATGCTGAACCGGGTGTGCCAGAAGGACGGCATTGGCTTGGTCAACATCGTGCGCAAGCCCGAACAAGCCGCGCTGCTGCGCGAGATGGGCGCGCAACATGTGTGCGACAGCACGGCGCCCACCTTCATGGCCGACCTGACCGACGCGCTGGCCGCCACCGGCGCCACCATTGCGTTTGACGCCACGGGCGGGGGCACGCTGGCCGGGCAGATCCTGCAATGCATGGAAAGCGCCATCAACCGCACCGCCAAGGAATACAGCCGGTATGGGTCGGCAGTGCACAAGCAGGTGTATCTGTATGGCCACCTGGACACCCGCCCCACCGAGATTCAACGCACTTTTGGCATGGCCTGGAGTGTGGGCGGCTGGTTGCTGTTCCCGTTCCTGAACAAGATTGGCGACGCCGCAGCCCAGGCACTGCGCACCCGTGTGGCCGCCGAGTTGAAGACCACGTTTGCCAGCCAGTACGCGCGCACCGTGTCGCTGGCCGAGGCGCTGAGCGCAGATGCCATCGCGTTTTATGGTCCGCGCAATACCGGGGCCAAGGTGTTGATCGATCCGTCGAAGGATTGAGCGGAGGTTGCGCCTTCGACCCGCCCATACCGTTCGGGCTGAGCGTGTCAAAGCCTTGCGCGGCGCTTCGACAGGCTCAGCGTGAACGAGTTTTATGAACCCACCTTCGATCACTCAACACCGCTCGGACTGAGCTTATCGAAGTCCTGCACCGCGCTTCGACAAGCTCAGCGTGAACGGGTTTTTGTGAACCAGCCTTCGATCACCCAACACCGTTCGGGCTGAGCCTGTCGAAGCCCTGCGCCGCGCTTCGACAGGCTCTGCATGAACGGTTCTTGATCCTGAAAATTGGCGCACCCCACTGCATTCAATCCGCAGCTGCCGCCCGCACCAACGCCACCAGTTGCTCGCGCGGCCCCAACAACGCGTCGCCGCTCAACAGCCGCAGCGCCTCGCCCTGGCCCGCGACCACCAACTGCGGCACACCGCGCGCGCCCACGGCTTGCAGGGTGGCCTGCGCGTTGGCAACACGTGCAGCCATGGCGCTATGCAGCCCGGCATCGGGCGCCAACACCATCGCAGCCGCATCGGCCAGGCCCAGGGTGTTGAGCACATCGGCCAGCACCGCCGCGTCTGTCGTGTCGCGGCCATCAACATATCGAGCGCGCTGCAGGGCGTGCAACGCATCCAGCTCACGGCCCGGCGCGGTGTGCGCCACGGCGGTCAGGGCCAGCGTGGCGGGGCCGGAATCAAAACGGCCATTGGCTGCGCCCAGGATGTGGTCGCGGTAGGCCTGTGTGAAGGGTTGGCCCGTGAGCTGCTGAATGCGCTGGTCGTTGGCCCAGGCATAGGCGG
Organism: Acidovorax sp.; assembly: GCF_046291265.1. Classification (GTDB taxonomy): domain Bacteria; phylum Pseudomonadota; class Gammaproteobacteria; order Burkholderiales; family Burkholderiaceae_C; genus Acidovorax. Next base: position 2,562 of record NZ_JBKBTV010000101.1, on the reverse strand, counting down.
CAAATTGCGCGTCCATGGGCCGTGCGCCCGGGCCTGCGAACAGGCCAGTGGGCGCGAGTGCCACATCGACACCGTCCACGCCCTGCAGGTATTGCAGAGCAGGCGCAGCGGCGTAGCACCAGCCGCACAGGGGGTCGAACAGATAGGTCACGGTGGTGGATGTGGAGGGCATGGATCAGGGTCTTTCTTCAAGGTCAGGCGATGTGGAGGCGGTCAGTGCGGCTTCAAACGCAGCAATCTCTTCGGCCAGCGTGCCCCGGCTGCGAAAGTGCCGGACTGCGCGGTCGTACCAGTTCTCGGCGTCTTCCAGATCGCCTTCCTGCAAGTGCAGGATGCCGTGCAGCCACGCACCGAGCATGGAGCCGTCGTGTTGCACCAGATCGTGCGCCGCGTTCCAGCGCCCGGCGTGCAGGTGCTGCAGAACTTGCTGGAGGGGGTGTGTGAAGGTCACGATCTGGTTCCTTTCAAACGGCAGGGTGGGTGAGCGCCCACCCGGTGCTTACCACTTCATTTCGCCCTTGTTGACCTTGGCGCCGATATCCAGCGACAGGCCCATGGGCGCTGCGGGGTAGGCCTTTTTCATCGCATCGATGAGTTCAGCACTGGTCTTGGTAGCGGCTGCGTTCTTTTCAAAGGCTTGCAGGTAGCCCTTGGTGTAGCTGATGTTGGCGGCATCCAGCGCGCCACCAGCGGGCATGTGGCCGGGCACCACCACAGTGGGCTGCAGCGCTGCCATTTCGTCGAGCTGGGCCACCCAGGCGCTGCGCTCTGCCACGGTCTGGGTGTCAGCCGTCCACACATGCATGTTGGTGCCAAACACGCCAATGTTGCCGACCACGGCCTTCACCGACGGAATCCACGCATAAGGGCGGTGCGCCAGTGCGCCCGTGGTGCCACGGATCTCGACCGCCTGGCCGCCCACGCTCAGCGTGTTGCCCGCGATGGCTTTGGGCAGCACGGGTGTGCGCGGTGCATTGGCGCCCATTTTTGGGCCCCAGAAGGCGAGCTTGGCCTGGAGCTTGGCGTTGATCTTCTCCAGCACGGCGGGGGTGGTCACCACCTCGGCCTTGGGGAAAAACTCTTTGAGCGTTTCCACGCCAAAGTAATAGTCAGGGTCGGCCTGGCTCACGTAGATGGTTTTCAGCTCTTTGCCGCTGTCGAACACGTTGGCGGCAATGCGCAGCGCGTCGGCGCGGGTAAAGCCAGCGTCAATCACCATGGCCTCCTTCTCGCCGTAGACCAGCGTGGAGTTGACGTTGAAGCTGTTGCCGTCGGCGTTGTAGACCTTGATCTGCAGGGGCTGGGCGGCGTGGGCGCCAGCAAAGGCCAGAGACAAGGTGGCGGCGATGAGGGTGGTGCGGAACATGGTGGTCTCTCCAGGATTTGATGGGGTTGGCTTGAATGACGGAATGAAGTTTATTTGCGCCAATCGATCCAATAAACCCCATAAAATGCGCAAACTTGTTGCACCAATCGATCAAATAAACCCTCTATGGACCGCTTGACCGCCATGCGCGTGTTTGCCGAAGTGGCGACCAGCGGTAGCTTCAGCGCCAGCGCCGACAAGCTCGATATGTCGCGTGCCATGGTCACGCGCTATGTGGGCGAGATGGAGCAGTGGCTGCAGGCCCGCCTGCTGCAGCGCACCACCCGCAGCGTGACGCTGACCAACGCGGGCGAGCTGGCGCTGCGCCGCTGCCAGCAGATGCTGGCGCTGACCGAAGACCTGGAAGAAGAAACCGCCACCACCACGGAGGGCGCGCTGCGCGGGCAACTGCGCATCACCTGCAGCGTGTCTTTTGCGTTTGCGCAGATGGGCGCGGCGATTGCCGACTTTTTGGCGCAGCACCCGCAGCTCAAAATTGACTTGGACGCGAGCGAAGGCTCTCTGAACCTGGTGGAAAAGCGCATTGACCTGGCCATCCGCATCAGCGCCGAGCCCGACCCGCTGCTCATCGGCCGCCCCCTGGCACGCTGCGATTCGGCCCTGGTGGCATCGCCCGCCTACCTGGCGGCACACGGCACCCCGCAACTGCCCGCCGACCTGGCCCAGCACCGCTGCCTGAGCTACGCCAACTTTGGCAAAAGCGTGTGGCAACTGACACGCAGCGACGAGGTGGCCAAAGTGGGCGTGACCAGCCACTTCAGCGCCAACGAGGCCACCACGCTGATGCGCGCAGCGCTGGCGGGCGGCGGCATTGCGTTGCAGCCCACTTATCTGGTCAATCCTTATCTGCAAAGCGGCGAGTTGCAGGCGGTGCTGCCCGAGTGGAATTTGCCGGTGATGACGATCTACGCGCTGTACCCGTCGCGCAGGCATTTGTCGCCTGCGGTGCGGGCGCTTCTGGATTTTTTGGTGGGGCGGTGTGCGGGGGTGCCGTGGTGAGGGGTTGAATGCCCTGCGGGGGGGTACTGCTACTTGGACAGCTGGTAGCGCATAGTTCGATTTGATGACTAACAAAACATCAAATAGCAGTAGGGATGAATCAACAAAAACGACCCTAGGAGTCTGGGCGGCAGAAGCCCTGTGCTGTGATGAATGCTGGCACGAAGCCTGCTGTG
>NZ_JBKBTV010000100.1:0-10062 GCF_046291265.1 Acidovorax sp. | reverse complement strand
TTTGACTCGCTTGGCACAACAGCCCGATTCAGTCCACTAACTTTATTGTTGCACTTGGACTTGAATCCGCCCTTATTCAATAAGCGCTATAAGCTATAAAATCAGTAGCAATAGCGCTTGTAGGCCAGCGCCGCTGATACGGCTGTAGAGAGTCCCCCCGCCCAGGGCATTGCCGTTTCTTCGCGAGCCCCGAACTACCAACCACCGCCCATGTTGACCACCGCCCAAATCCTTGCCTTTCTGCTCACCGCCGTGATGCTCACCGCCACGCCTGGCCCCGACAACCTCATGGTGCTGAGCGTCGGCATGTCCAAAGGGCGCCGTGCCGGAATCGTGTTTGGCTTGGGGTGCGCTTTGGGCTGCCTCAGCCACACCGTGTTGGCCGTGATTGGCGTGGGCGCCATCCTGGCTGCATCGCCTATGGCCTTTACCGCGTTGAAATGGGCAGGCGGCGCGTACTTGATCTGGCTCGGCATCCAGGCCCTGCGCCACGCGGGCGCCGTGCGCATCGATGGAGGACGCAACACCAACAACCAGGCCCCGGCCGAATCGCTGCACCGCACCTTCTCCAAGGGTTTGGTCGCCAACGTGATCAACCCCAAGGTCGTGCTGTTTTTCCTGTCGTTCTTGCCACAGTTCGTCGATGTGTCGCGCGGCAGCATGGAACTTCAACTGGGCTTGCTGGGCCTGTTGTTCACCGCCCAGGCGGCGGTGCTGTTTGGCCTGCTTGGCTACTTCTCCGGGACCGTAGGCGGTTGGATCAACCGCAAGCCGCAGGTGGGTAAATGGCTGGACCGGTTGGCGGGCATGGTGTTCATAACGCTGGGTGTTCGGATGATTGTGGTGCGGTAGAACGTCGGTTTTTCCTTGCAAATGGATTGAGGTGCGATCAATTTGCAAGGATGTTCAATGCCGGCGCGACGTTGCAGCGGTGCGCCGAGCGCCGGCCCGAGTGACTTTGTGATGGGCGTTGAAGCGGGCATGCCCTCGGATCCGCACCTGCTGCCTACTCCGTCAGGACCAAGATCGTCCTCGGCTGTGCGCTGGCTGTGCGCGGTTCACAAGCCTGCAAGTCGTCGCAGCCGTTCCAGGACAATTGATGCTCTAGCTTGACTTGCTGCATCGGTACGCAAGTGCATAGGGATGACATCTACAAAATTTGTGTCCGCCAAGAGTTCATCAAACTCATCGCGTAGATAGTTGCGAACGCTATCTGAAGCATTTTCAACTTCATGTGCCAACTCTGGACGGCCATCAATCACGTTGATGATGTCTTCAAGGTCGTGACTGCCTGCATAGTCTGGGAATCGTACGCCGTCAACGATGAGGAATCCCCTGTCGTAGAACGCGACTAGCTTTGTCGCTAAGAATAGAGGGGGGCTTACAACCAAAACGATTGATCCATTGCTTAAAGCGATTTCGTGTGCGGTAGCCACCACTTCGGGATACCAGAGGTTGGTTGAGTGCCCGAGAACATCGCTGCTACTTGGCATTACATCTAATTTCAGCGGACCTTTGGTCCAGCGACAAATGTGCTCCGCTTCAGCGCTTTGGCGAAAGCCGCGTTGAGAGAGCTTGTCTCCGAGCTGGTAGTACTCGCCCACATTCGTCACTTCTGCTACAAGGTCCACGTCAGTCGTCTCTCTTACTGGGGGGCTGGCGGGGTCTGAAATTAGTAGTCCAACGGAGCAACCGCCAACTAGGACAAGCTCTTTGCAGAGGTCTCCCAGAGACTCTGCAACGATCTCAAGCGATGCAATGTTTGGGTCGTTTTGATTCATGCAAGCCGCTCTCGCAAAAGTGGTATCGCGAGTTCGCGTTCACGCGCTGCCCCGGCCCGCACGGCGTCGATCAGAGTTAAGGCATCGAACAGCTTCTGGTCTAGGCGAGACGCATCGGGAACGCTGGTGTGGAGCGGAAGCAGAGCTGGGCCATAGGCGGTGCCTAGTGCGTCTGGCCACACGTGCGGCATAGCTTTAGCCTGATCAAAGTACTCGACCAAGGAGGGGCCTGCGGTGGTTGTCGCCACTCCCCTGGTGAGGGGGCCTTGGATTGGAGGAAATGCATATCGAGCTCCATGAAGGGCAAACTCCGATATGGACGTGTTGATCGGCCTGATTTCCCCGGAGGCTCTGCTGATGAGCCGGGCTTGCTCACAATGAACCACGCACCCGTGCACCGCTGAGACGGCCATGCATAGCTCATCCGCAAGTGTTGTAAGCAGGAAAGCACGTTCCTTGTTTACAGCAATCTTGAGCGCCACCAGGAAGTCCTGTGGCTTCAATACCAGTTGCTTAAGCGTAGACTTCATAAAATTTCAATTTTCTTGAAATGAGAATTTACTGAATACTACTCCCCAGCAGCGAGCTTTTAGCGAAATTTCAGTTTTCATGAAATTGGAAAGCCATTGGATAGTGATGAGCATAAGTTCTATACGTTATTTGATGTCGGTCGGAACGTTTGACAACGAATAAGTGCTGTTATACGATGATCTTCTAAGTGATATGGAGCTTGTATGGCTGATGTAGGCATCCCTAGAAAAAAGAGTCCTCGGGCTCCGTCGATTTCACTTGACGAGGCGATCGACCGCGTCATGAAAGCTTATGACAAAGAGCGCTTACACCCTGCTCCAACAGAGGTAGTCGCTCAAAACTTGGGCTACAAGGGCGCATCAAGCGGGAGTGCTCTCTCCGCCATGGCATCGCTGCGGTACTACGGTTTGCTAGAGCGCCCGAGTGATGGGCTTTTGGCGGTTACGAAAGACGTTGAAGCTCTCAAGTTCGCGCCAGACGAGGATTTGAAGAGATCACTTCTGCTTAGTTTTTTGCGCAGGCCTGCGCTCTTTTCTGAGCTACTGGAAAAGTACTCGACCGGACTGCCTTCCGATGCCAACCTAAAGTACGACCTCATCCAGCGAGGGTTTTTGCCGCCTTCGGCCGGTGATGTCGTTGCCGTATTTCGAAGATCAGTTGAGTTCACGCGATACTTTGAAGGCGATGACGCTGAAAGCGCGCCAGCACTGAGTGCCCCGACTCCTGCTGAAGTTCAAGAGCTGCCTCAGAAGCTTGCTGTTGAGCCTCTTGCCGCGCCCGTGGCCGGGTCAAAAGTTCCCCGTACAGAAGTTTTGGATGACGCAGATTGCGACCGGATTCCTGTGAGGTTACGTGGAGGGCGGCGTGCATGGCTCGTAATCCCGACGCCGTTCTTCAATGCCGATAAGGCGCGCTTGAAGGCGCAGATAGATCTGTTGCTTACCGAGGACGGCATAGAAGACGAGGATGACTTGTGAATCAATCAAGCTTGCAGGGCTATTGACTCGCTGAACTATTTACCATGGCCGCAGCTTGTCGATTTCGTCGCAAGCTCGTTTGTCTAGGCTAAACCCCGCTCCATACTTCGCCGTCAGTTCATCCGCACGCTTCAAGAACGCTTCGATTCCCGTTCCATAGATAAACTGCATCGCCCCTCCCGTCCACGCCGGAAACCCAATCCCAAAGATCGACCCGATGTTCGCGTCATGCACGCTGGTCAGCACGCCCTCGGCCAGGCAGCGCGCGGTTTCGATGGTTTGGCGATAGAGCAAACGGTCCTGGATCTCTTGCACGCTCCATTCCACGCCGGGCTTTTCGAACAGAGGTTTCAGCTCCGGCCACAGGTGCTTCTTGGCGCCTGCGGGGTAGTCATAAAAACCGCCGCCACCGGCGCGACCGGGGCGCTTCAGCTCTTTGACCATGCGCTCCACCAGCAGCTCGCCGGGCGTGGCGGCGTAGGTCTTGCCTTCGGCGGCGTAGTCGGCGCGGGTCTGGTCCAGCACATGCACGCTCAGGGTCAGCGCGGTTTCGTCCAGCACGGCCAGCGGGCCGACGGGCAGGCCGGCCTGCATGGCGGCGTTTGCAATGGCGGCTGCGGGGATGCCTTCGCCCAGCATGGCGGCGCCTTCCATCACAAAGGTGCCAAAGGTGCGGCTGGTGTAGAAGCCGCGTGAGTCGTTGACCACGATGGGCACCTTGCCCAGGGCCTGCACGTAGTCGAACGCGCGGGCCACGGTTTCGTCGTCCGTCTGTTTGCCGCGGATGATCTCGACCAGCTTCATCTTGTCCACGGGGCTGAAGAAGTGGATGCCGACAAACTTCTCGGGCTTGCTGCTGGCCGTGGCCAGGCCGCTGATGGGCAGGGTGGAGGTGTTGCTGGCAAAGAAGCCGCCAGGCGCCAATTGCGGCTCGGCCTCTTGCGTGACCTTGGCCTTGAGCTCGCGGCTTTCAAACACGGCTTCGATGATGAGTTCGCAGCCCGCCAGGTCGGCCGCGCTGGCGGTGGGCGTGATGCGCGCCAGCAGCGCCTGCTGCGCCTCGGCTGTCATACGGCCCTTGTCTACGCGGGCCTGGGTGAGCTTGGCGCTGTAGGCCTTGCCAGCCTCGGCCTTCTCGGTGCTCACGTCCTTGAGCACGGTGGCAATGCCCCGGCTGGCCTGGGCCCAGGCGATGCCCGCGCCCATCATGCCGGCGCCCAGGATGCCGACCTTTTGGGGTTTGTAGCGTGGGGCCGAGCCTGGGCGCGACTTGCCGCTCTTGATCGCGTTCATGTCGAAGAAGAACGTGTTGATCATGTTGCGCGCCACGGGGCCGGTCATCAGGCGGGCCAAGTAGCGGCTTTCGATGCGCAGGGCGGTGTCGTAGTCCACCATCGCGCCTTCGACCATGGCGGCCAGCGCCGCCTCGGGCGCGGGGTAGCGGCCGCGCGTGGTCTTCTTGAGCATGGCGGGCGCTACCGTCAGCGCGCCTGCAATCTTGGGGTTGGCGGGCGTGCCGCCGGGCATCTTGTAGTTCTTGTCGTCCCACGGCTGCACGGCATGCGGGTGGGTGGCGATGTGGGCGAGGGCGGCGGGCAGCAGTTGCTCGCGAGTAGCCACCAGCTCGTGCACCAGTTGCAGCTCCAGCGCCTCGGCAGGGTTGAAGAGCTTGCCTTCCAGCACATAGGGCTGCGCGCCCATCAGGCCCAGCAGGCGCGTCATCTTGGTCACGCCGGTGGCGCCGGGCATCAGACCGAGCGTGACCTCGGGCAGGCCGAACTGGATCTTGGGGTCGGCCACGGCGATGCGGTAGTGGGCGACCAGGGCCACTTCCCAGCCGCCACCCAGTGCGGTGCCGTTGAGGCAGGCCACCACGGGGATGCCCAGCGTTTCGAGCGTGCGGAAGTGCTTCTTCATGCGCTCGATCTCGCCAAACGCGTTGGGCGCATCGGCGGGTGTGAGGCGCATGGTGGCCTTGAGGTCGGCGCCCGCAAAGAAGCTGGTCTTGACCGACGCGAGCACGATGCCTTTGAGCGCAGTGCCCAGGCGTTCGCGGTCGCCCAGCACCTGGGCGGTGACCTCGCCCAGCTCTTGCTGCCACTGGCGGCACATGGTGTTGACGGGGGAATTGGTTTCGTCAAACGTGATGACGGCGACTTCGCCGTCGGTGCCCTGGGCGGGGATGAGTTCGTAGCGGATGGTTTGCATGTTCTTGTCTCCTGGTGCGGTGTCTTGATCTCGCGGCGGGGTAAGTGGCTGGGTGATCGGTGTGCCCTGGCTTCGACGGGCTCAGCGCGAACGGGTGGGGGATGTGCAGGGGCTTCGACATCACCACCGCCCGTTCGCCCTGAGCTTGTCGAAGGGTTGTCTTCGTGCCTTGGCTTCGACAAGCTCAGCCCGAACGGTTCGGGGGATCGCTCGGTCAGAGCCGCTCAACGATGGTGGCGATGCCCATACCCCCGCCTACGCACAGCGTGGCCAGGCCATAGCGCTGGCCCCGGCGGTGCAGCTCGTCAATCAAGGTGCCGAGGATCATGGCGCCCGTGGCGCCCAGCGGGTGGCCCATGGCGATGGCGCCGCCGTTCACGTTGACCTTGTCGTGCGGCACGCCCAGCTCGCGCATGAAGCGCATGGGCACGGCGGCAAACGCTTCGTTGACTTCGAACAGGTCGATCTGATCGATGGTCATGCCTGCGCGGGCCAGCGCCTTCTTGGCGGCGGGCACGGGGCCGGTGAGCATGATGGTGGGGTCTGCACCGCTCAGCGCCGTGGCCACGATGCGCGCGCGCGGCGTGAGGCCGTGGGCCTTGGCGGCGGCCTCGTTGCCGATGAGTACGGCGGCGGCACCGTCCACGATGCCCGAAGAGTTGCCCGCGTGGTGCACGTGGTGGATGCGTTCCACCTGCGGGTAGCGCTGCAGGGCCACGGCGTCGAAGCCCATGCCGCCGAGTTGCTCAAACGAGGCCTTGAGCGCGCCCAGGCCTTCGAGGGTTGTCTTGGGCTTGATGAACTCGTCTTCGGCCAGGATGGTCTGGCCGATGAAGTCGCGCACGGGCACGACCGAGTTCTTGAAGTAACCCGCCGCGCGTGCTGCGGTGGCGCGGCGTTGGGATTCGAGCGCGAAGGCATCGACGTCGGCGCGGGTGTAGCCGTCCAGCGTGGCGATCAGGTCGGCGCCGATGCCTTGGGGCACGAACAGCGTGGCGGAGTTGGTCTCCGGGTCTTGCGCCCAGGCGCCGCCGTCCGAGCCGATGGGTACGCGGCTCATGCTCTCCACGCCGCCCGCCACCACCAGGTCTTCCCAGCCGCTGCGCACCTTCTGCGCGGCCAGGTTTACGGCTTCCAGGCCCGACGCGCAGAAGCGGTTGACCTGCACGCCCGCGCAGCGAAAGTCCCACCCGGCTTTGAGTGCGGCCACCTTCGGTAAAACCGAGCCCTGTTCGCCCACGGGCGAGACGATGCCCATGACCACGTCGTCCACCGCGGCTGTGTCAAAGCGGTGGCGCGCCTGCAACTCGATCAGCAAGCCGGTGAGCAGGTCGATGGGCTTGACTTCGTGCAGGGTGCCGTCCTTCTTGCCCTTGCCGCGCGGGGTGCGCAGCGCATCGAATACATAGGCTTCGGTCATGAATGGTCTCCGGTAGTCTTCAAAGTTGCTTGGGTGATGACGCAGTTGCTTTTGCGGCGCGTCTCACGTAAGTTGGTAGCGAGCGGCGCCCGAGTGGCTCACACCAAAACAGCGCGCTTTCTGACGTGGGTGCGGTGGTTTTTGCACTATCTTTCTGCGGTTGCTATCTACATTTCTGGCTATGAAACGAAATACATCCTCTGCTGTGCAGCGCATGGCCCGCGGCGCTATTGAATACGACGACACGCGAGACGGGTTTGCGCTGGAGCACCATCTTGTACTGGCCGCATCCAGCGCGCTGGCGGTGGCGGCCTTCATGGCACCCAATCGCGGTTCGGCCGCCATTCGCGGCATTGGCGCGGGTCTGCTGCTGATGCGTGCCTTGAGTGGCAGCCTGGGTGTCCGCTCCTGGGTGAATGTCACAGACCGTCGCCGCGGCGCGCCGCTCACCCCCGAGGAAGTCCGCGCCGCCTGGTATCTGTAACAGCGTTCGGCGTCCATCGCGCGGGACATGGCACTGTGCATGGCACCGTTCATGGCGCTACTTGCCCAGACCCATGGCGCGCGCAATCACCTCTTTCATGATCTCGTTCGTGCCGCCGTAGATGCGCTGCACGCGCGCGTCGGCGTACGCGCGGGTGATGGGGTATTCCCACATGTAGCCGTAGCCGCCAAACAGCTGCACGCATTCGTCCATCACCTTGCACTGCAGGTCAGTCGTCCAGTACTTTGCCATGCTGGCGGTCTCGGTGTCTAGCGTGTCTTTGACGATCAGCTCGCAACACTTGTCCACGAACACGCGGGCCACCTGCACCTGCGTTTGCAGCTCGGCCAGGGTGTGGCGGGTGTTCTGAAACGACGCCACGCTCTGGCCGAAGACCTTGCGCTGCTTGACGTAGTCCACCGTCCAGTCGATGGCGGCCTGGGCCGCGGCCACGGCGGTGATGGCAATCTGCAGGCGCTCCCACGGCAGTTGCTCCATCAGACAGATGAAGCCGCGCCCTTCCATGGCGGGGCCGCCCAGCAGGTTGGCGGCGGGCACCTTCACGTCGGTGAAGAACAGTTCTGAGGTGTCTTGTGCCTTCATGCCCATCTTCTTGAGGCGCTGGCCTTTTTCAAAGCCGGGCATGCCGCGCTCCACCAGGAAGAGGCTGGTGCCCTTGGCCCCGGCCGCCGGGTCGGTCTTGGCGACGACGATCACCAGGTCGGCATGCCAACCGTTGGTGATGAAGGTCTTGCTGCCGTTCAGCACGTAGTGCGATCCATCGGCACTCTTGATCGCAGTGGTCTTGATGCCCTGCAGGTCGCTGCCAGCGGCGGGCTCGCTCATGGCAATGGCGCCCACCATCGCGCCGCTGGCCATCTGGGGCAGGTAGAGGCGTTTTTGCGCCTCGGTGCCGTAATGCAGGATGTACGGCGCCACGATCTCGCTGTGCAGCCCAAAGCCGATGCCGGTGGTGCCAGCGCGCGCCAGCTCTTCCATCTGCGCCACGGAATAGAGCTTGTCGGCCCCGGCGCCGCCGTATTCCTCGGGCAGGCTCATGCACAGAAAGCCGTTGGCGCCCGCCTGGTTCCACACTTCGCGGGCCACGTAGCCCTGGTCTTCCCAATCGGCGTGGTGCGGTGTGACTTCCTTCTCGACAAAGCGGCGAAAGCTGTCGGCAAAGGCCTGGTGGTCGGGCTGGAAGAGGGTGCGGTCGATCATGGCGGTTGTCTCTTTCTATTTATGCAAAGTTACTGCTTGGTTAAATTCTGCCACTGCCGAGCCAAAAACGCACTCTCAAAAACAAAAGGCCGCCCGAAGGCGGCCTGCTGGCAAAAAACAGTGCGGGTGACTATTTCACGTAGTCAGACACCACTTTCCATTTGCCATCGGTGATTTGCGACAGGCGGGACAGGTCGCTGCCCAAGCGTTTTTGAGGGCCAAACGTGCCTTCTGCGCTGCCGAACATGTCGGGTGGAATCACCATGGTGTCCATCGCCTTGATGAAGCTGTCGGTGCTGAGGCCCGGGCCTGCCTTCTGTGCGGCCTTGATGAAGGCGTCGACCGCGTTGTAGCCGTAGACCGAGAACACCGTGGGGTCTTCGTTGAACTTGGTCTTGTACTTGTTGGCCCAGAAGCGGATAGGCTGGCTGGCCTCGTCCAGGTAGGGGTGTTGCACCGTCATGGTGGCGTACAGGCCGTCCATGGGCTTGCCGCCCAGCTTGTGGATGAGGTCGGTGTATGCCGCGCTGGAGCCGAGGAAGGTGGGGCTGAAGCCTGTCTTACGCGACTCGCCAATGGTGCCGATGGTTTCGCGGATGATGGTGCCCAGAATCACGAAGTCGCACTCTGACGACTTCATCTTGGCGACCTGCGACGAGAAGTCGGTGGCGCCGCGCTTGTACGAGGTCTTCTCGGCAAAGTCCATGCCGATGGACTTGAGGGCCGCCTCGCCGCCGCGCATTACCTCCAAGCCAAACTCATCGTCCTGGTAAATGGTGCAGACCTTCTTGGCGCCCTTTTCCTTGATGAGCTTGGGCGCGGCCAGACGGATCTGGTCGTAGTAGGTGGCGGCAAACGAATACTTGAGCTTGTGAAAGGGCTCGTACATTTCCCGCGCGGCCGTCACCGGGAAGAAGTTGATCACGTTCTTGCTGAACTGCACGGGCATGGCGGCCAGGTTTTGTGCCGTGCCGATGTGCGCAATCATCATGAAAATCTTGTCCTGGTTGACCAGCTTCTGAGCTGCCAGCACGGCTTTCTTGGGATCGTAGCCCGAGTCTTCCACCTTCAGGTCGAGCTTGCGGCCGTTGATGCCGCCTTGTTCGTTGGCCTCGTCCACGCGCAGCATCATGCCCAGCCGCACCTGTTTGCCAAAGCCCGCCAGCGGCCCCGACAAATCCTGAATGGACCCCAGCGTGATGGTGTCTTTGCTCACGCCCTGGCTGGGCTGCGCCTGCGCAGCGCCCGCAGCCATGGCCAGGGTGGCCAGCGCGGCAATGTGATGAAGTTTCATGGCACGTCTCCTTCGGTTGGATCGAACTCGGTTGCTCGTTATAGAACGATGCCCGGGGTGGGGCACCAGCACTTTCCCTATCTGGTCGGGGCCTGGCATGGGACGCGCTTTGGCTTCGACAGGCTCAGCCCGAATGGGTTGTGGGG